>DATEDN010000042.1:0-2148 GCA_035281645.1 Acidimicrobiia bacterium | reverse complement strand
GCGCTCAGCACTGTCTACGAGGATCATCTTGGTCGGGTGGCGCTTGTGCACCTGGCCGAGGGTTGGGAGATCAGCGTTCCCCTCGAACAACGAGCCCCTTATGTTCCCTTCAAGCGCTTTGTCGAGACGGTGCTCGTTCTGGCAACGTCGCCGCTCTGGCTGGTGTTGGCCGGGATCACCTGGGTGCTCGTGCGGAGCGATTCGCATGGCAGCGCCATCTTCCGCCAGGTCCGGACCGGTCTCAACGACAAGCCTTTCACGATGTACAAGTTCAGGACCATGGTTGACGGCGCCGAGGACGACGGGCCCCAGTTCACCCAGCCCGACGACCCGCGCATCACCAAAGTGGGGCGGTTCCTGCGGTCGACGCGACTCGACGAAATTCCGCAGCTGTGGAACGTATTGCGAGGAGAGGTAGCGCTGGTGGGACCGCGGGCGGAGCAAGTTGCCTTCACCCGGCAGTTCGAGTCGATCATCCCTTTCTACCGCTACCGACACTTGGTGCGTCCCGGGATCACCGGCTGGGCCCAGGTCCACCACGGCTACGCCGACGATCTCTCAGACACGATCGAGAAGCTCACCTACGACCTCTACTACGTGCGCCACATGTCTCCGTGGCTCGACTTTTCGATCATCATGAAGACGATCCTCACCGTGCTCACCGGTCGCGGTGCCCAGTAATCGGGCACGCTTCTATGTCGAGACCTCTCGCGCTTCTCTTCGACGTCAATGAGACGCTGCTCGACATGGCGGGCTTGGACCCCGCGTTGGTCGCGGCTCTGGGCTCGCCGTCAGCTCGAGGGGAGTGGTTTGCCCGGCTGCTTCACAGTTCGGTGGTGGCCAACTACACCTACGGCTATCGGAGCTTCGGAGCCATAGGCATCGACACCCTCGTCAATATGGCGAGGCGGAGGGGACTGGTGTTGCCCGACGAGACCGCGAAAGAGATTGTGGCGAAGATGCTCTCGTTGCCACCTCATCCCGAAGTGCCGGGGGCGCTGCGACGCCTGCAGGCGGCCGGATTTCGGATGGCCACCCTCACCAATAGCTCTAACGAGGCAGTGGCGGCGCAAATGCGCAATGCCGGGCTGGAGAGCTTTTTCGAGCGCATGATCTCTGTCGAGGAGGTGCGGCTCTTCAAGCCAGCACCGGAGGTGTACAAGAGGGCGGCCCAGCTTTTGGAGATTGATCTCGGCGCGGGCCTTCTCATCGCCGCTCACGATTGGGACATCCTCGGCGCTCAGGCGGTTGGTATGCCCGGGGCCTTCCTCGCCCGCGCCGGAAGTGTTTGGGCCTTGCCGGAGCCACCGCCAACCCTGGTGGCTCCTGACCTCGATGCGCTGGCTGACTTGCTCATCGGGTAAGGAGGCGCTGGTCGGGGGGGTAATGACGCACGGGACGGGCGACTACACGCACCGGTTCTATCTCCGCCTGCCCTGTCTCCCAGCCAAGAACATCAAACAAGGTCGCCACTCGGGCCGTCCAACTATGGCTCTTCAAGATCGACTCGGGATCGGGGCGAGCACCAGACCGAGCGGCCTTCACAGCTGTCACCAGGTCCTCGTTGAGATAGACCCCCTCGAGCCCGATAAGGGGCTCCAGAGGAGGTGCGGCCACGCGGACTCCCATCGCCAGATACTCGTAAACCTTGAGGGGGCTGACGGCGTGGGTGGTGTCTGTCAGGGCGAACGGAATCAGGGCCACCTCGGTGTGGGCAAGATAGGCCGCGAGATCGGTCTGGGGTCTGAGCCCGAGCAAATAAACATTGTCGGGAAGCACCGGGCGCTGGGGTGGCCGATCACCAACTAGGACCACCGAGGCGTCGGGGAAGGCTTCGGCCACCCGGCCAACTGCCTTCCAGTCGAACCAATCGCCATAGAGCGAACCGTGGTATTCGAAGATCGGGCCGTCTGGGAGGTCGGTCGGTCGCGACCACGTGCGGCGATAATCGAAGAGCCGAGCGTTGACTGCGTTGGGGACGAGTGTCACTTGCCGTCCTGCGCGCGCCTCGAGCGATTTGACCAACGAGGGAGCTGAAGCGATCAGGTGATCGGCTCTATCGATCAAAGCTGATTCGACCCGCGCCTGGTACCAAGAACCTCCGAGAGCCGAATCGCTCCAGTCGTCGATGAGGTCGTAGACCACCAC
>DATEDN010000041.1:0-20776 GCA_035281645.1 Acidimicrobiia bacterium | reverse complement strand
CAGGGGATCGTCGGGATAGGTCATCTAACGCTGCAGACGCTCGTCGATATGAAGGCCGCGTCGACGGATCTCTTCGAGGATCACATCCTTGGGTTGGTTGTCTTCGTCACTGTTCCCGGCTTCGGCGTCGGCCAGCTCAGTGCTGACGAACCGGTACTGATCCAGTAATTCCTGGTCCGTCCATTCCTCGATCGGCTCGGTTGGAAACTCTCTCGGTGCCATGCCATCGGCCTACCCCGGCGAGATGCCCCCCAAACTCGACGGGCCACCGGTTCGCCGCAAAAGCGAACAATTCCGGTTCGAACCGAAGGTGGCGCCACTTGGCAAAGATTGGTGGCGAACTTGACTTGGCGACCGGACCGATTCTCCACGAGAGCCTGAGGCCGTTTCTCGGCCGGTCCCCTTGGTTTTAGACCTCGCAGCCGTATCCTTCATCGACTGCGCGGGGTCGCGATCGAGCCATTGTCTTCCACTGAGCTCTCTTCGCTCGGTCTTCAGCTCAAGCGGACGGCCTACGGCTGAAGGGCCGCGCAGTTCGTACTCGGGTGAACCGGCTCGGGCAGATCGAAGGCGATCGATCCGGCGGGATACTTCGCCGCTGGCCGATCTTGCACGATTGGCAGTCCGCCAACCTCAGCCACGACACCATTCGATATGACAGGTTGAGCAAAGTTCTTCTCAGTGAAATCCGAGATCCCGGGCGGCTCGAGGAATCCCTCGGCGCTGATTGCGCCATGACCGCCACCGCTGCAATATGCCGCCACCATTTCGTGAATGGCCGCGGGAGCCGGGATTGCCAATGCCAACAAGACAAACACCATTGCCATAAGGACGACGACTCGCCTCATCAGATACTCCCTTCCCTTCGATCTCAACCTAACCCTGGCAAGTGGGCAATGCCGCGAGGAACGGACCGAAAGAAGCCGACGTGATGTCGGATCAGTCCTCTAATTGCGAAGTCTTTCCTCGGTCTGAGTCCAACTTCAGATTCGTAGATACTGAGAGCGCCTATTCGAGAAAAGCTACTCCCAATGCCACCAGTTAGAACGACCAGGCGATGTAAAGCAAGGGGACGGCGGCGCCCGCGAGCGCCCAGCCTCGCTCTTCATTCGGGCCGAGGAACTTCGCCGAACTGACCACGGTGCCGATCACTATTCCGGCGGGGCCCAGCCAATGCCGAGTTGGCTTCCGCAGTATGTCGGGATAGTCGAACTTCTTCCCGAGCAAGGCGAATGTCGCGTTGAGGCACAGCGGGGCAGTCAATCAGGAGAACCGCCACCCAGATCTGAGGATTCATGCCCAGCAGTCCCTCGGGACAATGCCGAGCGCGGCTAGCTGCCTGCCGTAGCCTGATGGCATGGATACCGTTCTACTGATCCTCGCTGTGATTTGTTTCCTCATAGCCGCCTTCAATGTGAAGTTGGGGACGGTCAGTTTCGGCTGGTTGGGACTGGCGCTCTACGTCATAACCGCCCTGACCGCCTGAGGCCCTTGGCTTTCGGGTCGCAAAGCTTCGCACCCCTCGGACAACGCCCGGACCAACAAGGCGACTGCCGCCCGGCTCGTGGTGGACGACTTGACGCCGTTCGCGTCGAGCTGGCATCGCGGGGAGTCGTCTTAGAGGATTTCGACCTCGGTCCGGACTTCCGAACCGTGGATGGGATCCTTCATTCGCCCGACGGCGAGAAGACTTCTTGGTTCAAGGACTCTGAGGGCAACATCCTCGCCCTCGGTTCATCCCTCTGAGCGAGTAAACGGTGAGCTGCCGCGCGGCTTCGGTCGACCAGGTCGAGATCGATCACCGCCCCAGCCCTATAGGCCTCGACCCGATCTCGCTCCGCGATCGTCACTGACCCGGCTCCCAGGACCTTCATGGCACCGGGCCGGCCGACCAGGCCTGTCGACTCGTCGAGTCCGAGTATTCCGAGAGGGGCGACTCGACCGAGCGCCAAGACGAGCCATCGGCGGACATGAAGCCGATCAAAATGTGGACCCGCCACGTAGCCGGCCAAAAGTCCCAAGCCCGGTACGAGTCGCAAAAGGTTGATCGGGTCGAGGGCGACACGCTTCTCGAAAAGGGCCATGGCGCCGGCGGAGGACCCGGTTACGGCGGCGCCAGTCCGCCATCGATCGGCGATCTCTTCCCAAAGTAGGGTCCCAATCAGTGCTCCGACGAGGCGGTGGGGGACGCCCCCCGGAAGAACGATCACATCGGCGTTGCGAATCGCCTCGACACTGGCCAAATCAGGAATTCCACGTTGGCGGAACTGCACCTTCACCCGCGCGCCGATCCGGGTCCAGTGGGATCGGGCCAGTTCTCCTGCCGCCACTTCCTGCCAGGGCAGAGAGGCGAACGGAAGCACGATCACCGATGGCGAACACACTCCCACGTCCTCGAGAAGTTGGCGGTCGAGGGACTCGGTTAGGGGGTAGTGCTCGAGGCCGCCCAGGAGGCCAATCGGCCCGGGCATCAGGCCGCCAGCCTTTGCGGATATGCCTTCTGAAGGCCCGGGGCAGTGCGCAGCATTTTCAACCCGAGGACGAGCCCCACCCCGACCGGCAACCAGTAGGAGAGGAGCCGGTAGGCGAGCACTGCCATCATCGCTATTCCCGCTGGGACCCCAAGAGCTGCGTAGGCCACGGCCAGGGCAGATTCCATGACCCCGAGCCAACCCGGGGTCAGCTCGGGGAGGGCACTGATCAGATTCGCCAGGCCGTATCCGACCATCAGCACCCCGGGGTGGAGCAACTCCCCGAAGGCGGCGAAGATCAACCAGAGGGCGGCGGCGTCGCTGACCCAACTCGTCAAAGCCCATCCGGCAGTCCGAGCCATGCCGTGTCGACTGGGAGCGAGGCGGTCCCAAGGTCGACCGGATGATGGGAGACCGAATCGGCCTGCGAGGCGGTCGAGCCGAGCGCCCACGAGGGTGCGGAATCTTGCGCTCCCCCTTGCCATCCGTACTGCTCCACCCAGCGCCACCAAGACGGCGAGCGCTAGGGCCGGGCCGACAACGTAGGCAGTGGGAACGGTTCCGGCGACGACTCCCAAGCCGGATCCAATCACGACGAGCCCGGCAAGAGTGGTCATGGAGATCCACCAGGAGAGAAGCATTGACGTGACGGTGGTCTGGACGTCGTTTCCGATTCGAACCATTTCCCGGGCCGCGAAGATGCTTCCGGCCGCGCCCCCGCCGGGGAGGATCCGACTGAGTGAGAACGCGCCCATCGAAACATGGAGAGCGCTCCCTGCGCTCATCCGACCTCCCTGAGCGATGAGCGATTGTCGGTAGACGTTGGAGAGCGAGTAGGTCCACACCGTCTCGAGCACCAGCGCCCCGGCGATCAGGCCGGCATTGGCGGCCACCAGTTGACGAGATGCCTCCCTGATGATCGGGAAGTTCACGATCCCGGTCCTCAACAGGAATCCCAGCGAGACCAGCATGAGCAGGCCTCTCAACCACTTCCCGGCGGTGCGCTTGCATGGACGAAGAACGTCGGGTGGGCTCGGAAGCAGGGCCGTGACGTTTCCCATCTCGGCAACTACATAGATTCCGAGCCCTTTTGCCTATTGGGGATGGCCCGATCGGATGACTACTCCCATCAGGTATTTCCCTGACCGCGGGCTTGCTCTGGGATGCTTAAAAGGCAGCGCAACCGGGTAGAAGACCCTGGCGGAGGCTTGAGTGTCCGACTCTCGAGCGGCCGCTTCGGTCCAAGTCGGAGACGGGAGACGGACATGAGCTCTCGGCAGGAGCGCTTCATTGCAGCTCAGGAAAAGTTGAGACAGTCACAGCATCGCCTCCGTTCCAGGAAGCAGAGGGCGGGTCACGAGCTACGAAACGTGGCGCGGCTCGATCGCAAAGCTCGAGACATCGACCGCAACCTGCGCCGGATAGTCGGCTTCGCAGCAGCCGACGATTGACCAGGCTCGAATGTAGCGGCTTGGCAGCTAGGAGTTAGATCCGCTCAGGGATTGTTCCCTGCCACGACGTGCCAACCCAGTAGGGCACAGAGCCACGCATCGATCTTTGAGAACGGCGCCCGCCATGGGAAAGATGGTGGCACAACGAAAGGTGCTGGCGTTAGGGCTAAGTCGATGGAGCGAGTAGTAGCCGTACCTCGCGGGCGATCTCGAGATCCTCACGGGCTGAGACCACCACCACTCGGACCGCGGCGCCAGGCGGGCTGATGATCCGGTCTCCAGAGTTCTCGTCATTTTTCAGGGGATCGATGGCCAGCCCGAGGTGCTGCAGCCCCTCGAGGGCACGTTTCCGGATGAGCGCCGAATTTTCACCCACGCCTCCGGTGAACACCAGCCCATGGAGCCCGTCCAGCGACGCCGTCATCGCCGCGATGCCCGATCGCAGCCGGTGGAGATAGACATCGATGGCTAACTGAGCGTCGGCGCTCCCAGCTTCGGATGCAGCCAATACCTCGCGCATGTCGGCAGTCCCCGCTAGCCCCAAGAGCCCCGATTGTTCCTCAAGTCCTTTGGCAAGCTCCTCCCCTGGCATACCGATCGTGTTTGCCAACCACAACAGGATTCCGGGGTCGATCGACCCCGAACGGGTTGCCATCATCAAGCCTTCGAGGGGGGTAAAGCCCATCGTGGTGTCGACCGAACGGCCATCGCGAACCGCCGCCAACGACGCCCCGGCTCCGAGGTGACAGGTGATGATGCAGGTGCCCTCTAGGGGCCGGCCCATCAGCTCAACGGCCTTTGCCGCCGCATACGAGTGTGACAATCCGTGAAACCCGAAGCGTCGCAGTCCCCATCGCTCCCTCCACTGGCGGGGAAGCGGATATGTCGCCGCCGCCGACGGGAGGTCGGCGTGGAATGCGGTGTCGAAACATGCCACAGCTGGCACCGATGGCAGCGCCGCGGTGACGGCATCCAAAGCCGCCAAGGACATCGGCTGGTGGAGCGGGGCCAAGTCGACCAGGCGGGTGAGCTGTTGGACGACGTCTCCGTCGACGACGACCGGTCCGGAGAAGGTGTTGCCGCCATGCACGATGCGGTGGCCCACACCCTCGACTTCATTCCAGCCGCCCAGCGCCGAGGCGATCTCGTTCGGCCCGGTACCCCTCCCGATCGCCGGCATGTCGGAGGAATGAACGACGTTGTCGTCACCATCGATCACCCGCAGCTTGAGGGTGCTCGAACCGGCGTTGACTACCAGGATCCTCAAGCGATGGCCCCCGCTAGTAGGGCCAAACCCAGTCGCGGATTTCGGGGGAATCCTCCCCGTGCTCACGGGTATACGCACGATGCTGGACCCGGAGATCGCCCAGGGTTTGTCTAAGTCCGGCGTACCTGGTTCCCAACCCTGGGACTCGGTCGATCACATCCATGACGAGATGGAATCGATCGAGGTCGTTCAGCATGACCATGTCGAATGGAGTTGTGGTCGTGCCTTCTTCCTTGTAACCGCGCACGTGCAGATTCGGATGATTGGTGCGGCGATACGCAAGGCGGTGGATGAGCCACGGGTAGCCGTGATAGGCGAAGATGATTGGCTTATTCGTGGTGAAGAGTGAGTCGAATTCCGAATCCGACATGCCGTGGGGGTGCTCGGATTCGGTTTGCAGACGCATGAGGTCGACGATGTTCACTACCCGCACCTTGAGGTCGGGGAGATGCTGACGTATTAGGTCTACCGCGGCGAGAGTCTCAAGAGTGGGGATATCGCCGCAGCAAGCCAGCACAACATCGGGTTCGTCGTCCTCGTCGTTGCTCGCCCACTGCCAGGTGCCGATTCCCCGGGTGCAATGAAGTACGGCGTCCTCCATCGACAGGTACTGCAAGGCCGGCTGTTTTCCGGCCACGATGACGTTGACGAAATTGCGGCTGCGTAGGCATTGGTCGGCAACCGCCAGCAAGCTATTGGCGTCCGGCGGCAAGTACACCCGGATGACCTCGGCCTTCTTGTTGACGACATGATCGATGAAGCCCGGATCCTGATGCGAGAACCCGTTGTGGTCCTGGCGCCACACGTGCGAACTGAGGAGGTAGTTGAGCGATGCAATGGGCCTTCGCCATGGGATCTCACGGGTGGTCTTCAACCATTTGGCGTGTTGGTTGAACATTGAATCGACGATGTGGATGAAGGCTTCGTAGCAGTTGAACAGGCCGTGTCGGCCAGTGAGCAGGTAGCCCTCCAGCCAACCTTGGCATAGATGCTCGGAAAGCACCTCCATAACGCGCCCGTCCGGCGAGAGGTACTCGTCCGTTGGCAAAGTCTGCGCGATCCAGGTGCGATTGGTCTTCTCAAAAACGGCGCTGAGGCGATTGGAGACAGTCTCGTCAGGCCCGAACAACCTGAAGTCGGTGGGATTCTCGGCGATGACATCGCGGAGAAAACCTCCTAGGACTTTGGTTGCCTCCCCGAACATGACCGCTGGCTTGGGGACCTCGATGGCGTAATCCGTGAAGTCCGGCATGGTGAGGTCACTGAGCAGAAGCCCACCGTTGGAATGGGGATTGGCACTCATTCTCTTGTCTTTGCGGGGAGACAGCTGCCTTAGTTCGGCTCGCAGCGAGCCACCGGCATCGAAGAGCTCCTCGGGTCGATAACTCCGCATCCATCCTTCGAGCTGGGCAAGGTGCTCTGGTCGAGAACGAATGCTCGAGAGCGGAACTTGATGCGACCGCGACGTGCCTTCGGTGGGGAGGCCATCAACCTCGGCGGGGCCCGTCCAGCCCTTGGGTGTCTTTAGAACGATCATCGGCCAGGTCGGCCGTTCAATGGCACCGCCGGATCTGGCGGCCGTCTGGATGGCGGCGATCTCGTCTAGAGATCGGTCGAGGGCGGAGGCCATCTGTTGATGGACGTCGTCTGGGTCGTCTCCCGCTACGAAGAAGGGGGCATAGCCGCAGCCGCTCAAGAGGGCGGCGAGTTCCGCTTCGGGAATCCGGGCTAGCAATGTCGGATTGGCGATCTTGTATCCGTTCAGATGCAAAATCGGCAAAACCGCTCCGTCCGTCCGTGGGTTGAGGAATTTGTTCGAGTGCCAGCTGGCGGCGAGGGGACCGGTTTCCGCTTCGCCATCGCCCACGATGCAGCAGACAACGAGATCGGGGTTGTCGAACGCGGCCCCGAATGCGTGCGCGAGGGCATAGCCGAGCTCACCGCCTTCGTGAATCGACCCCGGGGTCTCAGGAGCAACGTGGCTGGGCACGCCACCGGGGAAGGAGAATTGTCGAAAAAGCAACTTCATCCCCTCCTCGTCGGGAGTGATGCCAGGGAAGATCTCGCTGTAGGTCCCCTCGAGGTAGGCCATCGCAACTATGCCGGGTCCCCCGTGGCCAGGGCCGATGATGTACATAGCGTTCAGGTCTCGGGCCTTGATCAACCGGTTCATGTGGACGTACGTGAAGGTCAGGCCGGGAGTCGTGCCCCAATGACCCAGCAGGCGGGGCTTTACGTGTTCGACCCGAAGGGGTTCGCTCAACAACGGATTGTCGAGCAGGTAGATCTGTCCCACCGATAGGTAATTGGCGGCACGCCAGTAGGCGTCGATCCGACTCAGCTCCTCCTTCGACAGGGGCAATGGATGCTCCGCGTCCGTTGACGATGCGACGGGTGTCATGTTCCAGCTTTCTAGCGATCTGCTGCGCTCAGCATCCCATTTGCGTACCCTTCTTCCGTGGCCAGGATCCTGGTGGCAGACGACGCAGCCCCGGTCCGGGTACTTCTGTCCCGGCACCTTCGGGCCGCCGGTCACGAGGTCATCGAGGTATCCGACGGAATGGCGGCCCTGCGGACCGGGTCCGAGGCGGGCCTTGACTTGGCGGTCGTGGACCAGCTGATGCCCGGGATGCTGGGGACCGAGATCATCGCCGCCTGGCGCGAAGAAGGGCTTGACTTTCCGGTCTTTGTCCTCACCGCCATCGACGACGACGACACAGTCGTTCACTCTTTTGAGCTGGGAGCCGCCGATTACATAAGGAAGCCGGTCAACATGGCTGAGCTCACCGCCCGTATCAACGGGCGGCTCCGGGACCGATAGCGCTCAACAGGCGCTGCAGCCGGCCTCTCGCCGAGCCGATTCAAAGGTATGGGTCTTTCCCTTGTTTCGACCGTGCTCGCCCTGGCCACCGTCGTGGCCTCGGTGGCCCTGATCTCGGTGAAACTCGCCCATCGGATCATGCTCAAGGGACGGGGGGTCCGAAGCGCTCACTACATCGCCGCCCTGGGAGAGATGATCTCCCGCAAACTCCTGCCCGCTGATACTCCCGGACAGTGGGCGGAGGATCCCCTCTTCGGGGATGCCGTCATTGAATACCGCCACCTCCTGAGCGGAGAGGAGCGGGAATTCGTCGACCATCTGATCGCCGAGGTGGGGATCGTGGACGTCCTCCAGAGGCGGGCCCGCCGACGCTGGCCCCGAGCCGTGCGGCTGCGGGCGATCGCGGCCCTGGTCGAGCTGGCCGGTCCTGACCAAGTGCCGTTTCTGCGTTTTCTGCTCGGCGATAGCAACGACTATGTACGTTCCCACGCCGCTCATGGCCTCGCCCGGCTGGGCGACGTCGCCTCGATCCCGCTGATCCTTGATCTCGCCACCCGGGTTCGACCCTGGGAGGCGGCGCGTCTGGCCGATGCGCTCGCCGCCTTTGATCGTCGAGCGGTCCGGCCGATCAACCAGTGGATTCTCGAGCACTGGCACGGAGACGAGAGCCATGTCGAAACCGTGGGTCAGGCTGCGCGAGTGCTCGGCCTCCTGGGGGAGACCTCCGCCGAAACAACGCTGATTGAGATGCTTGAGAGCGACCGCCTGGGATGGAGAGTGGCCGCCGCCTCGGCCCTCGGACGTATCGCCTCCGACACCTCCCGAGGAGCGCTGCTCAAGGCTCTGGACGATGATTCCTGGGAGGTCCGAGCTCGGGCGGTGCGAGCCCTGGCGTCGCTGGCGGACGGCTCCGTGGCGTCGGCGATTTCGGAACTGCTATCTGATCCGCAATGGTGGGTTCGTCAAAACGCCGCTGAGTCTTTGGGGGAGTTGCCCGGCGGTGTGGCTGAATTGCAGAGAGCCCTTTCATCCGAGGATCGGTTCGCAGCCGACGCGGCTCGCAATCAGTTGGCCGAGCTCAGGTTGCTGCCCGCCGGCACCGACACGGCTCTGGCAGTCGGATCCCGGGAGGGGAGCGAATGAGCAGGATCCTGGGAGTGGTGGGCACCGTTGTTCTCTGCTATTTCGTGGTTCTCCAGCTATACATGTTGATGCTGGCCGCGATCGCCGCCGCCGCGCTTTACAAGGAACGGATGCTGGAGCGCTTCGGGCGTCTCGACGACATGCTCGTCAGCGACATCAGCCCCCCCGTCTCCGTCATCGTTCCGGCCTACAACGAGGAGGCGGGAATCGTTGAGTCTGTGCGATCGATCGCCATGATCAGCTATCCCAGAGTCGAGGTGGTTGTCGTCAATGACGGCAGCAAGGACGGCACCCTGCAAAAGCTGATCGCCAGCTTCAAGCTCGAGCCAGTACCGCTGCCCTTCCGGGCCAATCTGCGCACCTCGCTGGTTCGACAGGTCTATCACACGAGGCGACCGATTTCGATCACCGTCGTTGACAAGGTCAACGGCGGGCGGGCCGATGCGATCAACGCCGGAATCAATGTCGCCCGCTATCCGTACGTGATGATCACCGATGCCGATGTTTTGATCGATGGCACCGCTTTGGTCAAAGCGATGAGACACGTCGCTGAAGATCGCCATCGGACGGTGGCGGTGGGCGGAAACGTGCGGCCTCTCAATGGATGTGTTGTCAAGTACGGGCACATCGTTGAGGCAAAAGTGCCGCGGACCTGGATCGAGCGCTGGCAGGTGCTCGAGTATGTCCGCTCATTCATATCTGCCCGCCCCGCCTGGTCGGCGATGAACGCCCTTCCGTTGATCTCGGGCGCTTTTGGAATCTTTCTCCGCCAAGCACTGGTGGAGGTCGGGGGGCTGACTTCGGGCCACATGGGCGAAGACATGGACTTGACGATGCGAATCCATCGCCACTACCGCAAACTCGGTCGACCCTATCGGATGGTCTATGCGCCCTCGGCGGTGGTATGGACCGAGGTTCCCTCAACCCGGGCGGTTCTCCGCCGCCAGCGGATACGTTGGCATCGGGGATTGATGACCGCCATCCGTGACTTTCGCAGTTCCTTCTTCAATCCTCGTCATGGCAGCATCGGAATGATTGGCTGGCCTGCCATGGTGCTCTTTGAGTACCTGGCGCCGATCATCGAGGCGGCGGGTTACGTCATCGTCCCATTGGGACTGATCCTCGGGGGGATCGACCTTATCCCTGCGCTGCTCTTGCTGCTGGTGGCTTTGTTGGCGGGCGCACTGACTTCGCTCGCTGCCCTCATGCTCGACGAACGCTACGGATACTTCAACGAGCCCTTGGAGGCGCTGAAGCTTCTCACCATGGTGTTCGTCGAAAACCTTGGTCTCCGCCAACAGACCGTCTGGTGGCGAATCCGGGCCATGATTGGCGGCAAGTCGACGCAGGCATGGGGCGATATGCAACGCCGGGGGGTTGGCAACCTCGACCGCAAACAATCCGCGGCCTGATACCTTTCTGCTCCGAATGTCGCGTACAGGTGCCCGCAGAACCGTAGATCGTGTCGCCGCCGAGGCAGAAGCTCGGCGAGAAGCGGAGGCGCGTCGTCTTCGCAATCGTCGGCTTCTCACGGGGGGAATCGTCGCTGCGATCCTGGTTGCAGCAGTGGTCTTCTTCGCCACCCGGCCGGAGCCCGCGGCTCTGGCGAATGTGCAGACATTTCCCAGCCAGGGGCAGCAACACATCGATGCCACCGCCCCGCTTCCCGACTACAACTCCGATCCCCCGACCAGCGGACCTCATGCTGCCTCCCCTGCCCCCTGTGGCATCTACCGGCAGCCGGTGCCGGATGTGACCCAGGTCCACGACCTCGAGCATGGAGTGATCGTCATCCAATACGCCCCTGATGCGACCGATGAAGAGCGCGAGCAGTTGGAGGACTTCGCCCGCGACGCCGGCACCCACGTGATCGTTGCCCCTCGGGAAGGGATGGCTCAGAAGGTTGCCGTCACGGCCTGGACCAAGCTCATGACCATGGACGCGGTGGATATCGCCGCCATTGAGACCTTCTACGGTCAGTATGCCCAGTTCGGACCCGAGGCCGGGGTGCAGTGCCCCTTCCAGGTGGACGAATCCCAGCCCGGCTAGTTCACCGCGATCGTCGTCTCGGTTCCCGGATCTTCGGTATTGATATTGACGTCGATGTCTTCAGGTATGGCACCAGCCGCGCCGGAATTGTTGAAGTACCAGATCGCAAAAATGATCCCGAGCACCAAGATGACGGCGGACACGATCATGCCAACACCGCTTCCCCCGCCTTGATTGGTAACGATGATCTCTCGATCCCTGCCCTCGCTCATCTCATCGACTCCTTTCTTCGGAATTATCCCGCGTTCTGCGGGCTGGCAGATAGGTAGAGGCGCCCTGCCAACCCTGGGTTTGCTTTAGGCTCCCGATGTGGTTGACGTCGACGACGATCCCTTCCAAGAGGAGTGGTACTACTGCCTCGATCACAAGGAGGTCGAGCCCGAGCTCGGTTGCCGGGCCGAGGTAAGGCTCGGTCCCTATCCCACCGAAGAGGAGGCGGCGGCCGCTTTGGAGAAGGTCGAGCAGCGCAATCGGGAGTGGGAGACCGACCCCGCCTGGAACGACGAGGATTGAGTGCGTGGCCTTCGGGGTCTTGGAATCGTCCTTGGCCGCCAACCCCCCGGACCCGATAATTCCATCACCGACGTTCCCGGGGTCCTGGTCGGGCAAAGCACGCTGGTAGTCGATCAACCCCGAACGGTGCGGACGGGGGTGACGGTGATCTTCCCTCGTGAGGACATCTGGACCGATTACGCCGCTTGTGGTTGGTTCAACTTCAACGGCAACGGCGAGATGACCGGGATCCCCTGGATCGAGGAGTCGGGACTCTTGGGTTCGCCTATCGGGATCACCAACACCCACCAGGTGGGACTGGTGCGTGACACCATGATCAAGGCCGCGGTCGAAAGAGGGGTACTAGACGGGTTCATGCTGCCAGTCGTCACCGAGACGTACGACGGGTGGCTCTCCGATATCGACGCCTTTGCCCTTACCGAGGAACACGCTCGCCGAGCGCTTGAGAGCGCGGCCCCGGGGCCGGTGGAGGAAGGCAACGTCGGCGGCGGGACGGGCATGATCTGCCATGAGTTCAAAGGCGGGATCGGGACCTCGTCGCGGGTGGTGGACACTGCCATGCACTCATACGCGGTTGGCGTCTTGGTGCAGGCGAACTATGGCTCCCGAGCCGACCTGCAAATTCAAGGAGTCCCGGTCGGAAAACACATCACTTATTCCGAGGTGCCGGCGCCCTGGGAAAAGAAGCGCAGCGAAGGCTCAATCATCATCGTGATCGCTACCGACGCCCCGCTGACCTCGGATCAGTGCCGTCGGCTTGCTCGACGGGCGGCGATCGGACTGGCGAGAGTGGGCGGGGTGGGCCACAACGGCTCGGGCGACATCTTCATTGCCTTTTCGACCGCCAACCATCATCCTCAGGCCCACCGCGGCGCTTATGAACTGAAGGCGTTACCTCCAGATCATCTCGACAGCTTGTTCGCCGCCGTCATCTCCGCCACCGAAGAGTCGATCCTCAACGCCCTTTGTGCAGCCGAGACTATGACGGGGCAGCAGGGCCGGACTGCTCATGCCCTCCCTCTTGACCGGGTGGCGCAGTTGGTCGAGAAGTTTGGCCATCTGCAATCCGACGAGGGCTGAGCCCGTCGACATCGACCTCAAATTCCTCCAACGCCGATGGGAGAGACCCGGTGGTGATGAGGCCCGCCGCCAGAAGTGCGGCCGCTGGGGCTGTCTGGATCCCAGTCCCACCCTGACCGACCAGCCAGAAAAAGTCCTCGACTAGCGGATCGAAGCCGATCACCATCGCCCGGTCGGCAACGAAGGTGCGGAGCCCGGTCCATGAGGCACGAACAGTGCGGATTCCCAGGGTCGTTGCCTCGTTGATCCTTTCGATCGCCAAAGCGATATCGACCTCGTCGGGGCGGGCGTCCTCCGGTGGAGACACGCGTTCTTCGGCAAGCGAGCACAGCAGCTGGGTGCCGTCGGGGCGGAAGTAGAACTGGTTGTCGGCGTCGGCCACCAGCGGCCAGTGGCGGTAGGCGTCATTGCCGGGAACTGTGAAAGCGGTTCGCCGCATCGGCACGAGCCCAACGGGCCTCGCTCCTGCCATCGATCCGATTTCATCTCCCCAGGCACCGGCGGCGTTGACGACCACATCGCATCGGATCTCCTCGTCTCCGGCGGAGACGATCCATTGCGAGGCCGAACGTTGCAGCCGCTGCACAGGAGCGGAGACGAGGACTTTTCCCCCATCACGGCGGAAACCCCTGACGAACGCCTGATGGAGGCCGGCGACTTCGAGGTCAAGCGCCTCGGGCTCGATGACTGCCCCTCCCAGATAGTCGAGACGGAGGACGGGTACCAAAGCTCGAGCTTGAGATGGACCAACCCAGCGACCCGGGTGGCTGCCGGCTTCAGACTCGGCCAGATGAGCTCGGAGGCTTTGCTCTTGGTCAGGGGTGCCGATCCACATTGCCCCTCGTTTCACCAACAGGTCGTGATCGACGAGGCCTTCGGGTGGAGAATCGAAGAAAGAACGGCTGGCTCTGGTGAGCGCCCGGTTGGGCGGAGCGCCGTAGTTCTCAAAATACAGTGCGGCCGATCTTCCGGTGGAGTGGGAGGCAAGAACAGGCTCGGCTTCGAGGAGGGTGACGATGCAGCCCGCCGCGACCAGTTCGTAGGCAGCCGAAGCCCCGGCGATTCCGCCGCCAATGACCACCACCGACAGGTTCACGCAGGAATGGCTCGCTCGATGATCGCCGACAGACCCGTCGTTCGGGGGAGCGTGCCGTACAAGCGTCCTCCGTCACCTTCCAGGCGCGTCCCAATGAACGCGTCCGTGGCCGCGCTTTCGGCGGTCTTCGACATGAGTGAGGCCTGGACGATTGTGCCCAGCCTCTCAGTGATCAGTCGAGCTTGACCTTCGGGATCGGAGAGATTGGAAAGGAGGGCCAAGGCCGAGTGGGCGGCGGCGTCGATTCGAGAATCAAGCCCCAATACCTCTTCCTCCAGCACCCGCACCGAATCCGGATTGGTCCTGACCGCTCGTAGTACGTCGAGGGCGATGACATTGCCCGAGCCCTCCCAAATGGCGTTGAGTGGTGACTCCCGCAGCAATCTGGGCATCACCGACTCCTCCACATACCCGTTCCCGCCCACACATTCGAGCGCCTCATGGACCACCTCGGTACAACGCTTGGTGACGAGGAATTTGGCGATCGGCGTGATCAGTCTGCGGAGATACTGCTCGCGGGGGTCGTCGCTTCGGTCAAAAGCTCGCGCCACCCGGGCCATTAGCAAGACCGCAGCTTCGGTCTCGATTTCGAGGTCGGCTAGCACGTTGACCATGGCCGGCTTGTCGATCAGAGCGCTGCCGAAGGCTCTTCGGTGGCGAGAATGGTGGATGGCTTGGCTCACCGCTTGTCTCATCAGAGCCGCCGAACCGATGATGCAGTCAAGGCGAGTGCCATTGACCATTTCGATAATGGTGGGTACGCCGCGCCCCTCTTCACCGACCAGTTGGGCGAAAGCACCTTCGAACTCGAGCTCGGCTGAAGCATTAGATCGATTGCCGAGTTTGTCCTTGAGACGCATGATCCGGATCTCGTTGACGCTCCCGTCGGGAATGTGACGGGGGAGCAGAAAACAACTCAACCCGCCTGGCGCCTGAGCGAGGATTAGAAAGGCGTCGTTCATCGGCGCCGATGTGAACCATTTGTGACCGAAGATTCGATATCCGTCGACCGACGGCTCTGCCCGGCTGGTGCTGGCGCGGACGTCGGACCCACCCTGTTTCTCTGTCATTCCCATTCCCAGGAGAACGCCGGCCTTCTTTTCCATCGGGGCGAAGATGGGGTCGTAGGAACGGCTGAGGATCTGTGGCCCCCAGGTTGCGGCGAGGTCGGGATTGTGGGCCAAAGCCGGGATGACGGCGTAGGTCATCGAGATCGGACAAAGGTGTCCGGCCTCGATTTGATTGTCGAGAAAGGTGAAGGCGGCGCGGGCGAGATGGCCTCCCGGCTGGGTGGTGCTCTCCCAGGGGAGAGAGTGGAGCCCCCAGGTCACCGCTCGTTCCATCAAGTGATGCCAGGCGGGATGGAAGTCGACCTGATCGATACGGTTGCCATAGCGATCGCGGGTGCGAAGCTGCGGCGGGCAGCGGTTGGCGTCGACTGCCCACTGGTAGGACTCTGCTCTCGCCAGTTGGCGCCCGAATTCAATCAGTTTCGGTGCCGCCCAGCTCGCTCCGTCGCTCACCGCCCCAAGGAGGAGTGGATCGGAATGGGCAAGGTCGTAATCGACCAAGGGTGGCGCCTGATTCGAGACTTCGTGGGTCGTCATCGGCAAATCGCGAGGGTATACCTGACCGGTGCCGATCGAACCTCCCCCGTCCCGCTGGGAACTTCCCGAGCCTGACTCCTACGGTCGAGATGACTTGGTGGCGATCGGTGCCGACCTGGAACCGGGGACCCTCTTGGCCGCCTACCGCCGGGGCCTCTTCCCGATGCACACCGAGGACGGTTTGCTGGGTTGGTGGTCACCGGTCGCACGAGGTGTCATACCTATCAATGGGCTGGTCGTCTCGAAATCGCTCCGAAGATCGCGACGGCGATATCGAGTGACCTTCGACAACGATCTGCCCGGGGTCATAGCGGGTTGCGCCGACCCCCGACGTCCTCGGGCATGGATTGGGCCGGACGTCGTCGCGGCATATCTCAGACTCGGCGAAATAGGGTGGGTGGGCTCGGTTGAAACCTGGGATGAGGAGGGCGCCCTGGTTGGAGGTCTGTATGGGGTGAGGATTGGAGGATTGTTCGCGGGAGAGTCGATGTTCAGCCAAAAGCGGGACGCTTCGAAGGTGGCGCTGGTAGCGCTCGTTGAAGTGCTGACCGGCCAGCCGGCGGCGCTTCTCGATGTCCAGTGGGTAACCGATCACTTGGCTTCCTTGGGGGCGATAGCGATTGGTCGCGCCGAGTATTTCCGGCGGCTCAGGGCCGCTATCGATGCTCCTAGAGTCCCTGGCCCGTGGAGGGACAGCGTTTGAACGATCGGGTCGTGGCCGGGATCGACTTGACACCGATCGGACGGCGGGTTGCCGAGCGGGCTCGGCTGGTGGCGGATGCTCACGGCCTTCCCCTCCACCTGGTGAGCATCAACGAGTCATCGAGCGAGGCGTTTCTCGACGACGGTCTTGGCCGTTTGCTCTTCGAGCGCTATCAGAAGAACCTGGTCGACGTGGCCAACTGGGTCCGGAACCGGGCCTCGGTTCCGGTCACCCACCAGGCGATGCGGGGCTCCATCGGTTGGGAACTGGTGCGCGAGGCGAAGAAGGCATCGCTCGTGGTGGTGGGCACCTCCGCGGTCGACGTCGAGCGCTGCGGACCGATTGCTCGCCGGGTCTCAATCATGTCGACGGGGGACGTGCTGGTGGTGCGTCGCCAACCCCGGATGCCATACCGAAAAGTGATGGCGGCGGTGGACTTTTCGAAGCACTCCGAGACTGCGGTCGAGGCCGCCCTGAGGTGGTATCCGGAAGCCGAGCTGACAGCGGTGTTCTCATTGCCCGATCGCTGGGATCCGGCTCTTTCGGAAGCCGGCCTCTTCGATGTCGAAGTGGTGGCGGCGAGATCCATGCGCTTGAAGCTCGCTACCGAGCGGATGGAAGAGTTCGTCGCCGCTTGGCCGGGCCGGGTGAAGCCCTTGGTGGTGGACGGCGCTCCTCCCACGGCCATCGATGAGGTGGTCAGGCGGCGGGGAGTCGACCTCGTGGTGGTCGCCAATCGGGGGGCAGGCGCCACCCGGATGATCCTGCTCGGGAGCGTCGCCGATGGGGTCCTCGAAACCATGCCGGGGGATGTCCACGTGGCCCGGGTCGAAGGCGAGTTCCGCCGCCCCTAACCGCTCCACCCGGGAACCTAATGCTATAGGCCGCGGAAACCGCGGCCTATAGCATTAGGTTTGCGTACCGACCGCGGGAAGGGTGACCGTGAAGGTGGTTCCGGGACCGTCGCTGGCAACCGAGATCTTGCCCCCGGCCCGGGTGAGGATGGTGTGAACGGTATGCAACCCGAGCCCAGTGCCTTTGCCCGGTTCCTTGGTTGTGAAGAAGGGGTCGAATAACCGACTCATGATCTCGGCGGGGATTCCGGGGCCGGTGTCCGAGATTCCGATTACTACCGATCCGTCTTCGTTATTGACCGAGATCTTCAAGCTGCCTTTGCCGTCCAGGGCATCGGCGGCGTTGTCGATGAGGTTTGTCCAGACCTGATTGAGGTCTCGCCCGGATGCTTCCACTTTTGCCACGTCGGCCTCGTAGGCGCGCACGACCTCGATGCCACGGAGCTTGTGTCTGAGCAAGATCAAAGTGTCGTCGATTCCCTCGGTGACGAGGACCTCTTGGACTGGTGCCTGATCGAGGAAGGAATAGTGCTTGACGACTCTGACCAATTCGGAGATGCGCTTCGCTCCGATCCCGATCTCGCGAATGAGATCCCCCGCGTTTGCCCGCAACGCGGTCAACCGCACCCAACGGGGCGCCAGCTCCGGTTCGATCTCAGCGATCAGCCCGTCGAGTAACCCGGGGTTCCAACCCGCCGCCACCAGCGGGGCGGCGAGCTCCCATGGCTCTTCTACGTCGTGCTCCGTCAGCCATTCTTCCACCGAACTTTCGGCCTCGAGGCGTTCGAGGTTGGTCATGGAAGCCGGCGTGGCGGGTACCGCCAAAGCCTTGTCACTCAGCCCGGGGAGGAGGTCCTCAACCGCCTTCGTGAGCGCCTCATAGAGTCGCGCTAGCTCCTGGCTCGCCCGTCCTACCGCAGCGGCGGGATTGTTGAGCTCGTGCATGAGCTGGGCGGCCATCCGACCTAGAGCCGCCATCCGCTCCTCGTGTCGGAGGACCTCCTCAGTGCTTCGGAGCCGCGAGGTCACAGTCCCGACCATCCGTCGAACCACGCGCGAGTCCTCCAACAAAGTTTCAAAGGCTTCGGCCGGAATCCTGACCAGACGCGAAGGGATGCTGGCCGAGACCGAGGCAATTCGAGGCCTTTTGTCGAGAAGAGCCAGTTCGCCGACCACTTCGCCGGGAGCGATCCTGGCCAGTTCGACATGGCGTGAGTCCTGGAGTTTGGTAACCACCAGTTCTCCCTCCACCAGAACGTACATCTCTTCGGAAGTGCTGTCTTCCTCAATGATTACTTTCCCCGCCTCGACGTCGATTTGCTTGGACTGATCGCAAACGGTCGAGAGAAGCTCCTCGGGGAGATCGGAGAAGTAGGGGAGTCCCCGCAGGATTTCGGCCGTGGTCCTCATAGCGAGGCCAGGTGCTGATGCACGAAGCGAATCGCGGTCGCCCCCTCGCCCGCGGCCCCCGCGACTCTCCTAATCGATCCGTGTCTGACGTCGCCGGCGACAAAGACACCCGGAACCGAGGTCTCCAGCGGGAGCGGTTGGCGTTCGACGTTCCAGCCCGCGATCGGCCCGAGGTCTGCCCCCGAGAGCACAAACCCCTTGTCATCGAGCTTCACCAGGTCGGCCAACCACTCGGTTTGGGCCCGTTGGCCGATGAAGATGAACATGGCGCCGGCTTCAACCGTCGTCTCGTCGCCGGTGATGATGTTGCGCAAGGTGAGATGTTCCAGGTGGCCGTCGCCACTTGCTGCGATCACCTGGGTATGAGGTAGAACCGTCACTTCCTTGGTTGCCTCGATGTTGTCGATCAGGTACGAGGACATGGTTTGGGTGAGATCCTCGCTCCTGATGACGATGGTCACCGAGTCGGTGAACCTGGTGAGGAACATTGCGGCTTGGCCGGCCGAGTTGCCCCCGCCTACAACGTACATGGGCTTGTTGGCGTGGGCCTGCGCCTCGATTCGAGAGGTTCCGTAGTAGACGCCTGCTCCGGTCAACTCTTCGAGGCCCTTGGCCGGAAGCCGCCGGTAGGAGACTCCGCTCGTGGCGATCACGGCCTTGGCCGTGATCTCGGTCCCATCGGCCAGGTGGATGATTCGAAAGGGGTCCTTGCGCTCGATACGGGTCACCGAGGCCGGCAGCAACACCTCCGCCCCAAACCGGGAGGCTTGCGCATAGGCGCGCCGAGCGAGGTCAGCGCCGCTGATCCCTCGAGGAAACCCGAGATAGTTCTCGATCAGAGATGACTGGCCTGCCTGCCCCCCCGGGGCAGCGGACTCGATCAGGATGGTTCGCAGCCCCTCTGACGCGCCGTAGACGGCGGCGGCGAGGCCAGCCGGACCGGCTCCAACGATGGCGACGTCATAGGCGGCGGCCTTGGCATGGATGGGGAGGCCGAGGCGCTCGGCCAGGGTTCGCACATCGGGGTTGAAAAGCGGTTCTCCGTCGATGGGAATGACAATGGGCAGGTCTTCGATGCGTCCTTTGAGGCTTTCCATGAGGCGGTCGGCTTCTTCATCGCGGGCCGGAACCAGGTAGCGATAGGGGATCTGGTTCATCGCCAGAAATGCCTTGAGTTCGTGGGCGGGACGCGACCATTCCTGGCCGATCACCCGGACTGCCTCGAAGGTGGGGCGATAGTCGGCTTGCCAGTCATCGAGGAGGTCGTCGAGGATGGGGTAAAGGAGGGTTTCGGGCGGATCCCAGGGTTTGAGGATGTATCGGTCGAGGCCGACCTCGTTGATGGCACTGATCGCCACTTCGGTATCGGCATAGGCGGTGAGCAAGGTTCGCTTGGCCAACGGAAAGGCCTGAAGGGATGCCTTGAGAACGTCGATTCCGGTCACCCCCGGCATCCTTTGGTCGGCGACAATCAGGGCGAGGGCGTTGTCCTTAAGCGAAAGACCTTCGATCGCCTCGATGGCCTCGGCACCACCTACCACCGGAAGGACCTGATAATCCCGGGCATAGTGGCGCCGCAGGTCGCGAGCGACCGAATTGAGAACTTCCGGCTCGTCATCGACGGCGAGGATCACGGGTCGGGAAGTAGCCACCACCCAAACCTAATGCTCTAGAAAGCCGGTTCCGCAGCGAAATGGATTAGGTTCGCCCGGCAAATGAGCATTGTCCGCATCACCCCACCCCGACTTCGGACAATGGAGCAGGAGGAGCGACGAGCCACCTGGCTCGAACTCTTCTACGACCTGGCCTTCGTCGTCGCAGTCGCAGTCCTGGCTGACCGACTCCATGGCGACCTTTCGGGAGTCGCCTCCTACTTGGGCTATTTCGGCCTTCTCTGGTGGCTGTGGGCGAGTCATACCTATTACGCCGACAGATATGACACCGACGACTTGGTCTACCGGTTGCTGGCGGCCCTGCAAATGGTGGCGATCGTCGTGATCGCCTCGGCGCTCTCGGGAGCCACCGAGTCAACCGCCGCCTTCGCCTGGGGTTACGCGGCTGCCCGGTGGGTGCTGGTCGTCATGTACTGGCGCGCCTACCGCTACGTGGAGGAGACCCGGGGACTCGTGAAGGGTTATCTCGTCGGATTCAGCCTGGCGGCGGTGGTGTGGACTGCCTCGGCCATGCTGCCCGAAGCGGCCCGGGTCACAGCTTGGGTCGTAGCGATTTCCATCGACCTCGCGACTCCGTGGGTGATGCGTCGCGAACAAGCTCGGGTCCCTCTCGACGTGTCTCACCTTCCAGAGCGATT
>DATEDN010000040.1:0-6907 GCA_035281645.1 Acidimicrobiia bacterium | reverse complement strand
CCGACGTTCGGCTTCAAGTCCTCGTCTCCCAAGGTGCGTACGGTTTTCGTTCCCTGCGCCAAGGCCACGCCTAGCCCCAGCACTGTCATAGCCACCACCCCGACTGTGAACAGAATCAGTTTCCGGGTCACAGATCCTCCTCCCTAATTGTTTGAAAACTGTTTGCTCGAACGTCGATCACGTCAGCAACCAAGCCACCTCCCTCCGTGTCTCCCTGGCCCACGCGACACAGTACCGCCGACGCCTATACGCAGGCGTCGGCGGCATCGGTTCTTAGAACGATGGCTAGCGAGATGTCACATATATGTCCGATGAGCCGGCCCGGGTGGAACCGAAGTAGAGGGTGCTCCCGTCCCAGGAGAGCGAGGGTCGGGTTTCGGCGGCCCCACTGTTCACCAGCGGCCCCAGGTTGACCGGCATCGACCAGGGATCCCTGGTCGACTGTCGAGTCGACGAGTGGATGTCGTTGCCTTGGCTTCCCGGACGATTGCTGTAGAAGAAGATCTCCAACCCGTCGCGCCGGACGTTGGGCTGACCCTCATGGAAGTTGGTTGTGTTGATCCCGGCGACCGCACTCGGCGCTCCGTACCGGCCACCCTGCCACTCGCTGACATAAAGGTCATGGTCACCTGGGGTGTCGCCGGCATTGGCGGGTTGGGCGCTGGAGAAGTAGAGCACCGGACCGGATCCGCTTTCGGCGAGTGGAAACGGGCTGTGCTCATCAAAGGCGCTATTGACCGTGCACCCCAGATGCTCGACCGGCTCCACCGTGCCGTTGTCGCGAAAGCGCGTCGTGTAGATGTCGCCATTGGGAGCGGTACCGCAAAAGCCGGGACGGTTGCTGACAAAGAAGAACGCATGCCCGTCGCGGCCGAGCGTTGGACAAAAGTCGGCGAACGGACTGTTGATTGGAGCACCGAGGTTGACCGGAGCTCCCCAAGGATCATCGATGTGCCGACGAGTCGAGACCCAGATATCGAGTCCTCCCAGTCCCCCCGGAACGCGATCCGAGGCCATAAAGAAGGACTTCCCGTCGGGGGATATGAATGGGCAGCCATCGAGGGAGGTCGGAGTATTGAAGTCAGCATGAGCGCCGGGAGCACTCAGCTCGATCTCCACCGCTTGCGACCAGGGACCCGAACTGAAAGGACTGGCCTGGGCGACCACTCCTATCGAGCAAACGACCAGCGCCAACATGGCGACGGCAATCTTCCGAGAAGACATCTCCACTTCCTCCTGAACTAGAGGCAGTTGGCTTATCGCCGGACGCTTGAACAAACCTTGGACGGCGCTGGGGAAAAGGTGGAGTCAGCGATGCGGGACCGATCCAAGAAAGTTCCAAGACGCGGTCCCATACTTTGAAGGCGTGGAGAATCTGGCGCAGCGCGAGCCTGGTTTCGCCAGTATTGAAGCCGTGGAGTATCGCGTCCTTGGCCCGTTGGCCGCCATCGGGGAGGGAGAGCCGCGGACTCTCGGCGGCCGCCGGCAACGGACCGTTCTGGCGGTCTTGCTGGCCAACGCCAACCAGGTGGTCTCTCAGGATGCCTTGATCGATGCAGTTTGGTCCGGCGAGCCGCCGGAGGCGGCGAAGACCACGCTGCAGAGCTACATCTCTAACCTGCGCCGCGAGCTCGCCGGCGGGTTGGTGCGACAAGGCAATGGCTACCTCATTGCCGTCGAGGGTGAGTCCCTCGATGCCCTTCGATTCGAACGCGAAGTCGAGCGTGGTCGCCGGCTCCTCGCCGCCGATCCCGAGCAGGCGGTGGATTGCTTGCAGAAGGCCCTTGCGCTGTGGTACGGGTTGCCTTACGGGGACTTGGGATCGACTCCGGCTCTGGTTCCCGAGGTGGCACGCCTCGAAGAATTGAGAGTGACCGCGGTCGAACATCGCATCGAAGGCGACCTGGCTATTGGCAACCATCGGTTGGTGATCGGCGAGCTGGACACGCTCGCACACGAGCATCCGTATCGAGAGCGCCTTCGGGCTCTGCACATGCTCGCCCTCTATCGGTCTGGCAGACAGGCCGACGCGTTGCGCTCCTATCAGAAATTGCGACGTCTTCTGGCCGACGAGCTCGGAATTGATCCCTCGCTCGAGCTGCGAGAGCTGGAACAGCAGATTCTCGAACAGGACCCCGCTCTCGACGTTCGGAAACAACAACCCGAGACCCGGGTTAGCGGAGAAAGCCGCTCTCTTCGTGGTTATGAGCTCCGGGACCGGATTGGCGAAGGTGATTACGGATTTGTGTACCGGGCTTTCCAACCTTCGGTCGGGCGGGAAGTTGCGATCAAAGTGATCCGTCCCGAGTACGTCAATCAAGCGGCTTTCGTTCGCAGGTTCGAAGCCGAGGCACAAGTGGTCGCTCAGCTCGAGCACCCCCATGCGGTGCCGCTCTTCGATTTCTGGCGGGACCCAGAAGGGGCTTACCTGGTGATGCCGCTCCTCCGGGGCGGAAGCCTCAGCGATGCGCTCCGCCGCGGTCCCTGGAACCTCGCCCCCACTCTGCGGCTTCTCGAGCAAATCGGTAGCGCCGCTGGCTATGCCCACCGGCAGGGGATCGTTCATCGCGACATCAAGCCGGGCAACGTTCTGCTCGATCACGAGGGCAACGCCTATCTCAGCGACTTCGGTGTTGCTTCCCGGCTGACCAATGAACTAGGAGCCCCACTTACAACCTCGCTTGCCTACGTCGCGCCCGAAGAGATGAGAGGCGAGCGTCTCACCGAACGCTCCGACATTTTCAGCCTCGGCGTCCTCGCCTTCCACATCTTGACCGGGGTCCATCCGGACGGGAGGGAGCCCCTGACACCGGTCTCGACGGCCCGAGCCGGCATCCCGGCCGAACTTGACCAAGTCTTGCAAAGAGCAACAGACGACCAGCCAGCCAATCGGTTCGAAAAAGTCGACGATTTCCTCCGAGCCATCCGGAGGGCGGTTGGGGCCGACGTGGTGGCGGTGGCGGAGGTAGTCCAGCCCATCCAGTCGGCCCCGACCCGAAACCCCTACAAGGGCCTGCGAGCCTTCCTCGAGACCGATGTCATCGATTTCTACGGGCGGGATGCCCTCATCGACGAGATGATGCGCTCCCTCGCTGAGCACAGCTTGGTGGCGGTGGTGGGTCCCTCGGGAAGCGGCAAGTCCTCGGTGGTCAGAGCGGGAGTGGTGCCGGCCCTGAGAGCTGGCGGGTTGCCCGGGTCGAGGGGCTGGCTGATCACCGACATGTTCCCCGGGTCGTATCCGTTCGAAGAGCTCGAGGCTGCCTTGCTGCGGATCGCCGTCGAACGACCCACGAGTCTCATCGAGGAACTCACCGCCGATGACCGCGGTCTCCTCCGGGCGACCAAACAAATCCTTCCCGCCGACGACAGCCAGTTACTACTCATTATCGATCAGTTCGAGGAGCTCTTTTCCAACCCTCCTTCTGAAGAGACTCGTCGATTGTTCCTCGACAGCCTCCGGGTCGTGGCGAGCGACTCGCGCAGTCGCATACGAATTTTGGTGACCATGCGAGCCGACTTCTTCGACCGACCGCTTGCGTATCCGGAATTTGCCGAGCTGATTCAGGCTGGTTTCATCCCGGTAATCGCTCCGACCGGCGAAGGCTTGGCACAGGCGATCGCCGGACCCGCCCGCCGGGTGGGCGTCGACTTGGAGCCAGGGTTGGTGGGAAGGATCCGAGCCGATGTGGAAGGACAGCCTGGAAGCCTTCCGCTGCTTCAGTATTCCCTCACCGAGCTATTCGACTCTCGCCAGAACGGGATGCTCACGATCGCGGCCTACGAGAGCACCGGCGGCGTCGTGCAAGCGCTGGGGCGACGGGCCGAAGACCTCTATCGAGAATTGAATCCTTCTGGGAAGGAGGCGGCCCGTCAGCTCTTCCTGCGGTTGGTGACAGTCGACGAGGACGCCGGGGATACGCGAAGACGGGTGCGGCAGTCGGAGCTTCGGACCTTGGCCGTCGATCAGGTCGCCCTCGATCAAGTGCTACAGACATTCGGATCGTTTCGACTCCTCTCCTACGACCGGCACCCGGTGACTCGCGGGCCAACCGTCGAGGTAGCGCATGAAGCGCTGCTGACCGAGTGGCAAAGGCTCCGCGGATGGATCGACTCCCAGCGAGACGAGCTGGCCCTTCACCGTCGTCTCAGCGCCGCTGCCCTCGATTGGGCGGAAGCCGATCGTGATCCCAGCTTTCTCATCACCGGTGCCCGCCTTGACCAGGCGACGAAATGGATCGCCAGCGGGAACCTCGTCCCCTCGGCCGAGGAGAAGAACTTTGTCGAATCGAGCATCTCCCGTCGTCGGGAAGAAGAGTTAGTGGTTCGGCGCCGCCGGCGCCGGGCCAGCTTCTTTCTTGCGACGGCATTGATCGCGGTCACAACCCTGGCGGCGATCGCTTTTGGACAATCACGGAGGGCGCAGAGCGAAGCGCTCCAAGCGCTGGTTTGGGGTCTGACTGGTGACTCGGCCGAAGTCTTGGATAGAGACCCGGAATTGGCAACCTTGCTCGCCCTTGCCGCTGCCGATATCTCCGTTCAGGCCGGCGAGGAAGTTGGCCCGGAAACGATGACCGCTTTGGGGCGAGCAACGCAGACTTCCAGATTGGAGAGGGTTCTCCCTGATGGAAGTGCTCATATCGCGGCCGGGGAGACGCTATTCGCCTCGACCGCGCTGACAAGCAACGTGTCGATTTGGGATGGAAGCAGTAGCACCCCCCTGCGAACCCTGGTCGGCTTCTCGAAGGTCGAAGCGCTCGCCTTCGATCCCCAAGGCAACCTCCTGGCGGTGGCCCACGGGTCACCTACGTCGGGAGACCCGTTTCTGATCGCGGTTTGGGATGCCTCGAGCGGCCAAGAAATCGTGCGGTTGTCGGTTCCAGGTCGCACCATGAAGCTGGCATGGAGCCCGGACGGAGGGTTGTTGGCGGCACTGAGCCAAGGTGACCGCAACGAGGTCACTATCTGGTCCACCGGCCAATGGAGAGAAACTTCTTCGTTTCCGGCTGACGCCGCAAACCAGATCGCCTTGCTCGATTCGGAGACTGTGATCGTCGGCCGATCGTTCGACCGCACAATTTCACTCCACGAGCTGGACACGGGCAAGGCGACGGAGGCCGTCGAACCATTGTCGATCGTTCCCGACCACTTGGCAGTGGATCATCAGAACCGGCGGATTATGGTCGCATCCAATTCGACCCGTGAGGTCCAGGCGTGGGACCTTGGTTCGAGAAGAATGTTGTGGTCGACTCTGCCTCGAGCTCCGGAAGTGGCCGCTCCGATCGCGATAGCTGTGAGTTCCAAGCTAGGGATGGCTGCCGTCTCAGGAAACGAAGGAACCGTTCAGGTGCTTGACCTCGCCAATGGCTCCCAGCTGATGTCCCTGGCGCCCAACAACGGCAACGTCTTGGAACTCGGATTTGCATCCACTCAATTACGGCTGATCTCGCGTTCGGGAGGAGGAGAGGTTCGGATCTGGGACGTATTCCCGGAGGGCCCGCGCGGAGCGACGATGAGTTTGGGAAGTGCCGGCGCACCCTGCGGAGTTGTGTTATCGCCGGATGGCAAAGAGGCACTGCTATGGACCCTTGATGGCTCGGTGATCCGGCTTGACACCGCCACCAGTCAAATCATCCGGTCGATTGAAGAGCAACGAGTGGATTTCTTCCACCCCCCAGCAGTGAGCGGGGACTGGCAAACGATGGCTTGGCTGGATGGAAACGGGGATGGCTGGATCCGAGATTTGGAGACATTCGAGCCCCTGGCGAAGCTCCCGCTCTGTGCCAGCCCGAAGGCTTTCAGCCCTGACGGTTCGCTGTTGGTTTTGGAGTACGACGGTCCGTGTGTCGACGGGGCCTTCCGCAGCACTGTGATTGAAGCTGCCACCGGTCGAGAGATCCTTTCCCTCGGCGACCGCCGGATCGATTCAAAGGCCGCGGCATTCAACCCCGACGGCGTATTCGAGCCAGGCCGATACCTAGCTGTCAGCCTCGACGGCGTGCTCGAGATCTACGACATGGAAGACCTGAGGCTGGTGGGTTCCCTCGAGCGCGGCTCCGGTCTCTACTCGATGGCGTTCGACCCGTCCGGTAGATACCTGGCAGTCGGTCATGGAGCCAGAAGAGCCTCGGTGATAGACATGACCAACGTGGAAAGAGGAATGACAGTGGCCGACTCGGTCATCTTCGAGGAAGCAGTTGCAGTTTCAGACGTATCTGCCGTTTCCATCAATGCCGATGGAGTCCTCGCCGCGTCGACCTATGGACGGGTCGGGCTGTGGGACATCCACACCCGACAACTCGTTACCGATCCACCGACACGAATCGATACTCCTGCCTTCGCCGCCTTGACGCCCGACGGATCACAGCTGCTGTATGTCGATGCCGGCTATGTCCTCCGTCGCTGGTTTCTCGATCCCGCTGATCTCATCGAGCACGCACGAGGCCGCGTGACGCGCTCGCTCTCCGATACGGAGTGCATGCGCTATCTCGGGCCTGGAGGGTGCCCCCCGGCATTGGCTTCATAGGAGAGGGCTTCTCCCATACTGGAAGCTCCACCAAATGACCCACCCCAGCGGTCAACTACCGCATCCCCATCCCCGCCCGGACCGGTGGATCGCCCTGTTCTTGGCCGGGCCGGTGATCTGGTATCTCTTCTTCTGGGTGGTCTACCTAGTGGCGGAGGCGGCTTGCGTTTCAACCCTCGCCTTTACCGAGACCGGCGGGGTTCCCACCGTTTCATTGATCACCATGGCCTTGACGCTTGTCACCGCCATCCCAGTGGTCTGGTTGATGGTCCGCGCCTTTCGCAAGGCCGATGACAACGCGCCTTACCAGGCGTTGATCAAAGCGGGAGGGATTCTGGGCATCTCCTTCTTCGTCGCCACTGTCTTCGTCGGGTTGCCGGCCCT
>DATEDN010000039.1:0-43763 GCA_035281645.1 Acidimicrobiia bacterium | reverse complement strand
GACGCCCAGGCGGCGCCGGGAGCCCAGAGCCGAAACGTGGCACCTGACTCGTCGAGATGGCAGCCGAGGATCTCTGGAAGCGCACGGTGTCGACCCGCCGCCATAAGCCAGCGGTCTTCGTCGGAGATCTCCCTGACCATTCATCTCATTCTTGCGTAGATATGCGCCCCCTAATCCCGGGGGTTTTTACGCAAGAGTGATCAGGTCGACGGACGTTCCGGCACGATGATCTCCCCGGCGATGATCCGAGCCTTGAGATCCTCGATCACAGGGACGAGGTCGTCGATGAATCCACCGGTAGTCGAGTAACCCACCATGTCATCGGCGAGCCTGAACATCCGTGGACCCGGGCGGAATTGGTCGGCCGCGAACTCCTTGACCAATGTGTAGGCGGCGGTATCCCACCGGATGACCATGGAGGTGAGAATGTGCGGTTGCCAGGTTCGGGGGTCAGGACCTCCGATATTGATATCCTTATCCTTGAGGACTGCCAGAAACTCGTCGGCGTCTACGCCGATCGCCCATAGGTGCCGACCCTGGGCAGCACTTTCCACCCGAGCCGCTTCGAAGACACCTTGCCCGGACCCGCCGGCGGCGTGAAAGATCACATCTGCACCGGCCCGATATAAGGGCTCGGACTTGGCCTGACCGAGTGATTTGCTATCAAATCCGCTGAAATCCCACGCCGGTGCCAAATACTCCGCCAAGACTGCAACGTCTGGTCGCACATGTCGGGCTCCAGCCTCGAAACCGGCCTGGAAATTGAGGATGAGCGGTGTCGGTATGGCCCCTACGAAGCCGATGATGTTCGTTTCGGACCTAAGGGCGGCAATCGCTCCGACCAGGAAGGAACCTTCGTGAGCGGCGAAGTTCACATACTGGACGTTGGGCTGCTCACCGGACCAATCAATGAGGGCGAAGCGATTCTCGGGAAAATCAGAAGCCAGATCGTTGAGGATGTTTCCCCCGAATCCGGCCACGACAACAAAATCTTGGACACCGGCCTCGGCGAGCCGTTTAACTTCTGTTTGAGCTTGCCACCAGAACGCGGTGTATTGGGCCACCACCCCCTCGCCCAATTCTGCGACTGCCTTGTCGAATCCAATTCCAAGTAGGTCGCCCAGGGAACCGGCGATTGGGCCCTCAGAGACCAAAGCGATGGGAGGCAAAGCCCGCTGGTCGAGACTTGCCTGCAGGTAGGCGCGTTCCAGAGGCGCAAGGGCCAATGTCGTTTCCCGGCTCCAGGCTTCGAGCTGTGCGAGCCGGCCACCGGTGAGGAGGTAGTCGGAGTCCTCGCCCGAGGCTTCCCATTCGGCGGCCGTTGTCGACAGGCTCGACCGCCTTAGGAGATCGGTTGCATACTCTTCGATCCATCCTCGGAGGCGGCCCCAGCCATCCAGAAGAGCTTCGTGGGTGACCTGAATCGTCGCCTTTCCGGTCATGGCGTCCCGATCGGCGGTCAAAAGACGGTGGGCAATGAAGGTGCCAAGGATTTCATCGAACTCACCTATCTGCCGGAGGTCATCGAGAGCTACTCGCCGGCGGGCGGGCTCGCTGCCTCGGTCAGATCGGACTAGCTGCAGGAATAGGCGCTTGGTCGCCTCCTGACCTTGTGCGTCGAACGACTCGAACAAATAGTCGGCTCTCGTTGTCAGTGCCCCCTCGAGTCCTCCCAATGAGTGGTAGGCATTCAGATCGAGCGTTCTCCCGAGGCGATGGTCGAAGAGCTCGGTCAACGTGTACTGCAAGAGGGGAAGGGCTTGAGCCTCTTCGCCGACGTCGGCGATTAGCTGGGCGAGCAACTGCGGCTGCACTTCTACGTTCACCGAGGCTGCCGGTTCGACGATGGCGGCCTCCAACTCGGCCGGTGAGAGCGGTAGGACATTCACCACACTCGATGCGAATACGGGAGCGAAGCGGTGTGAGAGCAAAGGGCGGTCGTAGAAGTCGGCGCGGAGGGTCAGCACCACACGCACTCGGCTACGCGGATCGGTTACCGCGGTGACCAGGCTGTCGAGAAATCGACGTCGCTCGCGTTCGGTGGAGAGGATGAACAGTTCCTCAAATTGGTCTACGAACAAGAGCAGGTCGCCCTGTTCATGGGAGATGATCCGGAGCGCCACCCGCAACAAGCCCGTTTCGCTTTCGGTGAGTTGCTCCAAGATTGTGGGCACCGGAGTTCGCGACACTCGTACTAACGCCGCTTCCAGCTGCTCAAAGGGGTGCCGTCCCGGCATCATCGTCGACAGAACCCATCGATCCGACCCGGGAATCCGGCCTTCTCGCAGGGCTGGGATCAACCCCGCTCTGACGGCGCTCGATTTGCCACTCCCCGACGGACCCACCAGTACGACCAAACGGCTGTCTTCCGCCAAAGCGTCGACCATCTCCGATACCAACTTGTCCCGGCCAAAGAAATCGGCGGCGTCGATTTCATCAAAGGCCCCCAGTCCCTTGTACGGGTTCCGCGCGGGCGTGTCGCTTGTCACCACCCGCACCCATCGTTCGGGGGCCAACGCTGGATCTTGCAGCAAGATCTGTTCCTCGAGCTGCGTCAAATACGAAGAGGGCTCGACTCCCATCTCATCAAACAGGACGTCGCGGAACTCGCGGTAGCTGCGCAGCGCCTCGGCCTGGCGGCCACTTCGATACAGCGCCAGCATGAGGAGGCGCCGGGGTTCTTCTCGCAACGGTTCTCTGGCAATCAAGGCGTCGAGCAGCTCCGGCACCTCCGCAGCTCTTCCATCCTCTAGTTCAGCCGCGGCCAGCATCTCCAGGGCTCGTGCCCACAGCCCGCGCAGTCGGCGAATGTGCGGTTGGGCCCACTCTTCGTAGGAGAAGTCCGAAATCGGCTCTCCAACCCACAATTCCACGGCGTTCCGCAGCTGCTCGACGTCTCCACTCTCCACCATTTGCTGAAAGCGCAGGGAATCGAGTTCACCGGGATGAACCTTGAGCACGTATCCAGGTGAACGGGTCTCGATGCGATCGCCCGAAGAGCCCAAGCGCTTGCGGAGCTCCGAGACATAAATCTGCAGGGAATGAGCAGCGGTGCGAGGTGCCGCCTCTCCCCAGATCAGGTCAATGAGCCGATCGCTAGAGACGATCTGATTGGCGTTGAGCAGAAGCAGGGCGAGAAGGGCTCGTTGCTTGGGGGGGCCGAGGTCGACGAGCCTTCCATCAACCTCGGCCTCCACCGTGCCCAGTATCCGAAATTTCATGGTGCTTCTGCTCCGGACGCTAGTTCTCCTGCGACACCCATTGCTGCTCGTAGTAACCGACGACGGCTTCCCAATGAGCCGACGCCCTATCCGCCTCCGGCACCTCGGTGGCATTGGCGACGAGTTCGTACTGGCGGGCGTAATGGTCGACAACCTCTTGCCAGTACGCCGCTTCTCTCGTTGCCTGGGATTGCGCGATCGCCGGGTAGGTCTGTTCGTAGTAGTCGACCACTTGTTGCCAGCGCGCCTGCCCGAGCTCCGTCCGGCTTGGTCCTAGGTTCGAAAAAACCACCCAGCCGGCCAGGATCCCGATGACCACAGCCAAGCCAATGATCGTTCTCTTGGTTCCGGCGCGCACGCCTGCCGAGGGATCTTCCCGCCGCTCTTCCTCGATTGGTCGGGTAATTAGGTCGGTCACTTGACGCTTCCTTCTATCGGCGCTTCCTCGAGCGGTTGACCCGGTGCCATCCGTCTCGTCGTCGATGGGGCCAAACTGACGGACGCGCCTCTAAAGCGTCTTGACGATTCCTCTAGTTCTGCTCTATGAAGCTCAGGCGACCGGTCGCTCCACGATTGGCACCGGATCGGCGTCCAGTGAGCTGGGCCCCCGCCCTGTCAGCCGCCGGGCACCAAACCAGGCGGCGACGAAACAGGCGACCGCTCCGAAGCCGATGGCGGTGCGGGGGCCAAAGCGATCGCTCATCCATCCCACCAGCGGAGAGCCAATTGGGGTGGTGCCGAGGAAGACCATCGCTTGGAGGGCGAGAACCCGACCGCGGTATCGGGGCTCAGCCTGAAGCTGCATCATTGCCGTCGAGGTGGTCATGAAGGCGATGCTCCCAAGGCCGACCGCGAAGACGATGGGATAGGCCACCCACAACACCGGTGCCATCGCGAGGGCGAGCATGGCTATGCCAAAGGCAACGGCGGACCATATGAGATGCGAGAAGGGAATCGCCCGTCTGCGAGCGGTGGCGATTGCACCGGTGACCGAACCGAGACTCATTGTGGAGACCAGCAAGGTGTACGCCTGATTGCTTCCCCCCAGTGGTCCCGTGACAAGAAGGGGCGTTGTGACCGTGAAGTTGAAGGCAAAGGTCCCGACGATGGCCATCATCACCAACGGAACGAGCTGTTCCGAGTTCGATGCCACGTAGCGAAGGCCGTCCCGGATCTGTCCGGGCGAACGGGGAGTGGGAGCTTCTGCGAAGAACTCCGCCGGCCGCATTCGCCGAAGGGCGGCGAGCACGACCAGGTAACTGGCCCCGTCGAGGAGGAAGCACCAGCCGTAACCCACGGTGACGATCAGCACCCCGGCCAGAGCTGGGCCGATCATCCGAGATGTCGTCATCAGAGTGCTGTTGAGGCTGACGGCGTTGGCGAGATTCTCCCTCGGCACCATCTCCACCACGAAGGAGCGACGAGCCGGGTTGTCGAAGGCGGTGATGATCCCCTGAATGCCGGCCAGCACGAAGATGATCGGCACCGACTCGACCCCCGCCAAAACCACGGTTCCAAGCGCCAGCGATTGCAACATCGCCGCGCTCTGGGTGATCGTGAGCAGTCTGTGCTTGTCGCTGCGATCAGCCACAGCCCCCGCCCAGGCGCCGAGGAACAGGACCGGTCCGAATTGGGCGGCTGCCAAGAGACCGAGAAGTACCCCTGACCCGGTCATATCGAGGACGAGCAGCGTCTGGGCGACCATCGTCATCCAGGTGCCGGACTGCGAGATGACCTGGCCGATGAAAAAGAGCCGGAAGTTGCGGAAACGGAGCGAACGGAATGTGTCGAGGAAAGCTCCGCGAGAAGAGGCGAGGACCGTCATGGGTTGGGTGCTTCGGCGGACAGGCGCTCGAGAATCGGCAGAGCCTGCTCCACCGCCTCCAGGTCGGAGGGAGATAGCTCCTGCAAGCGCAGAAGGAGGAAGGCGTTGCGCCGACTCCGGATCTGATCGACCAGGGCCCGGCCCTTCTTCGAAAGTGTCACCAGGCTGACGCGCCGGTCGGTGGGATCGTTGAGCCGATCGATCAGGCCCGCCTCCTCCATCCGGGTGATGGTCTTGGTGACGCTGGGGGCTGAGAGGTGTTCGCTGGCCGCGATCTCGTTGAGCGGCATCGGACCCTTCCGGCCAATGACCGCCAGACATGAGGCCTCCGTCAGGGAAAGGCCGCCCATCTCCTGGCTGCGAAGCAGGCGCTGCATCCTCGCCACCACCAGGCGGAGGCGGGCTGCGGTTTCCAGGTCGGTTTCTGTCGATTCCTTCACTAGGGAAAATATTAACCGAAGAAACTAATTCGAAAGCAGCTCGTTTCTCTCTGAAGGGGACCCCCTCCGGCGCCCCGCCCCACCTCCCCCAAGATTGCGCTTGCTGGGGGAGCAAACGATCTCTGCGCTCGAGTGAGGGGAGTTCGGGGATAATGGCGGCGTGATTATTGGTCTTGGTCAACTTCACGTCAGCGTCAGCGATATCGACCGAGCGGTCGCCTGGTATCGAGACGTCCTCGGTCTCAATTTTCTCTTCCAGGTCCCGGGCCAACCCATGGCCTTCTTCGATTGCGGAGGCGTGCGGTTATACCTGGGCAAGCCGGAAAACGATCAGTTTCGCTCCAGACCCATCATGTACTTCGCAGTCGACGACATCGACGCCGAGGTCGAGGAGATTGAAGGCCGCGGGGGCGAGTTTTCCGATCGGCCGCATGTAGTCCATCGAGACGAGGGCTCCGAATTGTGGCTAGCGGCGCTCTCCGACCCGGAGGGATTACCGGTGGTGCTGATGGAAACCCGTCGGATTTCTGCTTCGACTCCCGCGTCATAGACTCGTGCCCCCGATGGGGGCCCCGGAAATAGTCGAAAGGCAGAGCGCCAGCAGAGCTCAGTTTTACGTCGCGCTTGCCGTGATCGCCGCTTTGCCAGGTCTCGTGGTGCGATTTACCGGTTTGCACCCGGCGCCTGTGCTGGCGGCGTTGATCTTTGGTCTGGCAATCGTCGGCGCCGCCTTCATCCTTTCCTGGGCCGCAGAAGTGGTTCAGCTCGATATCTCGGGCGGGCTGGCCCTGGCCATCCTCGCCCTCATCGCCGTCCTCCCCGAATACGCAGTCGACTTTGTTTTCACCTGGAAGGCCGGCACCGACCCCTCGCAGGCACCGAATGCGCTCGCCAACATGACCGGCGGGAACCAGCTCCTGATCGGGTTCGGTTGGCCTTTGGTGGTGCTCCTCGCCACCCGGCGGGTTCGCAAGCTCTATGGGCGAGGTGTCGAGGTGGGTGGTGCCGACGACCAGGCGGTGCACATCGAGCGAATCCAGTCGATAGATGTCGCCTTTTTGACGTTGGCCTCCCTCTATGGCCTCCATTTCTTCCTACGCGACAGCCTCACCCTGTTCGACGCCGTCGTGCTGGTGGCGCTCTACGGTGCCTATCTCTGGAGGCTCTCCAAGGCGCCACCGGAGGCACCACACCTGGTCGGCCCGGCAGCTCGTATCGCTGAACTCGGCACCCGCAAACGCCGCAGCGTCAATATCGCCATGTTCATCTTCTCCGCCGGTGCGATTCTGCTCGTCGCCGAGCCGTTCGCCGAGAGCCTCGTTGAGCTCGGGGAGGCGTACAACATCCCCGAGTTCCTCCTCGTGAAATGGCTCGCTCCCCTCGCCTCCGAGTCACCCGAGCTTCTGGTGGCAGCTCTCTTCGCCTGGCGACTTTCGGCCCACACCGGTTTCGGCGCCCTGCTCTCCTCGAAGGTGAACCAATGGACGCTTCTCGTCGGGACGCTGCCCTTGGTGTTCGCGATCTCTTCTTCGTCGACACGCGGTCTCCCTCTGGGCATCGAGCAGAGGGATGAACTATTGGTGACCGCTGCCCAGTCGATTTTCGCCGTCGCCATCCTGGCCAGCCGCTCGATGGACCGGAAGGAAGCCTGGATCCTCCTCGGCCTCTTCATTGCTCAGTTGCTCGAATCCTTCTACGTTTCGTTCGTGTTGCGCGAGGAGTACAACCCGGCCGGACGGGTCGCTGTGGCCATCGTCTTCTTGATTGCCGCCGGCTGGGTTCTCGCTCGCAACTATCGCTTGTTGCGTCAGACAGTGGACGAGGGGCTGCGCTCCCCGGTCAAGGAACTGGCCTCGGGATGAAGTTCCGCACTCGCCAAATCCATGCCGGGGTCGAACCTGATCCCACGACCGGGGCGATCTTGACCCCCATCCACCAATCCACCACCTTCGTGCAAGATTCGATCGACGAGTACATGGCCCGCGGGTATTCCTACTCCCGGTCGGGTAATCCCACCGTCGACGCTTTCGAGGAAAAGATCCGCGACCTCGAGGGAGGGGCGGGGGCGGCTGCTTATGCGTCGGGCATGGCGGCGACCGTGGCGGTGTTGATGGGATTCCTCAACGCCGGAGATCATGCCATCGTCTCCGACGTTGTTTACGGGGGCACCCATCGCTTTGCCACCCGGATTCTGGCTCGCTTTGGTGTCGAATTCTCCTTTGTCGATACCTCGGATCCCACCCTCGTGACTGCGGCGCTGAAGCCCAACACCAAACTGGTTTTCACGGAGACGCCGGCTAACCCCACCCTGAAATTGACTGATCTCAGGGCGATCTCCGACCTGACGGCGGAGCGAGGGCTCTTACACGCGGTCGACAACAGCCTCCTCACCCCCTACTACCAGCGTCCTCTGGAGCTGGGGGCCGACTTCGTGGTGCACTCGACGACGAAATACCTCGATGGTCACAACGCCACCCTGGGAGGTGCGGCCGTTGCCGCCACCGGCGAACAGGTCGCCCAGCTCAAGTTCATGCAGAAGTCCGCCGGCTCGATCATGTCACCGCTGGTGGCATGGCTTACTTTGCAGGGCACCAAAACCCTTTCGGAGCGAATGGATCGACAGTCGGCCAATGCCTTCGAGGTCGCTCGGTTTCTGGAGCCGCACCCGAAGGTGAGTCGCGTGGGTTACCCGGGTCTCGAGTCCTTCCCCCAATTCGATCTGGCGAAGCGGCAGGCATCCGGCTTCGGGGCGATGGCCTGGTTCGAGGTCGAAGGGGGAGTGGAGGCCGGGAAGCGGCTCATGCGATCGGTAAAGCTTTGGTCGTTGGCAGAGAACCTGGGCCAGGTGGAGTCCCTTATCACTCACCCGGTGACGATGACCCATGGCGACATGCCTCCCGAAGAACGCGCCCGCGCTGGCATCACCGATGGCTTGGTGAGATTGTCGGTCGGGCTCGAGGACTCAGAAGATCTGATCGACGACCTCGCCCAAGCCCTCGAAGCAGTCTGATTTCGTTCTTGCGTATTTTCGGGCCGGTTTTTGGCCGCTTTTTTACGCAAGAATCATTCAGAAGCGGATTCCGGCGCCCTCCATCGCCTTGCGACCTATAACGACGGGGATGGTCATCAGGATCAGCAGGGTCACCCCCACGGCCACGAGCAGGATGCGTGCCAAGAGCACCTGGCCGTTGAAGCTGGCCGTGACCTCGGAAACCAACTCGGTGGCGTCGGCCGCCGCCGTTTGGTAGCGGACCACCAAGTCTCTGCTCCCCGACAGCTCATCGGTGATCGAGTTGACGCTTTCTCCCACCGAGTCGACGGCTTGTCCGACCGACTCAATCTCGGCCGCCGCCGCCATCAGCGGTCCCGACTGAGCTCGCAAATTTTCGCTCAAGGGGGCGAGGTCGTCCGAGACTGCCTCGAGCGATTCGTCCAGGGGCACTGCCGGCGAATAGTCGACTCCGAGGAACGAGAGGGCCTGCATGGTGGTGTCGATGACGCGGGCGGTGTCGATCATGGCCGGGAAGGAGGCATTTATCGCGTCGAGCGTGTCGGGAACCTGAGAGCCAAGCAGGTCGGCCGAATCAGTCAGCACCAGACCCAGTTGTGTGAGCCCGGTACCTGCTGAGCCCAGGGCGATCTCCGTCTGGGCCATGCCTTCTTCCGCCAGCGCCAGCGTCTCGAGGGCCGTGCTGGCGCTTTCCACCGTCGTCTCCAGCGTGGTGTTGAGAAGGTCGAGCGTTCGTGAAGTCGAGCTGCCAAAACCGGAGAGAAGCTGCCACCCGACAACCAACGCCAGGAAGCCGAGTGCTACGCCGGCGAGCCCGCCCCAGTACCACAGGCGAGCCAGCCAGGCAGGCACGACCAGGTTCCCGGGTTGACGATTCATCGGGGCCACCGTCCCGCCGCCAGCTCACGGGCTATGAGATTGCGCTGTATCTCCGAGGTGCCTTCGTAGATCCGGGGAGCTCGCACCTCTTGATATAGATGCGAAAGCAGGTGGTCGCTTTCGAGGCCGCGAGCTCCGAGAATCTGGATCGCACCATCGACTGCCCGCTGGGCCGTCTCGGTGGCAAAGACCTTGGCCGTCGCCGCCAATCCCGTCAATAGGTCACGGTTTCCTTGGTCATGGGCGGCCGCCGCTCGATAGACCAGCATCCGTGCCGCTTCAATCTCAACCGCCATGTTGGCCAGCAGGTGAGAGACGGCCTGAAAGCGGACGATGGGCTGACCGAACGCCTCTCGCTCGAGGGCATGGGCGAGAGCAACCTCCCGGGCTGCCTCGGCCATCCCCACCGCAAATGCCCCCACCGAGGGCCGGAAGAGGTCGAGAGTCTTCATCGCCACCGCGAAGCCCTCCCCCTCGGCCCCGATCATGTCGCTTCGTTCGACACGAACCCCGTCCAAGGCAATTCGACCGATCGGATGCGGGCTCGTCATGGCGATCTTCTGGCCGGAGAGCCCGTCCGAGCCAGCGGCAATGACGAAGGCGGAGATCCCGCTTCGCCCCTCGCCGGTGCGCGCGAAGACGGTGTAGAAGTCGGCCTCGGGGGCGTTGGAGATATACATCTTCTCCCCCGTGAGCCGGAATGCATCTCTGTCCTTTATCGCTTGTAGCTCCAGACTGGCCGCATCCGATCCCGCCGCCGGCTCCGTCAACGCAAAGGCTGGAACCCACTCGCCCCGGACTACGGCGGGGATGAAGCGAGCGACCATTTCCGCGGTGCCGGATTGGGCGATCGGGTATGCCCCCAGTCCCTGCATGGCGAACGCGGTTTCGGCGTGAGTCGACGACCGGGCCAGGCCCTGGCGGATCAGGCAAAGATCAAGGGCCGAGACCCGGCCTGAAGAAGGAAATAGACGGGTGAGCAATCCGTGTTCGGCCAAACCCCCGATCAACGAGCGGTTGACCGAGCCAGGGTCTTTGGACGCCAAGGGAGCAAGCTCGTCTCCGATGCGTTGTGCCTCTTCGAGCAGCCGCCGCGACTCGGCGCTGAGTTCGAACTGCTCCATGAAATCACGTTACCGGTAACCCTTCCTTCCGTTCTTGCGTAGAAATGGGCCGGTTTTTGGCCCCATTTCTACGCAAGAATGAAAAGGTGCGAGTAGGCATCGGGCTTCCCAGCGCCATCCCCGGTCGCGATCCCCGCCTTCTCATCGATTGGGCCCGCCAGGCAGAAGAAGCCGGGTTCACGAGCCTCGGCGTCGTCGACCGGGTGAACTACGACTCCTCCGAACCGCTCGTAGCCCTCGCTGCTGCCGCGGCGGCGACAACCAGGATCCGCCTGGTTTCGATGGTGGTGATCGGACCGCTCCACAACCCGGTGCTCCTTGCCCGTCAGGCGGCTTCGCTCGACGCCCTTTCGGAAGGAAGGCTGACATTGGGTCTCGGGGTGGGAGCGAGGAGAGAGGATTACGAAACCGCCGGGGTCGACTACCGACGACGGGGGCAGATCCTCACCGAGCAGTTGGCCCGCATCCGCGATCATTGGGAGGACGGGCACGTGGGACCGACGCCGGTCTCGGCCGGTGGTCCCGATCTCCTGGTGGGAGGCGCTTCTCCCGCGGCCTTCCTCCGGGCTGCGAGGCTGGCGGATGGATATGTGCACGGGGGCGGCCCGGCTCGATCATTCGCGGCGGCCGCGCTCAAGGTGAGGGCAGCGTGGGAGGACGTCGATCGGCCCGGGTTGCCCCAGCTCTGGGCTCAGGCCTACTTCGGCCTGAGCGACGCAGACGCAGTGACCTCCTACTTGCTCGACTATTACCGATTCACTGGACCTTTTGCCCAAAGAATCGCCGAGGCCGGCCTGAGCACCGCAACCCAGCTGACCAACTTCATCCGCGCCTATGAAGAAGTCGGATGCGACGAGCTCGTCCTGCTGCCCACCATTGCCGATCTTTCGGAAGTCGAACGGCTGGCTTCAATTGTCAATCGGTAGCCGATGAGAATCGCGGTTGTGGGCGGAGGCCCGGCCGGCCTCTACTTCTCGGTGTTGATGGCCCGGTCGGGCGGCCATCAGGTGGAGGTGTTCGAACGCAATCCGCCCAATGCCACCTACGGGTGGGGGGTGGTCTTCTCTGAGGGAACCCTGTCCGAATTAGCAGGCGGTCACGCCGCTCTGTTCGAGGACCTCGACAAGGCACTAGTCCGCTGGTCCACTATCTCGATCCACCGCCCCGAGTCCACGGTGCGAGTGAGTGGTCAGCCGTTCGCAGCGATCGACCGCAAGAGCTTGCTCTCGATCCTCGGAAGATGGGCCCGCGCTCATTGGATTAACCCCAGGTACGAAACCGAGTTCCGACCCGGTGACGAAACGGGATTCGATCTGGTGGTGGCCGCTGACGGCGTCAACTCGGCTTGGAGACGTCGATTTCCGGAGACCTATCAGTCGGAGGAGAGAGTTCATCCCACCCGCTACATCTGGCTCGGACTCGAGCAGGCACTGCCCGGCTTTACGTTCGTATTCGAATTGAGCCCGGCCGGTCTTTTCCAGGCCCATGCCTATCCCTACGGACCCGAGGAGTCGACCTTCATCATCGAGACCACCGAGGATGTTTTTCAGGCCGCCGAACTCGAGGGAGCCACCGAGGAACAAAGCCTTCGATTTGGGGAGAAACTCTTTGCCAACTTCCTCGCTGGCGCCCGGCTGCGATCAAACCGATCGCAATGGCTCCGGTTCGTCACCCTTCGCAATCAAAGTTGGTTTCGCACGGAAGGCGTTCCGGTCGTCCTGGTCGGAGATGCCGCTCATACCGCTCACTTCTCGATCGGATCCGGGACCAAGCTGGCCATGGAAGACGCTGCCGCTCTCCAGAACGCCCTGGTTTCGTATCCCCACGACATCACCTCGGCCCTAGTTACTTATGAAGCCAACCGGCAGCCAGCGGTGGCGCGGTTTCAAGAGGCGGCCCTCGACAGCGCTCGGTACTTCGAGCGGGTTTCGAATCTCATGGAACTACCGGCTCCGACGTTTGCCTTCAACCTGCTCACGCGTTCGGGCCGCGTGAGCTACCTCGATGTCGAGCGCAGTGACCCCAAGCTCGTGGCCGAGGTAGGCCGGTCGTGTTCGCCGGACCGTCGCTTATCGGTGCCCGCCCTGACTCCGCTCACCCTTGGCCCAACCAGCTTTCGCAACCGGCTTGTCGGTCCAGGCGGATTCGCCCTTTCTCCGCCCATAGCGGTCAGCCCGGAGGGTCGGCGCTTCCCGCTCCAGCCGACCAACCTGACGGGCGATTGGGAGGGCATCGTCCTCACCCACGCCGGACCGCGTGCCTCTAGCCGTCCTCCCGAGAGCGGAATGGACCGTCCCCTCCGTGCCGGAGGGTGGGAGACGATTTCGGCCTCGCCGATTCCCTACACCGCTTTCCATGCCCCGCCGCGCCCCATGACGCCCGGTGATATGGAGCGGGTAGCTGATGATTTCGTAAAGGCTGCGCGGAGCGCCGCCGGCACCGCCACTCTTCTTATGATCGACGCGGCCCAGGGCAATCTGCTTGCCAGCTTTATCTCTCCGCTGACTAACCGTCGAGACGACGAATTTGGAGGTTCGCCGGAAGCGCGGCTCCGGTTCCCGCTGGCGGTCATATCGGCGGTTAGAGATGTCTGGGACGGGACACTTGCGTTTCGCTTCTCGACTTCCGATTTCGCCCCCGGTGGCATCACCGAAGATGAAGCGGTGCTCGCGGCCAGGGCGTTTGCCGCCCACGGCGTCGACCTGGTCGAAGTGCGCGGGGGCGGGGCCGTGGCCGAATACGAGCCTCCATATCGACGCGGCTACCTACTCCCGCTGGCGGCGACGATTCGGCTTCGAGCCCAGGTGCCAGTTCTGGTCGGAGGCGGGCTCACCACCCTGGATGACGCCAACACTGCGGTCGGGTCGGGCCGAGCCGATCTAGTTCGAGTCGGAACCGTTGACGAGCGACCACTAGCTTGAGTCGATGGCCTTTCGCGGATCGACAAACCCTCGAGACGACTGGAAGCACTTCCATTTCTCGACCGGCGACGATGGGATCGCAAGCATTGTCTTTGCTCGACCGGAAAAGCTCAACGCGCTCACCTTCGAGGTTTACGCCGATCTGAGAGACATCCTCGTCGAGATTCCACAACGAGATGACGTGCGAGTTCTCACCATCACCGGGGAAGGCAGGGGTTTCTGTTCGGGAGGTGACGTGCGCGAGATCATCGGCGCGTTGCAGGAGATGTCACCGAAGGACCTTCTCGAGTTCACGCGGATGACCGGCGCCGTCGTGCAACGGATGCGAGAGCTGCCGATCCCGATCGTCGCTGGCGTCAATGGCGTTGCTGCTGGCGCCGGGGCGGCCATTGCCCTCGCCGCCGACCTGCGGCTGCTGGCACCGGACTCCTCGTTCCACTTTCTTTTTACGCGAGTTGGTTTGGCCGGAGCCGACATGGGTGCGGCTTACCTCCTCCCGCGGGTGGTGGGATTGGGGCGGGCCACCGAGCTCTTGTTATTGGGCGAAGCGATAGGAGCTGAGGAGGCGGAGCGGATCGGGCTCGGCCGCCCCAGCAAGGATCTTGCCTCCGACCTGGAGAAGGTCTCCCGTTCCCTGAGTGCCGGCCCCGGTTGGGCATTGGGCGCCACCAAATCGCTCCTCAGTCGCGAGCTCGACATGAGCCTCTCTGCCGCCATCGAACTCGAGGCCTGGACCCAGGCCCTGCTCATGAAAAGCGATGACCACCGGGAGTTCTATCGAGCGTTCGTCGAGCAGCAGGATCCGGTCTGGAGGGGCAAATGAGGTTGATCAATCCAGATGGTCTTCCTCGGGCCGTGGGGTTCAGTCATGTGGCCCTGCCCGAAGGTGGCGAGCCTTTCTTTCTCGCAGGACAGACCGGCCACCATGCCGACGGCTCGCTCGACCATGGGCTCGTGGCCCAGTTCGGAGCTGCTTGTCGGAACGTCGAAATCGCCCTCGCCGCCGCCGGCGCCAAGCCCGCCGACGTCGCTTCGATGCAGATCCTGGTCACCGACGTTGACGATTACCGGACTGCCCTTTCCGACCTCGGCGAGGCGTATCGATCAGTCTTCGGTCGCCATTTCCCGGCTATGACCTTGGTGGGAGTGAAGGAACTCTTCGACCCGAAAGCCGTCGTAGAAATTGTCGTGGTTGGGTATAAGCCTCGGGACAAAGGAGACACCCCTTGACTTATGACCCGATCCGAGCAGAGGTTGACGCTCAGAACACCCGCGACCGGGTAGTCGTCGATCGGAAAACTTGGAGCCCAGCCCAAATCGTGGCCGGAGGAATCGGTCTTTTCCTGACGGTCATGGGGGCGGTAGCCGCACTTCGAGTCGGAATGGATTTCAACACCACTGACCAAGTGCTGGGCCTCACTCACACTCTGTTGATGGCGCTTATTCACATCGTGGTGGGAATCATCTTCCTCGGGGCTGCTGGAAACGCTCTCGGAGGCCGAGCGACTATGACCACGTTGGGCCTTGTCTTGATTGCCTTTGGTTTGGTGTACGGCATCGAAGGTGATTCGTTGGCCACCGCCCTTGGGGGTGACCAGCGGATCGGCTGGATTTACACCGTCATCGGCGCGGTCAGCCTTCTCACCGCCTGGGTGTCGCCGACGATCCATGTCCGCCATGAGGCCTCGGACCGGACGATCGACACGGTTCACGATCGGACCAGCGATACTCTCTGAGCCTGATATCTGACATCTAACGTCTGAAATCTGAAGTCTGACAAATGGAATTCGAACGGATCTTTCTGGGCGACCTGACCTGGGGAACCGTCCTCGAAATCCTCCTCCGAACGGTGGTCCTGTTCCTCTACACCTTGATCCTGATCCGGTTGGTCGGGAAGAGGGGATTGGGCCAGCTCTCCCCGTTCGAGTTGTTGATCATCGTGGCGCTGGGTTCGGCGGTGGGGGACCCGATGTTCTATCCCGAAGTCCCGGTCATAAGCGGGATGCTCGTAGTCACGGCCGTAGTCGCGTTGGAGCGCTTGCTGGTCTTATTGACTGAATCAAATCGGTCCATCGAGAAGGCGATCGAGAGCTCGCCGGTGTGCGTGGTCGCCGACGGCGAGCTCATCGAGGAAAACCTTGACAAGGAAGATCTGTCAAAAGCGGAGATCCAAATGCTCCTGCGTTTGCAGGGCGTCGAGAATCTGGGTGATGTCCGTCGTGCCTACCTTGAGCCCACCGGCAAAGTTTCGGTCTTCTGGTCTGACACCAGGGAGGGATCGGGCGAGTCGATACTCCCCGGCGACTAGGCGGTGTCCTGGTCGTCTGCCGCGGGAGTGGCCGGCTTGAACGTCCACTCACCAAAACTCCATACAAAGCGACCCTGGTTCTGGTCCAGCTTCGCCGCCACCTGATCGGCGCTTCCTTCGGCCACCTCTACCACCAGCACTTGGGCGCCTTCAGCCAGGGCCTCGTCCAAGCCCTCCAGCACCCGAAGCTCATCACCAAAAGTCATTGCTGCCGTCTTCAGCGCTCCCTTGACTCCTTCTTCGTTCTGTGGCAGCCGGGCCCTCCCCTCCTCGCCTTCGAGGATGGTTACCGAGCCGCCGAGGCCGGTCACCGCCGCCTGGGCCCGCGATGCCGCTCCAGAGTCGTCGAAAACCGCCACCACCTTGTTCTTGAGGTCGATCGTTTCAGCAGCCATGAAGAACTGAATACCCGTCTGCGACAAGTGATCAAACCCGAGCGGGTTTTGCCGCCCGAAAAGCGGGGTATTCCGCATCAGAACAGGAGGTTTTATGGGAAAGAGAATGAAGTTTGTGCAGGGCATCGCGCTGGGAGCGGCCGCCCAGTACTACTACGACCCCCGAGCAGGGCGAACCCGGCGAGCAAAATTGCGCGATCAGGCCGGGGCTCAATTTCGGAGGTTCGGCCGGTTGCTCGGCCGCAAGGCCCGCTATCAGCTCGGTCGGGCCAAGGGGCTACGTCACCGGCTCACCAGCGGAACCATGGCCTAGGCCACGTTTGGCGCCGTTCGGCCGGGGGTATTTAAGGCGTTAGTACCTAAGGAGGCACGTCATAGTTACCAGGACTGACACGACGGTTGTCGAAACCGTTCCTCGTCGCTCCACCCGCAAGCGGTTTGGGGGAATTGATACCCCTGCCGCCATCGGCGGCCTGTTTGCTGCCATCGGAATGTTGTTGTTCATGGGAGGTTTGGCCGCGGCCGGAGCCGGCGAATTGCCATTCCAGCTCGACCTGATCGACCAGGACGGCAACATCAGCGAGTTCGAAGCGGTTGGGTTCGCAGTCGCCGCCGGTGTGATCTTTGTCTCGTTCCTCTTCGGAGGTTGGGTAGCAGGTCGCATGGCCCGATATGACGGCGCTCTGAACGGGGTGGCGGTCGCCCTTTGGATGCTCGTGCTGGTAGTGCTCTTTACTGCTCTCGGGGTCTACTTCGGCGACCAGTACAACGCCCTGAATTACCTAGAGCTGCCCAACTGGCTGACGCAGATCGACATGGATGAGCGGACGACCACCGGCATCATCGCCGCAATTGCTGGGGTGGTGTTGGTCTTCTTGGCCGCCGCCATCGGTGGAAAATTGGGCGAGAAGTATCACGCCCGGGTTGACGCCGATCTCGTCCGTGACGAGCGGGTCACCGTCGTCTCTTAATTACCAGGCAAGGAAAGGAGCAACCCGATGTATATCGGCCTTGGAACACTGCTGCTGATCATCATCATCATTCTCCTGGTCACTTGACCAAAGGACGGGGGTGAAGAACATGGACACGGAACTTTGGACTTACAGAACGGACATGCTGGCCCAGTCAGACAACATCTCTGGGTTCTCGGTGGAAGCGGCCGACGGTGGGATCGGCCAGGTTGACGAGACGTCCCGTGAAATCGGGGCGGGGTACATAGTGGTTGACACCGGACCGTGGATCTTTGGCAAGAAAGTCATGATTCCGGCGGGTGCCATCACTGATGTCGATCTCGATGATCAGCGTGTCTATCTGAACCTCACCAAGGAGCAGGTGAAGAACTCACCGTTGCTCGAACCGGATATGCCTATGGACGAGGACTACCGGCGCCAACTCGGCACGTACTACGAGTCCATCTATCCACCTCGGTAACGGTTTACCTGCGTAGATAGAAGAACGGGCCCGGTGGGGCCCGTTCTTCATTTGCGGATACGAAAGAGAATCACGGCCAGGGCAAAGCAACCGAGTCCGATCACTGCCCACAGCGGTTGTCCAGTCATGAAGCTTCCGGGAATCAAACCGATTCCCTGCCCGAAGAAGACAACCCCCACCAGGGCGAGAAGGATTGCGGCAAGGCGGGTTGTTGGGATCAATGCCTGTCCTATACGATTTGATTGGTGACCGAAGGTACCTATCGACCCGGGCTCGAGGGCGTTGTTGCTGCCGAAACCAGCCTCTCCCTCGTAGACGGGCAGAACGGCCGCCTGATAATTGCTGGTTTTCCTCTCGAGGACATTGCTGCCAAGGCGAGTTTCGAAGAGATCTGTTACCTGCTGTGGCAAGGCCAGCCTCCCGATCGTCCCACCCTCGATGAGTTCAAGTCCTCAATGGCTGCATTCCGGGTCCTGCCATCGGCGACTCACTCTCTTCTCGAACAAGCTGCTCACCACCAAGCGCCGCCAATGGACGCCCTGCGAATGGCGGCGGCCACTTTTGATATCGACCTCGGCGACGTCGACGACTTCACTAGGGCGAAAGCCGTCGCCGCTCGAGTGCCACCGACGGTTGCCACCTACTGGCGCTATTTGAACGGCCAGGAGCCGATTCCTCCAAGTCCCACCCTCGGACGCAGCGCCAACTATCTCTACATGCTCACCGGTGCCGAGCCCGGTCCAGCGACGGTGCGTGCCCTCGAGACCTACCTGAACACGGTGGCCGACCACGGACTCAACGCCTCCACGTTTGCAGCCCGGGTGATCATTGCCACTCAATCGGACATGGTCTCGGCCGTCACGGGCGCGATAGGCGCCCTCAAGGGCCCGCTTCATGGCGGTGCTCCCGGACCGGCACTCGACATGGTTTTCGAGATCGGTACCGCCGATCGGGCGGAGGAGGTCATTCGAGCCAAGCTCGACAACGATGAGCGGTTGATGGGCTTTGGACACCGCGTTTACAAGGTGCGCGACCCTCGGGCCGATGTGCTGGCCGACGCCGCCGAGAAGATGTTCGAAAGCGAGGGCGACCTGGCGCTGTACAACCTGGCGAAGTCGGTCGAGGAGACGGCGCTCAAGTTGCTCGAGGAGTACAAACCGGGCCGCAACCTCAAGACCAATGTCGAATTTTTCACGGCCCTGTTGCTCCACGGTATCGGGCTCGAGATTCCTCTCTTTACTCCGACTTTCGCCGCCGGCCGCGTTGCCGGTTGGATCGGCCACTGCCTGGAACAACAGCGCACTGGGCGCTTGATTCGACCCGAGTCGAACTACGTCGGGCCCACCGGTCAGCGCTGGGTTCCAGTCGACGAGCGTCGCTAGCTCGGGCTAGGTTCGCGGCTCTGCGAGGAAAGGCTGAGCAATGGCGGAGCTGACCAAGGTCATGCTTGACGAGTCCGAGATCCCCGAGGCCTGGTACAACATCCAGCCCGATCTTCCACAACCGGCGCCTCCGGTTCTGCATCCCGGGACCCACCAGCCCATCGGTCCCGATGATCTCGCCCCGCTCTTCCCGATGGCCTTGATCGGCCAGGAGGTCAGCCAGGATCGTCATGTCGACATCCCCGGTGCGGTCCTTGATGTCTATCGCATGTGGCGACCAACCCCCCTCTACCGCGCCCGTCGCCTGGAGAAAGCTCTCGACACCCCGGCCCGGATCTATTTCAAGTACGAGGGCGTAAGCCCGGTCGGCTCCCACAAACCCAACACCGCCGTCCCCCAGGCGTACTACAACTCTCAGGAGGGGACGAAGAAGCTCACCACCGAAACCGGGGCCGGCCAATGGGGAAGCGCGCTCGCCTTCGCCTGTTCGCAGTTTGGCCTCGACTGTGAGGTCTGGCAGGTGGCGATTTCTTTCCAGCAAAAGCCCTACCGGCGGACTCTGATGGAGATCTTCGGGGCGACGGTTCATTCCAGCCCCTCCGACCTCACTAACGCCGGGCGCACGATTCGCGCTCAGGATCCCGATTCCCCTGGGAGTCTGGGCATCGCCATCTCCGAGGCAGTCGAGGCGGCGGGCTCAGATCCCAATACCAAGTACTCACTCGGCAGCGTCCTCAATCACGTCTTGATGCATCAAACCGTGATCGGCGAAGAAGCCTTGAAGCAGATGGCGATCCTCGACGAGAAGCCCGATCTGCTCGTCGGTTGTACAGGTGGTGGGTCCAATTTCGCAGGGCTCTCTTTCCCCTTCATTCGCGAGAAGCTGGCCGGAAAGATGTCGCCGACCATTCGTTGCGTCGAGCCGACGGCTTCGCCTTCGCTCACTAAGGGTGTGTACGCCTACGACTTCGGCGACACGATCGGGATGACGCCCCTGGTGAAGATGCACACGCTGGGCCACGACTTCGTCCCCAGCCCCATTCACGCCGGCGGTCTCCGTTATCACGGCATGGCACCCCTGGTCTCCCACCTCAAGGAGCTGGGCCTATTGGAGGCGGAAGCCATTGGTCAGGTGGAATGTTTCGAGCGGGCGGTGCAATTTGCCCGCGCTGAGGGGATCGTTCCGGCTCCCGAGCCCACGCACGCCATCGCCTCGGCCGTGCGAGCGGCTCTAAAGGCGAAGGCGAGCGGTGAGGAGACGGTCATCCTCACCGCCCTCTGCGGGCACGGTCACTTCGACATGGGTGCCTACCGGGCCTTCCTCGACGGGGGCCTCGAGAATTTCGATTACCCCGAAGAAGCGGTCCGTCAGGCGATGGAGAAGATCCCCGCCGTCATGTAGCTCGATCCAGAGTCAACTCCCGGTTACGGGCAGCTGGTGGCCGCGATATCGTCCAGCCCCGCCAAAGCCGTGCCCAGGTCGCTGACATGGGCATCCTCACCGAGGACAATGCGGGCGACGTTGCCGAGTCCGAGCCGTGGTTCTCCGGCGAAAGACGAGCTGTGCTCGCCGAGACCGCCCTCCTGCGCTGCTTGTGAGCTGACCACCCCCCAGCAGTTGGGATTGGCGGGCTGCGCTGCCAGCGCCGGTATCGCCAGCGCGGTGACGAGCCCGAAAACGAGAATGGCGACGAATAGACGTCCCCTCATGATTCCTCCCGAGTCTCCCGGCCACGTTTGTGACCGCCGCGAAGGCTACAACCGGGCAGGACGAGGCGCTTTGGAAAGTACCATATATCAGATCGGCGACTCGAACGTTTGAAGCTCGCGCACCAGGCGAGAGACGTCCTCTGGTTCGTGGTAGATGCCGAAGCCGATTCGAAACCTGTCTCCCCGATGGTCGGTGATGACCCTGCGGCTATGGAGATGTTGATAGAGACTGTTCGCATCACGACGGCGGAAGGTGAGAAAGCTTCCCCGTTCAAACTCGGGCGGGGGTAGCAGCTCACCCAGGGCAGGGCACCTGTCGAGGAACTGTTGTTGCAGGTCGGCGACATGATCTTGAATCATCATTGGAGTGATGGCGTTGGCTTCGAGCATCGCTAACACCGCCTCCAGGCGATACAGGCCGGACCCATCCTGTGTCGCCCCCCAGAATCGATCACCCTCGGCTCCGTAGAAGACCTCGTCGACCCTCTCGGTGAGGCCTCCGAATCCGGCATACCATCCGGTGTCGACGGGTCGCTCTCCCCAACCCGGCGGGCAATGCATGAACGCTGCCCCCTCGCCCGCCATTGCGTACTTGTAGCCCCCGGCGACGAAGAATGCGCGATCGGCGATGGGGCCAAGATCCAGCGGTCGGGCCATGAAGCCGTGGTATCCGTCGATGATCACGGTCGAGGAATTGGGGAGGCCGCCAATCAAGGCCGGTAGGTCGGGGACGACAAAACCGGAATCGAAGAAGACCTGACTGAGGTAGATGAGCCCGGCGCGGCCGCTTCGTTCGAGGAAACGTTGGGAGAAGCTCGCGAAGGGCTCCGCCTCGATCCTTGTCACTTTGGCCCAACCCGCCTCTTCCCAGCGTCGCACCTGGCGATCGAAAGAGTGGAACTCGGCAGTGGTGGTGACGATCTCGACCGGAGTGGGAAGCGTGGAAAACACTCGGTTGACCAACTCGTGGGTATTGGGAGCAAAGGCGATGGTGGCGCCATCGCCCAGGTTCAACAACTGACCCAACCTCCCCCTCAAGAGGGGAATGAAGTCGGAGAAGAACTCTTCCCACTTGTCGTCCATCGCCCGAGCCGAGACCTCCCACCAGCGTTGATGGGCGTCGTAGGTGACGTCTGGCCAGGGATGATGACTATGGGCTGCAAAGTGCAGCCGCTCGGGGTCTGAGTCGAGGAACCTGGTGAAGAGCTGGCGGTAAGTCACGCCTCGTCTTCGAAGCGAAACCGCATCCGCCTTTCGACCTCGGGAGGCAGTTCGGGGAGAGCAGAGCGGGGAATCATGAAAGTTGCCAGCTGAACCAGGTCCGAAAAGACCCGGCTTTTCTCGGCCGACCGGGTGAGGAATGCAGCTCCCGCCGAGCCCCCCGTCCCAACCCGGCGACCGATCATCCGCACTGTCATCAGGGCGTGGCGGTAACGCCAGGCCGTGAATCCTTGATCGATGTCAACCAAGAGGGTGACCAAGCGGAACGGCTCCTGCAGTGCCGGTTCGTGCCGGTAGAGATTGATGAAGAGGGCGGCTTGAAAGGCCGTGAAGGAGAGCCGGCGCTCTCCGGTGGCGAGCAGTCGCTCGTGTCGCTCGGGATCGAAGATCGCTTCGAAGAGGTCGAAGGTGTGGTCAAAGGATCGGAGTTGTTCCTCGCGCTCTTCGTTGGTGAGGTGAGGATTCTGCTCGATCACCATCCGGTCGTGGTCCAATACCTTGTGAACCGCCTCGCGGTACTGGTCCCAAAAGACGAAATCGCCTTGCTCGAGGAAGGGAGTTCGGACAAGCCAGCGGTCGACTAGCTCAAACAGATTGGTCTGCTTCTCAGCTGCCTCGACTCTGCTTCGATCCTCTTCGCTGAAGGCCGTGGTGTACGGCGAACCAGCGAGTCGGACCCGGTCCTGGGGCCGAACCCCGAGGCGGTTCTCGATCAATCGGAACTGGGCGCTTTGGAAGCCCGAAGCCGGGATGAGATAGTCGCGGAACTCGAGGAAGTCGAGCGGGGTCATCGTTTCCAGCACGTCGATTTGAGCGATTAGCAACTTCTGAATTTCGGTGATGCGATCGAGATGGCCGACGATCCGCAACATCTCGCTCTCGTCGATGGTTGGTTGCGAGAACAAGTTGGAGATCTCGTCGAGCTCCCAGAGGATTTGCTTGAACCAGAGCTCGTAGGCCTGGTGAACGATGATGAAGAGCATCTCGTCGTGGACGATTGCGCCCTGCTTGGCCGACTCCAGGTCTTGGGAAGAAAGGAGGCGGTCGAGCTGGAGGTAGTCGGCGTAATAGAGAGGCTCCACAGGCCTCCATTCTTGCGTAAATCCCGTCACGTAAACGTGACGGGATTTACGCAAGAACGAAGGGGTGGTAGCCGGACCTGCTTCGCGCTATTACCGAAGAGTGGTGAGACGCGCAGATGGTCTCCTCGTCGAGATCGGCAAGGGCCGCTTCGGTGTGGCCACCTGGGCAGAGGCACACCACTGCGGACTCAGCTACCGGCAAATTCATCGCCGGATTTCGTTGGGGGTGATTCATGAACCGGCCCCGGGTGCCTTGGTGATCGGGGCTGCGCCCAAGACGTGGGAACAAGAGGTTGCAGTTGCTGTTCTCTCCTCGGGAGCAGGGGCTGCCGCCTCTCACATGACGGCTGCCGCCCTTTGGGGGATGCTCAATACGTCGGGCGGGCGGGTCGATGTCGTGGTACCAAGGTGGGACCGCAACCACCGCCAATTTTCGGTCCACGAATCGTTGGATCTGATCGCAGATGACATCACGGTCCATCGCGGAATTCCTATAACTGTTCCCGCTCGCACGGTGGTTGATGTTGGAGCCGTTTTTCGCACGGCCGTACCGGAGATCTATCACCGTGGCCATCGAATGGGTTTGGTCGATGCCGACAGTTTGGGCGCGATAGTGCGGCGCGTGGCGAGGAAGGGTCGTCGCGGAGTCGGACCGGCCAAGTCCCTATTGCGCAGCCTTCCCTTCTCCCCCGACCAGACCGAGAGCTGGGCCGAGGACCTCTACCTGAAGATCTCTCGAGAGTACGGGCTCCCTGAACCCGTCCAACAGCTCGAGATTCGCACCGGGGACGGGTGGTTCGTTTGTCGATCCGACTTCGCCTATATCCCGCAACGGCTGGCGATCTTCGTCGATGGATTCGAATACCACGGCAACCAAAGGGCGTTCCAGGTGGACCGAATGCAAGGAAACCAACTGAGTCAAATCGGCTGGAGGTATCTGCGCTTTACCTATTGGGACCTTGTCAACCGTCCAACGTACGTCGCCCAACAGGTCGCATCCTTTCTTGCGTAAGTCCCGTCACGTAAACGTGACGGGATTTACGCAAGAAAGGAGATAAAAGGGTTACAAGGACGCTTCGCCCCGGAGCTTGAAGCGCTGGATCTTGCCCGTGGTCGTGCGCGGGAAGTCATCGACGAACTCGACCAGATGGGGATACTGATAGCGCAGCAGTGCGGCCTTGCACCATTCCTGGAGCTCGCTGGCGAGTGCCTCGTCACCGCTCTGGCCGTCGACCAGGATCACCGAGGCCTTGATGCGTGAGGCATTGTCGATCAGCACCGATACCACGGCCGCTTCCCTCACCGCCGGGTGCTCGATCAAGCGGTTCTCGATCTCGATCGGGCTCACCCAGAGGCCACCAATCTTCATCATGTCGTCGACCCGGCCCTCGTAGACGTAGTTGCCGGAAGGGTTGCGGTGATAACGATCGCCAGAGGCGAACCAACCTTCAACCAGCTTTTGGCGGGTCCGCTCTGACTGGTGCCAGTAGCCAGCAAAAGCGCTGGGGCCGCGAACCCACATCTCTCCTGGCTCGCCGTCGGCGACGGGTTTCCCTTCCTCGTCCCGAAGGAGCAAGTCGTATCCGTCGAGCGGCGAGCCCGAAGAACCGGGTTCCACCGACCCCGCCCGGTTCGAGCAATAGATGTGCAGCATCTCTGTCGATCCGAGCCCGTCGAGGATCTCGATCCCGGTCTTTTCGAAGAAGCGATGCCAGATCTCGGGCGGCAGAGGCTCTGCAGCCGACACTCCCAAACGCACCGACGACCAGTCGGTGTCTCCGAACTGGGAGTGGGCCAGCATGGCGTTGTAGAGGGCGGGCACCGAGAACAAGACATCGGGCCGGTGGGTGTTGACGCGCTCGAAGAGACGATCGGGACTGGGCCGGCCGGTGAGATATACCGACGTGGCCCCAACCGAGAGGGGGAAAGTGAGATTGTTCCCAAGTCCGTAGGCGTGATAGAGCTTGGTGGTGGAAAAGACGGTCTCACCGGTTTTGAGTTCCAAGACTGGCCGGGCGTAGAGAGACCACGTGGCTTCCATGTCGCCGTGCCGGTGAATCACCCCTTTCGGGGCTCCGGTCGATCCGGAGCTATACAGCCAGAAGGCGGCATCGTCGACGTGGACCGGGACCGGCTCGACCTCCTCCGCCTCACCTTGCCAAAGATCAGCACCAATCCTCCGCACGTGCCGACGCACCTCCAGCTCCGGTGAGACCTTGTCAATAAAGACGTCGTCGACGACTGCAGCCACGGCGTACGAATCATCGAGGAAGTAGCCGAAGTCCTCCGGACGGGCTTGGAAGTTGACCGGAATCGGCACCGCCCCGATCCGCATCGCTCCCAGGAAGAAAGCGGGAAAGGCCGGGGTGTCGTCGAGGATCAACAAGACCCGTTCTTCTCGGCGCACCCCGAGCTCTGCGAGCCCGGCAGCCACCCGGCAAACGGCTCGATGAAGGTCTGCGAAAGTCAAACGCTCGTTGTCGTTGGCGATGATGGCGAGGCTGTCGCCTCGACCGGCTTCGAGATTCGCATCGACGATGGCGCTCGCGTTTCTCATCCCCGAGCCACTGTAATGACCGGGTTTAGGCTGGCCCGATGCCAGCTCGGACCGAGGCGCGGGCGACTATCGCCGGCCGCAGTCTCGAGTATCGCTGGGTTGGCCCGGACAGCTCTCGTGCTTCGTTGATCTTCCTTCATGAGGGTCTCGGCAGCATCGAGCTCTGGCGGGACTTTCCCGAGAGTCTGTGTGCCGCCGCCGGGCGGCGAGGACTGATCTATTCACGTTTTGGCAACGGCTGGTCGGAGGCGCTCGACGGCACCCGCCGACCGGACTACATGCATGACGAGGCGCGAATTGTGCTGCCGGCGCTGCTCGAGACCCTGGTGGAACGGACGCCGATCCTGGTCGGCCACTCCGACGGCGCTTCCATCGCCTTGATCTTCGCCGGGTCGGGGCACGCAGTAGAAGGCATGGTGTTGATCGCTCCCCACGTTTTTGTCGAGGATCGATCGCTCGAAGCTATCAACGCCATTCTCGAGGAGTTCCGTTCCACCGATCTCGCTACCCGCATGGCCAAGTACCACAACGATCCCGGGGCAACATTTCGGGGCTGGAACGACATCTGGCTCCATCCTGCTTTTCGGAGCTGGAACATCGAGGAGTTTCTTCCTGGCATCGAGTGCCCGGTGCTGCTCATCCAGGGAGAAGACGACGAGTTCGGAACGACAGCGCAGCTCGATTCGATCGAATCGCAGGTGAGCGGCCCAACCAAGCGGCTCTTGATCAAAGGGGCCGGACATTCGCCTCACCTCGCCTTCCCGGTCCCGGTTACCGAGGCCGCGGTAGCCTTCCTGGCCGAGCTGCCATGACCGCACCCTCTCACACCATCGAGCGGCGGGTGCAATGGATGGACACCGATGCAGCCGGCATCTGGCATCACTCGACCCTGGTGCGTTGGGCCGAGGAAGCAGAAGCCGAACTGCATCGCCAGGCAGGGATCATTGAAGAGACCTTCGGTGCAACTCCCCGGGTCCATGTCGAGTTCGACTATTTCTTGCCACTTCGGTTCGACGAGCTGGTTCGGCTCACTCTCAGCGTGACCGACCTGGGGCGGAGCTCGATCACCTATGAGTTCGATCTGGTTCGCGGCAAGGAGCGGGTGGCGTCCGGCAAGATGATCGCCGTCTTCATCGATCGGGAGACGGGCACCAAGCGACCGTGGCCCGAGGCGATTCGTACCGCCCTGAGCGGGAGCGCGGACAGGCGCAGTTAGATTCCGAGACATGACCACCCGTTCACCGGACCCGGTTTTGGAGGCCCGGGCCTATCAGGAGCTCTTGCTCTCTCTGCTCGGCACGGATGACCCAGCGACGGTACAGGCACAGACTTTCGAGCAGATCGAGGCCACGATCGCCGACGCCGGCGAACACCTCCACACCACCCCAGCCCCGGGGGAATGGTCGGTGTGGGGCTGTCTCGCCCACCTGGTCGATGCCGAAATTGCGGCTAGCGGCCGCTACCGGTGGATTCTCACCAATGATCGGCCCAACCTCCCCGGCTACGACCAGGACCTGTGGGTGGAGAAGACACATTCCCCCGACGAGTCGATCGACCAACTCCTCGCTATCTGGCAACCCCTCCGGCAAGCCAATCTCAGATTATGGAACGCCAGCAGCCTGGCGGAGCGGGAGAGGGTCGGATTGCACCAAGAACGGGGCCCGGAGAGCTACGACCTGACTTTTCGGATGATCGCCGGCCATGATCGATTTCACCTGGATCAAATGCGGAACACGATCGCCGCCGTACGGCGGGGGCTGGCGCCCGAGTAGGCATCGCACCAAGCCCGACGCCATCTTTATCGGTTGTGGGAGGGAGGTCTAGGTCAGCGGCGGCGCGTCCCCGTCCTCGACCACCCGTTTCAAGCCCTCGAGCATGGTCTTCCAGTTTTTCTCGTACTCCGCTCGAGCGTTTCTGTCGTCATCGGTCACCTCGCCGCTTTGATTCGACTGGGTCAGACGGACCGCTGTGCCGCCGTCGGCCTCGTCGAGAAAAACTTCAATGACGTGATAGTTATCCGGTTCGTCGGAGGTGCCGCTGAGCGGGCTCCAGTGCGAATAGCTCAGCTTCCTCTCGGGCTCGACGGCCAATATCTCGCCTTTGTCCGAATAGGACTTGCCCTGCCATTCTCCCGACCAGGTGATGGGGCTCCCGACCTTCCAGTCGGTCTCTACGGTGGCTCCCAGGTAGTAGCTCGCGACCTTTTTCGGATCGGTCAGGGCGTCCCAGACCCGGTCGGGGGATTCCTCGATGAAAACAGCCACGTCGGCGGTGGTCTCTCGCATTCCGTGCACCCTTCTTCGCAAACGTTGAAGGCGATTACCCGCCGCCTTTCGAAATCAACCGCCAGCTTTGGGCGCCGCCTATCGATTTGCTGGGGTCGGCGGGGCAAGGACGATCTCGACCATGGGGGCCTCCGCCACCAATGATTCGAGGCCTGATTGGGTGCTGTACCAACGCGTCTCGCTAGATTCGAAAAAGCGCTGGCGATAGGCGAGGTCGAGGATCTCGCGGGCAGTTCCCCTCAGCTCACCCATGCGAGTGTGGACGATGACAGCTGGATCAGCCCGGATGTTGGCCAGCCAGTCGCGACGACCTGGAGTGCCGGTGATGATGAATCGATCTTCAAATCGAAACCACCAGATCTCGACCGTTCGGGGCTTCCCGCTTTGGCGGCCGATCGTCGTGAGGTTGACAGTTCGTTGCGTGGCCAATCGTGTGTGGTCGATCGAGGCAGCGTAGAGAATCGGGCCTAGGCTCCGACCCATGCCGTCGGCCGCCAAGAACGTCGCCGACTTCTTCCTCTTCTCCCGGCCCCGTGACCCACGGGCCGTCCTCACCGATCGGGCCACCTGGAGCTACGGACAGGTGGCCGACCTCAGCTTCTCGTACATGGACCAGCTCCGCCATGCAGGGCTACGACCCGGCCACCGGGTGCCCATGGTGTTGGGAGACGGCCCCGATTACGCCGCGGTGCTGTTTGCCATCGCCGCCCTCGGAGGAGTGGCGGTGATGATCAATCCCGAGCTTCGCACCGACCACCTCGCCACCATCCTCGAACACGCTGAGGCACCGTTGGCAATGATTCGAGATCGAATGATCCCAACGGTGAAAGGGGCGGTCCCCGCCAGCACCACCATCATCGAAATCGGTGAGACACTGTCGCCGCCGGGCGCGCAACCGGCGGTCCCTGCAACGGCGGTTTCCGACCATGACCCTGCACTCTGGCTCTTTTCGGGGGGCACCACCGGTGCTCCCAAGATCGTGGTTCAGACCCATGGTTCGTTCATCAACACCACCAAGAGATACGCACAGGAAACTCTCGGGTATCAAGCGGACGACGTCACCATCGCCGTGCCGCGGCTCTTCTTCGGCTACGCCACCGGGTCGGCGTTGTTCTTTCCGTTCTCGGTAGGTGCCGCCACCGTTCTCTTCGACGAACCGCCGACGCCCGCCGCGCTGCTGAAGAGGATCCGGCGGCACCGTCCAACGATCCTGGTAACGACCCCCTCGGCGATCAATGCTCTCCTCCAGGACGAGGGAGCGTCAGCCTCGGACCTGGCTAGCGTGCGGTTCGCCACCTCGGCGGGAGAAGCTCTACCGGAGGCGCTTTATCACCGCTGGAAAGAGCGATTCGGTGTGGAGCTTCTCGATGGCCTGGGTACCGCCGAGATGTGGCACATCTTCATCACCAACACCATCGGAGACGTGCGTCCAGGCACGGTGGGTCGGCCGGTTCCGGGTTTCGAGGTGGAATGCCGGGACGAGCAAGGCATAAGACTTGAGCCCAACGAGGTGGGGCTGCTCTGGGTACGTGGGGATTCGGAGGCTCTCGGCTACTTCGCTCAGCCCGAACTGACCGCCCAGGTCTTCCGGGACGGCTGGGTCGTCACCGGCGACTTGATCTCGATCGACGCCGAGGGCTACGTGACCCATCGCGGTCGGGCAGATGATGCCCTGAAGGTGAAAGGCAAATGGCTGCGACCCCAAGAGGTCGAGTCGTGCCTGCTAGAGCACTCAGCGGTTCGTGAGGCGGCGGTTGTGGGGGTCCCGGATGAGGCAGGCCTCGTGAAGCCGGTCGCTTTCGTGGTGCTCTCGGCTGCGGTAGAGGAATCGGAGCTGAAACAGCATGTCCTCGATCGGCTCGAGCCCTACAAGCATCCTCGTCAGATCGTTTTCCTCGATGAATTCCCGGTTACCCATCTCGGCAAGGTCGACCGCGGCGCGCTCCGCCGACACCTGGAGGATTGATGAGATTCGGCGTCCAACTGCCTGAAACCGAGTACGAGGCGAGATGGGCAGAGCTCAGCGACATGGCTCGTATGGCGGAAGAGAGCGGACTCGACTCGCTCTGGGTGGGCGATCACCTGCTTTACGAGCAGGATGGTGAGCGCAGCGGACCGTGGGAGGCATGGGCTCTTCTGGCGGGACTCGCCGCGGTCACTACACGCATTTCTTTGGGACCGTTGGTGGCGGCCCTTCCGTTTCACAGCCCGGCCGTGCTGGCCAAGTCGGCCGCCACCATCGACGAGATCTCGGGGGGGCGTCTCACCTTCGGAGTCGGGGCTGGTTGGAACGAGGTTGAGTTCGCGGCTTTCGGCCTTCCCTACCAGCGAAGAGTCGCTCGTTTCGCCGAAGCGTTCGAAATCGTTCGTCGACTGTTGGCCGGAGATCGAGTCGACTTCGCTGGCGAGTTCTACCAACTGGAAGGCGCCGAGTTGCTTCCGCGTCCGCCCCGACCAGGAACCATGCCTTTCATGATCGGATCCAACCGGCCACGAATGCTCGGCATTGCGCTTCCCCACGTCGATTGGTGGAACTCCTGGTACTCGGGCTTCGACAACGAACCGGAACGTGTGGGAGGTCTCGTCGCCAGTATCGACGCTGCCTGTGAGGATGCAGGCCGGGATCCCACCACTCTCCAGAAATCGGTAGCCGTCTATATCCGCCTAGGAGAAAGTCCCCCTTCCCGACGAACGGGCGGGACCCCGTGGTGGGGATCGATCGATTCCCACCTTCAGCGCCTGCGGGTGATCGAGGCGGCGGGGATCGACGAGGTGATCGGCATCCTCGACCCCATCACCGCCCCCTCGATAGAGAAGTTCGGCGAAATCGTGGCTCGCTTCCGGGCCTAGCGGACGTCAGTACGACGACGTCAAGAAGTTGTTGTGAAATCGGGACCCGGTTTCGGACGGCTGGGTAGGCTCCCGGGCCGTTCATCGAAGGAGAAGATTTGCGAAATATCGCCCTCTGGCTCCACATCTTGGGCGCCGCGACATGGTTTGGGGCCAACGTTGCCCAAGCTGTGATCGGGACCAAATTGATGCGGGACAATGCGGTCGCCCCTGCCTGGTTACGCGCGGTGGAGAAGTCGTCGGGACCGATCTACGGAACCGCGGCGGTGGTCATCCTCGCTACCGGCATCTACCTGGTGTTGGGATCGGACGGGGCGTATTCGTTCGGCTCGATATTCGTCGGGATCGGGCTGGGGATCCTGATCATCCTCGGAGCCATGGGCGGTCTGGTCTTCGGACGCAAGACCAAGCAGATGATCGCTCTCTTCGACTCCGGCAGGGCTACCGAGGTGCCTACGGTCTACCGCTCCCTCAGCTTCTTCGGAATTCTCGACACTGTGTTGTTGGCCATCGCCGTCCTGGCAATGGTTTCGAAATGGGGTGCCTAGCTCGGTTCGGCGGGCTGGAACCGTTGCTGAACGACGGTTGCAACTCTGGGTTCGCGGATGGGTGGCGGTTGCGAGCTCCATGGCCGCGCCGCGGCCCGGCGTAATCCGATGGCCAGGAGGTGGAAGCCCAATGTCAGGAGGGTCAAAGCCGCCCCGGCGGCCAGCAATACATGCCAGAGCAGAGCGCCGGTGAAGTCGCGGGTGACGATCGCCCAGTAGACGAGTGTTCCCCAATCGTTGTATGTGGCGGTGTACGAGAGCCAGGACAAAAAGCCTTGAGTCACCACCGCGCCGGCGGCGGCCAGGACCACGTAGGCACAGGCCAGCGGCAGCAGCGCCGGGAGCAAGTGCCGGAATATCACTTGGCGGGTGGAGGCGCCGGCGATACGAGCGGCGTCGACAAAACCCGAAGCCATGATGGGCATCGCCTGCGAGCGCAGTACCAATGCCCCGCTCGAAATCCCGGTGAGGGCTCCGAAGAGGAGTCCGAAGATGAACGGCGTCAGCCGGTCGGCGCGAGGGTCGGCACCGAAGATGAGTAGGACGATCGGCACCGGTAGATAGAGGCCGGCGTCGACCACGATTCCCAGCAGGCGGTCGGCGGTGCGGAAACCGGCCGAGAGTGATGCCACGGCGAGGGCCACCAAGGCGGTCGTGACCGCCGCCGTGAGTCCTGCGAGCAGAGCGGGCCACGTCCCCGCCAGCAACATCGAAAATGTGTCCTTGCCGAACGCATCGGTCCCGAGGAGGTGGGCTCCGGAGGGCGGCGACGGGTGACTGAGACTGATGTCATACCCGGCGCGGGGGTCGTATATCCCGGGCAGCCAAACGGTTTCCAGAAGCAGCGGATGAGACAGCGCCAGCAGCCCGAAAAAAAGAAGAATTCCGAGTCCGATCTTGGCTTCGACGTGGGCCATGACTGCTCGCAGCCAGCCCCGGAGCCAAACCGTGCGGCTATGCACGCACGACGACCTTCTCCAGCTGCACCCGAGGATCGAGTTTCACCACGATCAAATCCAAGACGATGCGGAGCAGGAGGGTGATCACCCCGACCACCACCAACCCGCCCATAGTCACCATCAGGTCACGTTCGCGAAGCGACCCAAACAAGACCGAGGCCACTCCCGGTACCGGTATCCGGTACCCGCCGAGACGAGCGAAGCTCGCTTCGACAATCACGAGGCCCCCGAGGGCAAAGGGCAGGTTGGCGGTCAGGCGGGAAAGTGCTGGGAGGAGCGCCACCCGGCCGGCATGCCGGTTGCGTACTTGGCGGTCTGTGAGGCCCTTGGCGCGGGCAGTGACGACGAAATCAGCATCTGACAATCCATCCATTGATGCTGCGATCACCAAGACGATGTCTCCGATCGAAAGCATGAAAAGCACCAAAACGGGCATTGCCAGGAAGCCGAGCAGGTCCTGTGCATAGGCAAAGATTCCAAGCTGGGACCACCACCACATTGTCAGTAGCGGCACGAGGAAAAGGCTTCCCCGGCGTGCGCCGGCCTTCAATTTCAGCGGGAGCAGGCGAATGGCAGCAACAGCGAGGCCGACCAGGATGAGTGCGGTTCCCATCATCTGCCAGAGGATCGAGTGCTGTGGGGGACCCTGCCGCCACAGGTAGAAGTCGAGAGCGGTGAGATCGTTGAAACGGCTGAAGCCAAAGAGATTGAGGGCGGTGTAGAAGGCGAGAAACACCAGCCAGGGGGGAAAAACCGAGGTGAAGGTGGCGGCGCCGAGGGTGGTGGGGGTGAGGGATTTCTTGCGCCATCCCGCCCAGCGCCCGATTCGGCTGCCGATGAGGAAGGCGGCTCCTAAACCGATAGCGAACATTGTCAGAGTCCAGGGCAGGGCGTCGAGGAGCTGGTCGATCACCGGTTGCCCGCGGGGGTTTTGTCCCAAGTCGAGTGAGAACGTGCGCCCCAGCCAGATCAGATATTGCTGCCAAACCGGACGGTCGAGGGCGAGGGCCTCGCGAACCCGGGCGGCATCACCGGGGTTGCCACCGACGGCAAAGTTGTCGGCGAAGTCGCCGGGAACCAAGAGCCGAGTCCCGAAGAACACGGCTGTTAGGAAGACGATGATTCCCACGACCCCGGCCAGGATCCTGGCGACGACATATCGCCGGAGCATGACCGCAATCTAGGACCGGCCGTTCCGCTGTTCTCCCCGAGTTGTTTCCTCCCCCAGCGAGCGCAGCGAGCGTTGGGGGAGGTGGCGCCGCAGGCGCCGGAGGGGGCTAGGGCTTCAGCAGGCGCTCGAAACGGCGACGGGTTATGGCCATCCCCACCACCCCCATCACCACCAAGAAGGCCAGATGGCCGAAGACGGAGGCATCAAAGATGCCGAGCGTCGACGCTCGCATCAACTCGACTCCGTGGTAGAGCGGCGAGATCCAGACCAGTCGCTCGATCGTGTCTGGATAAGCGGTGATGGGGAAGAACGTGCCCGAGAACAGGAACAAGGGTTGGATCACCAACTGCACCAGATCGAAGTCCTGCCAACCCTTCATGAAGGTGGTGCAAGCCATTCCCACTCCGGCAAAGGCGAATCCAATCAGGAGCGCGATCGGCACCGCCAGAATCGCCCACCACGATTCGATCAGTCCGAAGATCGCCATCACGATCACGAATGCGGTGGCATAGAGCCCGCCGCGAATCTGCGACCAAGCGATCTCGCCCAGGGCGACGTCCATCGCCCCAAGCGGGGTGGCCAGCATCCCGTCGTAGATCTTTCCCCACTTGAGCCGGAAGAAGACATTGAGGGTCGACTCATAGACGGCGCCGTTCATTGCCGATGACGCCAGCATGGCCGGAGCCACAAAGGCCGCGTAACTGACGGCACGACCGTCGGCGAGGTTGATCTGATCGATGAGAGTGCCCACTCCAAAACCGATCGAGAAGAGGTAGAAAACCGGCTCGAAGAAACCCGAGAAGAGGATGATCCAGATCCGCTTGTAGAGAATGAAGTTGCGCTCCAGCAAACGGATGGCGCGGGAGCCCTGGCGGGGCATCGGCGGGATCGGCCGGGTGGTGGTGACAACCGTGCTCATGTGTGCAGACGCTTGGTGAAGTTCCGGGCGGCCAGGACCAGCCCCACCACGGCCAGGGTTACCAGTATCAAGGTGTGAACCCACCAGGGGAAGTGGGGCGACTGGGGCACTCCCGCGGCTCCCCGCGCCAACTCGACTCCGTGCCATAGGGGTGAGAGGAAGACGATCGGCTGCAGGAACGAAGGAAGCTGGTCGACAGGGAAGAAGGTGCCGGAGAAAAGAAACATCGGCATCAGCGCGAAGCGGAAAAAGGATGAAAGGGCCCGGTCATCGTCGAGGGTCGCGCACCAGGCGGCGATGGGAGTGGCGAAGGCGACTCCGGTGAGCACCGCCGGGCCGACCGCGGCTAACGCCGGTCCGAGCTCCATCGCGTCGAGCAGCACCATGATTCCGGCATAGACCGCCAGATTGAAGATGAGGCGAATTCCGAGGAATCCGATCAGGCCGTGCACCAGGTCCGGGGGTCGGATCGGAGTGGCGAGAGCGGCGTGGTAGTTCTTGGTCCACTTGATGCCCGCAACCACGGGATAAGTAGCCTCACCGGCGGCGGTCATCATCGCCGTCGCCGCCAGCAAAGCTGGAGCAATGAATCCGAGGTAGGCCCCCCTGCCCGTTCCGGCTCCCTGGTCGACCAGCCGGCCCAGGCCACCTCCCATCGCCAGCAGAGTGAAGAAAGGAACCGCGAAGCTGGAGATAACTGATCCACGCCACGTCCGTCGGTAGAAGCGGGCGTTGGCCTCGACCACCCGAAGAGCGGGAGCAGCCATCGTCAATCCACCAAGGATCTACCGGTCAGATGGAGGAAGACATCTTCGAGCGTCGAGCGTCGGGCGAGAGTCATCTCTGGCTCCAACCCCCGGTTGTGCACTTCCTCCATCGCCTTTTCGGCTTCGTCGGCATAGACGAGGATGCGGTCGGGAAGTACTTCGATCCTTGACCCGATTCCTTCGATGCGCGGCGCCACTAGTTCTTGCTCCCCAGCAGGGAAGCGGAGTTCGACCACCTCCCGGGTCGAGTGCTCCTGGATCAGGCTCCGAGGCGACCCCTCGCCGACGATCTTCCCTTTGTCCATGATCACGAGGCGGTCGCATAGTTGTTCGGCCTCGTCCATGTAATGGGTGGTGATAACCAACGTGGCGCCATCCCGCTTCAGTCGGTAAAGGCGATCCCACAACAAGTGGCGGGCCTGGGGATCGAGACCGGTAGTGGGCTCGTCGAGAATGAGGATCTCAGGTCGGTTGATGAGGCCGCGAGCGATGGTCAGCCGGCGCTTCATCCCTCCCGAGAGTGGATCCACCTTGCTTTTCTTACGATCTGCGAGCTGGGCGAAGGCCAGCAATTCGTCGATCCGCTCGCGGATCTCGGACCGGGGAAGATCGAAGTAGCGACCATATATGAAGAGGTTTTCCTCCACCGTCAACTCGGTGTCGAGGTTGTCTTCCTGGGGAACCACCCCGAGCCGGGCGCGGATCGCCGCTCCCGCCGTGGCAGGGTCGAGACCGAACACGCGCAACGTTCCCTGGGTCACCGGCGATGTGGCGGCGATCATCTTCATTGTCGAGGTCTTGCCGGCGCCGTTCGGTCCGAGAAAGCCGAACGCCTCACCGGGGGCGATTTGAAAATCGATCCCATCGACAGCCTGGAATTCACCGAACTTCTTCGAGAGGTCGGTGGCGATGACGAGGGGCTCTGCCACCGGCCAAAGTTAGCCGCGGCCAATGAGACCACTTTCCGAATTAGCGACGGTCAGGGTTAGCGTCACTGCCAATGAGCGGCTCACCACTGCCCAGGCGCGCCCGGATCGGCTGGTGGGGAAGAATCCTGTTGCTGGTGGCCCTCCTGGTGATCGGGCTCGCCGGTATCGCCCTGTACACCGAGTTCCGGATGGAAGATGTGGGCTCGCTTTCTGCCCTCGGCGAGGGGGAAGGCGTCTTTTTGATCGTCGGGAGTGACAGCCGGGCCAATCTCCCACCTGACCTCGGTAGCTTCGGAGATTTCCCGGGTGCGCGAGCGGACGTGATCATGCTTGCCCAGGTCGCCGGCGACCGACGCCAACTCCTTTCGATTCCCCGTGACCTCAAGGTGGAGGTCCCCGGGGAGGGAACCGAAAAAATCAATGCCGCCTATTCGTTCGGCGGCGCCAACCTGATCACGGAAACCGTCGCCCTGACGACAGGGATCAGGCCCAACCACTACCTCGAGATCGACTTCGCCGGTTTCGCCGCCATCGTCGATGCTCTTGGCGGGATCGAGCTTGATTTCCCATTTCCGGCCCGAGATCTCAACTCCGGTTTGCTGGTCGAGGTGGCAGGCAACCACACCGTCAACGGAGCCGCCGCGCTTGCTTACGCCCGTTCCCGTCAATACGAGGAACTGCGCGACGGCGAGTGGAGAGCGGAGTCGGTGGCAGGGGATCTCGCCCGCACCGGTCGCCAACGACACGTTCTCCTACAGATCATGCGCAAGGCTTCCTCGCCGATCGGTCTTCTGCGGAGCCCGCTGGTCATGCTGGCCGCCGCCTCACATCTCAAATCGGACGCCGGCACGACCGTTTTCGACCTGGCCCGACTGGGATGGGGAATGGTGACTTCCTCGGAAACCGACTCGGCCACCTTGCCGGTCCAGATCTCGAATGAGGGCGGCGTCTCCTACGTCGTCGCCGTCCCGCCCTCAGACGAGGTCCTGACCGCCTTCCGGAACCGCCAGCCCCTCCCCTCATGACCTTCTGCGAACCCACATTCGTGAGCCGGCAACGGTCGCGGCATTCAGAATGTGCGCAATGATCGAGGCCGTGGTCTTCGACGTCGGCGAGACCTTGATCGACGAGACCCGCATCTGGACAAGGTGGGCCGCCCGCCTCGATGTCACCCCCTTGACGCTTCTCGGGATCGTCGGCGCCATGGCGGCTTTGGACCGTTCTCACCTCGATGCCCTCAAGCTGGTGAAAGCCGACTTCGACCTCGCCACGGAGCGCGAACGCTGGGCCGCAGACGAGCCCGATTCCTTGCGCGATACCTTCGATGAGGAGGATCTGTACGCCGACGTCCGCCCGGCCCTCGAAGCCCTGGAGGCAATCGCTTTGTCAACCTGGATCGCCGGAAACCAGCCGGTGGCGGCTCGTCAAGCCTTGATGGCTATGGAGCTGCCGGTGCGATCGATCATCAATTCCTCCGACCTCGGAGCGGAGAAGCCTGACCCCCGTTTTTTCGAGGCGGTGGCCACAGCCGTGGCGGTCGAGCCCGCTCACATCCTTTATGTCGGAGATCGCCTCGACAATGACGCGCTTCCTGCCCGGGCGGCCGGGATGCGCACAGTCTTGATGCGGCGTGGGCCCTGGGGTTATCTCCACTCCACTCGACCAGACGCCCAGAAGGCCGATGCAATCTGCAACTCGCTACTCGAAGTGCCGGCCGTGGCAGGGTCCATTTAGTCCGCAAGAATGAGCTCGGTGTTGGTATCGGTAGCCGCGGTCATCCTGTTGCTGGGCTCGGTGCTTCCCCCCGGGGGCACCTTTCTCGACGACGATCACCTTCCCGGCGAAGGTTCCATCGAAGCGTTGGCTGGGGCGGGGCTCACCAATGGATGCCGGACGGACCTCTTCTGCCCGCAGGGGCGGGTTACCCGGGGGGAAATGGCCACGTTTATGGGCCGCGCTCTGGGCTTGACACCCGAACCCTCGACCCTGCTTTTCACCGACCTCGAACTCGGTGCTTTCTACACCGGCTTTGTTAACGCCCTCGCCGGCCAGAACGTGATTGCCGGTGAGATCGATGGAAGCTTTCGGCCCAACCGGCCGGTGAGTCGGGCGGAGATGGCCGCGCTCCTCGATCGGGCCTTGCAGCTTTCCCCGGCCGAGACCCCTTCTGGTTTCGACGACGTCGATCCCGCCGACTGGTTTGCTCCCCACGTCGAGGCCATCAAGGAGGCCGGCATAACCGAGGGCTGCGCGGCCAATCTCTACTGCCCATCGGCACCGGTGACCCGGGAAGAGATGGCGATCTTTCTAACTCGGGCCTTCTCGCTTTCGATTCCGACCATTCCGGTGCGGACAAGTCCTCTCGATGGCCTGCCCGCTCCCGGTGGCCTCGCGGTGAGTCGGAGAGTGATTGGCGTCAAGATCGATAACGCCGCCCCGGCCCGGCCCCAGTCAGGTATCGAGAAGGCCGACGCCGTAATCGAGCTGATGGTCGAGGGCGGGCTGTCGCGGATGATGGCGCTTTATCTGGAGTCGGACACCGACTTCCTCGGCCCCGTCCGCTCAGTTAGGCCCACCGACGCTCTGGTTGAGGCCCTGGGGGTGACTGTTGGGATCTCCGGAGGCCAGCCGTGGATCGCGGACATGCTTGCCACCGAGGGTGTGCCCTTTATTCGCGAGTCGCAGGTGAAGCCGCCGATCATGTTCCGCATCACTGACCGCCCGGCGCCCCACAATCTCTACACCGCCACCGCCGAGTTACGGGCCGAAGCGGATCGAAGAGGCTATGCCAACGCCCCACCACCAGATCTCTTCCGGTGGGGCCCGTTTCAATACCCGGACGCGGGAGCGGCCGCCCATATCGACGTGTCGTGGTCGGACCCCGTCTCAACCATCTGGGACTGGGATGGGGAGCGTTACTTGCGCTCGTCGGGCTCGGTCCCTCACCTGTGGCGCGACCGACAGGGCGCGACAGGTCGGATCACGGCCGACAATCTGATCGTCATCTTTGGCCGCTATTACGAAGTGTCGGCGCCAACCGGAACTGGTCGCGTCCCGGCCATGCGCACAATCGGGTCGGGACGGGCGGTGCTTTTCACCCAGGGTCGCGTGATCGACGGAATTTGGTCCCGACCCGACAACGAGACCTGGTTCACCTTCTCGACCGAGAACGGCGAGTTAGTGGTCCCGCCCGGACTCTCCTGGATCCACGTCATTCCCCACGACCGACCTCTCAGCTGGCAGTAAGAGCCGGTCCCCAGCCCCTCGTCGCATCCGTTCGACGTAGTTCCGTATCCACCAACCTGGGCCATCATCGCCGGTTGAGAGGGGCTGGCCCTCGCCCGGGAGGTTGTCGAATTCGCCGCGAGCGATCGCCTCTTCGATGATCCGCTCGACGAACAACATCACGTTGTAATCCTACGTCGGGTGGCCAGCATCGCCAGAAATCCGAGCCCGCACCCCACCGCCAGCGAGGGGCCTGCCACCCCCTCCGGCGAGGTCAGCCAGACCACAAATCCGATAAGCGACGAGGCCGCCAATACTCCCAGCATCGCTCGCTGTTCCTCGCGGTAGCGGCCCAGCATGAAACCGGCCAAGAGCCCATAGAGAATGGCCACTACCCAAGCCTTGGGGTCCACCTTCTGAGGATAGGGTGAACTATGCCTGAATTTCCCCGCGATCTCGTTCAGCTGAAGGCATGGTTCGAAGAGTATGGGGAGCCGCGGCTGCCGGGGTTGTTGGGTATCGAAGTGGTGAACCTCCAGCCGGGCGGGTGCACTCTACGTTTTGACATCGAGTTAAAGCACCTCGCCTCGAATGGATTCCTCCACGCCGCCAGCGTCATCGCCCTTGCCGATACCGCCGCTGGCTACGGATGCGTGGCGTCGCTACCAGAGGGAGCCATCGGGTTCACCACCGTCGAGCTCAAATCGAATCACACGGCCAATGTCACCAGCGGTGGCCTCGTGGCCCACGCCACCATGCAACACGGCGGGAGGACGATTCAGGTTTGGGACGCAGTCGTGCGCTCTGAGGAAAACGACAAGCAGGTTTGTCTGTTTCGCAACACCCAGCTCATCCTCTATCCCTGAGCTACTCACCGATGTCCTCGAACCAGAGGTCGGGGTGAGCGTTGATGAAGTCGGACATGAGCTTCATGCAGTCGAGGCGATCGAGCACGACGACTTCGATTCGCCGGGATTTCAGATAGCTCTCGGGTCCTTTGAAGGTGTGATTTTCGCCGATCACGATCTTCGGAATGCCGTATAGAAGCGCGGTGCCAGAGCACATGTCGCACGGCGAAAGCGTCGAGTAGAGAATCGAGTTGCGGTAGGTGGTCGCTTCGAGACGGCCGGCGTTGTCGATGGCGTCCATTTCGGCATGAAGGATCGGGCTTCCCTTTTGCACTCGACGGTTATGGCCGCGGCCGATGATCTCACCGTCGGCCACCAGCACCGACCCAATGGGGATGCCGCCCTCGGATAGCCCGATCCGCGCCTCTTCAACCGCGGCGTCCATGTAGTCGACCATCGGTCCACGATAGGTGCGAACCACTCACACCGTCCTGTGCGTAACGTCGGGATATGAAACGCCTCGGTTATCTCATTGCTATTGCGCTTTGCGTCGCCTGTGCTTCCGGTACAGACACGACTACGACTGCGGCTGCAGTCGAAACCACTGCGGCTCCCGCCGCCACTACAGCCCCTGGCGTTTCCACCACCGAAGCCGCGACCGGCGGGGGAGAGGTCATGGTGACCGCCAACGACTTTTCGTTCTCCCCGGCGACCGTCACTGTCAGCGTGGGGGATTCGGTCACTTGGACGCTGGCCGAAGGCGCCCACACCACTAGTTCGGGCACAGCGCCCGATCTTGACGGACTCTGGGATCAAGCGCTGACGGCAGATGAGCCCTTCACGTTCACCTTCGAAGAAGCCGGGACCTACGACTATTTCTGCCGATTCCATCCCGACTTCATGACGGGAACGGTGACCGTCGAACCCTGATCCTCGCGGGCGAGAGCAGCAACTTTCCCCCCTCCCCGGCTTCGCCGGTACTCCGCCCTTCGGGGGGAGAAACCCGAGTAGTTGTTTCCTCCCCCGGCGAGCGAAGCGAGCTGTTTCTCCCCCCGGCGAGCGAAGCGAGCTGTTTCTCCCCCCAGGAGCGAAGCGACGTTTGGGGAGTGGCCCAGGGCCGAGGGGGGCTGGGGGGAGGCGTCGCGAGGGGGATTTGGTTCAACCCCTACCGCCTGATTCCCGATAGGGTTTTCTAATGGCTCGTCGTGCGATACTCTTTGCCACACTCGTCATCGCTCTCACAGCCTGTGAGATAAGGACTCACCTCAACATCGACGCCGCCGACGTCTCGAACGGCCAGATCACCGCTCAGGTTGGATTCGACGAGGACTTCCGCGAGGCCATGGAGGAATTTGGGGGAGGCGGCGACCTCCTGGCCGAAGTCGAAACCTCGGCCCCTGCCGAGGGCTGGGAGGTGGAGCGCTTCACGGATGGCGACATCGAGGGAGTCACCCTCACGCAGGGATTCTCCTCGATCGAGGAGCTGCAAACCATCCTCTCCACTAGCTCGATCGCCTCTGGCGAGAGCGGAGGCTGGGAGGACCTCAGCTTCACAGAGACCGACGATTCGATTCGATTCGACGCCTCGCTTTCAGCTCCCGGCCTCGAAGGCACTGAGGACCTAGGTATGGAAGAAGTGGGTGCCTTTCTCGACTTCGACTTTCAGATCGCAGTGACCTTCCCCGGCGAAGTCATCGAACACAACGGAGTTCTCCAGGATCGAACGGTGGTGTGGGACCTTGACGAGGAATCTCTGGCCGGCGCCGACCTCTTCGCCGCGGCTCGCAAGGGGGGATCACTTCCCTGGCCGGTGATCGGAGGCATCGTTCTCGGCTTGATTGTGATCGGCGCCGTGGTCTGGGGCCTTCTCGCTCGCCGTCGGGCGCCGCAGGAAGTTGAGATCGTCATCGAGCAACCGAGCGAGCCTGTCGAGGTGGTCGTCAACGACGAATAGGGCGCCTAGCTCAGGCGGGCACGAGTTCCGTCGTACCTAAATCACTGCTTCGGCCTCCATCTCCACCTTCCAGCGGGAGTCGAGCAGTCCCTGGATCACCAACATCGTCGAGGCGGGTCGAATCCGCGAGAACGTCTCCCCGAGCGCCCTGCCGACGGCTTCGTAGTCAGTCACCGAGGTGAGGTAGACCCGAGTTCGTACGACCTGTTCGAGCGTGGCTCCGGCCTCAGCGAGAGCCGCTGCGATGATCTCGAGACAGCGCTTCGCCTGAACATAGGGGTCGGGGTCCACCTCTCCATGGGGCCAGATCGGGGCGGTACCGGAGACCAACACCCTCTTCCCAATCACCACCGCTCGGGAGAAGCCGATCTGTGGTTCGAAAGGGGAGCCGGAGGAGATCAAACGACGATCAGTCATGAGCCCATTCTGCCGCGGGACGACGGCGGCAATAACCTCGCCGACCTGTGACGACGATTGTGACCAAGGCTCATTTCTCCCAACCCCCAGATGTTGTTTTCTCATACGTCACGACGCCATCCAACTGGCCCAAGTGGCATCCCTCCTCCCTCAAAGTCGAAGGGTCCGGCGCCGATCACTCGGCACTAGTGGGAGAGCTAGTCGTCGAGCAATTCCACGTCTCAGGACGGCGGGGTGAGGTGACGTGGCGGGTGGTTGAGCGAGATGAACCGACCTATTGGCGAATCGAGGGAGTCATCACCGGGCGCAGGAATGGCGGCACCATTAGTTATCGATTGAAGCCGGCCGCGGATGGAGGGACTGACTTCGATCGAACCTTCACCTATCCGACGCCGGGAGTCTTGTTCACGTTGGCTGATTGGCTGTTTGTGCGGGCGAGGGTCAAATCCGAGTCGGGGCAAGCGCTCAAGCAGCTAGGCCGCCAACTCGATCAATTGGAGTGAGCACATTCCTTTGGCCATCGCTCGCCTATAGCCTCCTCGGGCCAATCGTCATCAATGGCGCCGCCCAGGTGCTGGGTTGGGACGATCGCCGCACCGGAATTTCGGTCGCCATCTTTCTCGGCCTGCTGATGGTTCGGGGGCGGATTGACCGGGCCGCCATTCTGCTGGCAGGTCTGGCCGAGCTCATTTTCCTATCCGATCCCTGGGTCTATTGGGTGGCGGTGCCCCTGACGTTCCTCGTCATCGCTTGGTGGGCGACTGCCGGCAACTCCGCCGCCATTGCCGCCCTCCGCATTACGCCTCGGTCGGATCGGGCGGTCACCCCCGAGGCGCAATCCGATGTCGATCGCTACCTCGCCCGGGACTATGAAATAGTCGCCTCCTCCGATGTGTCGGGGGAGGGCTTTGCCACGATCTTCACCTATCTCCTCTCGAGCGATCGAGCCGCCTACGCGGTGGCAACCGATCGGGTCCGCTGTATTGCCTCCGCTTTCGGAGATCGGGTGCTGGTCACCATCAGTCATGTCAATTCGATCGTGCACCCACGGGAGCTGCGGCAGTGGGTGCACGAAGACTCGATGACCGTGACCATGGATGCTCACACCGAGGCCCTGGCAGCACTCGCTGCTCTCGGACACCAACCGGATCGCCTGCGACCAGAGGATGTCCTTCCATTCTCGATCGGGGTCGATGAGGCGTCCAAGGCCTGCGCCCTCGGCCACCGCTGGGAGTACTTCCGGTCATGTTGGTCGGCTTTCTCGGGCTGCCGGTGCCGAACTCGGAGCGAATCCGCCCCGATGAGAGAACCCGAAACCGGGTTCAAGCGTGGATTTCCTAACTCCTCGCGAAATCTTCTCCGCTGGTGGATTTTCGCGCTGGGAT
>DATEDN010000038.1:0-8960 GCA_035281645.1 Acidimicrobiia bacterium | reverse complement strand
AACCGGAGGATCGGCCTCGAAGGCAAGGCCACCATCAATCGCAAGGACTGGGGTGTCAATTGGAATGCCACCCTGGAGGCCGGCGGAGTGTTGGTGAGCGAAAGCGTCACGCTCGAATTCGAGGTCTCAGCGATAAAGGTTCCGGACCCTTCCTGATCCGGGCGATTGAAGCTTCTGGAAGGTCCAGGGCCGATTGGCCCTGGACCTTTTCTGATTGGAGGTACTTTGCTGTCAGGCGTGACCTCCGCAACGTCGCTGAGGGATCAGTGCCCTCAGCGCTCGACCTTTGGTTCGTCCTCGAGCAGCCTGCCGAGCTCGACAATCTCAAGGAATCGGCGAATGCTGGGCGGTGGATTCCTGATGAAGAGGCTCCCTGGCCGCGGGCCTTCCTTCAATGAAAAGAGCGACCGAAAGCCGGCCCAATCAACGAATCTGAGCCCGGCAAGATCGAGAATTACTGGATCACTGGGACGCATGCCGAAGAGGACCTTTTCGACCATCGAGGCCGTCGAGTAATCGAGCGCGCCAAACAACACGACCACGAAAACATCCCCTTCTTTGTTCAGGGACGCCAGCAACCGTCCGCTGGCGAGATCACCCTGATTTAATCCTCTGCGCACTGCTCTTCCTTTGACAAATGACTGCCGGGGTCACGAGCAGCGCCTGAAGCTGAGATCGGCGAGCCGCGGTTTCCAGCGACCCGGCGATCCCAGTCCCGCCCCGGATTGTTAGCCAAACCAGGGTTCTTCGTAGTTCCTACTTACCCGCCCGGTCTGTCATGGAAACTCGGGGAGAAGGACACCCCGCTGATACTCGGGAGATTTCGCCACGCGCGCATCGTTGTGAAGGTGTTTCATTCCTAGCGTGAGGTGGGGATGAGCAAAGAGACAATTGTCTTCGGATGGATGGGCCTCCGGTTGGTGGGGACGCTTCATTCGCCTGGTGCCATCGCCCCTCATCCAGTTGTGGTGATGCTTCAGGGCTCGGGTCCATCAGACCGTTCGGCCGATGGCTACTTCTCTCCTATTCGGGATGCATTCCTAGCTAGGGGAATCGGCACATTCGCTTTCGACAAGCCTGGTTGTGGGGATTCTTCGGGGGATTGGCGGGACCATGGGCTGTACGACCGCGCCGATCAGGTGATCGCAGCCCTGGCCTCTCTTAAACAACACCCAATGGTCAGGGCTGACAGCGTCGGAGTGTGGGGGCACAGTCAGGGTGGATGGCTCGTGCAGATGCTGGCCGCTCGGCTTCAGGGCTTGCCGTTCGCGATCGCCAACTCGGGCCCGTCAATTGCCCTACCAGCCCAAGATCTGTATGGCTGTGAACACTCAATGCGAGACGATGGACACTCTGAGGCTGACATCGATCTCGCCCTTACGTTCTTGGCCCAAATTCATGATGCAGCTCGTCAAGGCCTCTCCTTCGAGACCGTCCAAGCTCGCATCCTTGAACCAGCGAGAGCCCAGCCGTGGTATGGGTATCTGACTTTCGACGAAGAAGCTGACTGGAGGCTTATAGGCCGTTTCGTCACCGAGGGATATGAGCCACTAGAAGCTCTGCAACAGATTCGATGCCCCTACCTGGCAGTTTACGGAGGCCGGGATGTGCTCCTTCCCGCATGGCGATGCGCGGAGGAGACTGGCGTCGCCCTAAGGCAAGCGGGAAATCAAGACTCGGCGGTGGTCGTGTTTTCCGGAGGAGACCACCGGATACAACAAGACGGCGCTGGCTTCGTACCTGGCTACCTCGACTTACTCGCCGACTGGGCGGGCAGACATGTCAGATAATGGCGCTTGTAGTGATCCCTGCGGGTGTCGTGGAGGTGAGGGGATTTGAACCCCTGGCTTCTTCCGTGCGAGGGAAGCGCTCTGCCGGGCTGAGCTACACCCCCGGGATCACTCAATCTTACTTGAGAAGGGCGACCCGCTTCTCCGCGCGTAGACCGTTTGGAAAGCAATCGGTCTGGCTGATAAAAACCGAAACTAGCGCTGGGAGACGACCCGGACCGGTGACTCTTCAAGCGTGTTCTCGGCGTAGCGATTGGCGAGTTGTTGCGCCTGGCGCTGGCGGATTTGGGAGAGCATCGCCAGATACCAGGCCAGGCAGGCATCGATGCCGATATGAACCAGAAGCCAATTGAGCGATTGCCGGCGCCAGGCCACCACCAGGGTGGCAATAGCGATGACGATTAGAGCTGCCAGGGCTCGCCGCCGGCGAGTCCGCATCTGGTCACGATTATTCGAAAGGCGAGCGTCGTAGGCGCGACGCTGGACGTCGGCGATCACCCTTGTCAGACGATCGAATTCTTCAGTCGAGTTGAGCGGAGTGCTGCGCCGCTCCCCAAACATACCGGGGAGTAGGTACAGACCCCACACTGCGGCCAATATCAGACCCGCAACGATTACTGGTGTCACCATGTTGTTCGGAAAGACCCTCTGCTCGCTTGCGGAGGGTAGCCCTTCAGCCCGTGGCAGACAACTACTGTCAGCGTTCCCACGTCCCGCTGCGGCCCCCCGCTTTGCGAAGCAAACGCAAGGACCGGATCTCGACCCCGCGCTCAACGCCTTTCACCATGTCATAAAGAGCGAGAGCCGCCACCGAGGCCGCGGTCATGGCCTCCATCTCAACACCGGTCCGAGCAGTTGTGGTTACGTCGGCGACGATGCGCGCTCCCTCCTCGACGCGATCAATCGCCACCTCGACCGCATCGATCGGCAGCGGATGACAGAGCGGTATCAACTCGGCGGTTCGCTTGGCAGCCATGATGCCCGCCACCCGAATCGTGGCCAAGGCGTCGCCTTTGGGCAGAGTCCCTCCAAACAAGGCATCAGCGGTGGAGTTCGCCAACGCGACAATCGCCTCCGCCGAGGCTGACCGTTGCGTGATCTCCTTGGTGGAGACGTCGACCATGTGGGCCTCCCCGGCAGGAGTGAGATGAGGAAGCTTTATCTCAGAGCTCATCGATCGTCCTTTCCTCCGGCCAGCGATACATCTCGAGTGTGACAGGACCACCTGCCTCGATGCGATCGATGCCTTCGCCTATCACTGCGAACGCATCCCCGTTGGCGACTGCGGATAGAACATTCGACGATTGACCACCCGAGGGTCGGCACCAACGCGTTTCATTCTCAAGGCGAGTGACCACCCTCACGAACACGGTCTTCTCGACATCGGTCGCCAGAGCAGCATCCGTTCTCCCCGGTACCCGCGGCCGCAGGATCTTGCGCGCATTCATCATGTGCAATAGAGAAGGTCGCACGAATTGTTCGAACGCCACAAACGAAGAAACCGGATTACCGGGCAAGCCGAAGAAGGGCGTCGAGGAAACGCTCCCGAACGCGAACGGCTTGGCGGGCTGCATTGCCACCTGCCAGAAGTCGACATCGCCCAGCTTCTTGAGCGCCGACTTAACCAGGTCGTACTCCCCCATCGAAACCCCTCCCGAAGTCACGATTACGTCCGCCCGATCGGCGCCCTCTTGCAATCTCGCCAGCAATTGCTCCTCGACGTCGGGAATGCGCCCGAGATCGAGGACCTCAACCCCGAGCTCTTTCAACAGCGCGATGAGCATCGGACGATTTGAGTCCCGGATCTTCCCCGGGCCGAGCTCGCCGTCGTCGACCGCCACCAACTCGTCGCCGGTCGAGGCCACAGCTATCACCGGTCGTCGATAGATCTCGAGGCGGGCGAAGCCGTTATTGGCCAGAACCCCGATATGAGCGGAATTGAGACGGATGCCGGTCTCGACCAGGGTGGTTCCGGCGGCGACGTCACCGCCGGCGGGTCGGACCGAGGTGCCGGCGGGGACGCTCTGACGAATGGTGACGATCTCCCCCTCCTGGTCGGTGTCCTCCACCCGCACCACGGCATCGGCTCCCTCCGGAATCGGGGCCCCGGTCATGATCTTGATCGCAGTCCCCGACTCAACTCCCCCGGTGGCCACCGAACCGGCCGGGACGTCTTCTGTCACCTTGAGGTCGACCGGAACTACCGCCACATCCTGTGCCCGGACCGCGTACCCGTCCATGGCCGAGTTGGTGAAGGGCGGCACCGGATGAGTCGCTATTGCCGGGTGAGCAAGGACCAAGCCCAATGCCTCAGCGAGTTCGACGGTCTCGACCGGCATCGATGGGAGGTTTCCGAGCACCTGCCTTTGGGCTTGCGGCAGCGGCAGCATCTACTCGAGGTCGGGAAACTGGCTCCGGCCCAGCACCCAGCTGGCCTCGACCAACCCCCGCGGGGTCCCGACGTCGAGCAGGTCCTCTTCGGCCACGTACCCCCGGCACTTTCCCGAGGAGGCGAGCCGATCGATGGCGTCGGTGAGCTGGATTTCACCGCCGTGCCCAGGCGGGAGCTTGCCGAGGACCTCGAAGATCTCAGGGGTGAAGAGGTAGCGGCCGATCAGACCGAGATCGGAAGGAGCATCCTCGGGTCCGGGCTTCTCGACCGCCCCGATTACATCCAGCGTGCGATCTACGACCTCGGAGCCGGGCACAACTACTCCGTACTTGGAAAGGAACTCATCGCTCAACCGCCGGAGGCAAACCGCCGAATTCCCTTGAGAAGCGGCCGCCAGGGCGGGGAGAACGTCGGCTCCGGGTCGAACGATATTGTCGGCCAACAGGCAGAAGAAGGAGCGGTCTCTGACCGCCTCGGCAGCCTCCCAGACGGCATGGCCGAGCCCCAGCGGCTCTTCCTGGACTACGACGCGGATTTTGATGTCCTCCAGACCGGGAAGGCGCCCCTCCATCAAGAAGTGCTGCTGGACCAGATGGCCGGCGTCGAGGTCGACCACCATGATCACTTCGTCGGCTCCCCCCCGAACGGCTTCCTCCACCACGTACTGCACGGCCGGGCGGTCCACCACGGTCACCAACGCCTTCGGCACGATTCGCGTAGCCGGCCGCATCCGGGTGCCACGGCCGGCGGCGGGGATGACGGCGACTGTGGCGGTCATGGCACCACCGACGGTTCACGCCTCTTCATGATCCTCGATATGTTCCCACGGTGGCGGTAGATAACTAGGCCCAGCATCACCCCAAACCAGAACAGGGCCCAACCCTCCACCCCCTGCCAGATCAGCAGCGGAATCGAGGCGGCGACCACGATCAAGGAAGCGATCGACGCCACCTTTCCCAGCTTGGCCACGGCTACCCAGAGCACGCTGAGGATGAGGCCGGCGATCGGGACCGCGAACAGCAGCACCCCGCCCCCGGTGGCCACGCCTTTGCCTCCTCGAAAGCGATGGAACACGGGATAGCAATGGCCCAGCACCGCCATCAGTCCGGCGGCGAAGGTCCAGGCCGAGGCAGCTCCATCACCCGAGAGAAAGGTGCCCACGGCGGCAGCGATCACGCCTTTGAGGGTGTCGCCGATGAAGACCATTACCGCCGGTCCCCGTCCCAGGGTGCGCATGACGTTCGATGTGCCGGGGTTCCCGCTTCCCACCTGGTGGATGTCGACACCGTGCATCCGCCCCACCAGCACGGCAAAGTCGACGCTTCCAACCAGATAGGAAACGATCAAGATCGCGGCACCGACCAGGAATTCCACCGCGGCCGAGTCTACGTCGGAGGGAAGGTGCCGCCCTGAGAACGGGAATGACCGAGGGCCCGTCCGGGTTACAATTTCCTGTCCACCTCACCAGAACTATTTGACCTGTGCCGACTTACGAATATCGATGTGATCGCTGCGGGGAGAACTTCGAGGTCTTCCAGAAGTTCACCGACAAGCCCCTGCGTCGCCACCCCCAATGTGGTGGCCAAGTGGAGAAGGTCTTCCACGCCCGCGGCGTGGTTTTCAAGGGATCGGGGTTTTATGCGACCGACTCTCGGGCCAAGGCGAAGGCCTCGTCTGAGAATGGTGGCTCCGCCAAAGAGAGCAACGGCTCCAAATCTGAGAGCTCAGCCAAAACCGGCGAGAAGTCGGCCGTGACGTCGGAATCGGCCAAGTCGGAATCCGCCAAGTCGGACTGAGGTCTTCTCAAGCCCTCACAGCGCCGATACCTTCAGGCGGTGTTCTGGCTGGCGAAACCGCCGTACGTGCGCCGGACCCTCGCCGTCCTCATCCTGATCTTGGCGGTCGGATGGGAGTTGCGACCCACCCCTACTGAGCTCAGGGCCTATCTCGCTCGTGATGTCACTGCCGGCGAGGAGGTGAGCGACGAGGTCCTTGACTGGCGGCGAGTTCCTTTGGGGATCCTTCCGGAGCATGCCTCCCCGTCAGGCCTTTTTCTCGTCGACGTGAAACGGGGGATGCCCCTGGTTCCCTCGTTGCTGGGAGAGGCCGCTCCGGTCCCGGAGGGCTGGTGGAGCCTCGAGGTTCCAATACCCGAGGGGACGGCGGCCGGAGTCGACGTCCGGCTCGTCGTTGATGTCCGATCTGCCCCCAAGATCATCCCCGGCATTGTCGTTCGTCCCCTCGAGGCCAACTCGATCGATGGTGCCAGAGCCCTGGTGGCGATTCCGGAGGCAGAGGTGGGGGCGGCCGCCGCCGCCCTGGCCGATGGTTCCCTGCGGGCGTTGGTGGGGAGCCGCTAGGCCGAAAGCGCCTCTGTTTATCGTGGCCCCGGTGCTGGAAGCAGTCCTCTGGGGAGTCGTCCAGGGAATCACCGAGTTCCTCCCCATATCTTCGGACGGCCATCTGGTCTTGATCCCGGCGCTTTTTGGATTCGCTCCTCCCGATCTGGCGACGACGGCGGTGCTCCATCTGGGCACTTTGGGGGCGGTTGTGGCCTACTTTCGAAAGGATCTTTGGCGGTTGCGCTTGGCCCGCACGGATCCAAGCTCCCGCAGAATGCTCTGGCTCCTGTTCATCGGTTCCCTGCCGGCGGGCCTCGCCCTGCTCTTCGTCGACGAGGTCGAGCGCCTCCAACGCTCGGTAACCGCCGCCGCCCTCTTTCTCCTGGTAACCGGGGTGGTGTTGGTTTTGGTCGACAGGTTGCGTCTCGGGTCACGAGGTATGGAGCAGGCTCGGCCGACCGATGCCCTACTGATCGGCTTCGCCCAACTTCTCGCCATCCTCCCCGGGATCTCCCGCTCGGGTTTCACCATCGCCACTGGGCTGGCGCGAGGGTTGGAACGCATTTCGGCAGCCCGGTTTTCGTTTCTCCTCGGGGTGCCTGCAATCGCCGCCGCCGGACTCCTCGAATTGTTCAGCCTGGCCAGCGACGGTGGGGTGCCACCGGCCGCCTGGCTTGGAGTAGGGGTGGCGGCCGTCACCGGCTATCTCGCCATATCGTTTCTCTTGCGAATGCTCCACCGGGCCGGCCTCAGCGGCTACGGCATTTATTGCCTGGCCATGGGGGTACTGGCACTGATCGTCCTTTGAGCTTCGAACTTCGCTCGGGCATCATCGAGGCCCAAGGCGACCCGTGGGCTCACAGTCCTCAAGGGCCTGAAGAGCTACTGGGAGTAGTTGGAGCTCATTCGCATCGTCTCGACGATGTGGACATTGACGAGCGAGGGCAGACCCGAGGCGCGGGCCCGCTTGAAAGCCGGGGCAAGGTCCTCGGGATCAGTCACCACCTCGCCATGGCCGCCGAGAGCGCTGACCACATCGTGATAGGGGCGGCGCCCGAGGTCGGCCGCTACCACTCGCTCGGGATACATCATGGTGTGGAAGGTCTTGATGTTGCCCCATACCCCGTCGTTTCCCATCACCGCCACAACCGGCAATCCGAGGCGAATCAGGGTGTCGAATTCAAAGCCGTTGAATCCGAAGGCGCCGTCACCGAAAACGACTCCAACCAACTTGTCCGGGTACACCACCTGTGCCGCCAGCGCGAAAGGAACGCCGGTCCCGAGGGTTCCGAACGGGCCCGGGTCAAGCACATGGCCGGGTGTCGACACCTGAAGCCAGCGCGCCGTGGTGGAGACGATGTCGCCGCCGTCGAGGGCCACGATCGAGTCGCGGCCGAAGAACTCTCCCACCTCCTTGGCGAAGCGCTGAGGAGCAATCAGGCCCGGGGCCGAGGAAGCAGCTTCGTTTTCGAGCTCTTCTTGTCGGGTTTTCTCGGCCGCGGCGATCTCGGCCACCCAACCAGCATTGGCGCTCGGTAGTGAAAGACCGAGAAGTTGGGCGGCGACTGTCATCGGGTCGGCGACCACACCGAGGTCCGCCGGTCGGTTCCAACCGATCTTGGTGGCCGCGGCATCGATGTGAACGACTTGGGCATCCGGATTTACCCGCTCTCCGTAGTTGGTGCGAAAGTCCCAATCGACCCCGAGAGCCAGGACAAGGTCTGCCGTGGCCAGGGCCTGGCTGCGGGCATGGTTGCCGAGCAAGGGGTGGCCATAGGGCAAGGACCCACGTCCCCGCCCGTTGACGAAGGTGGGGGCATTCATCGCCTCGGCCAGTTCCTGCAGTACGACGCCACCGGCCCCGGCGAAGATCACCGGTCGAGTCGCCTGGGCCAAGGCCGCCTCGATGGCGGAGAGCGTTTCGGCATCAGTTCCGGTTTGGCGGGTAGGGCGGTAGCCCCGGGGCCAGACGACCGAATCTTCGTCGACCACGTCGAACTGAACGTCCATCGGAACGTCCAAGAAGACGGGCGCCCCCCTACCGCCGAATGCGTATCGGCTCGCCGTGGCGACGTAATCGGGCAAACGTTCCGTTTGCCAGGCGGTGGCGGCCCAGGCGGTGATGCCGGCAAAAAGCTGAGGGTGGTTCATCTCCTGGAGCCCGCCCTTCAGCTCCTGGCGGAGGAGGTGGCGACCACCGATCACCAGCATCGGCGTCGAGGCAAACCAGGCGTTGGCGACGGCGGTGATGGTGTCGGTTACGCCCGGGCCGGCGGTGACTAACGCCACTCCCAGCCGCCCGGTCAGTCGGCTGTAGGCCTCGGCGGCATGAGCCGCGGCTTGCTCGTGACGCACGTCGACGATGCGGATGCCTTCCTGGACACACCCGTCGAGGATGGCGACGATGTGCCCGCCCGAGAGGGTGAAGATCGTGTC
>DATEDN010000037.1:0-3119 GCA_035281645.1 Acidimicrobiia bacterium | reverse complement strand
CAGGCTCACCGCCGTCAGCGAGAAGACCTCACGGATCCGGCCGACGAGGTCTTGCTCATAGGTTCCGGAGCGACCTCCGGAGACGCTGGTGGCGAGAGCCTCCGCCTGCGCCCGAGCTCGCCTCGCTTCCGCACTGCGCCTCGTCGAGATTCCCACTAGCAGCCCGACTGCTAGCGCCACGAATAGGAAAACGAAGATTGACACCAGGTGATCGGGGTCGTCGACCATGAGCGTGTGGAACGGTTCGGTGAAGAACCAGTTGGCGAGGAGAAATCCGGCGAGGGCGGTAGCCACGGCGGGAAGTACGCCCCCGACTACGCCCACGACTACAGCTGTGAGGAGGTAGAGGAGGAGCACATTGTGCAGACCGAGGCGATCGGATAGACCGTCGAGGAGCCAGGTCAGAAATGGGAGACCCAAAATGGCCAGCGCCCAAGCAAACGCGGTGCGCCGACGACTCAATGCTTCAGCCGACGGTCGCCTGGCCAAATGGATGAGCTTCACCTCGAAAAGCTACATCCACTGCAACGCGTCAATATTCAGACTGCCCCGTTAGGAAATCGTCAAGATCACCGGCTTGCTCGCGACCCCGGTTATGAATTGCGTAATGGCCCCCCGCTGCTCCCCACCCCGAGCCAGTTGAGGACGTAGTCGCCGCCGCACGACTCCGTCCGCAGATCCGCCGGTAATTGATGACATCCTGGACGACCGTCAAGCGCCGGGTCATTGGCCGGCCCCTCGCCTCCCGGGACGAGCACGATCAGCTCCTTCCCAAGCGCTTGGCCCTACCGGTATTTGCCTCCGACCCGCTCTCGTCGGTGGCTTATGCATCGGAGGAAGCGATGATCGTTCTTGCACTGGCCGGCGCCGGCGCCCTTCGGCTGTTGACCCCCGTGAGCCTTGCTGTGGCAGCTCTTTTGGCCATAGTTGTCATCTCGTACCGACAGACAATCCGGGCCTATCCGGATGGTGGTGGCGCCTTCATAGTCGCGCACGAGAATCTCGGAGTCAGAGCGGGGGTCACCGCTGCCGCCGCTCTTCTGGCTGACTATGTCTTGACAGTGTCCGTCTCGGTGGCAGCGGGGGTCGCCGCCATCACCTCGGCGTACCCGAATCTGCTCGCCCGCAGAGTTGAGTTGGCCTTGGCGTTCGTAGTGATTCTGACGGTCGCCAATCTGCGCGGCGCCAAGGAGTCGTCAAGGCTTTTTGCCCTTCCCACGTACCTATTTGTCGCGACGGTTCTCACCATGCTGGTTGTCGGATTCCTTCGATGTGCAGACGGTGTATGCCCCCAGGCTGTCTCGAGCGGCATTGAACTCGAGCCCATGGTGGAGGGCATAACCCTGTTCCTGGTGCTTCGTGCGTTCGCATCGGGATCTACCGCACTCACTGGGGTCGAAGCGGTAGCCAACGGAGTACAGGCTTTTCGCGAACCAAAGAGTCGCAACGCCGCCGCCACTCTCGGAATCATGGCTTTGATTTCGATCTCAATGTTCCTCGGCCTCTCGACCCTTGCACGATTGTTCGACGTGCGAATTTCAGAGGAGCTCGTCGATCAGTACGGGACCGTGATTTCTCAGATCGGTCGTGCAGCCTTCAACGGCGGTATCGGGTTCTGGGTCCTTCAAGTAGTGACTGCCGGAGTACTGGTGCTCGCCGCCAACACTGCTTATCAGGACTTTCCGCGTCTATCCGCAATTCTTTCGCGCTACCGATTCATGCCCCGGCAGTTCCGTAACCGGGGCGATCGCTTGGTTTTTTCGAACGGAATCCTCGCCCTGGCGATCCTGGCGAGCTTGTTGCTGATGGCATTTGACGCCCAGGTATCGAGGTTGATACAGCTCTATGTCGTCGGGGTTTTCACCAGTTTCACACTCAGCCAGGCGGGAATGGTTAGACACTGGCTGGCTACTCGCGAGCAGGGATGGCGGCGCTCAGTGATTATCAATGCGATCGGCGCAGCTACCACCGGTGTTGTGCTGGTCGTAGTCGCCTTCGTCAAGTTTTCCCATGGAGCGTGGATAGTGATGGTCGCCGTTCCGCTGCTTGTGGCCTGGATGATGGGAATGAGACGCCACTATCAGCGCGTGGCCCTCCATCTTGGTCACGTTCCCCTCAATGGTCAGAGGAAGGCGCACCGGGTCATCGTCCTTGCTGCTCACACCGACTCGGCCACAGAACGGGCCCTCCGCTATGCAGCTCTGATTGACCCCGAGAGCATCGAGGTGGTCCATGCGGTCGAGCCGGAGGAAAGTGAAGATCTGGTACACAGTTGGAGCCGGTTGTATCCCCAGCATCCGCTGGTGCTATTGGAGCCGGACCGCGAGCCCATAGTTCGGAGGATTCGCAAATACATTCGAGCGCAGCGGGATGCTCACCCTGATGCGCGGATCACAGTTGTGTTGGCCGAGCGATTTCGCACTCGCCGTCTACGAAGCATTTTCTCCCACCCCCACAGCCTCGTCCTCAAGGCGCTGCTGTTATTTGAGCCCGGAGTAGCAGTGACGGATCTGACCATGGTTCAGGGTAGGCGGGCCCATCAGCTGCAACAGGCCAACATTTCCCGGCATGTCCTGGTAATGACGGTCAGCGAGGTCACCCGGCCGACCCTTGATGCGCTCGAGTACGCAAAACAGCTAAGGCCCGATGGTCTTCATTGCGTCCACGTCGATGTCGACGAGCAGCAACGGGAACGGGTGGAGACTGCCTGGCGCGAGCATCACCTCGAGCCCGAACTGGAGATCGTCGAAAGCCCCTACCGGGGGATCACCCGTCCGCTGACGAGATACGTGAGACGCCGCCGAAGGGACGAACCACCGGGCACGCTGATCAACGTCTTGCTGCCGGAGTTCATCGTTCCGGGACGACTCGGTCAATTGCTTCACAACCAGACGGGACTTGCGATCAAAGGGGTATTCGCCGCCGAGCCCGATGTGGCCGTTACCAGTGTGCCCTTCCACTTGCCGACAGCGGATGAACTCGAAGGGGCTTTGGCCGCCCGGAGCTGACCTCGCCGTCTAACGGGCGAGCAGGATCACGGCGGCGATCAGAGCCACCAGCATGGCGAAAACCCAGCCGTAGATTGCGCCCAGTAGGGCCAGAAACGGATGCAGATCTTC
>DATEDN010000036.1:0-3130 GCA_035281645.1 Acidimicrobiia bacterium | reverse complement strand
CAGGCTCACCGCCGTCAGCGAGAAGACCTCACGGATCCGGCCGACGAGGTCTTGCTCATAGGTTCCGGAGCGACCTCCGGAGACGCTGGTGGCGAGAGCCTCCGCCTGCGCCCGAGCTCGCCTCGCTTCCGCACTGCGCCTGGTCGAGATTCCCACCAGCAGCCCGACTGCCAGCGCCACGAATAGAAAAACAAAGATCGAGACCAGGTGATCGGGGTCGCCGACCATGAGCGTGTGGAGTGGTTCGGTGAAGAACCAGTTGGCGAGGAGGAACCCGGCCAGGGCAGTAGCCACTGCGGGAAGGACACCCCCCACCACACCCACCACCACAGCAGTGAGGAGGTAGAGGAGGAGCACATTGTGCAGCCCGAGGCGATCGGAGAGACCGTCGAGGAGCCAGGTCAGAAGTGGGAGACCCAAAATCGCCAGCGCCCAAGCAGTCGCGCTGCGCCGCCGACTCAAAGCTTCAGTCGACGGCCGCCTGGCCAAACTCATGAGCTTCACCTCGAAAAGCTACATCCGCTGCAACGCGTCAATATTGAGACGGCCCCGTTAGGAAATCGTCAAGATCACCGGCTTCCTTCCGACCCGGGGTATGAATTGCGCAATGGCCCCTCGCCGCTACCGACCCCGAGGCAGTTGAAGACGTAGTCGCCGCTGCACGACTCCGTTCCACTGATTCCGCTGACCCGCCGGTAATTCGATGACATCCTGGACGACCGTCAAGCGCCGGGTCATTGGCCGGCCTCTCGCCTCCCGGGACGAGCACGATCAGCTTCTTCCTAAGCGCTTGGCCCTACCGGTATTTGCTTCCGACCCGCTCTCGTCGGTGGCTTATGCGTCGGAGGAAGCGATGCTCGTCCTCGCCCTGGCGGGGGCGGGAGCCCTCCGCTTGTTGACGCCCATCAGCTTGGCGGTCGCCACGTTGCTGACGGTTGTCGTCATCTCCTATCGGCAGACGATTCGCGCCTATCCGGGAGGCGGGGGAGCGTTCATTGTCACCCTCGAAAACCTTGGGGTTATTCCCGGGGTGGTGGCGGCCGCCGCCATCCTCACCGATTACGTGCTGACGGTGGCCGTATCGTCCGCGGCGGGGGTGGCGGCCATCACCTCGGCCTACCCGAATTTGCTCGAGTGGCGAGTCGAGCTGGCACTGGGCTTTGTCGCACTGCTGACCCTCATGAACCTTCGGGGGACGAAGGAATCGTCCCGGCTCTTTGCGATACCGACGTACGCCTTTGTGGCCACGGTTTTCACCATGCTCATCGCCGGGTTTCTTCAATGTGCTGATGGCATCTGTCCTCAGGCGCCTTCGGCCGGGATCGATCTTGAACCCGAGCTGGGAGGGGTCACATTGTTCCTGATGCTCAGGGCCTTCGCCTCAGGATCCACTGCCCTCACCGGAATCGAAGCGGTGGCCGACGGGGTGCAAGCCTTCCGGGAGCCGAAGAGCAGAAATGCCGCGGCAACGCTCGGCATTATGGCCCTGATTTCGATATCGATGTTCCTGGGCATTTCGACCCTGGCTCGGCTCTTCGACGTCAGGATCTCCGAGGGTCTCGTTGACCAGTACGGAACGGTCATATCCCAAATCGGTCGCACTGCTTTCAATGGCGGAGCAGGATTTTGGATCCTCCAGGTCGTCACCGCCGGGGTGCTCGTTCTGGCGGCCAACACCGCCTATCAAGATTTCCCACGCTTGTCGGCGATCCTGGCTCGCTACCGCTTCATGCCCCGGCAATTCCGAAACCGAGGTGATCGACTGGTCTTCTCGAACGGCGTTTTCGCGCTCGCTCTTCTGGCTGGCCTCCTGCTGGTGGCATTTGATGCTCAGGTATCGCAGCTGATTCAGCTCTATGTGGTTGGGGTGTTCACCAGCTTCACACTCAGTCAGACGGGAATGGTGCGGCATTGGTTGAAGACCCGGGAGGGAGGGTGGGCTCGCTCGGCGGTCATCAACGGAATTGGTGCGATCACTACAGGAGTGGTGCTTGTCATAGTGGCTGTCGTCAAGTTCGCCCACGGTGCCTGGATCGTCATGGTGGCGGTGCCGCTGCTGGTGGTTTGGATGATGGGGATCAACCGTCATTACCGCCGGGTGGCTCTCCATCTGGGCCACCTTCCACCGCGCGGACAGCCGAAGACCCATCGGGTCGTCGTACTCGCCGCGCATACCGATTCGGCCACCGAGCGAGCCCTCCGTTACGCCGCGCTGATCGATCCCGACAGCATCACCGTGGTTCACGCGGTTGAACCCGAGCAGAGTGAGGATTTGGTACACATCTGGAGTCGGCTCTATCCACAGCATCCTCTAGTGCTGCTGGAGCCAGATCGCGAGCCCATCGTTCGTAGGATCCGCAACTACATCCGTGGCGAGCGGGACGCCCATCCCGACGCACGCATAACCGTTGTACTCGCCGAGCGCTTTCAGACTCGCCGGCTTCGGAGCATCTTCACTCACCCCCACAGTCTGATCCTCAAGGCACTGCTGCTCTTCGAACCCGGAGTGGTAGTGACAGACTTGACCGTGGTTCAGAATCGGCGGGCTCATCATTTGCAACAGGCCAATATTTCCCGGCATGTCCTGGTAGTGACGGTCAGCGAGGTCACCAGGCCGACCCTTGATGCACTCGACTACGCCAAACAGCTAAGGCCCGATGGTCTTCATTGCGTCCACGTCGACGTCGACGAGCAGCAACGGGAACGGGTGGAGGCTGCCTGGCGCGAGCATCACCTCGAGCCCGAACTGGAGATCGTCGAAAGCCCCTACCGGGGGATCACCCGTCCGCTGACGAGATACGTGAGACGCCGCCGACGGGACGAACCAGCGGGCACGCTGATCAACGTCTTGCTGCCGGAGTTCATCGTTTCGGGACGACTCGGTCAATTGCTTCACAACCAGACGGGACTTGCGATCAAAGGGGTATTCGCCGCCGAGCCCGATGTGGCTGTCACCAGCGTGCCCTTCCACTTGCCGACAGCGGATGAGCTCGAAGGGGCTTTGGCCGCCCGGAGCTGACCTCGCCGTCTAACGGGCGAGCAGGATCACGGCGGCGATCAGAGCCACCAGCATGGCGAAAACCCAGCCGTAGATTGCGCCCAGTAGGGCCAGAAACGGATGCAGATCTTC
>DATEDN010000035.1:0-3256 GCA_035281645.1 Acidimicrobiia bacterium | reverse complement strand
CGGAAGGCAAGTTCGTGGGCACCTCCACCGGGTGCCGCCGCGCGCTAACATCCTGCTCCATCGCCAGTTAGCCAGGTTCGTACCTCTGATCGCCTGGGGTCCAGGTACACGAAGGTACGAGATGGAAGATAGTGCGTGACTTAGATCACCTGGGGAGCCAGACCTTCGCGCCCCACGAGGTGGGGCTGGACATAGATGAGCCCTGGTCGCGAGAGCGATCGGGGCTCACCTGTTTTGGCGCGGGGGGCGCGGAGTTCGGCGGATCGAGCGGATTGGGACGCCGGCTCTCTCGGTGTTAAGTGGATGGCCCTCCGACACGCGCCCGGATCCCGCCGACTCTCGCCAAAACTCTGCCCCCTCTCTCCGGGTGTTAAGCAAGCCGCTTAACGGGAGGGAATCCGTACTCTAGAGTGTTAAGCTCACGTGGCGTCGGAGGGCTGAATCAGATGACTACCTGCCAAGTGTGCCAACAGGAGGGAGTGTCCGAGTTCGGAGAAGCCTCTGCGATTAGAATCAACTGCCCCAACTGTGGCGTCTTCGAGATCTCGCGCTCCCTGAGAAAGGCAATCTACGAACAATTGCCTGATCGGCTGACTCGTGCCCTTGTGAGTTGGGTCATCCACCGTGGGGGTGGTACGGAAAGCCGGCCTTATATCCTGAACACGGATGTTGTAAGCCGAATCCGCGCTACTCAGCGATTGCCGTCAGTCATGGAGAAGTGCAATCTGGCCTTGGAGGCGTTGGAGGCAGCCCAGAATCACCCCGGCGAATCGGTAGCACTCGAGTATTCGCACTGGCGTGCTCGGACAGCTGCATTGGATCCAGACGAGGTACAGTTCATCTTTAAGTCGTTGGAAGATCAGGATCTGGTCACCGGGGATATACAGGACGCAATTGCTAGGCTTCGCTTGTCATTACGCGGCTGGGTTGCCTTGGAGGAGATGAGACGCTCAGGGGTAAGGACACGCCGTGCGATGTATGCAATGCCATTTGGAAACGACCTTTTGGACAGAGTGCTCAAAGAAGTGTTCAGGCCGGCCTGCCGGCGCACTGGTTTTCAACCATACCGGCTTGACGATGAACCAAAGGCTGGTCTTATCGATAATAGGCTTAGAGTGTCGATAAGGACAGCCAGATTTCTCCTCGTCGAACTTACTCTGTCGAACGCTGGAGCGTACTGGGAGGCGGGCTTTGCAGAAGGACTGGGGAAGCCGGTCATTTACACGTGTGACAAGCGATTCTTCGATAAATCACCACCCTATGAGGACCGTAAAGGCGTTCACTTCGACGTGAACCATCATCAGCATGTTCTCTGGCATCCGGATCAATTGAAGGCTGCCGAGGATGCCTTAGTTGCAACCATTCGTGCAACCCTGCCAGGTGAGGCGAAGCTTGACGACGAGGAAGAGTCAGAGAGCTAAGTGAAGGAGCCTCTCCTGCTCGCCTGCGTCAAGCAGGATCATATTCACAACTTGCGTCACCCTCGCCCTGCTCAGCCCCGTCATCCTGGCGATCTCCGCGTAGTTCTTGACCTTCCCCTCCCGCACCAGCCGCTCGAAGTGGTACCCGAGGACCAGCATCCGGGTGATCCGCGGCACCGTGGCCGGGTCGATCGGCGGCCGCTCCGCCGGGGGAGGCGGCTCGGCCAGCCGCTTCTGCCCCTTCCGCCCGCGGGTGATCTCCAGCTTGTAGGTGACGGTGACGCTGCCGTCCGGGTGCCGGATCATGCCTTGTCCTCCGGAACAGCCAGCATCCGGACGCCCTCGGGCCGGAAGACGACGTTGATGTCCTTGGTCCGTCCATCGAAGTCAATGCGCTCGATCAGCGTCTGAGCGACCTCAGCCTGTTCGGGGGTGGTCATCGCGGCCCACACGGCGTCGAACCCGGCCAGCGCCTTCCGCAGGTCGGCAGCCTGGACCCGGTCGTCCGGGCCGGCGAGGTGGCGGGCCTCCTCGAGCGTGGCGGCCACCAGCTCCGGGTCGGTGCCGATCGCGCGGATGCGGTCCACGACGAACGCCTCGATCTGGTGCGCCGGCAGGGAAGGGGAAGGACAGGTGGACCAGCCGCGCCTGTGGGCCTTGTGGCAGATGTAGTACCTCCACCGGCGACCCTGCTTCTGCGAGTACGAAGGGCTCATCGCCGCGTCGCATGCCACGCACCGCAGCAGGCCCGCCAGGGGTGCCTTGGGGGGCCGGGTGCGCCGGCGTCGGGTGCCGGTCGTCGCTCCGCCACCGATGCTGGACTGCACCCGGTCCCACAACTCGCGGTCCACGATGGCCTCGTGCTCGCCGGGGTAGACCTGTCCGTCGAAATGGACCTCGCCCACGTAGAGGCCGCTGGTGAGCAGCCGCCGGAGGCCGTGGACGTCGAACTCGCCGCCGCCGACGGTCCTACCGGTCTTGGCGACCCACTGCTTGAGCCGCCAGCCGCGGCGGGCCAGCTCCTGGACCGTCTCAACCAGGGAACCGAGCTCCAGAAAGAGCTTGAAGATGGCCCGGACCCGCTCGGCCTCGGCCGGGTTGACCACCAGGCGTCCCCCGTCCGGGTGCCGGTCGTAGCCCAAGGGGAGGCTGCCGCCGGTGAAGCGCCCCTTCCTGCGGGCGGCGTGGACCTTGTCCCGGGTGCGCTCGGCGATGAGCTCACGCTCGTACTGGGCGAAGGTCAGCAGCATGTTCCGGTGCATCCGGCCGCCGGGGGTCGAGGTGTCGAACTGCTCCGAGACGGAGACGAAGGCCACCCCGTGGTGCTCGAACTCCTCCATGAGCTCCAGGAAATCGCGGATGGACCGGGAGAGCCGGTCGGAGCGGTACACGATGACGGCGTCCACCAGGCCGGCCGCGATGTCGGCCCGGAGCTGCTTCAGGGCTGGTCGCTCCAGGGTGCCCCCCGAGTAGCCGGAGTCTTCGTAAGCCGTGGGCAGCGCCACCCAGCCCTTCTCGGCGAACAGGCCGATGTAGGTCTCCCCACGGTCCCGCTGCGCCTGCAGCGAGCCGAAGTCGCTCTTGGTGCGCTCCTCCACCGACTGGCGCGTGTAGATGGCGCAGCGGGTCGTGGCGGCGTCCTGGCGGCCGTCGACGGCCTGCAGGCGCCTGCGGGCCTTCACGCGCGCCTCCGGGTGCGGATTCTCCTCCAAGCCGATCACTGATTCTCCTCGAAGCCGATCACCGATTCCGCTGCAAGCCGATCGCCGATTCTCCTGATGGCGATCGGCGATTCTCCTGAAGCCGATCACCGATTCTCCTGAAGCCGATCACAC
>DATEDN010000034.1:0-1660 GCA_035281645.1 Acidimicrobiia bacterium | reverse complement strand
GGCCTCGAAAAGGCCGCCTAGCTGCTCGGCCGCAATGGGTCCGGCGTCGTCAAAGGACACGCCCAGGAGGTGTTCGGCGGGTTCGTTGTAGAAGAGCAAGGAGCCCCCCTCGTCCATCATCAGAATGGGCAAGGTCATGTAGCTGGCCGCCTGGCGGAGAAGGATCATCTCGACCGGAACCTGGGAAGTCATGGAGCGAAAGGTAATGGGATTCGGGGGGCTGATGCTGACAGAAGGCGTGTCACCGGATATTGATCGGACGCGGGGCGCAAAAAGCGAGTAGATTCAACCCGCAATTCTGGAGGCGTGGGCAAATCGTTCCGAGGGACGAAAGGGAGTAGTGATGGGCAAACGACGGCGGACTCGTGTTCTTTTGTTTGGCGCTCTGGCGCTGCTGGCGGCGGTCTTGCCCGCGGGGCTAGCCGCCGGTTCTCACGATGGCGACAGCACATTTGGCGATCCATCGGTAGTGCTGCTGACGCTGGGAAGCGTCGACCGTGTGACTTGGATGTCCGAGACCCAAACTATCACCGGGAGAAACAACTGTTCAGTCACGTTTGGAGGTTCCGACCTTCTTGACTTCGGGACCATCGGTGGCCAGCTCGGTTTCGTGAAGGACGGGCTGGGAGTCAAGAGTTCTGGTGACGGTACGGGTGAACCTTGCGGCAGAGTCGAGGCAAGTGATGGAGAGGAGATTCATGTTTCTCTCGGATCGGATCTCGACGGTTACCTGATGACGGCTATCGATGTCGACTTGGAGTTGAAGTTCAACGCCTCGGTCGACGTTATCTTCAAACACGAGGGCGTCACTGTGGCCACCGTTACTGGTTTTACAGGGACTGGCGGATCCGATGACGGCCCAGATTCGGGCGACGGCGACAACTATCGGTTCTTTGCTCGGCCGACTGCTGGAGGTGACCCGGTCTCCTTTGATGAAGTCGTATTCGATCCCACCGCGGGTGCGGTTGGTCTCGAAGGCGGTGCCGACGGGACTGAGAATGGCACTCTCGCCGCCAATGGCTCCAGTCAGTTCGAGGTAAAGCAAACCTTCGGCCAGATCACTTGCCAAGACACGGTCACGATCAGCGACTCGGAAGTTGAGGAAGTGGTCGGAGTGATCACAATGGAAGCCCTCGACCTTGATGTGAGCACTCCTGGCGGCTGGGACGCAGCCTGCACGCAGCTCAAGAATTACAGCGACGAAGTGACCGAGTCGACGCTGCTCTTCGCACCCGTGCTCGAGAACAGTCTGGCTCGGTACACGATGGTTCTCTCCATCGAAGGTCAGCCGATCACAACAAACGCTGACGGTGTGACGACATCCCTGATAATGGAGTACAACGATGGGTTCGGGTCAGGGGATCGGACTCTTCAGCCCTGCAACGGGCAGCCTGAGTTCACCGCGGCTTTCTTCGAACAGGAAGACACTGGATTGCTACCGGATGGCGAGTTCGCTTGCTACTACGGCGTGTCTCTGACGCCGACCGGAGCGGGGATTGGCACCGAGGTCTGGGACATTTACTTCGAAGATGATCCGGGCTTCAACTTCCGATAACGGCCTCGTGTTGATGGCTAACACCTAGTAGGTCGAAGAGCATCGCCAAGCGCTCTTCATTGGCAGGGTCGGGATCCTTTCCGACCCTGCCTCTCATTTGGGAGA
>DATEDN010000033.1:0-4769 GCA_035281645.1 Acidimicrobiia bacterium | reverse complement strand
CCGCCTCCCGGGGCGCCGGCCGGGGTGACGCCGTCGGTCGACTCATCGAGGAGGGCGCGGCTCAGATGCAAGCGTCCGTTGCCAGCCACACCCGTCACACTTTCGGCGTTGCGGGCCAAACGGCCGACGATCACCGACGGCGAGGCGCTGGGGTCGTTGGCCTGCACCAGCGCGGCGGCGCCGGCGACCATGCCGGCCGAAGCCGAAGTCCCGGTCACATTGCCATTGGACGCAGCAATGCCAACACCCGGCGCGACCATGAAAACGGCATTGCTCTGGTTGCTTTCCGACCAGACATTGTCTGAAGAGTCGGTGGCACCGACGCCGACCACTTTGGCCAAGCCGGCCGGATAGGTAGGGGCGCTGCCGCCGTCATTGCCGGCGGCCGCCACGAGTACCACGCCGCGTGCCCACGCGTAATCAACAGCGACCTGCAGAGCAGAACTCTCACCTGGATTGGAGAAAGCCATCACGACCACATCGGCGCCGTGGTCGACTGCCCAGACCAAGCCTTCGATGATGTCGCTGTCTTGTCCGGTGCCATCGTCGCCGAGGACACGAACCGGCATGATCGATACGCCGGCATAGCCGACACCGGCAATGCCTTTTCCGTCATCGACCCCGGCTGCAGCGATCGTCGCCACGGAGGTGCCATGGCCACTCGCATCGGATGCCGGATCGACGCCATCGAAGGACCATCCACCAACCACCCGACCAGCCAGATCGGGAGTCTCGGCATCGACACCGGTGTCTAGGACGGCAATGGTCGAACTACCAGCGGGAGCAACAACGCCGTAAACATCGTCCCAGCCGATGAGGGGAAGCGCCCATTGATCGTCGTAGTCCGGATCGTTTGGAACACCTTCGGCCGCGCGCGGAAGGTCAACGTCGACACTTAGGACCGCAGGATCGGAAGCGAAAGCCGCAACGGACTCATCAACCGCGTCGGGTGCGACTGCCACTATGTGCAGGCGAAGCACGCCGATCGCTGATGTCTCCACTCCACCATGCGACGCGATGACCGCGGCCTGCTCTTCGAGGCTGAGGCCCGCCACGAGTTTGACTATGAGATGAGCCGCAGTCGACAGGTCTAGGGGTGCGGGAGCCGTTGTCGTCGTCGTTGATTGGATCGTGGTGGTCGTTACTGCTTCAGCAACCGCTGTCGTTGTCGTCGTTTCATCGGGGGCAGCGGTCGTCGTAGTCGTTTCGACCGACGCCGTAGTCGTGGTTGCAGGCTCATCGACGAATTCTTGGGGACAGCTGATTTCGATTTCGACTGTTGCCGAGTCACTGCCACCGAGGCCGTCGGCGACGGTGTAGGTGAATGAGTCCTGGCCGCACGATTCCGAGCTGAGCAAATAGCTGACGGAAGCACCGCCTTCATCAATGGAGACGGAACCGAGAGCGCCCTGGGTGATTTCGATGACCATGAGAAGGCCGCCACCGATGACGGTGTCATTGTCCAGAACGGGAATGGAATGGCTGCCTTCCCCGGCTGGCAGGGAGACGCTGTCATCGATGGCCAGCGAAATGGTCTCCGCGAAGGAAACGGTGCTGGTGATAAGAGTCAGTGTGAGGGCAAGAGCCCACGTTCTCGATGGCGTGAAATACCGACGGATCCTTCGCGCCAAATGCCGCGGGCGATAACGATGCAACAAACTGTTCTCCCAGCTAATGCGGCTTTGAGCCGCCCCAACTCCCTAAGCGGCAAGAAGTTATCCACAGCGGCACCCGGCGAATATGAGTCGATGTGCCTACTCGGCCCGACCTCGGTGCGCAGCGCAGCTAGGACAGTGAGGTGAAGGAAACGCCTTTGCCGGCCAAAACCCGACCGACCACCCGTCCACCGGTGACGGAGATCACTCGCTCAACTGCCTTAGGAGAAACGATCAGGCAGAAGCCAATGCCCATGTTGAAGATCGAGTAGAGCTCGTGCGCGGGGACCTGCCCCCACTGGGCCAGGACCTGAAACACGGAAGGAACTTCCCAGGTTTTCGGGTCGATCTCGACTCCGAGCCCGGGCGGAAGAACCCGGGGGAGGTTGCCGACCAGGCCTCCCCCGGTGACATGCACTGCGGCGTGACAGTCTGTTAGCGAGGCTTGGACGATGGGTGAATACAGGAGCGACGGGCTCAAAAGGACCTCTCCCAGAGAGGCAGCTTCGCCCGGAAAGGGCTGCTCAAGGTCGCGGTCGGCAACGATTTGGCGGACGAGCGAAAAGCCGTTGGATCGGAGGTTGGGGGAGGAAAGGCCGATGACGACGTCGCCTTCGGAGACCCGGTCCCGCCCCAGTTCCCACCCTGATTCGACCACGCCGAGGGCGGCGGCGGCGAGATCGATCTGGTCTGGTGACATCACTCCGGGATGCTCGGCTGTCTCGCCCCCCAGCAACGCCATCCCCACCTGGCGGCACGCAGCCGCGATTGAAGCGACCACTCGCGTGTCGCGTTCGGGGTCGAGAGCGCCCACCGCCATGTAGTCGACCAGGCCCAGTGGTCGGGCGCCGGCGGCCGCCAGGTCGTCGCTCACCATGGCCACCAGGTCGTAGCCCACCCCGTCCCAGCGTCTGGTCTGGCGGGCCAGTTCCAGCTTGGTGCCCACGCCGTCGGTGGTCATCATCAGAACGGGGTCGCTGTAATCCGGAGGAATTCGTAGTCCGGCCGCAAAGCCCCCAAAGCTTCCTGCGACTAGCGAGCTCCACGTCGAGGTGACCAGGGGGGCGATTGCTTCCACATGGCGGTCAGCGGCCTGGAGGCTGACCCCGGCTGTTCGATATCTGCTCAACGTCGAGCCAGGTTGTCTGCTCCCATTTCCTCCAGCCAGAACTTGCCCTGGGCGCCTTCGACGTCGGTTGGATACTCACCTGAGAGGCAGGCGTGACAGAAGCTGCGGGGGTCGGTTCCGGTGGCGGCGAGCAAACCTTCGAGCGAGAGATAGCCGAGGGTGTCAGCACCCACGTGGAGGCGAATCTCGTCGGTGTCCATCCGGGCGGCGATCAGCGAGTTCCGATCCGAGGTATCCATGCCGTAGAAGCAGGGCCAGCGATAGGGCGGGGAGGAGATCCGGAGGTGAACTTCCTTCGCCCCGGTCTCCCGGACCAGGGAAACGAGCTGGCGGGTGGTGGAGCCGCGAACGATGGAGTCATCGATCAGCACGACCCGCTTCCCGACCAAGGTGTCGACGATGGGATTGAGCTTGAGCTTCACCCCGCGATCGCGGAGCAGTTGGTTGGGCTCGATGAATGTGCGTCCTACGTAGCGATTCTTAACCAGGCCTTCGGCGTAGGGAATCCCGGACTCAGATGCGAAACCCTGGGCGGCGGGTAGGCCCGACTCTGGCACCGGCACGACCACGTCGGCTTCCAGAGGATGCTCGGTAGCCAATCGTTTTCCCATCTCGAAACGGGAGGAATAGATGTTTCTGCCCATGAGACGCGAATCCGGGCGGGCGAAGTACACGAATTCGAAGACACACAGCTGGGGCTGGGTGCGCGGAAAAGGGAAAGTCGATCTCATGCCGCTGGCGTCGATGATCACCATTTCGCCGGGCGCGACCTCGCGGACGAAGGATGCGCCCACGATGTCGAGGGCGGCGGTCTCCGAGGCGAGCACCCATCCCGATTTACCGGTGACGGTCTCCGGCAAGCGACCGAGGCAGAGCGGCCGGAAGCCGTGAGGATCGCGAACACCGAAGAGACGACCTTGATCCATCAGCACCAGTGAGAACGCTCCCTCAAAAGAGGGCAACGTTTCTAGAAGAGCGAGTTCGAGGCCGCGACCATCGCTGCGGTCGTCGTCGGTGGCGGCGGCGATTGCGGCCACCATCACCGCCGAGTCCGAAGTCCCTTGGGTCGCCGTTAGCGGATAGCGCTCGCCAAGGGCGGCGGTATTGGTGAGATTCCCGTTATGTCCGAGCGCGATCGAAGTGACGCCGACTTGCGCATGAGCGGGTTGGGAGTTCTCCCAACGGTTGGACCCGGTGGTCGAGTAGCGGGTGTGGCCGATGCCGATGTGACCTTCGAGGGCAGCGAGGTTGTTGTCAGAAAAAACTTGTGCCACCAGGCCCAAGTCCTTATAGACGGTGACAGTTCGTCCATCGGAAGTGGCGATGCCGGCTGATTCCTGACCGCGGTGCTGGAGGGCGAAGAGGCCGTAGTAACAGAGTTCTGCGGCTCGTTGGCCCGGGGAGTAGACCCCGAACACTCCACACGCTTCGCCCGTTGTCACTCGGTCATCGTATTCGGCAGCAACCGCGGGCTAGAACATGCGGAATCCGCATGCTGAAGCCTTAGGTTTTCAGATGGGTTATCGGAGGCCGGTTTGCACCCGCCAGAGGGCGGCGTAGAGGCCTCCCCCTGCCACCAGCTCGTCGTGGGTACCGGCCTCGATCAGACGCCCGTCATCAAGGACGTGGATGCGATCGGCGAAGCGAACTGTCGAGAGCCGGTGGGCGATCACGATCACAGTTCGGTCTTTGCCGACGATGTCGAGCGAGTGCTGGATGGCGGCTTCGGTCTCGTTATCAACCGATGAGGTGGCCTCGTCCAACACCAGGACCGGAGGATCGCGGAGTATCGCCCGCGCGATCGACAGTCTCTGGCGCTGGCCACCGGAGAGCTTCTGACCGCGTTCGCCCACAGTGGTGTCGTAACCGAGTGGCAGCTCCTCGATGAATTCGGTCGCCTCGGCGAGGGCGGCGGCCTCTTCGATCTCGGCTTGGGTGGCATCTGGACGGCCATAACTCAGGTTTTCGCGCACCGTTCCCTGGAA
>DATEDN010000032.1:0-1092 GCA_035281645.1 Acidimicrobiia bacterium | reverse complement strand
GTATTCGTCGACGACCTTGCGCAGCTGCCGGAAGAGGGCGTGGATGTCGGGATGCGGGCCGTCGTAGATGTGCTCGGTGGCGGCCCATTCGGGGTTGAACTTGAAGGAGGTGGGATCGATCACCTTGGCGGGTGGGTTGCTGCGGAGAAACGGATCCTTCATCGCCCGTGCGGCGACATCGATCCGAAAGCCATCCACCCCCCGATCCATCCAAAAGCGGAGGACATCGAACATCGCTCGGCGGAGCTCGGGGTTGCGCCAGTTGAAATCGGGCTGGGAGGCAAGAAACGAATGGAGGTAGTGCTGGTTGGTGGCGGGATGGCGACTCCAGGCGGGGCCGCCGAAGAATGAGGGCCAGTTGTTCGGCAGATCCTCGCCTTCGCCGTCGCGCCACACATACCAGTCACGCTTGCAGTTGGATTGGTTGGCCGCCGACTCGATGAACCACTCATGGCGGTCGCTCGAGTGGTTGATCACATAGTCGACGATGACCCGGAGACCGAGTCGGTGAGCCTCGGTCACAAGAGCGTCGAAATCGGCCAGGGTTCCGTACATCGGGTCGACGTCGCAATAATCGGCGACGTCGTAGCCGAAGTCGTCTTGAGGCGATGGGTAGTGGGGCGATAACCAGATGGCATCTACCCCTAGCGTGTTGGCGACGTAATCGAGCTTGCTCGTTATCCCTGGGAGGTCACCGATACCGTCGCCGTTGGAATCGGCGAAGGACCGCGGATAGATCTGATAGATGACGCCCTCTTCCCACCACAACATGGTCGAGGGAGAGTAGGGATGCCTGTCGCCCGGTCAGATGCGCATCTCAACCCGGCCCTGATCCTTGACGATTTAGGGTCTGAGCGACAGGAGCTATGACCAACAGGCTTATTTCCAAGGTGATGGAGAAGAGCGACCGAGAAACGCTGGCGTCGCTCTTTGCCATCGACGCCAGGGCGCTGGCCTCGATGCGGATTGGACTTGCTGCCATTCTGCTCTACGACTCGATTGCCAGCCTGTCCAAGCCCGACGCTCGAGCCTCGGTTACATACACCGCGATCGCGGTATTGCCCTTGGCGCTCGCCCTGCTCGTCGGCTTCA
>DATEDN010000031.1:0-4099 GCA_035281645.1 Acidimicrobiia bacterium | reverse complement strand
CTTCATGCAAGTCGGCAAGGGCGTGCTCGCCGGGCATCGCCGGTTCGCCACCTACGGCTCGGTTCTCCTTCTCGAGGGCCTTTTTCGGCTGGCGGCGGCAGTTGCCTTCTTGGCCGTCTCCCCGACCGCGGTCTCTCTCGGCTGGGCAATGGTGTGCGCCCCGCTGGGGATCTTCCTCATCAGCCCTTGGCGGCTCGATCGGGAGACCGTGGCCGGTGTGGTGCCCACTCCGGCCCGCGGCTTTCTCTCCTCATACGCCGTCGGCGCCAGCGCCTCCCAGCTGCTGCTGGCCGGCGCTCCGTTGGGGGTGGCGGCTCTCGGGGGAAGCGAGGCTCTCCGCAGCATCATGTTCCAGACCTTCACGCTGTACCGGGCGCCGCTGACCCTGATCTACAACCTGCAGGGGCGGGTGTTATCGCTTCTCGTTCGACACGGGAACGGTGAGGCGATCAAACGATTGGCGCGCAGAGTGTTGACCGTCGGAGCCCTCCTTGTCGCGGGGGCGGCGATTGTGGGATTCGGAGCGGGTCCGGGGGTGGTCGAGCTGCTGTACGGGGCCGAGTTCCGACCGGTGGCAGTCGTCGCCGCGTTGGCGGCGGCCGGGGTCATCGCCGCGGCGGTCACACAGGTGCTCAGTCAGGCCTTGGTGGCGGCGGGCTCGACTGGCGAACTGGCGGGAGCATGGATCGGCGGGCTCGTCGTCGGCCTGGCGACGATGCTCGCCCTAGGGGGCACTCCGGACTTTCGGGTTGCGGCGGGATTTGTAGCCGGGGAGCTTGCGGCGCTGGCCATTGCCTCCTGGCGAACCGTTCGGCGAAGCTGACGGCTGCTGCCGCCATCGCTGGTGGGCCTCCCGCAAGGGAAGCGGTAACCGACTTACCGCCCTCGAGTCGAGCGCCGGGATGCGATCGACCACGACGATGACATTGCCTTCGACATGTATGAGCCCTGCCGCAAGGAGAAGGGGGAGACTCATGGGTCGGCGTACGGCGTTGCCTTGTCGACCGGCTTGCACGATCCGTAGGAGGTCCGTTACCGCCTCCACGCCGAGGTGGGCGGTCCAAAAGCGCCGAACGTAGAGATCGGTGGGGTGAAAACCCCGATGTCCCTCTGAGACTTCGACCACGTACAGAGGCCGGCGAGAGGCGGTTGGTCGGAGCGCCTCGTCCGGGGTCGATGCGGCCAATGATGCGTAGGGAGGACACGGCATTGGCCCCCGGGACGAGACGCTCCGCATCGCCCCTTTGTATCAAGAAGCGTTAAATACCGTCAACTACGCTGAAGAGGAAATGTTTCGCGGTTTATGGGGGCGGTGGCGGCGCCCCCGGGAGCTGACCGACGTTGATGTAGACGGCGTCCTTGTATGACATCGCCGTTCCCGGTGCTGGGTTTTGCCCTAGGACGACATTGGCCTGGGCGGGATCGCTCACCGGAACCGGCTGGGGGTAGACGTCGAGCCACACGCCGGTGGTGTAGATGAAGTTGTTGATAGTCCGGTAGGCCTCCGATAGCGGGAGTCCGACGACGCTCGGCATACCTCCGGCCGGGATCTGGCCGTTGGAGACCCGGATCGTGATCGGGAGGCCGACCTCAACTTCGGCCCCAGCGCCTAGCGACTGGAAGACCACAGTTCCGGCCGGTTGCAGTGACGGAATCTGTCGCACCGCCGGGCCGAGCTTGGCCCCGGTAGCCGCGGCGACAGCGTCTGCCTCACTCAGGCCGATGAGGTTGGGAACGATGGTGGTGGGGGGCTTGAGCAGTGGCTCGAGTTCTTCCTCACCGACGAGGGGAAACTCCACCGGCTCAACCCCCTCGAGGACCATGCGCATGAATTGAGCCCAGATCGGTGCCGGGACGGACCCACCGAAGACCCGTTCGTAGCGCTCACCGTTGATACGGACGTTGGTCAGGGGCACCTGGTCTCGTTCGTAGCCAACCCAGACCGCGGTGGTGTACTGAGGCACGAAGCCCACGTACCAGGCGTCGCGGTAATCCTGGTGAGTTCCGGTCTTTCCCGCCTGCGGTCGGCCGATCGCGGCTCGTTCGGCAGTGCCTTCGGCGGTAGGGACTTTGAGAAGCGGCTGGCGGGTCGCCTGGGCGACGGCCGGAGATATCACCTGCTCCTGTTGGACGCTGTGCTGGTAAAGGATTTCGCCGTCCTCGTCGAGGATCCGGTCGATGAGGTAGGGCTCGGCCCAGAGGCCATTGGTGGCAAGCGACGAGTACGCGGAGGCCATTTCCAGGGTGGAAACGGCGCCGGTGCCGAGCACGATCGAGGGCACGGCCGGCAATGGTGACGTGATCCCCATCCGGTGGGCAACCTCCACGATCTTCTCCGGACCCACCTGCAGGGAGAGCTGGGCATAGATGGTGTTGATCGAACGGGAGGTGGCCTCCTCGAGCGTGATCCGCCCGGTGCTGGCGCCGGCGTTGGAGACAGTCCACACGTTGGGGTTGGCGCCGTCGGAGCAGATGGTGGGGCAGGTGAGCTGTTGGGGGCTGTGGCCGCTATAGGTGTTCCCCAGGGTGATGCCGTTCTCGAGTGCGGCCACCAAGCCGAAGGGCTTGAAAGCCGAGCCCGGATTGCGTCGACCCTGGATGGCGAGGTCGAATTGGCTCTGGTCGAAGGGCAATCCCGAGGCCATCACGATTACCTGGCCGGTGGCGTTGTCGACCATGGTCAGGGCCCCGGTGGGCGCGCAGGAGTTGGCTTCGGCGTAGGTGCTGAGATTCTCGATCGGCTCGGTTGGGAAGATGCGTTTGCAGAGCTCGAGGTTCTCTTCGTAGGGATAGAAGGGAAGCCAGTTGAGTAGCAATTCGTTGGCGGCCTCCTGCAAGGCCAGGTTGACGGTGGTCTCGACGTTGAGGCCCCCACCGCCCGTGCAACTGGTGTCATCGGAGGGACAGCCAAAGACGGCGATGGTTCGTTCCTCACGGGTACGGCCGAGGAAGTTGAACTCGGTGTGAGCTGGATCGAGCAGCTGACGTAGAACCTCGGCGGAGATGTGCTCGGCCACTCCTCTGGTCTCGACATGTTCGATGACGCCGAGCGGCCGAGCCTTAGCGTCGAGTGCATCCTGCTCGGTGATCCACTCTTCTTCGAGCATCGTGTCGAGTACGTCGTTGCGACGCTCGAGGACGCGCTCGGGGAAGCGACGGGGGTCATAGCTCGTCGGGTTTCGAACCAGAACCGCCAGCGTGGCGGCCTGCTCCAAGGTGAGGTCCTCCATCGACCGTCCGTAGAACTCGCTGGCGGCGGCCTTCACCCCGTAGGCGCCAGCTCCGAAGTAGACCGAGTTGACGTAGAACTCGAGGATTCGGTCCTTTTCATAGCGCCGCTCCAGCTCGGCGGCGATGAAGGCCTCCTTGATCTTGCGCTCGATAGTGAGTTCGTCGCCCACGAAGACGTTCTTCACGATCTGTTGGGTGATGGTGGAACCGCCGCGGGAGCTACCGGTCCGGAAGTTGTCGAGTGCGGCCGAGGCGATGGCTGGAAAGGAAACTCCGTCGTGGTTGTAAAAGCCCTTGTCCTCGGCGGCCAGGATCGCGTTTTTGAGGAGCAGGGGGACTTGGTCGATCAAGACCGGCTCGGAGTTGCGACCGGCATGCAGCTCGGCCAAGAGCTCGCCCTCCCTCGAGTACACCCGAGAGACTCGGGAAAGGTCGGGGAGGTCGAGGCTCAGGGTTTCCACTTCGGGGACGTATTCGGCCCGGACCTTGTCGATGGAGCCATAGGCGGAGTTGGCCCCGAGGAAGGTGAAGAGACCGATCCAGGTACTGCCGAGAAGCGCGATCGAAAGCAATCCCGCCAGTGCCGGGAACCACCGTCCGCGCCGTTCGCGCGCTTCCATCTGATGGATCAGGGAGCGATTAGCCATAAGACCGCGGGAGGAGACCCCCGGTAGAGTCAAAGACTAACCCGACCCGATTGGTATTCCTTGCTCACTCCTTCAGGGATCGAGATAAAAGTCGTCTATGACCAGGAGGCCGATCCGAAACGAATCGGCGCTCCCGGCGAGTATCCCTTCACCCGCGGTCCTCATCCCACCATGTACCGCGGTCGACCGTGGACCATGCGCCAATACGCCGGCTTTGGCAC
>DATEDN010000030.1:0-1241 GCA_035281645.1 Acidimicrobiia bacterium | reverse complement strand
CCCGCAAAGACCTTTCGCCGGCCGAGGAAGAAGCGCGGGAGGCGGTCTGATGCTGGTCAACCAATTCCTAATCCTGGCCGCCCTGCTCTTTTCGCTAGGTGTCTACGGGGTCCTGGTGAGGCGAAACGCGGTGATGGTCCTGCTGGCGATCGAGCTCATGCTCAACGCCGTCAACATCAACCTGATCGCCTTCGAGTCGCTGCTGCAGACCGAGCTGGCGGTCGGTCAGGTGTTCTCGATCTTCGTCATCACTGTCGCCGCTGCCGAGGTAGGGATCGGGCTCGCCATCGTCCTGATGATCTTCCGCAACCGCAGTTCCGCCAACGTCGATGACTTCAACCTGATGCGTCTGTAGCTACCCGAATGAACCGGCGATCGGGGATCAACCAGATCAGCGCCACAACGGCATAGAGGCCCAACGCCACCGCCGGGCTCACGAATGCCAACGGGATAGCCACCGTGTAAACCAAAGTGGAGAGCCAGCCCTTGCGATCCCTCCCCACCGCCCTGGCCACCGTTGAGTCCGCTCCGTTGCAGCGAATCAAGGCTCTGACCAGAAAGTAATACGAGATCGCTGCCAGCCAAAGGACGGCCCCAAAGGCAGCTACCGGCATCGAGGCAAATCCGACTTCGGCGAACCACCTGATGACGAAGGGGAAAAGCGAGAGCCAAAACAAGAGGACGAGATTCGCCCAGAGGACGGCTCCGTCAATCTGTTTCACCGAGTGGATCAGGTTGTGATGGTTGTTCCAGTAGATCCCGATGTGGACGAACGTGAAGGCGTAAGCCGCCAGCAGTGGAAGGCTTTCGCGGAGGCCGCTGAGGCCGGCCGTCTCGGGGACGTGCAGCTCCAGAACGATGATCGTGATGACGATGGCCAGGACGCCGTCGGTAATGGTTTCGAGTCGGTTTTTGGTCAAAGGCTTGCCTCCCAGGGCGCCTCTTTATACTCGCCAGCCGGTGACGCACGGACCCCGTTCTTGTTCATAGGCGCCCTGGTCGCCTCCGTGGCCCAAGAGGGCCACAACCTATCCGACGGAGGGGCGCTGGCCCAGTACGCCGGGATCCTCCTCGTTCTTCCTTTCCTCGCCATGCTGGCATGTTTCTTCTTCGGTCGACGGATGCCCCGGCACGGAGCCGAATTCGCCATCGGAGCGATGGCCATCAACTGGATTTATGCCGTTGCCCTCTTCATCCTCAACATCACCCAGGGAGTCGCTCACGAGGTCCATTTCCAGATC
>DATEDN010000029.1:0-1019 GCA_035281645.1 Acidimicrobiia bacterium | reverse complement strand
CCGAGCTCGATCGGTCCTCGCCATTGGCACCACCCTCGGGGTGTGGCCGGCAGCCGAGATTCCGTTCTCCATGGTCCAGGCCGGAAAGCCCTTGGTGATCGTCAACGAGGGCGAGACCGAGATGGATCGGCTGGCCACCGTTCGACTCGAAGGAAAGGCGGGAGCGACTGTGAGCGAGCTGGCGCGGAGCCTCGCCGGGTGAGGCTGGTTCCTCTCGAGACAGAGATGCTCCCCACTCTCTACGACCTTTATCGCCGGATCGAGATCTTCGACCAGATACCGATCGTCACCCCTTGGGAGGAAATCGCCGAGATGGCCGACGATCCCCATCTTGACCTACCCAACGACGGTCGCCTGGCTCTGATCGACGACCAGGTCGTTGGCTTCTGCCAGGTTCTCCGTCGTCCCGGAGAATCCGATCACGCACGCGCCTTCCTCGTCGGCGGGGTTGACCCCGACTATCGCCGACGAGGGATCGGTAGCGCCTTGCTTTCCTGGGAGATGGAAAGGGGGACCGAAGTTCTACGCCGGGACTCGCCCGGCGTTCCCCGGTTCCTCCGCACGTTCGCCTTCGACTTTGAGAAAGAAGCCATCGCCCTATACGAAAGCCATGGCCTCATCCCGATTCGCTACTTCGCCGAGTTGATTCGCCCCTTGACCGAGCCGATTGGCGAACGACCGGTTCCGGGGATCGACGTCGTCGCCTGGGAAGAGGCACGGTCAGAAGATGCCCGGTTGCTGATGAACCTGGCCTTTAGCGACCATTGGGGTTCCACGCCCCGCGACCGCGCCGCCTGGGACCACCTCATCGGTGGGACCGGTACTCGTCTCGATATGTCCTACATGGCCTTGGCCGGCGAGTGCCTGGTAGGCGTGACGCTCAACTCTCACTTTCCATCCGACCAGGCGATCACCGGGCGCCGAGATGGCTGGATTGGCCACCTCGGCACCCACCCCGAGTTCCGTAGGCGCGGGATCGCCTCGGCTCTGATCGAACGATCCTGCGCCCGCTTCCGAGA
>DATEDN010000028.1:0-6299 GCA_035281645.1 Acidimicrobiia bacterium | reverse complement strand
GCAAGGCCTCGGCGTGCAGTTCTTCGCCTGCTCGACGACGATGGGAGTGATGGGAGTCGAGGAGAAAGATCTGATCGACGGCTGCCTGGTGGCGGGTGCAGCCGCCTTCTTGGACTTCGCCTCCACCGCCGAAGTGCAGCTGTTCGTCTAACGATCGCTCCGCTGCATGACCCTCGCCATTGCCGGCTGTCAGGTGGGCGCGGCAGCTTCGGCGACTGCGATCAAGGAGTCCTCTCCGCCTGTGGCGAGAGCCCTGACAATGGTGAGGTCGACCGCCGAGCGATAAGGCTCAAGGCCCTCGACGACCTCGGCTCGCCCCGAGGCGGCAATGCCGACGCTGCCAACAGGCACACCCATGGCCGCGAAGTGTCGGCGATGGCCCTCGTTGATCACCCGGTATCGACTCTCCTCCAAAGTCAAGCGCTCTTGCGCTTGCGGACCGACGGCCACGCGTACGTATGTAGCCAACACGGGCTTTCTCTCGTCTCCTGGGCGTTCTCCTGCCTCCATCCAGGTCCTGGCCCTTGCAGCCTGGGCGGGCAACATCCAGTTGAGCAACACCGCATCGGCGATCTCGCCACCCAATTGACACAGCCGAGGACGCATGGCGGCGACGGCGATGCGTGTCCCCTGCGGGAGTAGTTGCCGCAGCTCCTCCACTCCCCGCCGAACCGCCTCGACTGGCGGTCGCAGCTGGCCGGACCCCACCCCCACCCACAAGCGGGAGGGGTCGATCCCCAGGCGATCGATATCGGCTTTGATCTTGGCCGGGGGATTCCGGTCAAGAGGCAGCACCCCGACTCCGAGCTCGAGGTTGGGTGCCCCTACCGCGAAATGAGCGAGCGTTTCCAAACCCGGCGCCCGCTCCCCATCGTTGGACCAGAGCGATTGGTAGCCAAGCTCCTGGCACCGACTCGCCAGGTCACGCGCCAAGGTCTCGGAAATTCCGGCGGTGATCCCGAGGCCGAGCATTGCTGGACATCCTTCTGTCATCGCCGCGCCTCATTGAGGAACTCCTGCATCCCTCGTCGCAGCAACCGGTCGCTGTCGGTGGCAACGTACCGGGCCCCGCGCTCGATCCACCGACGGGCGGATGCCAGATCGCCGGCGAAGACTCCCAAGGCCTTCTCGGAGGGAACGACGACATCGGCCACCTGCTCCAAAGCCTCCACCACCTGGGGATGGTCGAGCTCTCCGGGTACGCCCAACGACTGCGAGAGATCGGTAGGGCCGAGAAAGATCACATCGACGCCGTCTACGGCGAGATAGTCCGCAACCGCATCCACCGCTTCCTGGGTTTCGATATGGATGACGACCAATGTCTCGCGGTTGGAACGAGCCGTGTATTCGCTCATTGGCTCGGTGATTCCCCAATCACCTGCGCGGCTCCCGGCCAACCCACGAATTCCGCGAGGGTGATACTTGACAGAGCGCACCGCCGTATCGACCTCAGCTGGAGTGTTGACCCAGGGGACGTGAACCCCGTGAGCACCGGTGTCGAGGTAGCGAAGAATCAGGTGAGGCTGATTGGTCGGGACCCGCACCACGGGGGTGACGCCACGAAGTTCGGCGGCCCGAACGAGGTTTTCAACCTGATGGGGTTCGAGAGTGCCGTGTTCTCCATCGAAGACCAGGAAGTCCCACCCCTGGAGCGCCACGTATTCGGTGAAGCTGGGGTCGTGGTATCGAATGAACGTGCCGAGGACCACCTCCCCGGCGTCCAGTTTGGCTTTGGTCGTGTTGGAAAGCATGGCCGGTCCGGTTTAGTCGACGCCGCCGAGGACTGTTCTTGCGTTCAGCCGATCGGAGCCCACTGGAGGACCCGCAACGCCCGGAGCGTGTTCCAGCGGCTGGGCTCGCCGGCTATCTCCATCTCGAAATCGAGAACATCGTTGTGCGGGTTCTCGAGCAACCAGTGGCCGGCCTGAGTCCGTTTCTCCTCCACTAAACCAACCGCCTCTGCCACCCGGTCGTCTGGTGCCACTCCGGCGCTCTGTAGATAGTCGAGCCCGCGCAGCACGTCGTAGTGGTAGCCGGGTGGATATGAGAACAACGTCCACTCGGAATCGATCACCTCGCCGGAGGACAACGAGCGAAACATCCGGCGGGAAAGCAGGTATTCCTCTCCTTGGGTACGGGCTTCGGTCACTCCCTCTCCATCGCCCACCGCCCGTTCGTAAGCCAAGAGACCTTCGAGGACACAGATCGTGGAGTGGAACGATCCCCGGGTGCTGGGGGGAGCATCGCAATTCCAACCGCCGTCGGCCAGCTGTTCGCCTACGAGGCGTTGGGCCAAAGCCTCGTTCGGCCTACCAAAGTAGGCACCCACCTGGAGCACCCGGCCGTTGATGCAGGCCTCGACCTCGCCGGTGAAGAACGGTTGATTCCCCTCGTAGAAGCTGACTTGATCCTCGACCAATTCGACGGTGCGTCGGGCGGCTTCGCTTTCGGGATCAAGCCCCATGTCCACCAGCAGCGCCAGGGCGTGGGTGGCCGAGCCATCGGGGGTCTCGATAAATCGCTTCGGTTGAGCCACCGTGCTCCATCCCCCGTTGGGCTGTTGCATGGCCAGGAGGCGCGCTCCCCATCCCTCGGTGGCGACCAGGGAACGCTCGGCCTTCCACTCCCCCTCGGGGGCGTGGAGCAGATCACGCATCACCTGCCAGCGGATGGCAGGGTCGGATTGCTGGGGTTCCAGTAACCAGTTGATTGGTTCGGTGGGCGTCACCTCACGGAGCGTACGCCTCGCTGGCGGCAAGCCGATAGGTCACAGCCTTACCGACCTTTCCCACTCGATCAATGGCGCCGACCTTTTCCGCGGCAGTAGGCCATCCTTCAATCGCCTCGGGAGATCACGTTGAGAACTTCCTCGACCACCAACCCCGGTTGATCCCAGATCACCATCTGCATGCCGGTTCCAGCGGCGACGCGGGAACTCACATCGGCCGATAGTCCCCGGTAGAACGCCAGCCCGTCCTGCCAGTAGTCGTTGACTACTCGGGCCGTTTCGAGCCCGAAACCGGCGATGAACTGGGGGCTCAGGAAGACTTTCTCCGGATCCTGGCCGACAACGACCAGCGGCACGTCGCCGAAATCGAGAGCGGCCGAAGTTGCGGGGTCGAGATCGGCAAATGGGGGGTGGTCGCCGGTTTCCTCTTCAAGGAAGTCCCCGAATCCGACCGGCATCGGATCAACGAGGACTACTCCCACGACGTCGTCGCGCGCTTCGGCAAAGACGCGGGTGGTGTGGACCCCATCGCCGTTAGCGACGAGAACCAACGGACCGGAGATCCCCGCTTCGATCAGCGCCTGGTTCAACGCTGTGGCCCGCTGCTCGGGTGACGCCTCGCCGTCGACATAGCCATTGGTGCAGACCACATGGCCTTGATTCGACAATTGGGCTTGCACGACGGACCAGGACCCGTAGTCGATCCAGTCGTAGGGCTCGAGGATGATGGTCGGTCCTTCAAGATCCCCACTTCCGGTGCAGAGCAGCCGATGGGGGAACCGGTTCCAGTCATCGGCCACGATGTCGCCGGCTTCCAGCAATCCGGCCTCGGGATCGATTCGCAGCAAGGCCCCAGGGTGGTGAAGCGCCACCCACAAAGACCCTCCGGAGGCCACCAAGCCACCGGGCTTGCCCGGCATCGGGTAGCGGCGAACCTCCCCGGTCTCGGGATCGATCCGAATCAGCAGATGATCGGTGTGGGAAGTGAGCCAAATGCTCCCCTCGAACTCGATCATCGAGTGGAGACCAAATGTGACGGCCCCGAAGGTTCGAAGTTCGCCGGTGTCGGGATCGAAGACACTGAGGTTGGTCCCCCAGGGATAATCGCCATCCATCAGCCAGAGCTCTCCCGCAGCCTCGATCAGAAGGCGCACTCCCGATCCAGACATGGTCTCGAGTCCAGGATGGGTGGGGATCACGATTTCCCCTCGGGCTCCGTCCGGTCCGATGCTCGAAATCAGCTCGGTGGCGGGGTCGTTGACCCATAGATATCCCAGACCCTGGCCCTTGACCTCGCCGGTTCCCATCGACGTCATCGCTCCGGCAGTCGTAATTCGAAAGAGGTCGCCTTGTTCGTTGTTGATCCACAGGCTGTCGCCAAACCAGGCCGACCAACCCGGAGCGCCGCCCAAGGCGATGGTTAGATCGACCTGTCCCGTCTCGGGATCGAAGCGAAGAACCTCACCCTCATGGTCATAGCTCGATAGCCAGAGATAGCCACCGCCGACTACCACTCCCTCGGCGTAGGCGTCGATCTCGTAAGAGGCTTCGATGGCTCCGTCAGCGGCGCCAATTCGATTTAGCTTGTGATGAAGCGACTCCAGTACCCAGATGGTGTCGCCATCGATTGCCATCCCTTTCACGCCGCCGTTCTCAAGCCCGACCACTTGCTCGACACCCGGAAGCAGGCCGAGGCGATTCGGGGCGGGCATGAGGGATTGAAAGACATCGGGTTGAGGCTCCGGTCGAAGGGCGATCACGACTGCCACCACGGCCGTCACCGCCGCGGCCGATGCGAGCGCTGCCAGGAGCGGACGCTTCCGACTGACAGGCGACGGGGCGAGACGTGGAGTCAGGCCAATCGCCTGGTCGACCTTCGCCCGCAGCCTTTCTTTGTCGACCTCGACACCAGCGGCTGGATCGGCTCGTTCAAGTAGTTCGATCATGTCGCTGCCTTCCTTGCGTTGGCTTCTGGGGTTTCACGGCTCAGTAGTTCGACGCGCCCCCGGAGCCGCTCCCGGGCGCGGAAGAGCCGCTGATCCACGGCGTTCTGCTTGACACCGATCACCGTGGCAATCTCGGCATTCGAGAGGCCGTCCCACGCCGAGAGCCGTAACAACTCGCGGTCATCGGATCGAAGCGAGTCCAACGCCCGACGGAGCAGTCGAACTTCGGGGTCGGAGACCTCCGGTTCCACGACCTGCTCTCGTTCGCTCCGGAGTCGATCCGACAACCTGACTCTTCGCCTCCTTCCCCGGTAGTGATTCCCCACCACGCGATAGGCGACTGCCAGCAGCCAAGACCGGACTGGCTCACCGGTCGGTACCTGTTCGAGCCGACGCCAGGCGACGGCAAAAACCTCGGCGGCAGCATCCTCGCTGTCGGCGGGGCCGAGACGCCGAAGGCAGTACCGGTATACGGCGAGATAGTGATCCGCAAAGAGCGATTCGAATTTGTGTCCCGAGTCGATATCTCGAGGCGGTGTGCTCAAGCTGGGCACTTCGCGATGTTATGTGTCCGGGTGGAGCCGCCCCCTTACATCCCAGGGCCCCGGAACCGCCTGATCCCTCCCACCGTCCAAGCGCGAGCACATCTTCCAAAGGAGGAAGCCATGAGTTCGCCGCACGTTCGATCGGGGAGATTCCGAGTTCAGGCCCTGGTGGTATTGGCCTTGGTCCTGACGCTGGGGGCTGCTCCCGCCTTCGCCTGTGGTGGGCTGGTGGGCGAGAACGGGACCATCCAGCTGGTACGGACCACGACCCTGGCTGCCTATAGCGACGGGATCGAGCGCTATGTCACCGCGTTTGAGTTCGTCGGAAGCGGGAAGGAAGTGGGTTCGATCATTCCTTTGCCCGATGTCCCCACCAAGGTGGAGCGGGGCGGTGATTGGACCCTGCAACGGCTCGCCCTCGAGGTGGCGCCCCCGGCCCGGGAGCTGGCGCTCGCCGACGCGGCGACAGCCGTTGGAGGAGCTGAGGTCTTGCTCGAGGTCGAAATCGACGCCCTCGACATCACCGTCCTCCGCGGAGGCGGTGACGAGGTCGGCGCTTGGGCGGCCGAGCACGGCTTCTTTCTCACCCCTGACGCCCCCGAGATCCTCGATTTCTACGCCCGACGGAGCCCAGTGTTCATGGCCGCTCGCTTCAACGCCGAACGCGCCGCCGAGTTGGCCCAGGAGCCCGGCGATAGCACTCCGATCATGGCCACCATCCCCACCGACGATCCCTGGGTTCCAGTGCGGATCCTGGGCCTCGGCGCCGATCCCGACACCCGCATCGAGGCCGACGTCTTCCTTCTCACCGAGGATGACCCCGATCTGTTGGCCGGCGGCACCGGTATGACGCTCCAGCGGAGCGAGCCAGCCAGTTCCTTCCTCCTCGATGACCTGCGCTCCGACGTGGGGATGGAGTGGGTGCCTGAGGAGATGTGGCTCAGCTATCTCAGCGTCGATGCCCCAGCGGGCGAACTCGACTATGACCTCGCGGTTTCGGCGAGTCCCGGCGAGAGGGCCGACTTCGTCGACACCGGTGTCTCAGCCCCCGAAGTGATCTCGGTCGCCTCCGGCCAATTG
>DATEDN010000027.1:0-2933 GCA_035281645.1 Acidimicrobiia bacterium | reverse complement strand
CTTCGACTCGGTAACCCTTTACGGCGAGGACCCTCACGAGCGCCCCGACATCTACGGCAAGGTGGGCAATTCGGGAGTGTCGATGGCGACCCTCGACGACGCCAAAAAGCTCTATTCCGGATTCGATCTATCCGATCCCACGACCTCGGTCTCGATGACCATCAACGGGCCCGCTCCGATAATTCTGGGCTTCTTTCTGAATGCGGCCATCGACCAGGCCTGCGAAAAGCACATCAAGGCCGAGGGACTCGAGGACAAGGTCAGGGAGCGGTTGGCTGAGCTTTATCCGAATCAGGATCAGCCTCAGTACCAGGGGGACCTCCCGCCCGGAAACGACGGGCTCGGACTGTTGCTGCTGGGTATTACCGGCGATCAGGTCCTGCCCGAGGACGTCTACCTACGAATCAAGGCCGAGACTCTCACGCGCGTCCGGGGAACGGTCCAAGCCGACATCCTCAAAGAGGATCAAGCGCAGAACACGTGCATCTTCTCGACGGAGTTCTCCCTGCGGATGATGGGGGACATCCAGCAGTACTTCGTAGACAACTCGGTGGACAATTTCTACTCGGTCTCGATTTCGGGCTATCACATGGCAGAAGCTGGCGCCAACCCGATCACCCAGCTCGCCTTCACGCTCGCTAATGGCTTTACCTACGTCGAGTACTATCTCTCACGGGGGATGAAGATCGACGACTTCGCCCCCAACCTCTCCTTCTTCTTCTCCAATGGGATCGACCCCGAGTACGCGGTCATCGGCCGCGTGGCGCGGCGCGTCTGGGCGAAGGCGATCAAGGAGAAGTACGGCGGGAATGAGCGCAGCCAGATGCTGAAGTACCACGCTCAAACCTCGGGTCGGTCCCTCCATGCCCAAGAGATCGGATTCAACGACATCCGCACCACTCTCCAAGCCCTCTACGCCATCTATGACAATGCCAACAGCCTCCACACCAACGCCTTCGATGAGGCAATCACCACTCCGACCGAGGACTCGGTGCGCCGGGCGCTGGCGATTCAGCTGATCATCAATCGAGAACTCGGTCTAGCCAAGAACGAGAACCCGCTCCAGGGCTCCTTAATCATCGAGTATCTGACCGATCTGGTCGAGGAGGCGGTGCTTGATGAATTCGACCGCATCTCATCACGCGGGGGAGTCCTGGGAGCGATGGAACGCCAGTACCAGCGGGCCAAGATCCAGGAGGAGTCGCTCTACTACGAGAAGTTGAAGGAGTCAGGTGAGTATCCGATCGTCGGCGTCAACACCTTTCTCTCGGCGGAGGGCTCGCCTTTCGTCGTGCCGGACAAGCTCGTCCGTTCCACCGACGCCGACAAAGATCGGTTGATCCAGAATGTTCGGGCTGTGCAAGCGCACTACGAGGTGGAAGCGCCGAAGGCGTTGGGAGAACTCCAGGAAGCGGCGCTGGCGGGAGGGAACCTTTTCGAGATCCTGATGGAAACCACCAAGGTCGCCACCCTGAGCCAGATCAGTTCCGCCCTTTACGAGGTGGGCGGGCAGTATCGACGGAACATGTAGGAAGACAAAAGACAAAAGACAAAAGACAAAAGACTTAAGACAGAAGACTTAAGACAGAAGACTTAAGACAGAAGACCATCTTCCATCTTCCATCTTCCATCTTCAGAAGAGCAGTTGGTCGAGACCGCGGGTGAGACCGCGGCGGCCGACCACGGCGCGGGTCGCCAGCAGGGTGCCGGCGATGTAGGGGGCGGCCGAGGCCCCGGCGTCATGGCGGATCGAAAGCCGCTCGTCTTCGGCGCCGAAGATCGCCTCGGTCGAGACCGAGAAGCTTGGCAGCCGCAACGAGTGGACACGGGTGCCATCGAACTCGGCGCCGCGGGATTCCTTCTTGCCCAGCATCTGGTCGAGGGGGACACCGGTGGCTGGCGTGCGAACCGCGCTGAGGCGTTCGGCTAGTTCGCGGGCGGTTCCGCTCGGAGAGTCGGGTTTAGAGAGGCTCGCATAGTCGATGACTTCCCATGATCCGACATGGCGGGCGGCTTCGCTGGCAAAGCGGAGGAGCAGAGCGGCCGTGATCGAGAAATTGCCGGCCGCAATCACCCCCAACCCTCTTTCCCGGGCCTTGGCGTCGATTTCGTTGTAGTCCTCGGCGGACATTCCGCTGGAACCGACAACGACATTTACCCCACGGGCGATGGCGGCGAGGACGTCGGACTTCACTGCCACCGCCGACGTGTAGTCGATGAGGACATCGGTGGGCGATGAGTCGAGCGCAGCCTCAACCGAAGAAAAATGGGCGAGGTCCGATCGAGCCACTCCGCTGACCAGTTCGAGGTCGGAAGCGGCCGCTACCGCCTCGGCCAAGGGACGGCCAACCCAACCGGTGATACCAGCGATACAGACCCGAATCTTGTTGCCGTCGATGTTGTGTTGGCTCCTTAGCCGTCGTCGGCAAAATAGGTATCGGTAGGCTGCCGGCCAAATGCGCCGGCGTCTCCTCAGCTTCTTCGGGGTCCCCTTCTTCCGTCGCATCGCCTGGCACGTGCGACGGGTCACCCGTCAATTCGAGGGAAAGGTCACCCGGAAGATGATTCTGGGCTTGGTTGTGATCCTCGCCCTGGCTGCTGCCGTGGTGACGCTGACCGAAAACGAGATCACCGAGGTCACTCCCCGTCGATACTTTGCCTCTTTCTATTGGGCAGTTACCACCGTGATGGGCCAGGGCCAATCGGACTTTGTATCCGGTCCCTGGGGCTGGATCACGTCATGGATGCTGAATCTGTTTGGGGTGGCCATCGTCGCCACCATCACAGGTGCTTTGGTGGGGTTCGTAATTGATCTGCTACTCAAGGAGGGTCAAGGCATGGGATCGGCGGGATTCAACGACCATGTGGTGGTCTGTGGGTGGAACTCGACGGCGCGGGAGCTCATCGACGAGCTTCGTTCCGATGACTACGCC
>DATEDN010000026.1:0-2899 GCA_035281645.1 Acidimicrobiia bacterium | reverse complement strand
CTTCGACTCGGTAACCCTTTACGGCGAGGACCCTCACGAGCGCCCCGACATCTACGGCAAGGTGGGCAATTCGGGAGTGTCGATGGCGACCCTCGACGACGCCAAAAAGCTCTATTCCGGATTCGATCTATCCGATCCCACCACCTCGGTCTCGATGACCATCAACGGGCCTGCTCCGATAATTCTTGGCTTCTTTCTGAATGCCGCCATCGACCAGGCCTGCGAAAAGTACATCAAGGCCGAAGGACTCGAAGACAAGGTCAGGGAGCGGTTGGCTGAGCTTTATCCGAACCAGGATCAGCCTCAATACCAAGGCGAGCTCCCGCCCGGAAACGACGGGCTCGGGCTGTTGCTGCTGGGGATCACTGGCGATCAGGTCCTGCCCGAGGACGTCTACCAACGAATCAAAGCCGAGACTCTCACGCGCGTGCGGGGAACGGTCCAAGCCGACATCCTCAAAGAGGATCAAGCGCAGAACACCTGCATTTTCTCGACGGAGTTTTCCCTGCGGATGATGGGAGACATCCAGCAGTACTTCGTAGACAACTCGGTGGACAATTTCTATTCGGTATCGATTTCGGGCTATCACATGGCAGAAGCTGGCGCCAACCCGATCACCCAGCTCGCCTTCACTCTCGCCAACGGCTTTACCTACGTCGAGTACTACCTCTCACGGGGGATGAAGATCGACGACTTCGCCCCCAACCTCTCCTTCTTCTTCTCCAATGGGATCGACCCCGAGTACGCGGTCATCGGCCGCGTGGCGCGGCGGATCTGGGCGAAGGCGATCAAGGAGAAGTACGGCGGGAATGAGCGCAGCCAAATGCTGAAGTACCACGCTCAAACATCGGGTCGGTCCCTCCATGCCCAAGAGATCGGATTCAACGACATCCGCACCACTCTCCAAGCCCTCTACGCCATCTATGACAACGCCAACAGCCTCCACACCAACGCTTTTGACGAGGCAATCACCACTCCCACCGAGGATTCGGTGCGCCGGGCGCTGGCGATTCAGCTGATCATCAATCGAGAACTTGGTCTGGCCAAGAACGAGAACCCGCTACAGGGCTCCTTCATCATCGAGTATTTGACCGATCTGGTGGAGGAGGCGGTGCTTGACGAATTCGACCGCATCTCATCTCGGGGGGGAGTCCTGGGAGCGATGGAACGCCAGTACCAGCGGGCCAAGATCCAGGAGGAATCGCTCTATTACGAGAAGTTGAAGGAGTCAGGTGAATATCCGATCGTCGGCGTCAACACCTTTCTCTCGGCGGAGGGCTCGCCTTTCGTCGTGCCGGACAAGCTCGTCCGTTCCACCGACGCCGACAAAGATCGGTTGATCCAAAATGTTCGGGCTGTGCAAGCGCACTACGAGATGGAAGCGCCGAAGGCGCTGAGAGAACTCCAGGAAGCGGCGCTGGCGGGAGGGAACCTATTCGAGATCCTGATGGAAACCACCAAGGTCGCCACCCTGAGCCAGATCAGTTCCGCCCTTTACGAGGTGGGCGGGCAGTACCGACGGAACATGTAGCAGACATCAGACGTCAGACATCAGACATCAGATTCCGAATCTGAAATCTGACATCTGCAATCTGATGTCTAAAACAGCAGTTGGTCGAGACCGCGGGTGAGACCGCGGCGGCCGACCACGGCGCGGGTCGCCAGCAGGGTGCCCGCGATATAGGGGGCGGCCGAGGTCCCGGCGTCGTGGCGGATCGAAAGCCGCTCGTCTTCGGCGGCGAAGATCGCCTCGGTCGAGACCGAGAAGCTCGGCAGCCGCAACGAGTGGACTCGGGTGCCATCGAACTCGGCGCCGCGGGCTTCCTTCTTGCCGAGCATCTGATCGAGGGGGACACCGGGGGCGGGCGTGCGAACAGCGCTGAGGCGTTCGGCTAGTTCGCGGGCGGTTCCGCTCGGAGAGTCAGGTTTAGAGAGGCTGGCATAGTCGATGACCTCCCAGGCTCCGACATGGCGGGCCGCTTCGCTGGCAAAGCGGAGAAGCAGAGCGGCCGTAATCGAAAAATTGCCGGCCGCAATCACCCCGGACCCTTTTTCCCGGGCCTTGGCGTCGACTTCGTCGTAGTCGTCGGCGGACATTCCGCTGGAGCCGACAACGACATTTACCCCGCGGGCGAGGGCGGCGAGCACGTTGGACTTCACTGCCGCCGCCGACGTGTAATCGATGAGGACATCTGTGGACGATGAGTCGAGCGCCGCCTCAACCGAAGGAAAGTGGGCGTGGTCCGATCGAGCCACTCCGCTGACCAGTTCGAGGTCGGAAGCGGCCGCTATCGCCTCGGCCAACGGACGACCAACCCAACCGGTGATACCAGCGATACAGACCCGAATCTTGTTGCCGTCGATGTTGTGTTGGCTCCTGAGCCGTCGTCGGCAAAATAGGTATCGGTAGGCTGCCGGCCAAATGCGCCGGCGTCTCCTCAACTTCTTCGGGGTCCCCTTCTTCCGTCGGATCGCATGGCACGTGCGACGGGTCACCCGCCAATTCGAGGGAAAGGTCACCCGGAAGATGATTCTCGGCTTGGTCGTGATCCTCGCCCTGGCTGCTGCGGTGGTGACCCTGACCGAAAACGAGATCACCGAGGTCACACCCCGTCGATACTTCGCCTCCTTCTATTGGGCGGTTACCACCGTGATGGGCCAGGGCCAGTCGGACTTTGTATCCGGTCCCTGGGGCTGGATCACGTCATGGATGCTGAATCTGTTCGGGGTGGCCATCGTCGCCACCATCACGGGTGCGTTGGTGGGGTTCGTAATTGATCTGCTACTCAAGGAGGGTCAAGGCATGGGATCGGCGGGATTCAACGACCATGTGGTGGTCTGTGGGTGGAACTCGACGGCGCGGGAGCTCATCGACGAGCTTCGTTCCGATGACTACGCC
>DATEDN010000025.1:0-1249 GCA_035281645.1 Acidimicrobiia bacterium | reverse complement strand
CTCGACTTGTCCCCTATCGAGCAGCAGCAACGAGAGTCCGGGCTGGCCGTCGTGGCCGTACTCATAGGCTTTGAGAAAAGCCTCCTCGGCACTGACGAAGTCACCCATCCTTCGCCGCACCTCGCCGATCTCGTACTGGGCATAGCCGATCCCATCCATGATGTGAAAGCGCTCCAAGTCGATGCAGGCGAGGCGTGCGTCCCGCTCGGCCTCCGTCCATGACCCCCGCAGTCGCTTCAATTCCGCTCGGTGGACCTGACAGATGCCGCTGTAGCCGCCCACAGCATGGGCGAGCATCCAGCGATCGGCCTTGTCGGTCCATTCGCCCGCACGCCGGTAGTCCCCGAGATTGCGGCAGATGGCGATGGTGTTGCAATAGACATCGCCCGCAGCCCTGAGATCGCCACCTTCCGAGGTCGCCACCACGGAGGCCTCGTCCATCATCTTGAGTCCCGCTCGCCAATCGCCGGAGTGGACCAGGCCGATCCCTTTGAAGCTCATGCCCAGAGCCTCGATTCCGGCCACGTTGAATCGACGACCCAATTCGATCGCCCGCTCGGCAAGCGATATAGCGAGATCCGGGTCGTGGTCGACCATCAGTGCTTTGGCGACATAGATAACGGTGAGCCAGCCGTGCCCGACCGACTCTGGCCTGCCCTCGAGAAGCCGTTCCACCCGGGAGATCCACCCGCCGGCGACCGATAGCGATAGCCGCCGCAGGGCGAAATACGCCAGCCGAGCTCCGATGCTGGCCGCCTCCGAATAGCGCTCCTCGCGTTCGTAGCTGGCGAAGGCACGCTCAAAAACCTCGATTCCATCATCCGGTCGCCCTGCCCACCAGAGAGCGTCGGCAAGGAGGACGAGGTCGTCGGCCGAGAGACTTGCGTCGCCGGCGGCTTCGAGAGCTTCTACCGCCTCCGACCACTGATTTTTGCGGACGGCTTCTCGGCCGACCTCCAAAAGGTTTGACACCACTTATCTTTCAAACCGATTGTCCGGAACCCTAGCCCCCGGCGAGCGGGCGGCCCAGGGCGCTCTCTCGTTGAGACCTCGAAAGAATTAGGGTGGCGTGGTCGTGGCCCGCTTCCTGGTGGTGGCGCATCAAACAGCCGACAGCCCCGAACTTGCGGCCGTGCTCCGTCAGCTTGTTGATCGCGACCCGACGGCCTCCTTCGTACTCCTGGTTCCGGCGACTCCGGTCCAACACGTCCGCGGCTGGACTGAGGGTGAAGCGGCAGCGGTCGCCCTG
>DATEDN010000024.1:0-1250 GCA_035281645.1 Acidimicrobiia bacterium | reverse complement strand
CTCGACTTGTCCCCTATCGAGCAGCAGCAACGAGAGTCCGGGCTGGCCGTCGTGGCCGTACTCATAGGCTTTGAGAAAAGCCTCCTCGGCACTGACGAAGTCACCCATCCTTCGCCGCACCTCGCCGATCTCGTACTGGGCGTAGCCGATCCCATCCATGATGTGAAAACGCTCCAAGTCGATACAGGCGCTACGAGCATCTCGCTCGGCTTCCGTCCACGAGCCCCGGAGGCGTTTCAACTCCGCCCGGTGGACCTGGCAGATGCCGCTGTAGCCGCCCACCGCATGCGCCAGCATCCAGCGATCGGCCTTATCGGTCCATTCGCCTGCGCGCCGGTAATCCCCGAGGTTTCGGCAGACAGCGATGGTGTTGCAGTAGACATCGCCCGCGGCCCTGAGATCGCCACCCTCCGAGGTCGCCACCACAGACGCCTCGTCCATCATCTTGAGTCCCGCTCGCCAATCACCCGAATGGACCAGGCCGATCCCTTTGAAGCTCATACCGAGAGCCTCGATTCCAGCCACGTTGAATCGACGACCCAATTCGATCGCCCGCTCGGCAAGCGATATAGCGAGATCCGGGTCGTGGTCGACCATCAGTGCTTTGGCGACATAGATAACGGTGAGCCATCCGTGCCCGACTGATTCTGGCTTGCCCTCGAGGAGCCGCTCCACCCGGGAGATCCAGCCGCCGGCGACCGATAGCGACAGCCGCCGTAGCGCGAAGTACGCCAGGCGGGCTCCAATGCTCGCCGCCTCCGAATAACGCTCCTCGCGTTCGTAGCTGGCGAACGCTCGCTCAAAAACCTCGATTCCATCGTCGGGTCGCCCCGCCCACCAAAGAGCGTCGGCGAGAAGGACGAGGTCATCGGCCGAGAGACTTGCGTCGCCGGCGGCTTCGAGAGCTTCTACCGCCTCTGACCACTGATTTTTGCGGACGGCTTCTCGGCCGACCTCCAAAAGGTCTGACACCACTTCTCTTTCAAACCGATTGTCCGGAACCCTAGCCCCTGGCGAGCGGGCGGCCCAGGGGCGCTCTCTCGTTGAGACCTCGAAGGAATTAGGGTGGCTTGGTCGTGGCCCGCTTCCTGGTGGTGGCGCATCAAACGGCCGACAGCCCCGAACTTGCGGCCGTGCTCCGTCAGCTTGTTGATCGCGACCCGACGGCCTCCTTCGTACTCCTGGTTCCGGCGACTCCGGTCCAACACGTCCGCGGCTGGACTGAGGGTGAAGCGGCAGCGGTCGCCCTG
>DATEDN010000023.1:0-7369 GCA_035281645.1 Acidimicrobiia bacterium | reverse complement strand
TTGACAACCGCCAGGTGATCTACGACGGTTCGATCCAACTCCAGGCCGCCGACACCCGGGATGCCTTCGATCGGATCGTTCTCCTGGTGGAGACTTCGGGTGGATTTCTCGCCGCCTCCCAGGTGGGCGAGGCAATCCTGGAGGAGCAGCCGGTAATCAACTTCACCATTCGGGTGCCAACCGATCAACTCACCGCCACTCTGGCCGGGATTCGAGAACTGGCCGATCGGGTAGTGACCGAATCCCTCCAGAGCCAGGACGTCACCGACCAGTTTGTCGATATCGAGGCTCAACTTCGCAACCTCTACGCCCTCGAGGAGGAATTGCTGGCTCTGCTGTCAGAGTTGCGAGACAATCCCAACGCTGACCCCGGCAAGCTGCTGCAAGTGTTCGACCAAATCCGCATCACTCGCGGTGAAATCGAACAGCTTGAAGGGCGCAAGCAGCTCCTCACCGACCTGGTGTCGCTCGCCACCATCTCCATCAGCATCAGCCCGCTCCCGGCGGCGATTCCGATCGTCCCCGAAGATCCGGTCTGGGAACCGGCCGTCCAGGCGCGAGAAGCATTGCGGAGCTTGGTTGAGGATCTGCAGGCGATTGGCTCCTTTGCCATACGCTTCGTCCTTTACAACCTTCCGATCCTGATCCTGATTGCTGGGCCCTTCGTTTGGCTGGCCTGGTTCCTTTACCGGCGGGTCAAGCGCACGAACGTCACGACTCCTCCGGCCCCAACCAGCTCATAGACCCCCTTCTGTGAGGATTTACACGGCCTCAGGCCGCGTAAATCCTCACAACTCGTTGGTCGAGGGCCCTTTCTCGGCCAGCCCGTTGAGGATTTCGAGCACCACCCGGTTGGCCAGATAGGCAGTGATCTGGCCGGGGCCGTCGTAGGGCGGGGAGACCTCGACCACGTCGGCCCCCACCACCGGCAGCTCACGGGCGAGCCGGCGAACGGTGTCGAGCAGCTGGCGAGAACTCAAGCCTCCCGGCTCGGGAGTGCCGGTGCCGGGGGCAAAGCCCGGGTCGACCACGTCGATGTCGATGGAGAGAAAAACTCCCTTCGCCCCACCCTCGAGCGAGTAGGTGACGGCCTCGTCGACCACGGCCTTAAGCCCCCGATCTTCGATCTCGTTCATGAGATAGGCGCGCATTCCCTGCTCACGTCCCCATTGCATGACTTCGGGCTCGGGCCAGTACCCCCGGAGTCCGACCTGGACGAAGCGATGCCCGGGGACAGCGCCCGACTCGACCAGCCGGCGCATCGGCGTCCCGTGACCGTAAAGAGTTCCGTTCTGGCTCACCCCGGTGTCGGCGTGAGCATCGAAATGGACCACGGCCACCTCGCCTTTTCCCAGCGCGTTGGTGACGCCGGTGGCATTGGCATAAGTCACGGTGTGGTCCCCACCGAGGATGACGGGAATTTTGCCGGCCGCCGTTACTGCCTCGACGGTGGCGATGATCCGTTCAAGCGAGAGTTCGACCTGTCCGGGCACTACGTAAACATCGCCGATGTCAACCACGCCCAGCGTCTGCAAGGGATCGATACCGGTCGGTAGGTGGGGCCGGTATCCGTCCATGGCGCCGTAATCGGCTTCGCGGATGGCTTGGGGCCCGAAGCGTGCCCCCGGGCGGTAGGTGGTGCCCCAGTCGAAGGGGGCGCCGAGGATGACGACTCGTCCGTCGCCAAGATCGTCGAGTTTGCGCGGCGGCACTCCCAGAAACGAGTTCCGAGAGGCAAAGGAGATGTACTCCGCCGATGCGAAGGGGATCTCCTTCGCTCGCTCCTCGTAGGGCCTCGAGTAGGAGTCGTGCGGCATCAGTTCATTCTTGCGTAAATCTGGTCACGTTTACGTGACCAGATTTACGCAAGAAGATCAGGGCTTCAGGTTGAAGACGACGGTCTGGAGGTCGGTGAACTCCTCGATCCGTTGGCGGCCCCAGCCGGTCTCGGTACCGGCGGCACCACCGAAAGGCTGGAAGGTCTCCCAGAAGTCGGTGGAATCGTTGACGATCACGGTCCCACTCCGAATGTGGTCGGCATACCAGAAAGCCTTCGAGACGTCGTTGGTAAACACCGCCGCTTGCAAGCCGAGGTGGGTTCGGTTGGCGATTCCGATCGCGTCCTCGTCGTCTTGGGCGACGAGAATCGGCACCACGGGCCCGAAGGACTCTTCACGGGAAACCAAGGCGTCCTCTGGCACCCGATCCAAAACCGTGAACTCGTAGTACAGGTTGGTGGGGTGGCCTTCGGCTCTGCCGCCGCCCATCAGGACCTCCGCGCCCTTGCTGGCGGCGTCGGAGATATGACGATCCATCTTGGCGGCTACCGCCTCATTGTTAAGGGGACCCATCGTGGTCTCGTCCGACATCGGATCTCCCAAGCGGACGACCTCCGCTGCCTTGAGGGTGGCGTCGACGAATTCGTCGTGGAGGTGCTCCATAACGATCACCCGCTCGGTGGCGGTACACACCTGACCGGCGTTGTAGTAGGCCCCATAGACGGCGGCCACCGCTGCGGCTTCGACATCGGCGTCGCCGGCAACGATCAAGGGCCCGTTCCCCGACATCTCCATGATCGACCGCTTGAGACCCATGGCCGCCACAATGCGCTTCCCGGTCTCGGAAGAGCCGGTGAAGCTGATCCCTTGAATCCCGGGATGTGTGACTAACCACTGGCCGACGTCACCGTCCCCTGGAATCACCGACAGGGCACCTTTCGGAAACCCTGCCTCCTCTATCACCCGCGCCGCTTCGAGCATCGCCCAACAGGTGTGGGAAGGTGGCTTGACGATGATGGCGTTGCCGGTGGCCAGGCCAGGCCCAACGGTCTCCATCGGAATCATCACCGGAAAGTTCCAGGGAGTGATCGACGCCCAGACGCCCACCGGTCGTCTCACGGTGAACATTCGCCGATTCCGCTCCGTGGTTGGAATGAGCTCGCCTTTCAGCCGCTTCACATCTTCAGCGGCGATATGCAGATAGTCGCCGGATTCGGCGATGTCGTCGATCGACTCGGCCCGCCACGGCTTGCCTTGCTCCATGGTCAAAATCCGGGCGATTTCCTCCACCCGCTCTTGCCACAACTCATGGGCTTTGAGGCAAAGCTCGGCTCGCTCGAACGCCGACCAATGGCGCATCTCCTCCGAGGCCGCATGCGCGGCAGCCACTGCCCGATCGACATCTGCCTGCGAGGCCCGGGGCACGTCGGCCAGATGCTCGCCGGTGCCTGGCGATCGCAGCTCGTAGGCGCCTTCTCCGGTACCGGCGGTCCATTCCCCGGCGATGAAGAGCTCGAGCTGTGTGGCCACGGGCCGCGACAGTAGTGGTGCCCGGGTTAGATTTTCCCCAGCGATGAGCATGCAGGGACCCCGGACCGGCGAGTGGTTTGCGCGCGCCCGCCGGAGCCTCGTCAACGGCGTCTCCAGTGGCTTCCGTTATCTCGGTGACGAGGACACCATCGTTATCGACCGCGGAGAGGGCGCATACGTCTACGACATGGACGGCAAGCGCTACATCGACTACCAGTGTGCCTGGGGCCCGATCATTCTTGGCCACGCCGACCCAGTTGTGACAGAGGCGGTGGTGGCGGCGGCCCACGATGGGACAACCTTTGCCATGACCCAGCGTCGCGAGGTGGAAGCAGCCGAGGCCGTCCTCGAGGCGGTCAAGTGGGCTGACCGGATTCGGTTCACCAACACCGGCACGGAGGCAACGATGCATGCCCTGCGCTTGGCTCGGGGCTGGGCGGGGCGCGACCTGATCGTCAAGTTCGAAGGCCACTATCACGGCACTCACGACTATGTACTCTTCACCACGGCCGGGGCGCCGCCGGCCCACCTCGGCTCCCGCCTGCGGCCCATCCCCTTTCAAAACTCGAGCGGGATTCCTGAGGGAATTCGCAGTTACGTCAGGACCTTGCCTTTCAACGACACTGCGGCCGTCCTCGACTACTTCGCCGACTACGGGCACCAGACCGCGGCGGTGATCATCGAGCCGGCCGCCGGCAACGCTTTCGGCATCCTTCCGGAACCCGGTTTCCTCGAGACGGTGCGGCGGCTGTGCACGGAGACGGAAACAGTCCTGATCTTCGACGAGGTCAAGACCGGTTTCCGCTTTGCACTCGGCGGAGCGGTCGAGACCTTCGGAGTGGTTCCCGACATTGCCACCTATGCCAAAGCTCTCGGCAACGGCTTCCCGGTGGCGGCCGTCGCGTTGTCCAGCGAGATGGTCGATGGCTGGCGCCTCGGTGGCATCGCCCAAGCCGGGACCTACGGCGGCAATGGTATTTCGACCGCCGCTGCCAAAGCCACTCTCACCCAGCTGCAGACCACTGATGCATACGCCCGGATCGAAAAGGTGGGATTGGCTTTGATGGAGGGCCTTGCCAGGGTGCTGGTCGAATTTGGTGTTGAGAGCCAGGTCATTGGCCATCCGTCGATGTTCTCGATCTACCTGGGCGAAGGACGACCCACCGAGTATCGCGATATTGCCGGGCACGATGCTCGCTTGTATTCAGCGCTCATCGCCGGAATGATCCACCGCGGGGTCATGCCTTGCATCGATGCTCGTGAACCGTGGTTCATCTCCGCCGCCCACACGATGGAGGATGTAGCGCAGACCCTGGAGGTTTTCTCGGACGCCCTGGTCTCGGCGCTGGAATTGGCGGGTTCGCTGCCCTCCCATCTCGACGAGGCAGATTGAATCCGTATCGGTCGCTCAGTTTCTGGCACGACAGCACTACCGATCCACTCGAACCCCGACCGGCGCTGCGGGGCGACACCGTTGCCGACGTGGCGATCGTTGGAGCCGGCTACACCGGATTGTGGACGGCTTATTACCTGAAGCGGGCGCAGCCCGACCTGCGCGTGCTCGTGGTCGAAGCGGAGATTGCTGGATACGGCGCTTCCGGCCGTAATGGCGGTTGGTGTGCGGGCGAGATCGCCGGCAACCGGGAACGCCTGCAGAAAGCTCACGGGCGTGAGGCCGTGGTTGCCCTTTATCGTGAGATGTTCAGGACGGTGGACGAGGTCGGCAAAGTCGCCGCTGAAGAAGGCATCGACTGCGACTTCCAAAAAGGCGGCATCCTCACCTTTGCCACCAACGAAGCCCACGTGACGAATCTTCGGGAGACACTGGCCGACGAACGCCAATGGGGATTTGACGAATCTGACTTTGCTTGGCTCTCGCCAGCCGAATTGCCAAGTCGGGTGTCGGGAGCTCTCGGTGCCATATTTACTCCACACGCGGCGGCGATTCACCCTTTCAAACTCGTGCGCGGGCTCGCCCGCGCGGTCGAGGAGCTCGGGGTCACCATCCTCGAACAAACCCGGGCGACTCACATCAACACCGGCATGGTTAGGACCGACCGAGGGACGGTGCGGGCGCCGTCCGTCATCCGGGCGACCGAGGTCTTCAGCCTCAACTTCCCCGGACATCGTCGCGACTTCGTTCCCGCCTACTCGCTGATGGTGGCGACGGAACCGCTGGGAGCCGACTTCTGGGACTCCTATGGATTCGCCCGCCGGGAGGTCTTCGGGGATGCGCGGCAGCTGATCATCTACGGCCAACGAACCGCCGACGATCGTCTCGCGTTTGGCGGAAGGGGAGCCCGTTATCACTTTGGCTCAAACTTGCGGTCGGATTACGACCGCCAGCCCCGCGTTCATGATGCCGTAGCTGGCATTCTTCGGAGCCTGTTCCCCGAGCTCGCCCGAGCTCGCATAACTCACCGTTGGGGTGGGGCGGTGGCCTTGCCGCGGGATTGGAGGCCGGCGGTGGTTTATGACCGAGGAACTGGCCTCGGACACGCCGGTGGTTACGCCGGCGAGGGAGTGGCCGCTTCCAATCTTGCTGGACGAACCCTCGCCGACCTGATCCTCGGCCGCGATACCGACATCACTCGACTGCCTTGGGTTGGTCATCGCCCCCCGAAATGGGAGCCAGAACCACTGCGCTTCGTCGGTGTCAACCTCGCCACCGCTTTGGCTCCGGCGGCCGATCGGATGGAGAGGCGGACCGGAAAGCCCTCTCGGTTTTTGACTGGCGCTCTGCGATTGTTGACAGGTCGCTGAGTCCCTCAACCACCCTGGTAGAAAAGCGTCGTGAGCACCGTCCCGATCTCGCTACTTCCCGATACTTCGGAAGTCGCTAATGACGGTTCATTGTGGATTGGGGGATGCTCGGTGCTGGATCTCGCCACAGAATTCGGGACCCCGCTCTTCATCTACGACGAGGCCCACTTGCGGGCCAGGTGCCGGGAGACCGTGGCTGCCTTCGGGGAACAGGCCGTCTACGCCGGCAAGGCATTCCTGTGCCTGGCGATGGCCAGGCTGGCCCATGAGGAGGGCCTACGCATCGACGTCGCCAGCGGAGGAGAACTGTTCGTGGCTTTGGCCGCGGGTGTCCCGGGGGAGCGCCTGGTCATGCACGGGAACAACAAGTCGATGGACGAATTGGAGGCGGCGGCCAAGGCAGGAGTGGGAAGGCTGGTAGTCGATAGTTTCGACGAGCTCGACCGCATCATTGAACTCCACGATCGCACCGGCCACGTTTTCGATGCGTTGATTCGAGTAACTCCGGGCATCGAAGCTCACACCCACCACTATGTCGCCACCGGCCAGGATGACTCCAAGTTTGGGTTCACCCTTTCCACCGGGCTGGCGAGTGCCGCCGTCAACGCCGCCCGCTCCAACCCCGGCATCAGGCTGCGGGGATGCCATCTCCACATTGGCTCCCAGGTTTTCCGGGTCAGTTCGTTCTCCTCTGCCCTGGCAGCGATGGCCGATTTCGTCCGTTCCCACCGATTGGAGGAGCTGTCGATGGGAGGCGGGTTAGGAGTGGCCTACATGGCCGGGGAGAAGGCACCGTCGATCACCGAATATGCCGGAATTATCAAGTCGGCGGCTGACGATGCCCGCCTCGACGTGATTCTCTCCGCCGAGCCTGGCAGGGCGATCGCCGCCGCCGCCGCCATCACCATCTATACGGTCGGGACAGTGAAGGAGATTCCCGGTATCCGCACATATGTCTCCGTCGACGGTGGCATGAGCGATAACCCGCGGCCCGTCCTTTATGGCTCCGGCTATGAGGCCTTCCTCCCGCGGGCGGTGGAGGCCGACCGTACCCGAAGGGTGCGGGTTGTGGGCAAGCATTGCGAGAGCGGGGATGTCCTGGTGAGAGAGGCTCTGGTTCCGGAGGATCTGGTGGTGGGCGACTACCTGGCGATGCCGGTGACGGGGGCCTATGGGCACTCGATGGGTTCCAACTACAACAAAGTGCCCCGTCCGGCCGTGGTCTTCGTGTCGGACGGAAAAGCCCGGCTCGTCGTGGAGAGGGAATCCTTGGAGGACCTGATCCGCAACGACGTCCT
>DATEDN010000022.1:0-6495 GCA_035281645.1 Acidimicrobiia bacterium | reverse complement strand
CAAGATCTCGTTTCCGAGCGGTTGGATCTCCGGACTCTCAGTAGCGAGAGCTGGGGCCGCTGCCGTCACCAGTGCGACGACCACGAGCAAGCACAAAGACCATCGCACCGACATGGGAATCGGGATCGGTTCTAGTGCCTGAGAACTTGAATCGAGCTACTTCGAGTTGAGCCTTTCGAGCCATTCGATGGCTTCGGTGTAGCGATCCATCTCTGCCACGTAGGTCTTCGAGTCGACCTTGATCTCGTCGGAGTAGTGGGCATGTCGAAGTCCCATGGCCTGGGCAGCGAAGCGAGCCCCACGGAAGTAGACCCTCAGCTCGCGAAGGTTGAGAGTCCGCGGCCCAGCCTCGGCGGGACCGACTCCGGGAGGATCCTGAGTTGTCGCCGGAAATCCGAGTGCTTGGACCGCTGCCAGCACGTCTTCTTCGGGCATTCGCTCCGCGAAGTCCCGTGATTCGAAACGGAACTCTTCCTTGGCATCGGTGGTCAGCACCACCAGGGCCGGACGCGAGATGTTGCGGTCGTCCTTCTCGTCGGCCACTCCGAAGGGCGTGATCGCTTGTGAGCGGTCAGGATCGGAGAGAAAGGGGAAGGGCAAAGACAGCTTCTCGATCATCGCCGAGTTCTGCCGCGGGGAATCGATCGAGATCGCAAAGAGCCGGGTGCCGGCTTCGAGAAATTGAGGATGGAGTCTCGCCAGGCTGACCAGCTGGCCGTTGCAATAGGATCACCAGTCGCCGCGGAGGAAGATGAGAAGGGCGGCGGCATCAAGGTGATCCGCCAGTACCCAGGGCTTCCCGGCTTGATCGGTCAGCCGTACGTCGATGACCATTTTTCGACCCTAATGCGCATAGGCGCTAGGGCCTGCCGAGCGGAAAGTTCTTCTCGATTTTTCGGAAAAGATCTGACAGGGGGATGGATTCTGTCCCAGCTGTCTTGTAGGTTTGATCGTACAGATGTTCGACACCTACGACACCAGCATCAGCGTTCTTCCGGAAGATTTGGATCGGCTTTCTCCGGGTCCCGACCTGGCCCAGATGCTGGCGATGATCGACGTCAGCGAGCTCGGGGCCTATGACCGGGTCTTGGTCTTGCGAGCCCACCAACGACTGGCTTCTCATTACCAGGCCCAGGTCTATCGGGACATGGTCGAGATCTCCGGCTCTTGGGAGGAGGGAACCGATCCCGCGGACATCGAGGCAGCCTATGGCGCCGCCGAAGCCGAGATCGGCACCGCCCTCCGCCTCACCCGCCGGGCCGCCACCCTCGATCTCGCCTTCGCCTCCGGCCTTATCGCCCTGCCGGCGGTCTTCTCTGCCCTGCTCTCTGGACGGATCGATCGGAGACGGGCGGGTGTGCTTGTCAAGGGTCTGGCCTCCCTTCCTCCCGAGACCGCCCAGTCATTGGCCGCCGAGGTGATCGAGCGGGCGTCTCAATTGACCTCGGGCCAGCTCGCTGCCTACCTACGCAAGCGCTGCGTGGAAGCTGATCCCGACCTCGCCCAACGCCTTTATGAAGAGGCCCTGGCCGAGCGAAGGGTGGAGCTCGAGGCCAGCGAAGAGGGTACGGCTCACCTTTCGGGCTATGACCTCGCCGCCCCCGAGGCGGTGGCCGCACTGCAGCGGATCACCGAGATCGCCTTCTCTCTCACCGGAAGTGACGGTCGAACTCTCGACCAGATCCGGGCCGATGTCTTCTTGGATCTGTTGATGGGCAAGGTCTTCGACCACGGCACCGGCAGGGGAACCATTGATCTCCTGGTCGACCTCGCCACGCTGGTCGGCCTGGCCGAGACCCCAGGCGAGCTCGGAGGCTTCGGACCGGTCATCGCCGACATCTGTCGCCAGGTGGCGGCCGAGCAGGTGGCCGGGGAGTGGCGGTTTACCGTCACCGACCCAGATTCGGGCCTACCGGTGGCAAATGGCATCACCCGCCGCCGTCCCACCAAGAGCCAGAGGCGCTTTGTCGAGGCTCGATATCGTCGCTGTGTTTTCCCAGGCTGTCGGATGCCGGCGGCTAACTGCGACCTCGACCATCGCCGGCCCTATGGGGAGGGTGGGCCCACTGTCGTCAGCAACCTGGTCCCGCTCTGTCGCCATCACCACGTACTGCGGCATGAGGGCGGGTGGAAACACGAACCCCTTGACTCGGGCGATCACCTATGGACCAGTCCCACTGGACATCGCTATACCACCAGCGGTCGCGACCCCTGAGGCGATTCCCTGCCCGCCCCAATCGCTTTTTGGGTTGGCCATCGAGGGCATTTGGGTGGCCAGGGGCAGGATCGAACTGCCGACCTACGGTTTTTCAGACCGTCGCTCTCCCAACTGAGCTACCTGGCCAAAGGAGAGCAAGTCATCATCTGGGTAGCGGGGATGACGGGATTCGAACCCGCGACCTCCGGCTTGACAGGCCGGCGTGAACGGCCAAGCTTCACCACACCCCCGAACGGGGACCGGCTCTCCTTGCGGCGGGAAAGTATAGGTGGGGCAGTACTAGAGGCCAGCGGCCAGGTCGGCGACCAACCCCGAGCCGCCAGAGGTCACCGGATCGCCGTGACCGAAAAGAATCTGCTCGTACGCCAATCCGGCGAGTTTCTCAACCGATCTCAGCGCTTCGTCATGATCGGAGCTGAATTGCGGATCAGGGGCGGCGACGCCTCCCTCGGCACCTACCAAGGCATCACCCGCCACCAATACCTCCGCCACCGGATCGAGCAGACAGATATGACCGGCGGTGTGGCCGGGAGTGCCGACCACGTCGAGGCCAAAGACACTGTCACCATCGACCACGGCGGTAAGCGGCCGAGGAGCAGTAATGCTGTCGAGGTCGCCTTCACCGGCGTAGCCGGTGGCAAAGCTGGCGGCTTCCAGCACCGCCGGAGCGCTTCCCTGGTGGTCGGGATGTCGATGGGTCAGGATGACATGGCCGACCTGTTCCCATCCCAAACCCACTTCTCCCAGCGCCGCCTCGATATCGCCCTCGCTTCCGGAGACGCCGGTATCGACTATCGCCGCCTCGCTTCCCCGCACAACGATGTAGGCCGAGACGAAGCCGAGATTGACCCGCCGGAACTGAGCCTCAGCGGCCGGTGATGTCGTCGAAGAGGCTGAACTCGTCGCGGGTGAAGTAGTAGCTGGAGAGCTGGTCGTGCCGCCGGACGGTGTCGGGCCAGCGGATGACGTTGACGGGGTGCTCCCAGAGCCACCGGTATCGCCGCAGGCGCCGAAGACGACCAGGGCCATGGTTCCTTTGCCCATTTGCGCGAGAAATAGCCGCCGATTGACTCTGAGAAAGTCGGCCATCTAGGAAACCCTTATACCCACCTTGCCCAACTGCTCACCTTTGTCAATACGCTCCATGGCGGCGGGGAGTTCTTCGAAGGGGAAGATCTGATCGATTGGAAGCTGCACCCGACCGCTGGCCACTAAATCGAGGGCGGCCTCGAATTCTGAACGATTGGCCATGGTCGAGCCGATGATCTTCAACTGCTTGAACCAAACGACCGGAAGCGCCAGCTCGACCTTGTTGCCTGCCGTCGCCCCACAGATCACCATTCGGCCCCCCGGCGCCAGCGAGCGAAATGATTGGTCCCAGGTCGCCTTGCCGACGTTCTCCACCACCACGTCGGCACCCCGGCCCGTCGCCTCCTTGACGCTGGCCGCGAAAGCCGAACCGGAGTCGAAGCCCGACTCAGCTCCGTGCTCCACTGCCCAGGCAATCTTCTTCTGATCCCGCGAGGTGACGAGAACCCGGGCGCCCATCGCCACTGCAATGACCGTCGCCGCCGAGGAAACGCCGCCTCCGACGCCAACCACGAGGACACTCTCGCCCGCTTTGAGTTCGGCTCGAGCGAGCATTCGATAGGCGGTCGAGGTCGCCAGTCCGAAGGTGCCTGCCACCTCCCAACTGAGTCCCGCCGGCTTGGCGATCAGGCTGGCGGTCGGAAGAACGATCTGCTCGGCGAGCGTGCCTGGCTCCACCTCGCCCAAGATCGAATACTGGCGACAAAAGACCATGTTGTCGGCGAGGCAGAACTGGCACTCGCCACAAGAGAGCGAGGGATTGATGACAACTTCATCGCCCACCTTCCACCCGCTCACTCCCGGCCCGAGGGCTTCGATGATGCCCGCACCATCTCCACCCAAGATGTGCGGGAGCGATTTCGGCTTCGGAAGTCCCATCGACACCCAAACATCGAGATGATTGAGACCGGCTACCTTCAGCCGGACTCGGGCCTGTCCTGGACCAGGCTCGGGGGTTGGCACGTCTTCGAGGCCAAGGGCATCTATACCGGTGGTGTCGTGGAGAAGCCAGGCGCGCACCCGGCGAGCGTAGGAGGATCATGTGACTGACGATGCAGTGGTCGAGGTGTCCTCGGTCGTCATCAACACGACCGATGAGGAGAGGTTGGCTTCCTTCTGGTCTCAGCTTCTCGGTGTCGAGATCGGTCATCGCGCCGATGGTTTCATTTGGCTCCGGCGGCAGCGGCAGGGTGGCTACTCGATCGCGTTTCAAAGGGTCGCCGATCCAACTCCTGGCCGACGTCGCCTCCACCTCGACACAAGCGTCAAAGACATCGACGCCGCCTCCGCAAGGATTCTCGAACTGGGCGGCAGCCAGGTCGAAGACCATGACATTGGGGGCTTTCATTGGAGGGTGATGGCCGATCCCGATGGCAACGAGTTCTGCATCGCTCGACACGATTAGCCCGACCTAATGTCGGCCGGTGGCTCACCGGTTTTCGATCCGCCCGCGCTTTTACGAACTCGACCCTTACAACCACGTCAACCACACGGCTTACCTCCAGTACTTCGAGGCGGCCCGCGTCGAGGCGTTGGCGGCGGTGGGCTTTGGCCTTGACGTAATGGGAGAGGCGGGGTTCCAGATCGTTCTCGTCGAGTTAACCGCTCGCTTCTTCGCCTCGGCAACTTTGCATGAGGATTTGGTGATCGAGACCAAGGTCACGGAGGTGTCGCGCGCCAGCTCGCGTTGGTCGCAGGAGATCCGCCGCCAGGATCAGCTCATCGCCAGCCTCGACTTGCGGGCCGCCTTCACCAATCGGGAAGGAAAGCTGAGCCGGCCGCCTCCCGGTTTTGCCGAAGCGATGGGGGCGATCTAGGAGGAGGCGACGAAGTCGGCCACCCAGGCGTCGGCAGGGCGTTCGGCAATTTCCTGATAAGTCCCCGTCTGGACGATGCGACCGTTGTTCATCAACGCCACTCGGTCGGCGATAACCCGCGCCTCATCGTGATCATGGGTGACGTAGATCACGCCCAGCTTTGTCTCCCGCAACGAGTCGGCCATGTCCTCCACCAGTCGCTCCCGCAGTCGCCGATCAAGAGCGCCCACAGGCTCGTCCAGCATCACCAGCCGGGGATTGGGAGCAAGGGTCCGGGCCAGCGCCACCCGCTGCATCTCCCCGCCTGACAAGCGCTCGATTCGTCGATTAGCGAGTTCGCTCAGACCCACCCACTCCAGCACCTCACTGACCCGGGATTTGATCGAAGCCGGTTCCAGATTGGCCATTCGCAGACCGAAGGCGACGTTGCCGGCGACGGTGAGGTGCGGAAAAAGGGCGTAGGTCTGAAACATGAGGCCGAAGCCACGCAAGTGAGTGGGAACCCCAGCCAAGTCCTCCCCTTCGAAGCTGATCGTCCCGGTGGTGATCTCTTCGAGGCCGGCGATGGCCCGGAGCAGGGTCGACTTCCCCGAGCCCGACGGACCCAAGAGGGCAAGAATCTCGGCCTGTCCGAGGTCGAGTGAGACCTGATCAAGGGCGACCTTGGGTCCGAATTCGACCGAGATATCTCTGACCGCCAGCATCAAAAGGTCCCCGCCTCACTACCCCGGAGGCGATCGATCAACAACACCAGCGAGGCGGTCATCGCCGCCAGGATCACCGCCAGGGCCATCGCGGTTCCAAAAGAAGCGGACCCCGGGCGGCCTAGGAGGCGAAAGATCAAGGTCGGCACGGTGACGCTGGCGGGTCGGGCGACGAAGGACGTGGCACCAAACTCTCCGAGGGAGACCACCGCCGCCAGGCCTGCCCCCACCGCCAGGGCCCGGGCGATGATCGGAAAATCGACCTCCTTCCACACCTGGGCCGGGGAGGCCCCCAGCACCCGGGCCGCTTCTCGCAGTTCGGGTCTGATCGATCGGAGGAGGGGCAGAGCCGCCCTTACGACGAACGGCGTTGCCACCAACGCGTGAGCCAGCGGCACGAGGATGAAGGACCCTCGCAAATCGAAGGGTTGGTCGAGGGCCAGGAGGAAGCCGAATCCAACCGTGACCGCCGACACTCCCAGCGGGAGCATGAGAGCTGTGTCGAGCCACCCTCCCCCCCGTCTTTCGATTATCCGCGCCGCCGCCAAGCCGACTCCGGTAGCTATCACCGTGGCAATGGCGGCATAGAGCAGCGAATTGCCTATCGCCTGCCCGGGGCTGAGCGCACTGGCGGCGTTGCCCGCCAGCCCGCTCCAGCCGCGGCGGC
>DATEDN010000021.1:0-11270 GCA_035281645.1 Acidimicrobiia bacterium | reverse complement strand
TTCCAGGGCCAAGGCGAAGCCGAAGACGAGCTCGGCCGAGCGCGGGGAAAGCCGGAGAGCGGCCCCGAGCTCGGTCCGCACCGCCCAGGCCGAGTCCTCGGTGAGGGCCTCGGGGTCCTCTCTCAGCTCCTGGGCATAGAGGCGGGCGATCTCCCGGTAGAAGAGGGCCTGGTAGTGGGAGACCATCTTCTGATAGGCCGTGATCAGCTCCACCCGCTCGTAGCGGGAGAGGGAAGGAGAGTCGATCCCGGAGAGGAGATCCCCGAGCTCGACCCCGGGCGAAAGCCCGTGGACCGCAGAGGGAATCAGGGGCTCGGTCGGCGGATCGAAGAGCGAATCCCGGTCGTACATCTGTTCGATCAAACGTACAGGACGGCGGGGACAGAATCCAGAGGTTCGTCGGACCGATTGCACCCTGGTACAACCGCAATTCAACGGCCATCAAAGAACAGACCATGCACGCCGAGGACACATCTGGCTTTCGACTCGTCGGACATTCCGACCTCAACGGGAACGGCGACGGCATGCAAGTGATGCCCTTCGGAGACGTCCTCTACGTAGCCCATTTCGGGCCGAGCGGAAAAGGTACCTCGATCCTCGACATCGCCGACCCGACGGCCCCGACTGTGGTCCGACAATGGGATGCCCCTCGGGGTTCTCACACCCACAAGGTGCAGGTGGCCAACGGTCTGCTCATGACCAATCACGAGCTGTTTCGTAGCGAGGGCCCGGCACCGGTGGGTATGGCCATTTACGACCTTGGTGACCCCTTTGATCCCAGGCGGGTCGGTTTCTTCGACACGGGAGGTCGTGGCGTCCATCGCATCGTTTATGAGGGCGGAGACCTCGCCTACATCTCGGCGACTCCCGACGGCTACACCGGTCGGATTTGGATGATCGTCGACGTATCGGAACCTACCCACCCCACCGAAGTCGGTCGTTGGTGGTGGCCGGGGATGTGGCGGGCCGGGGGAGAGAGAATGGAATCACCGGCCGACGAGGAATGGCTTGTCCACCATGCCATGGTCCACGGCGATCGGGCCTACCTCGGGTTCTGGAACGGGGGCATGGTGGTGATCGACATCTCCGATCAAACCGCCCCGAAGACGGTTTCCCGGCTCGGTTGGGATGAGGGGGGACACACTCACACCTGTCTGCCGCTGCCGGATCGCAATCTGGTTGTCGTCACGGATGAGGCGATCAGCGAGGGTTGTGATGGAGACCGGCACATGGTCAGGATCGTCGACGTCACGGACGAGGCGGCTCCTTTCGTTCGCTCCATATGCCCGGTGCCGGATGGCGACTTCTGTGAACGCGGGCTGCGCTTTGGTGCGCATTGCCTCCACGAGAATCGTCCCGGGAGTTACCGAAGCCAGGGGCTCGTCTTTGTCACCTACTTCAATGCCGGTCTTCGGGTCTATGACATCTCGGATGCAGACGAGCCGGTGGAAGTAGGGCATTGGATCCCGCAATGTCCTCCCAACCAGTTGGCCGCCCAGATAAACGATGTATACGTATCCGACGACCTTGCTGTGTACGTCACCGATCGAGTCAATGGAGGCGTCTACATACTCGAGCCCGACAAAGCTTTGGCGGATCGCATGAAAGATGCCGCCTGGTGACAAGCGCCGAGGAATAGCTCATGACCACATACGACGTCCACGCCCACTGCATCCCTGCCGCCCTCTTCGAACTCCTCCGGGGCGAAGGTGCTCGGCTAGGGATCCAACTGAGAGACGATGGCAAGGGTGAGTACGCCGTCATTCGCGATCGTTTGCGACTGCAACCCTTCAACCCCGTCCTCAGCGATTTGGATGCCCGCATACAGGCTATGGATGCGACAGGAGTCGATGTCCAACTGCTCTCTGGGTGGATCGACCTCACCGCCTATGCCCTCGACGCCGAAGCCGGAGCCGAGTACTCGCGGCGCTTCAACGAGATAATCGCCGCCGAGGCAGGCCGCTACCCGGACCGTTTGATTCCTCTGGGGACGATTCCGCTGCAAGATCCCAGGCGTGCCGCTCAGGAGTTGGACTTCGCAGTGAGAGATCTGGGGATGGCGGGAGTGCAGATCGCCACCACCGTCGATGGCACCGACCTCGACCGGGCCGGTCTGGACCCCTTCTGGGAGGTAGCTGCAGGCTTGAGATGCCTTGTCGTCCTGCATCCCTGCGACCCGCTCCCCGGGGTCGACTTATCCCGCAATTTCCTCGACAACATGGTGGGTCGCCCGGCCGAAAGCACTATCGCGGTGGCGCACCTTCTATTCAGCGGCGTACTCGAGAGGTACCCCGAATTGGTGATCTGTGTGGTCCACGGCGGCGGTTTTCTTCCCTATCAGCTGGGACGAATGCAGCGGGGCTTTGATGCGGTTCCTCGGCTGGCGGCCCAGAACATCTCGACTCCGCCATCCGAGTTGGCCCGTCGGCTCTATTTCGACACCGTGCTCCACGATCTTTCTCCGCTCGCGTTCCTCGTCGACCATGTCGGAGCCGACCACGTCGTCATGGGGACCGACTACCCCTTTCCGATGGGCGATCCAACTCCCGTGAACACGGTCAACGCCATCCCGCGGCTTTCCGACGAGCAGCGCCAGCTAATTCTCGGGGGCAACGTGTCCCGGCTGCTCCAAGGTGTCGCCCGCTAGGTCGGCAGGCGACCGATCCTCGTACGCCCACAACTGGGGCATGAATCGGGCGATCGCCAGGGCACCGATGACGCAGGCGATACCGCCGGAGACCACCGAGAATCGAACCGAGGTCAGGGCGGCGACGCCACCGGCCTCGAGATCACCCAGCCTGGGTCCGCCACCGACCACCGCGGTGTGTACGGCCGAGAGTCGACCACGCAAGGCGTCAGGCACGACCAGTTGGAGGATCGTGTTGCGAAACACCGCGGACAGCACGTCGGCGCCACCTGCCACCGCCAGCAGGACCAACGCCAACGGCAAGTAGCTGATCAGGCCGAAAAAGGCGATGGCGATTCCCCAGATCACGACGGCGATGACCACCACCCTGCCCCTTCGCGAAACCGACCCCACCCATCCGGAAGTTAGAGCGGCAATCAGAGCCCCCATGCCCGGAGCGGCGTAGAGAAGGCCGACAGTCGAGGCGTCGCCCCCGAAGATCTCGGTGCCCAGGGCGGGGAAGAGGGCATGAGGCATTCCGAAGATCATTGCGTTGAGATCGATGAGGAACCCCGACTGGAGGAGCGGCTGACCTCTTAGATAAGAGAGCCCTTCTCTGATCGATGACATGCTCACCGCCCGGCCGCCTCCTTCCGGACGGAGAGGACCAACCGCCAAAAGCGTGAAGGCGGCGGCAGCAAAAGCGACCGCCTCGGCCGCGTACGTGATCGGGAGGCTGTAGCGGGCGATGATGATTCCCGCCAGGGCAGGCCCCACGGCGGCGGCGACTTCGTGCATGGTCGAGTTGAGAGCAAAACCCGACGGCAGAAGTTCCCGACGCAACAAGGCGGGAATAGCAGCCATTCGGGCGGGGCCATTGATGGCGCTGAGGGCGGCGTTGAGGGCGCTCAGCGCATAGAGGGGCCAGAGGGCCGGTGCGGGCGCGGAAGCGTTCAGCATCAATCCGACGGCCGTGAAGGACAACAGGACATGGCCGAGAAACATCAGCTTGCGGCGATCGAAGGCATCGGCCACCGCCCCTCCCACGAGCGACACCGCCATCAGAGGTATGAACTGGGCGATTCCCAAGGCTCCGACCGCCAGAGTCGAGCCGGTCATGAGGAATACCTGATATGGAACCGCCACGATGGTGATCTGACGACCGAAGTGGGCCAGGAGCTGACCGAAATAGAGAATCCGGAATCCGCGAGATTCCCTGAGTGGGGTGATATCGACGACGAGCCGCCGACCGGGACGGGTCCGATCCCTCATCGGCGATCTGCCAAAGTGAGGCTCCTGATAGAACGATTGTGCCTGACCATCTGAGCGCCGCATTCAACCCCAACCTCGAATCGCTCACCTGTTTCGATTGTGGGGCTTCTCACCAAGTGGGCCGGCTCCATTCCACCTGCGAAAGATGTGGTCTGCCTTTGCAAGTCAACATGGGGTTAAAGCCAGGCACAGATCCGGACTTGATCATCGACCGGTCGGTTTCGTCGCTGTGGAGGTACCGCGGGGTGCTCCCGATCGAGCCCGAGGGGGCCATCAGCTTGACGGAAGGGTGGACTCCTCTGGTGCGAGCTGACGCGACTACCTGGGTAAAGGACGAGGCCCGGAATCCCACTGGATCCTTCAAGGCCCGAGGGATGTCGATGGCGGTTTCAGCCGCCGTCGCCTTGGGGGTGAAACGACTTGTTGCTCCTTCGGCCGGGAACGCGGCGGGTGCTCTCGCCGCCTATGGCGCCGCCGCTGGCGTCGAGATGCTCGTGGCCATGCCCGAGGACACGCCTCGTGCATTCGTCGAAGAATGCCGCCACTACGGGGCGCAGGTGGAACTCGTCCCCGGGACGATCTCCGACTCGGGCCGTTGGCTGGGCGAGAACCGCTCTCCGGGCGACTTCGATCTGTCGACGCTCAAAGAGCCCTTCCGGGTCGAAGGCAAGAAGACCATGGGTTACGAGATCTGGGAACAATTCGGCGGAGATCTGCCTGAGGTGATCGTCTATCCCACTGGTGGCGGAACCGGCCTTGTAGGGATGTGGAAGGCCTTCGACGAGATGGAGACCATGGGATGGATCGGCCCCGCCCGTCCTCGCTTGGTGGCGGTGCAATCGGATGGGTGTGCGCCGATTGTGGAGGGGTACCGAAATGGTTGGGAACGGACGCAGCCCTGGCTCGACGCCAAGACCAAGGCATATGGACTGCGAGTCCCCAACCCGATCGCCGGCTTTATTTGTCTCCGGGCCCTGCGCCAGACTAAGGGCACCGCCGTCGCGGTCCCCGAAGAGTCAATCGTCCCCTCGGCGGCGGCGATGGCCCGAGCGACGGGCGTGGATGCTTGCCCGGAGGCGGGGGCGGCGTGGGCCGCGCTGGGGATGCTCAGAGATCAGGGTTGGATCGGAGCTGAGGACCGGGTTCTGGTGTTCAACACCGGCACCGGCATCAAGTACCGGTAGCCTCAGCGCCGTTCGGTACGGGGGTCGAGGACGTCGCGGAGGCCGTCGCCCACCAGGTTGAACGACAGCGCCCACAGGAACACCATCAGGCCGGGGAAGGCGGAAGTCCACCAACGGCCGGCGATGATGTCGGCTTGGCCCTCGCTCACCAAAGTGCCCCATTCCGCCTGACCGGCGACAGCCAACCCGATAAAGGCGAGGGTCGCTCCCAAGAGCACGGCGTGGCCCATGTCCAAGGTGGCCTGGACTGCCACCGGGGTGAAGGAATTGGGGAGGATGTCTTTGCGGATGATTCCGAACTTCGAGTCTCCGATGGTTCGCGCCGCGTCGACATAGTCTTCCTCCCGCACCTGCAGGATCTGGCTGCGGATGATCCGGGCGTATCGAGCCCACATGATGGCGGCCAGGGCGACAACGATGTTGACGAACGACGGGCCCAGAATGGCCGCAATCGCCAACGGGAAGACCAACGTCGGTATCGAGAGGAAAACGTCCACCGTCCTCATCAGAAAGGCGTCGACCTTGCCCCCCACGATGCCGGCCGTGCAGCCGACGATCAAACCCATCAGAACAGCGCCGGCCACCACGTAGAGCGAGAGCTGCAGGGAGAGCCGCGCTCCCCAGACGATGCCATAGAGGACATCACCACCGAGTCGGGTCGTTCCGAGAGGATGACCTTCAGTACCCGGGGGGACCGCAACCGCGGAGAGGTCCCGAGGCATCTGATAGGCGCCGCGGGGGTTCACGTCCACGATCAAGGGAGCGAAGATCGCCATCGTCAGCATGACCACAATGAGGGTGGCTCCAAACGCCGTACTTCCACGGCTGAAAACCTCTCTGGTGGTTGCCCACAGTCGACGGGCTTTGACCCTGGTGGGAGTGTCCCGGAGCACCCGGGGTGCCGTCTCGGTACGAACCGACTGAAGCCACATGATCAGGTCTTCCTCAGCACGACCCGGCGGTCGAGATACCCGTATGTGACATCGACGAGGAGGTTGATGCAGAGGAAGAGGATGCTGGTGAAAATGACGAAGGCGAGCGTGGTGGCCTGGTCACCGCTCAGGACCGAGTCGGCCATCCAACTGCCGAGCCCGGGCCAGCCGAAAATCGTCTCTACTACCACCGTTCCCTCGAACATGATCCCGATCGAGAGACCAATCACCGTGACAGTGGGGATGAAGGCGTTGCGGCGGGCGTGACGACGGACCACCAGTCGCTCGGGGAGGCCACGGGCCCGTGCCGCGTCCACATAGTCCTTGCCCATCTCCTCGAGGAGCGAAGAGCGCATCATCCTGGTGACAATGCCGACCGCCCCATATCCCAGGGTGAGGGCCGGCAGGACCAGATGCCACAGCGCGTCTTTGAGGCCGGCCCAGCTGCCGGCGAGGATCGAATCGATGATGTAGAAGTTGGTGGGATGGGGGATGCTGGCCCAGATCCGAAAATCGGACCTTCCGTGGGGGAACCAGCCCAGATAGGACCAGAAGATGATGAGGAGGACGATCCCCAACCAGAAGGTGGGCATGCTGGCCCCACCAACGGCGAAAATACTCGTGAGCTGATCGGACAGCTTGTTGCGACGTCTGGCCGAGAAAGTGCCCAACCCGATCCCCAGCGTGACTGCCCACAAAGCGGCCGCCACGCCCAGCTCGAACGATGCCGGAATCCGGGACTTGAACACGTCTACCACCGGTGAGACAGCAACCGCCGACCAGCCGAGCTCTCCCCGAACCACCCCCCCAAGCCAGGCCAGGTATTGCATGGGTACCGGCTCGTCGAGGTTGAACCGCTCCTCGAGCGCGGCGATTTCCTCGTCGGTCATCCCCGGCTCGAGATAGGGGCCAATCGTGGTGCCTCCCAACCGGGTCATCGAGAAGACCAGGAGGCTCACGACCAGGATGACGAAGGGGAGAGCGAGCAGACGGCGTGCGATGTACCTATGCACGCTTTAGTTCTCCTTTCCCCCCTCCGTCGATCATCTGAAGATATTTATCTCATTTGCTGTATAGCGCCCAGTACTGCGAGGGCCGAGCCCACATCGGGTTCTCGACGTGACCCTTCACCCACTCTCCCGCAGCCGAAGGAGCCCCCTCGTTGGCGGGCATGATCCACATGGCCTCCTCGAAGAGCACGTTCTGGATCTCGGAGAGGATGCTCAGCCGCTCCTCTTCGTCCAAGGTGGTGCGGGCCGAGGCGATGAGGGCGTCTATCGCCTCCGGATCTGAGTATCCGTCGACGAAGCTATTCACCGCCCCGTACCTGCCGTCTGACACTGCGCTGTCAAACAGATAGGCGTCCGGCGTGCTGTATTGCGAGCTGGTATAGGACCACATCGCTACCGGCAGCGGGTCGGTTGCCAGAATCTCGTCGAACTGTGCCTCCGGCACAGCCATCACGTTGACGTGGAAGTTGGGGTTGAGGGCCTCGATGCTGTCTTTCAGCGTCAGAGCTGCACCCGTGAAACCCTCGTGGGTTTGGTCGCTGGCGATAGAGATGGTGAATCCCTCATCCCAGTAGCCGGCTTCACGGAAGAGCTCCTCGGCTCGGGCCGGGTCGGTCTCGTAGATGGGTGCCTCGGGGTCATAGCCGTACATCTCGACGGGAAGAATGAAGCTGTTGCGACCCCCGAGCCCGCCCAGGATCCCGTCGATCATGCCCTGGTAGTTGTAGGCGTAGTTGAAGGCTTGACGCACTCGCACGTCCTGGAAGAAGTCGAGCGGGATGGTGTCGCCCTCCGGAAGGCACCCCTCACAGATGTTCATGTTCATGCCGATCTGCAGCACCTGCAGGTCGAGGATGCTGGTGTCGACAACCGCGTGTTCGATGGGCTCGATCGAGGGCACGTCCGTCGGGCTGATGTCGACGATGTCGTATTCCCTCGCTTGCAAGCCGGTGGCGGGCGTGTCGACGATCAATTCCCAGCGCACGGGCAGGTGGGCCGGCTCACCCCAGTAGTCGGGGTTGATGTCGAAGGTCATGCGGTCGCCGCGTTCCCACGTGGCGAGGGTGTAAGGACCGGTCCCCACCATGTTCTGGGCCATGAATTCGTTGGGCTGGCCGGCGACCACCCCACCGTTCGCCTCAACCGCTTCTTGGCTGACGACCGATGCCACCGGGTGGGCAGCCAGGAAGGCAAGGAATGAGGCATCAACCTCCTCCAGGGTCACCTCGAAGGTCAAGTCGTCGACCACCCGGGTTTCGGCCACGTTGTCAAAGAGCGGCGCCTGGCCTTCGGGAAGGTTCATTTCGACGACGCGATCCCACGAATACTTGACGTCCTCCGCGGTCATGTCGGTGCCGTCGGAGAAAACCACACCCTCCCGGAGCGGGAAGGTATAGGTGAGCCCGTCCTCGGAGACCAACCCGTTCTCCAGGCTGGGAACCTCAGTCGAAAGTTGGGGGATTACCGAACCGTCCTCGGCGTCGATGAAAACCAGACGGTCGTAGACATTGAGGATGACGTCCATGCCAACATCGTTTCCATTGACGGCCGCCGGGTCAAGGTTGAAGACGTCGTCGTTCACCGTGGCCACTAGCACATCGGGGTTGGGCACGTCACCGGTGCCCGCCGCCGTGGTAGCAGTATCCGATGTCGTGTCGGTAGTGCCTGTGGCGCACGCCGCCAGAACCAGCGTGAGGACAGCGCATAAGGGCAATATCCTCGCCGCAAACGATTTTCGTCCCATGGGAGGCCTCCTCAAATTGTCTCCAGACGAGCGGGCGCGATCGCCAGCCCAATCGTTTGCACGCTAACCAGGGGCGCCGTCCTCCGCAACCGATCCCCACGCCGGATTGGGCCCGATCAGGCGATGCGGCCCAGTCCCCGAGGGAAGTTATGGAGCGAGCGATGCCCGCTGTGGGTAACCGCCACTAGATGTCCCGTTTGGACCCCGGCCCGCTCGTCGGTGGTAATCACATTGGGCTGGATGACCAACGCCATCCCCTCTTTCAGGGTCAGATCGGGTATCGGCAGATTGGGGCGACTTTTGGTCCCGAGGACCGGCGGCAGATAGCCGCCGCCATAGCCATGAACTAGGTCGTCATAGATGGTGAAACCCATCGCTTCGATCACCGCTGATGCCTCCACGAGCTCGGCAGCATGGGCGCCGGGTCGAATGACGGCGGCGATGGCATCGAAGGCGGTGTCGGCGGCGCGGTGAAGTTCAACGAAGAGAGGCGTGGGGTCGGCGGCAATAGTGAAGGTTCGCAGGACCTGGGCGGCGTAACCCCAGTAGGCAGCGCTGATCTCGCAGAACAGGATGTCACCCGATTGCAGCTTCCGGGTCGACTGGAACTGCGACGGCACGCACTTGTCGGGATCCGACATCGAGGTGACGGCGAAATAGTGGATGTGGTTGGTGGCCCCCTCGGACAAATAGGAAGACTCGACGATCGCCGCCAAATGGCGTTCGTCCATCCCGACCTCGACTTGGGCGACGAGAGCTGCGACCGCCTGATCCGAGAGACGGGCTGCCACTTCCAGTCGGGCGATTTCCTCCTCCGACTTGATAAGCCGCAGTTGCTGGTATTCCGCGTCCAGCTCCACCAACTCCCCAACCGCGCTCGCCAGTTTCAAGTTACTTTGATGACGCAGCGGTCCCACTACTCCGACCCGCTGACCAGGTCCGACCCGGGCCCGCAGTAGCTCTTCGATTTGGGTGATGGTGGAGGGCCCGCCCCATTCCACTGCGCAGTCGGAGGCGATGATCCGGGCATTGGGCAGATGGTTGTAATGCTGCACGAAAAGCCGCGGTGTCTCCTCCGGTGTGAACAACAGGGCGGCTTCGGTGGTGACCGGCCACTCGGTCAGCCAGGGGATCGCCGATCCCACCCGCTCGGCGCCGTAGACGAGGAGATGGGATACGCCGGCGGTCTCCATCAGCTCGACGATCATCTGGCGCCGACTGGTCAGTTCCTCCTTGCTGAACCTCGGATAGAGATCGTCCATTTGGTCGACCATATCCCCGATTGCTTCGGAATGCGCAAACGTGTGTGCTGCTACCGTCGGTATGTCGCTGGCTGTTAGCGCGAGGAGGTGACCGCCATGACTTCCAGGGCGAAAGAGATGGCCTTCGAGAAGGTGAGGGGGCTCTGGATCGCCATCCCCACTCCGTTCACCTCAGCCGGGGAAGTCGATGAGGGGACCCTTCGCAAGTCGGTGGACTACTACATAGAGGGTTTGGCGGTCGACGGCATCTTCTGTGGGGGAGTGATGGGCGAGTTCTGGGCGCTGACGGTCGAAGAGCGTGCCCAGGTTCACGAGCTGGTGGTCAACGCCGCCGCCGGCCGGGTTCCGGTGATGGCCCACATCGGTCACCACACCTATTCGGAAGCGGCCCAACTCAGCCGGCATGCCGAGGAGGTCGGCGCCGATTTCGTCATCGCCATAAATCCCTACTTCCCGATCAAGCCGTCCGACGACATCGTGCGTGACTGGTTCCGGCGTTTGACCGCAGAGTCATCGGTCCCCTTCTTCCTCTTCAACACCTCCTACTCGGGATACGCCTTGAGTCCCGAGCTCATCGCCGAGCTTGCCGACCTCGACACGGTGTGCGGGATCAAGAATCCGAAGCCGAGAGAGCACCTGCTGCGCGTCAAGGAACTTGCCGGTGACAGGATGGTCGTTTGTGATGCCTCCGAAGCCGACTGGCTGGGGCTGCATCTCGATCACGGCTTCCAATCGCTCATGTCGACGCCGGCACTGGCCATGTATCAAACTCCCGCCAAGCGCCCCATCTACGACTACACGCGCAAAGCCCATGGCGGAGATGTGGCAGGGGCCTGGGCTCTTCACGATACCCTCGGACGGGAGCGGGACGCGTTCGAGCGCTGGATGCGAGACAGTTGGCTCGCTCGCGGCGAGGGGGCGATTCCTATCGCTGCCTTGAAGACGTGGCTCGCTCTGATGGGTTTGCCGCAGGGACCGGTGCGGCCGCCGTTGATCCCGCTCAATGAAGGTCAGACGGAGGCGTTGCGTGCCGACCTTGACGGCTTGGGCGTCCTCGACTCAGTTTCCTGATCATTGATCAACTACGACACGGAGGGATTCATGAGACCTGGTGACATTGACTTCAAAGACGCAGTAGGCCGGATGCACTCAGAGGTCTTCGGCGGGGTCACCAACTCGCCGTGGTACTTCGACGCGGTCTATGAGCGATTCTCCGATGCCGAATACCAACGTCGATTCG
>DATEDN010000020.1:0-1669 GCA_035281645.1 Acidimicrobiia bacterium | reverse complement strand
ACTACCGGCCGTCCCCGCAACATCGGGTTGCGCAGCCGTTCCACTTCCACGAAGAACGCGTCCATGTCCACGTGGAGGATCGGCTCGGTGAAACTCGCCACACTCACCCTTGGGCCAGGCTAGGGAAGCTGCGCCCGGTTTTGATGGCGGCCCGGGGTCCAGGCAGCTGAGCAGGCTCCGTTCTCGGGGCTGTACGCGATCGTTTTGATCACCTGGAACCCGGAATGTCATGAAGGGGCCTCGGGTGGCAGTCTTCGTGCTGTTACCCGGAAGAGGCCAGAAAGGAGGCCCCCTCATGCATGTTGGTATGGATCTTGGCAGGAATTCGATGGTGGTGGCGTTGCTCACTGATGGTGGGGAGCTGGTCGCCGAGTCTTCGGTTCGACCCGACGCGGCGGGTCTGGGCCGGCTGGTTGACCTGACCGCTCAGTATTGCACCAGTGGGGAGGTGGTTGATGGGGTGGTCGAGTCGATGACCGGCGCCCGCTTCGTCTACGACTTTCTGACTGGCTTCGGTTGGAGGGTGGCTATCGCCGACGCTTTAGCGGTCAAGGGGATCGGACGGGTGGCAGCCAAAACCGACAAGATCGACGCTCGGGTCCTCGCCGACTTGTCCCGGCGGGATCTGGTCCCGGCGATCTGGATACCCGATCAAGAGGTGAGGTCTAACCGGGAGCGGGCCCGGTTCCGCATCTTTTTGGTCCATCAACGCACTGGTTTGAAGAATCGGATCCATTCCGGGTTGATCGAATTCGGTCGACCCTGCCCAGTGTCGGACCTGTTCGGTAAAACCGGTCGGCAGCTGCTCAACCAGTTGGATCTCAACCAGCCGTGGGCAGAGCACATCGGAGTCTGTCTCCAGCTGATCGACCACTATGACCGGCTGATCGCCGAGATAGAACGAGACCTTCGCCAACAGGTGTTGGAACATCCCTACCTGGAGCTGTTGGTCACCGTCCCCGGCATCGGCCACATCCTGGCCTACACCATCGCTTCCGAGATCGGCGATATCAACCGGTTCCCCACCCCCAAGAAACTGGTCGGATACACCGGGCTGGCGCCTCGAGTCCACCAGTCAGGAGGCCGGGATCTGAGAGGGCCGCTCACCCGTAACGGACCCAAACATCTCCGCTGGGCGTTAATCGAAGCAGCCGTCCACGCCGCTCACCATCCGGTATACGCCCACCACTACCAGCGGACCAAACAGCGACTCGGACGTCAACAAGGACCCAAAGTGGCCCGAGTTGAAGTCGCCCGCCGGATCACCACCGCCATCTGGTGGATGCTCACCAAACAGCAACCCTTCGCTCCGCAAGGTCCCACGCGAACCTTGGCCGCCTAGACCGCCCCCACCCGGAGATGGACCAGCGGAACGACTCCCCAACCCGACACAATCCACCCCCAAGGTGGCCATAGAGAGATGAGAACACCCCAACCCCCAGACGACCCCTAACCAGTTGACAACCCCCGCCCCTTCATAGAGGGTTCGCGGTTACACCCCGGGGTGGGCGAACCTGTGATGCCGGGCTCTGGTGTTAGGTGGTGGTGCGGGGGGTGCCGGGTCGGTCGCAGTTGATTTCGGCCCGGGGCCAGCGTTCGGTCCGGTTGGGCTGGCGGATGTAGAGGTAGTCCTCGCGGGTGGCGGGATCGAAGTAGATCTCACGGTCTT
>DATEDN010000019.1:0-3846 GCA_035281645.1 Acidimicrobiia bacterium | reverse complement strand
CATGTTGGTCGGCTTTCTCGGGCTGCCGGTGCCGAACTCGGAGCGAATCCGCCCCGATGAGAGAACCCGAAACCGGGTTCAAGCGTGGATTTCCTAACTCCTCGCGAAATCTTCTCCGCTGGTGGATTTTCGCGCTGGGATCAAGCGCCCTAGCTTGCTTTCGGCTGGCCCTCGGCCAGCGACTTCCCCTGCCAATGCCCGGTTTTGGCGCATAGGACGAGATCGCGAAATTCAGGTCAGATGGGTGCTTGACCAATGACAACCATGTAATTACAGTGGTGTATCCGCCCCAATAGGTTGTGGTCAGGGGATCGGACACCACAACATATTGTGGTCAAGGGACGTTTTTTTCTGTCTTGGAGGGTTTGCACTATGAGCAAAGGACTTCGTGTCCCCCGCCGCTTCACCACCGAGGGGACCGACCCCTACGCCACCATCGAATGGACCAAGAGAGACTCCCGGATCACCAACCCCGATGGCTCGGTGGTCTTCGAGGTAAAGGACGCCGAGGTTCCCGCTTCCTGGTCCCAAGTGGCCACCGACATCATCGTCTCCAAGTACTTCCGCAAGGCGGGCGTGCCGCAGACGGATGCCAACGGAGAGACAGTGATCGGCTCGGAGACATCTGCCCGCCAGGTCTTCGATCGTCTCGCCAGCACCTGGCGCTGGTGGGGCGAGAAGTATGGCTACTTCGCCTCTGCCGCCGACGCCGAGGCTTTCGAAGACGAGATGAAGTACATGCTCGCCAATCAGATCGCCTCGCCCAACTCGCCGCAGTGGTTCAACACCGGCCTCGCTCATGCCTATGGCATCACCGGAACTCCGCAGGGCTTTTGGTATGTCGATCCCGATACGCAGCAATTGCGCGAAGGCCCGGATGCGTACTCGCGTCCGACGCCGCACGCGTGCTTCATACTTGAAGTCGACGATGACCTAGTAAACCCCGGTGGGATCATGGATCTCTGGCTTCGCGAGGCGCGCATCTTCAAGTACGGCAGCGGAGCAGGCTCATCGTTTTCAAATCTTCGCGCTTCAGATGAGTTGCTCTCCGGCGGGGGTAAGTCATCGGGAGTGATGAGTTTTCTGAAGATTGGCGACGCAGCTGCCGGGGCTATCCGCTCGGGCGGAACAACGAGACGAGCCGCCAAGATGGTGATCCTTTCAGCGGATCATCCAGACATTGAGAAGTTCATCGATTGGAAGATGATTGAAGAGCAAAAGGCGAAGACGCTGATCAACCATGGAGGATTTCCGGCTGACTTCAACGGCGAGGCGTATGCCACCGTTTCAGGTCAGAACTCAAACAACTCCGTGCGCGTCACCAACGAATTCGTAAACGCCGTCAAGAACGACGGTGACTGGAACCTTGTCGAGCGAACTACTGGAAATGTCCGCAAGACAGTTAAAGCAAGGCACTTGTGGCGCCGAATCGCTGAAGCAGCGTGGGCCTGCGCAGATCCAGGCGTGCAGTTCGACACGATCATCAATGAGTGGCACACATCGCCGGCTGGTGGTCGTATCAACGCAACGAACCCATGCGCCGAATTTGTATATCTGGATAACACCGCGTGCAATCTGGCGAGCATCAACTTGATGAAGTTCCTCAATTCGGATGAAGGCACGTTCGACACTGAATCTTTTCAGCATGCCATACGCCTGTGGACTCTCATGCTTGAGATTTCCGTGACCATGGCGCAGTTCCCCTCGCGCGAGGTTGCGCAACGATCCTTCGACTACAGACCTCTTGGCCTCGGGTACGCGAACCTCGGTGCGCTGTTGATGCACTTGGGCGTGCCGTACGACTCTGCTAAGGGCCGCTCGATAGCCGGAGCCCTCACGGCAATTCTGACCGGGTATGCCTACGCAACCTCAGCCGAGATGGCTGCCTCGGTTGGTCCATTTCCCGCCTATGCCGCCAATCGTGAAGCGATGCTGCGTGTTATCCGCAACCATCGGCGGGCCGCCTACGGTGCAGATCAGAGCGACTTCGAATCGATTTCGCACCGCGTGTTGGGAATCGACGCGTCTGCATGCCCACCCAATCTTCTTCGGGCCGCGCGCGAGAGTTGGGATCTCGCACTCGATCTCGGCGAACGCCACGGGTATAGAAATGGGCAGGCCAGTGTTTTAGCGCCAACTGGCACTATCGGGCTGGCCCTCGATTGTGACACCACGGGGGTTGAACCAGACTTCGCGCTTGTCAAGTTCAAGAAGCTGGCCGGCGGCGGGTACTTCAAGATCGTCAACCAATCAGTGGCTCCGGCGCTTCGCAACCTTGGCTACACCGAGTCCCAGATCGAGGAGATCGTGCGCTACATCGTGGGGACGAGTTCGCTCGAGGGCGCTCCATTCATCAACCGGGAGTCGCTGACCGCCAAGGGCTTCACCGAAGAGGACCTGGCCAAGATCGACAGGGCCTTGCCCGCGGTCTTCGAGTTGAAACATGCCTTCAACCCCTTCGTCCTCGGCGAGGAGGCGATGCTGCGCCTGGGCTTCGAGCCCGACGAATACGCCACCTTCGAGTTCGATCTGCTGCGTTCGCTCGGCTTCTCCCAGCGCGAGATCAGGGAGGCCACCGAATGGGTTTGCGGCCAGCAGATGATCGAACGGGCTCCCCACCTGCGGGATGAGCATTTGGCGGTGTTCGACACCGCCAACCGCAACGGGCGCAACGGCTCCCGCCTGATCCACCACACCGGCCACATCAAGATGCTGGCCGCCACCCAACCCTTCCTCAGCGGGGCGGCCAGCAAGACTATCAACATGCCCAACGAGGCGACCGTCGAAGACATCGAGGAGAGCTACATGCTCTCCTACGAGCTGGGCGTCAAGTGCATGGCCCTCTACCGGGACGGATCGAAGGCGAGCCAGCCGCTTTCGGCCAGCTCCGACGACGCCCAGCCCGAGGATGAGCCCGAGGAAGTCACCCGCGCCCACGAGCTCGACAAGCAGATCCTGTGGGGGAAGATTCCGATGGGGATGTCACCCACCCAGGCCTACAGCCAGGGCATGCATCCGCCGCGTTTCGTTCTCCCCGGACGCCGGGGTGGCTACACCCAGGAGGCGCGAATCGGTGGGCACAAGGTCTACCTCCGCACCGGTGAGTACGACGACGGCACGCTCGGTGAGGTCTTCATCGACTTGGCCAAGGAGGGAGCAACCTTACGCGGGATCCTCTCCTGCTTTGCGATCGCAGTCAGCAAGGGGCTCCAGTTCGGGGTGCCGCTGGAGGAGTTTGTCGACACCTTCACCTTCCAAACGTTCGAACCGAGAGGCCTGGTGGAAGGTCACCCCAACATCAAGATGGCCAACTCGATTGTCGACTACGTCTTCCGTGCTCTGGCGGTGGAGTATCTGCAGCGTGACGAGCTCGCTCAGGTGCCGCCCAATCGAGACGGTGACCTCCCCGAGCCCAAGAAGGGGCTGGCGCTCGATGCGGGTGTCCAACTCGATCTCACCGACGCTGTGGCCGAAGAAGATGTCTCGTCCGTGGCGTCGGCGGTGTCCTTCCTCGATCGGGGGCCGGTGGCGACCAAAGCCGAGCCCCGTGTGCGTGTGGCCGCCGTCAGCTCCCCCGACGCCGGGACCAGGGCGATGCAGTCGGCCCTCGGCGAGATGATGGGTGATGCGCCACTATGTGACATCTGCGGGCACATAACCATCCGCAATGGCGCTTGCTACAAGTGCCTCAACTGCGGAAATTCATTGGGCTGCAGCTAGGCCAAAGACTTGGTGCCCCGGCCGGTAGGCCGGGGCACCGTGGGGGATGGCGACCGTAATCTCGGATTCGATGCTTTCCGAGTACAACTATCCACACTTCGACCAATACGTCGCGTCGGGGCAAGA
>DATEDN010000018.1:0-16254 GCA_035281645.1 Acidimicrobiia bacterium | reverse complement strand
AGGTGTTGGGTAGAGCATCCTGAGCTCGAGTCGGTCGGCGATCGCCTCCTTAGGTGTTTCAATCCGCAGCCCTTTGGAGTGCTGTGAAGGTTGGCCCGCTCCCGATCGAAATCGAGGTCGAAGCGGGGACGAAGTTACGCGGTCACGAGTGGCTGGTGTTGGGTTCGCCGCTACTGGTCATCCACGATGAAGGCCGTGACCTCGATGGCTGGGGGGATGTGCTGCAGATGGCGGCCGATGCGGGATTTCATGTCATTGCCGTTGATCTCCGCGGTCACGGGCTCTCCGATGGCGAGCCTGACCCAATCCGACTCGGCTCAGACGTAGCAGCGCTTGTGCGCCACGTAAACCGGGTGTGGGGCACCTGCGGTCTGGTGTTGGCGGGCCGCTCGTGCCGGGGAGCATTGAGCCTCGGGTTAGGAGCCCAAGCTCCGGCCCAGGTATTCATCAGTCCCGATCTGTCAGGAATCGACGAAACAGCCATCCGCGCTGCGGTTCCGGCAATCCGGATGGTGGTGGTGGGCACCCTCGATTCGCAGGCCAGGAGCGAAGCCGAGCGAGTATTCGGAGTTCTCCCTGGCCAAAAGGTCATGGCTTCCGTGGGCGACGCGGCCCGGGGTGAGGAGTTGGTTGCAGGCCGAGTCCATTTGACTGAAGACCTTCTTGCCTTTTTTCGAATGTATCTCCCTCCGCCCTTTGGGCGTTCGCAAAAATCAACCGCCTAGCGACTTAACACCCAGCAACAGGAGTTGACGTTGCCGACCATTGATGCCCATCTACACGTCTTCGAAGCTGTCTCCGAGACGTTTCCCCGCGATGTATTCGAGCCTCTGACGCCCGCGGAGCGCTCTGCCCCGGCTGAAGCACTTCTGGAGGAAATGGAGCAAGCGGGAGTAGACCACGCCGTCGTCGTTGCGGTATCGCATCACGATGAATACCTCAAGCATGTGCTCTCCACGTACCCGACGCGTTTCGCAGGCGTGGCGGTCGCCAACCCGGAGTCGTCTACCCAACTCGATGATCTAGTTCGGCGAGTGGAAACGATCGGAATCCAGGGGCTTCGGTTGTTCTCGCTCGGTGATCCCGCTGTCGACCCCGAACAGCAGCCCCTATTCCCGCTCTTAGCGGCGATGGCGGACCTCGAGGTGAAGCTTTGGGTCTACGCCGAGGTAGAGCAAGTGCAGCTTCTCGACCGTCTACTTGAGTTGCTTCCCGACCTGGTGGTGGTCATCAACCACTTGGGATTCTGTCCGAGCATTTGGGACGAGATGCGAGTCGACGAGCACGGCCGCCCCCGTTTCGAAGTCCCACTTCCACCCGACTCGCTCGACACCATCGTCGGGCTTGCCCGGCATCCGAACGTTTACATCAAGATGTCCGGACAGTACGCCTTCACCCAAAAGCCGTACCCCTATTTGGACCTCGTGCCGGTGGTTGAACAGGTCTACAAAGCCTTCGGAGCGGACCGGATGATGTGGGCCTCGGACTATCCCTGGATCAGCTCGGAACCCGGATACCCCGAGATGTTGGCGCTAGTTGACCACCACCTGCCCGAAATCCGTGCCGATGAGCGTCTCTCCATCCGAGGAGGAACCGCGGCCCGCTTGTTTCGCTTCGGCTGAGCTCACCCGGCCCAATCGTTGACGGCCGTCGCCAAGCGACCTACCCCCTCGGTCAAAAGCGCGGAGTCGGTTGCAAGCGATAGGCGGATGGAGGTGGACCCTTCTGATCCGAAGGTGGTTCCGGGCACCACCGCCACGTGTCGATCTTTAACCAGCTTGAGGGCAAATTCTCGATCGGATAATCCGGTTCTACGGATGTCAACCCAAACGTAGAAAGCCCCGCTTGGGCGCACGGCCTCCACGCCACCCGCTGAAAGGATCTCCATCACAGAATCGCGACGGCCCCGATAACCACTTCGCATCTCGGCTACGACTTCTTGGGGACCCGTAAGCGCGGCAAGTGCCGCTCGCTGGGCGGGGCCATTGACGCACGAGGTGATCGGCTCCTGGACCTTGGATAACAGGGGGGCGATTTCGGGTGGACAAATGGCATAGCCCACCCGCCAGCCGGTCATGGCGTACGTCTTCGAGAAGCTGTTTACGGTGACGACTCGAGAGTCGGTGTCAAAACGAGCCATGGGAACGGCTTCCTGATCGAACGTGAGCTGGTCATACACCTCGTCGGAAATGACCCATAGGCCATGCCGTCTGGCGAGCTCCATGATCTCGGCAAGAACATCGGCAGGGATTACCGTCCCGGTGGGATTGGAAGGCGAGTTGACAATCAGAAGCTTTGTGGTGTCGCTGATGTAACGCTCGATCACCTCCGGTCGGGGAACAAGCCCGTCGTCGACCGCCAAGGGAAACGGTTGTACGTCAAGCCCCAACACCGACAGCATCATCCGATAGTTAGGCCAGGCGGGATCTGAAATCAACACGGAGTCGCCGGGATCAGTTAACGCTTTGAGGGAACTAAACAGCGCCGCGACTCCTCCGGGTGTGACGATGACCTGGTCGGGATCCACAGCAATGCGACTTCGACGCATGACATCGTCGGCGATAGCCCGACGCAATTCAGGGATGCCGGCATTGGGGGTGTACTTGGTGAAGCCTTCGTCGATAGCATCGATGGCGGCTTGACGGATGTGCTCGGGCGTGGGGTAGCTCGGCTCCCCTGCTTCGAGGTGGATCGCGTCGGGAATCTGGTGGGCGAGGTCGTAGATTTCTCTGATCCCCGAGCGAGGCATCGCCGCCACCACCTCGGACGGGTACTTCATCTCAGAATGAGTCCCTGTCCGCACCTGCACGCCGAAAAGACTACCGAGGCTCGGTGTCGAGATACTTTCGTTCGATTTTGGCCAGAGCGGAATAGACCGGAGGCACCACCTGCCCAATTCGAACCTTTCCGACTGCTCCCAAAAGTCGGTAGGCGTCAGCCTTGCTGAAGCCGTGGTAGCGCTCGAGCCTGATCACGAGATCGTCGTAAGCAGCTCGAACCAGATCCTCGAGATGACCGGGGCCGGGCGCCACGCTGCCGATGAAGTCATCGGTGTTGAGCTGAGGTAGTTCCGCAAAGCCCACTTCGTCTAAGGATCTCGCGTGAACCGTGAGGGTCACATCGGCCTGAGTTTCAACCGCCGAGCGGTGGATCTCGGCATCACCCTGCACAAGATGGGCATCACCAAGCGACAACAACCCACCGGATACTTGAGCCCGCAACACCACCTTGGCGCCCTTGGTGAGCTCGGGGAGATCGACGTTGCCAAGAATGTCTGAGCGCTGGCCAAATGAGGGAACGGGATCTGCCGCCGGTGCCACGCCCATCGTCCCGACGAACGGGAGATACGGGAGCCGCACCGATCCGCGGATTGTGGGCAGCGCTACGTAATTCTCTTGGCGATGACAGATCGTGGTTTCTGGTTCCAAATCAGGATGGAGGGTGGGAGTGGTGGTCATGTGGCCGAATCCACGCACCGGCGCACCCTCGACGTGACTCACATGAATCTCGAGGTAGTCACCCGGCTCGACCCCAGCAATCGCAATTGGCCCGGTCACCGGATTGGCACCCCCTAGGCGGGCAAAGACTTCATCCAGGTTTCGATAGACCACGTCCGTCGAAGTGATGGACCCACCATGGGCGTCTTGAGTCTCGATGACAATGGTTTCCCCTGATCCCACTTCCACAATCGGCTCGATCGTGCGATCGAAGAAGAAGCGGGTGTGGTCTCGGCTTAGCCGCTGGATCCCTGCATCCCTTCCACGAACTGACGCATTCCCCGTGCGAGCACTCCGACATCTCCGACCGCAATCAAGCGAGCTCCTCGGGCCCGAAGTGACCGTCCCATCTCGACATTGCCGACGGGTACTCCTAGCGCTTTGCCGTGGCGCCGGCAAGCCGCGCTGACTACTTCCAGGGCTTCCGTCAGCGCCGGCGCTTCCATGTCCCCGGGCACTCCCAATCTCACCGACAAGTCGGATAGTCCGACGAATATGCAGTCGACTCCTTCTATGGCCGCAATCTCCTCGGCTCTGGCCACGCCTTCGACGCTCTCAATCTGAATAATGACGAGAGCGGACTCGTTGGCCGCATCGATGTATTCGCCGAGCGCCATCTTCATTCCATAACCGGAATTTCGATTCGTCGCCGTACCTCGCGTGCCGCTCGGCCCATATTTGGTAGCAGCCACGACCTCGGTGGTTATTCGAGCGTCCTCGACTTGGGGAATCATCACTCCATCAGCCCCGGCATCGAGCGCCTTCGTAATCCGTTCTCGGCCCCATGTGGGCAAACGGACTATCGACGTAGCTCCAGCAGCCTCGGTCGCCAGGATCAGGGCCGAAGTCCTCTCCCAGTCCACAGGTGTGTGCTCAAGGTCGATGATCAAGAACTGACAGCCGGCGTGAGCACAGATCTCAACTGCCTCGATGGTTGGTATCCGCACGAAGGCCCCGGTCACAGTCTCCCCCGCCGCCAAGGCGGTCTTGATGGGATTCCCGTCTCGAGGATCGCGCCAGCCCATGGGTCAGCCCGCGAGCCTTTGCGGAAAGTGGCAGGCGACCAGGTGTCCCGCTTCCTTCGCTTCGAGGGGTGGTTCGGTGACTCGACAGACCTCTTGGTTGCGCCCCACCGGGCATCGGGGATGAAATCGACAACCACTGGGAGGGTTAAGAGGACTGGGCACCTCCCCCTCGAGCAACAACCGCCTCCGGGCCCGCTGTAAAGGAGGGTCGGGAACGGGAGCGGCCGACAGCAGAGCGTGGGTGTAAGGATGGAGAGCGTCACGGAAGAGAGTGTCTGACCCACTCATCTCGACGATTTTCCCGAGGTACATGACTGCGACCTGATCGCTGATATGCCGAACCACTGCGAGGTCGTGAGCGATGAACAAGTAAGTAAGGCCAAGGCGTGCCTGTAGGTCATTGAGCAGGTTTAGGACCTGGGCCTGGATTGAGACATCGAGGGCGGAGACGGGCTCATCGGCCACGATAAAGCCTGGATTCAGAGCGAGAGCACGAGCAACGCCGATTCGTTGCCGCTGTCCGCCCGAGAATTCGTGGGGATACCTGTCGGTGTATTTCGGGTTGAGGCCGACCAAGCGCAGCAACGATCGCACCCGGTCATCGCGCTCCTCCTCCGTCATGGAGGTATGAACAATCAGCTGCTCTTCGATCGTGTCGCCCACTCGCATCCGTGGGTTGAGGGAGGCGAACGGATCCTGGAAAACGATCTGCATCTCGCGCCGAAGCGCCCGTAGTTGCGAACGGTCCGCAGCCAAGACATCGATCGTCTCCGAGCTGCCGTTCTCGAGCCGACGATTCAGGAACACCTGACCTGAACTGGGCTCAATGAGTCGCAGGACGCACCTGGCGGTGGTCGATTTTCCGCATCCGGATTCTCCGACCAGTCCCAGAGTGCTTCCCCGTGGAATTGCGAAGGATACGCCCGCAACAGCCGAGACCTCCGACTGGCGGCGTGACATTCCACCTGACCGGACGTAAAAATTCTTGACCAAGTCATGAACGGAGACGGCCGGATCCACTGACCCGGGCATTTGGTCCGACGGTTGCACGGCCGCGGATGGTAGATCAGGCGGCCAAGGATCAACCCCAGTCACCACGATATAGTTCCGCCGAATTGTTATCGGGAGTAACACTCCCACGCGTATTCGATCCAGGAGTCAAAGATGGCCGAGGAGTTCCGCGGCAAGCTGGGGGCATTGGACAAAGACGAGATGGACCAGTTTCTGGCGGGTAACGCTCTGGCTCGATTGGCCTGCCTAAAGCCCGATGGATCACCTTACGTAGTACCTGTTTGGTATCAATGGGATGGGTCGTCGTTTTGGTTTGTGGGCCGCCAGCGCTCGGCCTGGTGCGAGTACATCAAGAACGACGGCCGCGTGAGCATCGTCATCGATTCCGAGCACAGTGGCGCCGACGAATCTGGGAAGAAGGTCGAGATTCCCAAGGTCTTCGTCGAGGGGATCGCCCAGGTCGTCGAGGAACCCAACATCGGCGGGCGGTGGGTCAAGGTCGCAGAGGACATGTCCTACCGCTACCTCGGACCCAATGGTCCGACCTATTTGGTATCGACCCTTCAGCAGCCGCGGTGGTTGATCGAGCTCAAGCCGACCAAGATCAAGTCCTGGCAAGGAGTGGGGTGGTCTCCCAAATACTGGGTTGAGGGAACTGGGGGGAAGTCCTACAGCGAGGTTCACGCGTAGGGAATCCGCTAGACCTCTTTCGTCTCGATGGCCGGGTGGCCATCGTGACCGGAGGTTCTCGTGGCCTCGGGGCCTCCATCGGCGAGGCGCTCTCGTGGGCAGGCGCTTCAGTGGCACTGACCAGCCGGACTCCGGACTTGATCGCGGGACGGGCTTCGGCCATCGGTGAACTCACCGGCCACCAGGTTGTCGGCCTAGTGGGTGACGTGTCCGATCCGGATCAGGTGTCTCGAGTTGTGTCCGAGGTGATGGATCGCTTTGGCCGCATCGACATATTGGTCAATAACGCCGGGGTCAATGTCCGCGGTGCCATTGGCGAGATTGAGCCCAAGGATTTTGACTATTCCCTAGCTGTGAACGTGGCTGGACCATGGCTGATGTGCCGAGCGGTGGAGCCAGCCTTGCGACAGGCGGGCGGGGGCCGGGTCGTCAATATCGCCTCAACGTTCGGCGTGGTGGGCGCCGCAAACCGCAGTGCCTACGCGTCATCGAAAGGAGCGCTGGTCAACCTGACAAGGGCTTTGGCGATTGAGTGGGCTCCCCTTGGGATAACCGTCAACACCATCGCCCCGGGACCTTTCCTAACTGATATGAATATCCCGCTCAAAGACAGTGAGCACGCCAAGAGGGTGATCGCCAACGAGATTGCCCTTCAGCGATGGGGTGAAATTCATGAGATACAAGGGGCAGTGCTCTATTTGGCTTCGGATGCCTCGAGCTATGTCACCGGCTCGGTCCTGACTGTCGACGGAGGCTGGACCGCGCACTGACGATCAGTCGTGATCTGCTTAATCATGCCCTCCCGCGGCCATGGCGATCGAGCCACGACAGAGTGAAGTCGTTCCACTCATCGGCCATCTCGTGGAAGGCGATATGGCTCGAGCGGGGACCACGGAAGACCTGCATCGTTGATCCCGAGATTCGCGCTTGAACTGCTTCGCCGTATCTTGTGGGCACCTGCCAATCCATTTCGCCTGATGTGATCAAAGTTGGTGCCTTGATCCCGGGGAGCCGATCGAGGGCGTCGTGGGTCTTGTCAGCGTGAAAGTGGCCCAACATCCCATGCTTCGAAGGGGGGTAGGGGTTTTCGAGGATGAATCCTTTCTCGAACGCTTCCACCTCCGCCGACCGCTCATTGATGAATTCCGGGCTTGATACCCAAAGGAGGGCAGTACGGATGTACATCGCCGGATCATCGTGCGTAACCATGAATTCCATGGAGTCGATCATCCGGTTGAACCAGTTGTCGGAACGGCCCCAAGTGCAGTGAAGTTGGAGGCTTGCGACCATCTCGGGGTGATTAACCGCAAGTTCCTGGGCGGTGGCGCTCCCCAGCGACAGACCTGACACATGGGCAGTCCGAACTCCGAGGCTGCGGAGCAAGGCGGCAGCATCATCGGCCAGGATTCGCATCGAGTACGAGCCGATGTCAACCGGCTGACTTGACTGCCCGGTCCCGCGGGCATCGTAGGAGATAACGGTGTAGTGGTCGCGGTAGGCATCGACTTGAGCAGACCATGGTGTGTGATCAGAGGCCGTACCCATGATGAGGAGCAACGGTTCGCCCGCTCCTTCCACCTCGTAGTAGAGATCGATGCCGGTCGGCAGGCTGGTCACAGGCACGAGCGAGGGCCTACTTCCCGATTGCGTCAGAGGATGCCATGACGAGCAAAGACCTCCCCGATCTCGTCCCCGCGAAGAAGTTCATCACGAACCGTCGACTCGCCGGCATCTTTCTCCACGGCGAGGGTTACCGCCTGCTCTACAAGCTCGGCGGGGATGACAATCACGCCCATGATGTCGCCCATGATCCAGTCACGAGGACGGACACGAATGTTGCCGCACTCAACCTCGACGTCGTAGTCGATGACTTCCTGGCGGCCAGCCGAGTCGAGGGGCGAGAACCCGCACGAGAAAACCGGGAAGCCCAGTTCGAGGATCTGTTGCACATCGCGCGTCGCGCCATCCATGACCGCTCCGACCGCCCCTTTGGCCACCGCAGCCGTACTGAGTAGCTCTCCCCACATTGCCGAAACCTGATCGCCGCATTGCAGCACGATCACGTCACCGGCTCTCAGTTCGGCGAAGGCAGCCAGTAGCTGCTGATAGGGTTCTTCCGGCGGTTTATCGACGGCCTGACAGCGGATGGTGAACGCCGGGCCGGCCAGTTTTTGATTCGACTCGATGGGCCGGATGCCCTTGTCAAAGGCCGAGGTTCGGAATCCCAAGCCATCCATCACGTCACATAAGAGTGCGGTATGCAGGGTGCTGAGTCTGGCCCGCAGGTCGGAGTCATTCATCGGTTAGCCTCCGGAGCTGACGCTTCGGTTCCGAGCATGATCTTGACCTCCTCACGTCGACCGTTGGCTAGATCTTCGAAGGCGTCTGCAATCCCGTTGAAATCTTCAATGCCTCCGAGCAGCGGCTGCAGATCTATACGCTGATTGGCAAGGTGCTCAACGGTGCGCCTAAAAACAGCATCGGTATAAGCGAAGGTCCCGACAATGATCCGTTCTGGGACCACGACGTCGAATAGCGGTATGGAGACTTCTGGTTGGCCGAGACCGACGAAGCAGGCTGTTCCGCCTTTGACCAAGGAGCGGATTGCCGTCGACGCCGTTGTTGACAACCCTACGGCGTCGAAAGCCCGATTCATAGGCGGAAGGCCGGAGACTTTTTCAGGAGAGATCGCTTCAAACCCTGCCTCAATCGCCAGGCTTCTACGGGACTCGATCGCTTCGGACACGATGATGCGACCTGCGCCAGCGAGTCGGGCGGTGAGAGCGAGGCATTGGCCGATCATTCCACCCCCAATTATGAGGATCGAGTCTTCGGGCTCGACCGCGGCGCGTTGGATCCCCTGAAGCGCCACTGCCACAGGTTCTACTGCCGCGCCCCACTCCATGCTCAGTCCGTCGAGCGGTACCAACCGGTCGGCGGGCACCACGATTGCCTCGGCAAAGGCACCCTGACGATCAGGCGCTACGCCGATGACGCTAAGACGGACACACTGATTCTCGACGCGATGTCCACATGAGCCGCCACAGGCGATCGCTGGGTTGAAAGTCACCGGCTGGCCGATTCGTGCCGTCGTAACCCCCTCACCGAGCGCCTCGACCCAACCGCTGGCCTCGTGCCCCATGACCATTCCCGGAGCCCGTCGGCCTGACTCTCCGGTATAGCCGTGGAGATCGGATCCGCATATGCCTACGTAGGCAATCCGCACTCGCACCTCCCCTGGGCCAGGCTCGGGAAGTGGCCTCTCTTCAATGTGGAATGCGTGAGGTCCGTCGTACACGAGAACTCTCATGGTGGACGTCGGGCTCCTTTCCGCACCGACTGCGTGCGAGGCCCACCCTAGAGATTCACCCATGCGGCTTGACGCTGGGTCCCAACCCGACGGATGACTTCAACCCCTGCTGATATAGAAGGAGATGGGCAACCAAAAATTGAACTCAGAAATTGTCACCGTCGGCGAGGCGATGTTGCGCTTGAGTGTGCCACCGGGCATCCGACTGGAGGCGGCGCATTCCCTCGATATTCATGTCGCGGGTTCCGAGGCGAATGTATCCGTAGCTCTCGCCCGCCTTGGAAGAAGCGTCGCATGGGTGTCACGTCTGCCGGAAGGCCCTCTCGGCCGCAGGGTTGCAAGCGCGCTTGGCGGACAAGGAGTGGATCTCTCCCATGTCTCATGGCTTCCGAACACTCGGCTTGGGATCTTTTACGTCGAACTTTCCCTTCCTCCCCGGCGAGTTTCGACCATCTACGACCGTCGAGACAGTGCGGCTTCCCAAATGTCAGTTGATAACTTTCCCTGGTCAGTATTGGATGGGACACGACTCGTTCACATCTCGGGCATCACGCCTGCATTGTCTCCTTCATGTCAAGAATTGTCGCAACAACTCGCTGTCCGGGCTCGAGACTCGGGTGTTGCCTTTTCGTTGGATGTGAATTACCGGGCCAAGTTATGGGGGATCAACGAGGCAAGGACTTGTCTTGTGAAACTCGCAAGTGAGGCCGATCTCCTCCTAGTCGGCAGGGAGGATGCCCGCGATATCTTCGGGCTTGAGGGCGCTCCCGAGACTGTGCTTAGCGGTCTGGTCGAGCAGACTCGTGCGGTCAACGTGGTCCTGACGTTGGGGAGCGATGGAGCGGTTTTTCAGTCGCCAAACGCGAACGGTGTGGTGCCGGCGGTCCCGGTCACCGTTGTCGATCGACTCGGGGCAGGCGATGCCTTCGCCGCCGGGGTGGTACACGGCTTCTTGGATGGTGACGTCGGACGCGGCGTTGAATTGGGAACAGCCATGGGATCATTAGCCCTAGGAACCACTGGAGATCAACTCATATCGGGACTGGCGGAGATCGAAGACGTCCTACGAGGCAGTGGGCGGGCCGTCGACCGTTAACCAAGAGGCTCACTCCTTCTCAACAGGCGATGGCCCTGTTGGCAGCGCGCAATGCCTAACGCCTCAGCTCCGCGAAAACCTCGGAGGAGTTATCGATGTCCCAGCGCTCGACAACCTTCCCGCCTTCGAAATGCATGACGGTGATCCCGATCATAGAGAACGGCTTTCCTGTCGGCTCGATCCCCATCAGCTTTCCGGTGTGGCGGGCGTCAAGGGAATATCTGGCACAGAGCTTCTCGTCCTGTCCGAAGGTCTCATGCATGGTGAGACGTATGTCCGAGGTGGCGGCGAACATGCCCTGATACATCGCAGCAACCGAGGCTTTGTTGGGAAAGTCGTAGTTGCCGGCGTGCAACTTGATCCGTTCGTCATACAGCTCGAGATACGAGCCGACATCTCCGGAGTTCCACGCCTGCACGGCACGCATCAACGCAGCCTCATTTTCCTTCACGCCCATTCCGCTGCCTCCTCGGATCTGGTTGGTGGAGCCTACGCCGAGAGCGACCGGCCCGCGCTCGGACCGGCAACCAGACCCACCGAGCTAGCCCTGGCCATCACAGCCCACGGCCTGAGGTTGATAACGTCGCTCGCCGAGCGACGCATTGCTCGACTCCAACCGACCTGAAGAAGATGCTGTAAGGCCTGTACGCGGTGGTGGCGAGCCCGACTCCTCAGGACCAAGCGACCTCGTAGAGCCGGCGGGGTTCTTCGAATCCTTTGAGGGCATGTTCGCCGCGGTCGACGAAGGTGAAGCCCTTGCCGGCGGTGAGATCACGGATCACGCTCGAAGCAAGAATTTGGCCGGGACCTGCTTGGGCGCAGGTGCGGGCCGCCAGTTGGACTACCGCGCCGAAGAGGTCCTGGTTCTTTTCGACCGGTTCTCCTGCGCTCATCCCGATTCGCACCCGGAGCGAAACCTCGTTTTCCTGGTTCTGGAGGGCGAAGGCCTTCTGAATGGCGATCGAGGCTTCGACCGCTCGCACCACGGAGCGAAAACAGGCCATCACCCCATCCCCGGTGTGTTTGACCCGGTTGCCCTGCCACTCGCGCAGGGCATTGTCGATGACCTCGTCGTGGATCCTGAGGAAGTCCATGGCCGCCATGTCCCCCAGCCGCTCGGTCAAAGCTGTTGAGCCCTCGATATCGGTGAAGAGGATCACCCGGAATGCGCTGTCCTGAGGAGGAGGGTTCCCCGACGCCTCGTCCCAGGGCGGCTCTTCGGCAGTGGAACCGAGCAGCTGGGCAACGGACCCACTTTGCACGGAGATGATCTCGTCGGGAAGTAGGCCATGCGCCTCGGCATGGACGGCGATCGCATCCTCTTTGCTCGGGGCATCGACCAGGCAGAAGATCTTGGTCAGGTCGTCATCGAACCAGTACCGCAAATAGCGGACGTTGCGCTTCCACTGTGCTTCTAGGTCCTTCATATGGGCAAGCGCGACATCCCGGGGCGCAACCCCCCCGGGGATGTTGTGCAAGTCGAGAAATAACCCCAACCGACTCCTCCGTAGCGAGCGGATGGACCATATCAAGTTTTTCCCCTGAACTCTCTCACTCTCCGGAACGAGCGAGACCGCAAAGATCCGGCGACTTTTTACTTCCGAGAAGTGGCAGGCGCGAAAATCCTGTCTTGGAACCCGGTTCGTTTCGTCGTTCGACATTTCAGTGCGCAACACGACGCACGCACGTGCTAGATTGGCGGCATGCGAACGACCGTCGAGTTCCAGAAAGACACGGCAGCCGCCATCCAACGGCTTCGCCGGCAGACGGGGATGGGGGTCTCGGAAGCGGTCAACGAGCTCATCCGGAGAGGTCTTTTGGCACGGACCGAGTCGGTCCCGTTCGTCCAGAAAACCCACCGGCTCGGTCTGAAGATCGACGTCTCCAATGTTGCCGAGGCCCTCGAGGTGCTCGAGGGTCGGGATGCTCGGTGAAGAATGCTGGTCGACGCCAACATCCTTCTCTACTCGGTTGACGAGACGAGTCCCTATCACGAGCGGGCACGGGCCTGGCTCGAAGCTGCCCTCAACGGGACCCATCGGATCGGAATTGCCTGGCAGTCGCTGTGGGCGTTCCTCCGGATCGCCACCAACCCGCGGGCGCTTGATAACCCGCTGACCCCAGCTGCTGCCTTGGAGCTGGTCGAAGGGTGGTTGGACGCACCGGCGACGTGGATACCGGAGCCATCCAGCGGCCATCGCCAGATCCTTGGCCGCTTCATCACCAATCTCGACCTGCGGGGAAATCTGGTCAGCGACGCGGCGCTGGCTGCCCTCGGCCTCGAGTTCGGACTGACCATCGTGTCGAACGACTCCGACTTCGCCCGCTTCTTCGAGATCACCTGGTTGAACCCCCTGCTCTGAGGCGCTCCCTGAGAGGGCGATAACTACCCTCGCCGGGCGATGGCGCTACTCGACACTCCCCTCGCCCAGGACCTTCTCAAGCAAATGCGGTTTCGCTGTATCGGCCCCACCCGGGGAGGACGATGCGTGGCCGTGGCCGGGGATCCGGTCGACCGCGCCACCTTCTATTTTGGAGCCGTTGCCGGGGGGATCTGGAAGACCACCGACGCCGGCACCACCTGGCGCAACATCAGCGACGGGTTCTTGAAAACCAGCTCGGTCGGCGCCCTGGCGGTCTCCGACTCCGACCCCAACGTCATCTTCGCCGGGATGGGGGAAAGCTGTATCCGCCTCGACGTCTCCCATGGCGACGGGGTCTACCGCTCCGCCGACGGGGGACGCACCTGGACCCACTGCGGTCTGGCCGACACCCGCTACATCGGTGAGATTCGCATCCACCCCAAGAACCCAGACCGGGTCTATGTCGCCGCCTTGGGCCACGCCTTCGGACCCAACGAGTCCCGCGGGGTGTTCGCGACCAGCGACGGCGGCAAGACCTGGAACAAGGTCTTGTACAAGAGCGACCGGGCGGGGGCGGTCGACCTGAGCTTCGACCCCCACAGCCCCGAGGTGATCTACGCCACGATCTGGCAGGCCCACCGCAACTTCTGGGAGATGTCGAGCGGCGGCCCCGACTCGGGGATCTGGAAGTCAACCGACGGCGGCGATACCTGGACCGACATCACTCACAACAAGGGTCTCCCCAAGGACAGCATCCTCGGCAGGATCGGCGTCACCGCCTCCCCGGCCAAGGCGGGGAGGGTGTGGGCTCTGATCGAGGCCACCGAAGCCCCCGGCCTCTATCGCTCCGAGGACTTCGGCGAGACCTGGAGCCTGGTCAACGACAAGACCGATCTCCGCTACCGGCCCTGGTACTACATGCACGTCTTCGCCGACACCGAGGACCCCGACACCGTCTATGTCAACAACCTCGACATGTGGAAGTCGACCGACGCCGGGAAGAACTTCTCGAAGGTCCCCACCCCTCACGGCGACAACCACGATCTCTGGATCGACCCCCGCGACAACCAGCGGATGATCCAGGGCAACGACGGCGGGGCCAATGTCTCCTTCAACGGCGGGGAATCGTGGAGCACGGTCTACAACCAGCCCACGGCGCAGATGTACACCGTCACCACCGACACCCGCCAGCCTTATTACTACGTCTACGGGACCCAGCAGGACAACTCGAGCATCGCCGTTCCCTCCGGGGTCAACGACGGGGCCATCGTATGGGCCGATTGCTATGCGGCCGGGACCGGCGAGTCGGGGTTCATGGCGGTCCATCCCGAGGATCCCGACATCGTCTTCGTGGGGGCGGTGGGGAGCTCTCCGGGAGGCGGCGGCTCCCTCCAGCGCTACGACCACCGAACCGGCCAGATCCGGCTGGTCAACGTCTGGCCCGAGCTCCATGGCGGGATCGGACCCGGCGAGCTCGACTACCGCTTCCCCTGGACCTATCCCATCCTCTTCTCCCCCCATGACGCCAAGGTCCTCTACACCGCCGGCAACGTGGTCTTCCGCTCCGATGACCAGGGTCACAGCTGGGAGCCGATCAGCCCCGATCTGAGCCGGGCCGACCCCGCCAAGCTGGGGGCCTCGGGAGGTCCGATCACCAAGGACACCAGCGGGGCCGAGCACTACTGCACCGTCGCCACCCTCCGGGAGTGTCCGCTCGAGCCCGGGGTGCTCTGGGCGGGAAGCGACGACGGCCTGGTCCATGTCAGCCGCGACGGTGGGGCCAACTGGACAGACGTCACCCCTCCCGACCTCCCGGAATCGACCTTCATCCGGACGGTGGAGCCCTCGCCGCATAACGCCGGCACCGTCTATCTGGCCGCCACCCGTTACAAGCTCGACGACAACACCCCCTACCTCTACCGCAGCATCGACTACGGGAGCAGCTGGGAATCGATCGTCGGATCGGGCGAGCGGGCCCTGCCCCCCGACGAGTTCGTGCGGGTGATCCGGGCCGATCCCGCCCGGGAAGGGTTGCTCTACGTGGGGACCGAAACCGGTCTATATGTCTCCACCGACGACGGTGCCGGCTGGCATCGCTGGGAGTCGAACCTGCCGGTGACCCCGATCTACGACCTCACCGTGAAGGGGACCGACCTCGTCGTCGCCACCCATGGGCGCTCCTTCTGGATCCTCGACGACCTCACCCCCCTCTACCAACTGCTTGACGATCCCGGCGAGGGACCTCGTCTCTTCACCCCTCGGGAAGCCTGGCGGATCCTCCCCAGCCTCTTCGACCAGTGGATCACCACCGAGGGCAAGGATTACTGGGTGTCGCTGGGGAAGGCCGCCACCTTCGAGGCCGAGATCGACGAGACCGGCCAGGTCGCCCGCACCTATCTCGATGCCGGCGAGTCGGGGCCGAGGGGAGTGGCGGTCACCTACGTCCTCGGCGAAGACCTCGGCGAGGGATCCGCGGTGGCGTTGGAATTCGTCGACGGCGAGGGGGGACTGGTGCGACGCTTTGAGCCCGAAGCGCCGGGTCGGGAACAGATGTCAGACGACGACAAGGCCTACTACTCCGGGCCCTGGATCACCCGCAAACCCGGGATCAACCGCTTCGTTTGGGACCTCCGCTATGAGGGGGCGACCAAGGTGGTGGGCAACAAGCTCAGCGCCTCCGCCAGCCTGGGACCGCTGGTGGTCCCCGGCAGCTATGAAGCCCGGCTCATCATCACTGAGCCCGAGGGTGGGAGCCGGACCCTCTCGGCCAAATTCCAAGTCCGCAACGACCCTCGCTCCGGGGCCACCCAGAGTGAGCTCGAGGATCAGCTGGCGGCGGTCTTGAAGATCCGGGACCAGATCTCGCGGCTGCACGAGGCGGTGATCAGGATCAGATCGCTGCGAAAGCAGCTCGCCCAGTGGCAGGAGCGGACCGATCTCGAAGAGGAGGCGCGCACCGCCGCCAGTGCGCTGGAGGGAAAGCTCCACGAGATAGAGGACAGCCTGATGGTGCCGGGCGAGCACAAGGACACCTTCGGTCTCAACCAGCCCGCCCGTCTCAGCCAGAAGCTGGCCTCGGTGATCGCGGTCTTCACCTCCGCCGACGCCCGCCCCACCAAGAGCGCCCAGGAGGTGGCGGCCAAGTACACCGCCGCCATCGAGGAACAACTGGAGAAGTTCGAACAGGTGGTGGGGACCGAACTGGCCGAGTTCAACACCTTGATGGCCGAAGCCGGTTTCCCCGCGGTCCACGCCTGAGGCC
>DATEDN010000017.1:0-105822 GCA_035281645.1 Acidimicrobiia bacterium | reverse complement strand
GACGAGGTCATCGAGCGGTTTGGTGCCCTCGAATCGCAGGTCCAGAAGGAAATGCCGAGTCGGCGATACCCAGACGTATTGGCCGAGGTGTTGCGACGGATGGGGCGCACCACCGACGAGGAGGCCGAACGTTTTGGAGCGTCGGTGGGTGACTGGCCGTCGTTCTCGGACTCGACAGCCGTCCTCCAAAAGCTGAAGCAGCGCTACAAACTCGCCATCCTCTCCAACGTCGACCGGGCATCTTTCGCCCGTTCCAACGCATTGCTGGGAGTCGAGTTCGATCTCGTCGTTACGGCCGAGGACGTCGGCTCCTACAAACCGGATCCACGAAATTTCCAGGCGCTGTTCGAGCGCCTCGCCTTAAGCGACCGAGCAACCCTCCTCCATGTCGCCCAGTCGCTCTATCACGACCACGAACCCGCTCTCGCCCTCGGTCTTCAAACCGTTTGGATCAACCGAGCGAGCGGGGGAGCAACTCCTCCCCCCTCCACATCCGTCCAGCCCACCTGGACCTTCCCGTCGCTGGCAGCCTTCGCTCAGGCAGTATTCGAAGATGGCTGAGTTTCACATCCTCCAAATCGGGGCAGGAAGTCCGCGGGTCAGATCAACGGTCAGTCTGGTGTTGGACGGCGATCAACGAATAGTCATCGATCCCGGGCTGGCGCCCTCGCAGGAGGCCATCTCCGGCCCGCTACAAGCGCATGGTCTCGCAGTGACCGAGATCACCGACGTGATCATCAGCCATCACCACCCCGACCATACGGTCAATGTCGGGATGTTCCCCCATGCCCGGGTGCATGATCATTGGGCCACCTATCACTACGACATTTGGGACAGCCATCCCGCCGAGGGTTACCACGTCTCTCCCCAGGTCATCCTATGGGAGACGCCCGGTCACACTCCCCAGGACATCTCGACCCTGGTCGAAACCGACACCGGCCTCGCCGTATTCACACACCTCTGGTTCTATCAGTCGGGACCGCCCGAGGACCCATTCGCAACCGACCCGGCTGGAGTCCACTCCGGACGCAAGCGGGTCCTCGAGGTCGCCAGCCTCATCGTTCCGGGTCACGGTCCCGCCTTCAAGCCTGATAACAACACACCTCGATAAAAGAAGGGAGAGTCGAGAAATCTCCAGCTAACGAGAGTCAACCGAAAAGGTGTCGATCATGAGGCGCACGTCGGCCCCCAAGGGGTAGAGGATCGGGCTCGTGCAACCGTTGGCGATGTACTCGTCCACTTTCCTGACACACTCTTCGGGCGTCCCGGCGGCACAGATCATCTGTACGATCTCGTCCGGCACCAGCTTCGACGCCGCCAGCACCTGGTCATGAGTCGCCGGCCACGTCAGCACCTGGCCGATCTCATCCAGTAGTGACTCGGGAACCCCGGAGGCCTTCATGATGTGCGGTTGCTGGCCCAAGTATTGGGTGACGAGCAGCCGAGCCGCATCGATCGCTTCTTGGCGATCGGCGGCCATCGAGCACACGATTAGTTGGGGACGGTCGATCTCGTCGAGAGATCGGTTCGCTCTCCGAGCTCCTTTCTCAAGCGCATCGAGCGCCCGCTGGTTGTAGTCCGGTGAGACGAGATAGTTGAGAACGGCCCCGTCTGCGATCTCCCCGGTCAGTTCCATCATTTGCATGCCAGTGGCCCCGATGTAGATGGGAAGGTCCTTCCCGCCCCGCTCCTGATAGACGTAGTCGATCTCGACTCCATCGAGATGGACGAATTCGCCGTCGAAGCTGACTTTCTCACCAGCCAAGAGCCCCCGAACTGCGCCAACGATTTCGCGCATTGCCAAAAGCGGACGGCGGCGCTCGATGCCGACCTTGGTCGCCAACGGATCCCACCATGCCCCCACACCGAGAATGATGCGGCCAGGGGCGAGGTCGTCCAAAGTGGCGAAAGTAGAAGCCAGACGAGCAGGGTTGCGTGACCAGATGTCCACCACTCCCGCCCCCACCTTGATTCGCTCGGTCGTGGCGGCGAAGGCTGCCATGGGGATAGTGGCGTCGCGCACCAGGCGGGAGTCGGCTTGCCAGACGGCCTCGAACCCCTTTGCCTCGGCGTATCCGGCAATCTCGATGCCATCCCGAATCGAGTGGGCGTCCTGTAGATAGAGCGCCATTCTCTTGGTCATAGACGGTCGTGCAGCCTCTTGGCCTGCTCGGCAGCCTTCGACCGCACCTGACTCCTATCAACCCGCGTGGACCCACCGTCCCGCCAGACCACTTCGCCCTCAACCTCGATTTCGAGCGGGCGCACTGCGGTTGTGAAAGCGAGGTGATCGGGCACCATGGGGTCATAGTCCCAGGTCACACGGTCGAACCGAGCCTCAGGTACCAGGTCCCACCCGCGGGCCAGCCAACTCCAGCTGGTCGCCGAGGTGGCTGACGAATCAGTGGAGCGGTGCAAGAAATACGCCAGGCGAAAGGCGTCGAGCATGTCGGCTCCGATCCCATCAGTGCCGAGGGCGACCGGATTTTCGAAGCGGGCCGGCTCCGCATAACCGACACCGTTGTTGAGATTCGAGGCCGGGTTATGAACGATCGTCCCTTGCAGGTGGTGAGCGCTGGCGAGATGGACGCCGTGGGCCAGCAACCAGTTCGGCCGGGTGAGATGACCAAGGCGAGCAGGCGCTTCGATGTCTTCGGGGCCCTCGCATACGTGCACATGCACGCCGACTCCGTGGTCCTCAGCGAGGCCGGCGGCGGCTTCGAGCGTCTCGTCAGAACAGGTAAAGGCGGCGTGAACACCCACCATCCCCCGACCGCCCTCTGCCAAAAAGCGCCGGTTTTCTTCCAAGCCGAGGCGCGCACCCTCTGTCCCATGGCGGTCGCTGACGCCATAGGAGGCCACGAGCCTCACGCCGACCTCGGCGCAGGCCGCCGCCAGCACGGAAAGCGAGCCCTCGATCGCTCCTGGAGTCTCGTTGTGATCGATGATCGTGGTCGTTCCGGAGGCCAGAGCTTCTAGGGCAGCGAGCTTGGCCGACCACTCGAGCATCTCGAGATCGAGCGCCTGATCGAGCCGCCACCACACGCGCTCGAGGATCTCGCGGAACGTGGTTGGAGACGGACCAAGGACCGGCATTCCCCGGGCGAGGGCCGAGTAGAGGTGGTGATGGGCGCAAACCAGTCCCGGGGTGGTGGCCGCCATCTCGAAAAGATATACCGGGTGCTATCGGCCGAGCCAAGAGAGAGCCGGTGGGCTAAAACCCACCGGCTTTCTCTGTGCCCATCCCCAGTTCCAGATCCATTTGGATCTATCCCGCCGTGGTCTCACGTTCCGCGATGAGACCTTGACGCCTTACCCGACCAGCCGGACCTCAAACTGACAAAGGTTGGTGCTTTCGAATCGGGAGCCGACTCCGCCAAATTCCATCGAGCTCCTGATAGGCCGCCGCCACCGCACCGGCAGTGGGAACGAGGCCGATTTCGCCCACACCTTTGATCCCGTAAGGGGCGTTGGGTTGCGGAGACTCGATCAAAATCACTTCGACCGGCGGCATGTCCTTGGGACGGATGATGTCGAGCGAGCGCAAGGTCATGTTCATAGGCCGCCCCTCGCTATCACAGGGAAAGTCCTCTGAGAGGGCGTAGCCCAGGCCCATGTGGACCGAGCCCTCGATCTGGCCCTCGCAGAGGAGCGGATTCATCACTCTTCCCACGTCGTGGGCGGCCACCACCCGCTCGATCTCGCCCGTCTTGGGATCAGCGATGACCAGTTGGGCGGCATAAGAGAAGGTCGAGTGAATCACCGGATGTTCCAGCCCCTCCGAGAGGCTGTTGGTCCAGTCCACCCGGTATTCGCCCGGATAGTCGACGCCGATCTCACAACCCCCCGCCAGCGCCGCCTGACAGGCATTCAGTACGGCACCCGCCCCCATCAGCGTGCCCCGAGAACCGGTGGTTTGGCCGGTGCCGAGCTCGCGTGACGTGTCGACCATCACCTTGATCCGAGCCGGATCGACACCCAACTCCTCCGCCGCCACCTGAAGGGCGACGGTGTGGATCCCTTGGCCCATCTCGGTCCAGCAATGCCGCACCTCGACCGAGCCGTCGGCCTCGAATCGCACCACCGCCTTGGCCCATTCCTTGAAGCCATTCCCCAATCCCGAGTTCTTGAGTCCCAGGCCGAGTCCGACGGCCTTTCCATCGGCCCGGGCCTGGTCGTAATGGGGCTTCACCGCCTCGAGACAGGCCTCCGCTCCTAGGCAGCCATCGTCCATTATCTGACCGGGTCCCCAAACGGCTCCGGGGGTGATGACGTTTCGTTGCCGCATCTCCCACCGGTCGATACCGGCCTGGTCGGCCAGGCGATCGATGATGCCTTCCATGGCGAACTGAGCCTGATTGGCCCCGAAGCCGCGGAACGCCCCGCAAACCGAGTTGTTGGTGCGGACTGCGATCGACTCGACGTCAACATTCGGAACGTGATAGGGCCCGGTGGCATGACCAGCGGCACGTTCGAGCACCTTCATGCCCACCGAGGCGTATGGACCGGAATCGCCGATCATCCGCGCCTTGTAGGCAGTGAGCTTTCCGGTTTCATCGCATCCGGCCCACACCTCGATACGAATCGGATGCCGTTTGGCATGGAGGTGAAAAGACTGCTCCCGGGTCAAGGTGCACTCGACCGGTCGGTCGAGGAGAAACGCCGCCAGGGCGGTTTGGGCCTGATTGGAGAGGTCCTCCTTGCCCCCGAATGCGCCGCCGTTGGAAACCAGTTCGACGGTGACCCGGCCAGCGGAGATGCCGAGAACGGAAGCGATTTGATCACGGTCGTCCCAGACTCCCTGACCTCCTGAATAGACGTAGAGCTCGCCCTCTCCATAGGGAATGGCGAGGGTCGACTCGGGTTCAAGAAAGGCCTGCTCGACCCTCTGGGTCTGAAAGACCTCGTGGACGGTGAAGGCGGCTCCGGCGAGGCCTGCTTCGACGTCGCCGCGGCGATACTCCGAGGTCGAGAGCCGGTTTCCTTCCAGCCCCCAGACCGCGTTCTCGCTCGATTCGAGGGCGGACACGGGATCGGTGAGGGCGGGAAGCACTCGGTATTCGACCTCGATCAGGGCAGCGGCCCGGCGGGCGGTCATCAGGTCCTCGGCCACAACCATGGCGAGAACATCGCCCGTGTACGACGTCCGCCCTCCTTCGGGAATGAAGACGGGCCAGTCCTTGTGGATCAGGCCGACTTTGAGCTCTCCGGGCACGTCCGCCGCGGTGATGACGCCCACCACCCCGGGGAGCTGGCGCGCTGCTTCGGAGTCGATCCGGACCACGTCCGCTCGAGCGTGATCGGTCAAGCGGAGGGCTCCGTGAAGAAGTCCTTCGATGGTGAAGTCATCGATATAACTCCGATCACCCAGCGCCAGCGAGACCGCCTCGTATTTCACGCCGTTCTTGCCGATCCCAGACGGGAGGGCTGGCTCCGGGATCGATTCACCGGAGGCGAGAAGCTCCACCGCCTCGATGATCTTCAAGTAGCCGGTGCACCGGCAGAGGTGGGCGCCCAGCCGGCTCTGGATGGTGCCCCGATCGAGGTCTTTGCCCTTCTGATCGAGGAGAGCTTTGGCCCGCACCACTATCCCGGGGGTGCAGAAACCGCACTGCAAAGCGCCGGTGGCAGCAAAAGCACGGGCGAGCCGATCGCGCTCGGCGGGATCGAAGCCTTCCAGTGTGAGAACGCTCTTTCCCGCCACCTTGGCCATCGACATCTGGCAGGCGATGGTGGCCTTGCCGTCGACCAGCACGGTGCAGCAGCCGCACTGTCCCGACGGAGCGCAACCATCCTTGGGCGACGTGATGCCGAGTTCCTCCCGTAGCGCCGCCAGGAGGTGGGGATGGTCCTCGGAGGCCTCAGCCGTCGAACCGTTGAGCGTGAAAGTGGTCACGGGGGAGGCTGCGAACCGCGCTGATCGCTGATCCGGCGGTACGCCTCCGGAACCCGATAGCGATCGAAATCGAAGAGGGTCTTCTTGTAGAAATCTGTGTAGTCGAGATCGACCTTGGCCACCGCCAGCTCGTCACCGGTGGTCAGGCATTGGGCGATGATTTGCCCGGAAGGGCCGATGATCACGGTTTGTGCGAGCGAATCGACTCCCTCCTCGATCCCGCCCTTGGCGACACCGACAACAAAGGCTCCGTTTTGGTAGGCCCCGGCCTGCATCACCAGATGGTTATGAAATGCCTGAAGCGCGTTCTGTTGCGGATCGGGGGCGTAATAGAGAGGTGTGTTGTAGCCGATCAACATCAGCTCCGCCCCCTGCAATCCCATCACCCGATACGTCTCCGACCAGCGGCGGTCGTTGCAGATCGCCATCCCCACCAATCCCCCGAAGCACCGCCACACGGGAAAGTCCCTCCCCGGCTCGAAGAAGTGGCGCTCGGCGTGTTGAAACGGTCGCCAGGGCTCGTTCGCCTCGTGTCCGGGGATATGGACCTTGCGGTACCGACCGACGATCGAACCGTCGCGCTCGATCAGGATTTGGGTGTTGTAACGGTGGGTGACCCCGTCGTCGTCGGTCGTCAGCTCGGCATATCCAAGCGAAAACCCAACCTCTAGCCGTCGAGCCTCATCGAAGAGGGGCTTGGTCGCCGGGCCCGGCATCTCCGCCTCGAACCAGGACTCGATCTCACGGGAATCCTCGATGTACCAGCGGGGAAAGAATGTAGTCAGGGCCAGCTCGGGGAAGACCACAAGCTCGGCTCCGCGGGTGGCAGCATCCGTGAGGAGAGCGACCAGCCGATCGACGACCTCCGCCCGCGATTCGTCCCGAGCGACTGGTCCCATCTGGGCTGCGGCGATGGTGAGGGGCCGGGCCATTGCCTAATTCTGTCACCTCCGAACGAGGAATACTCCGGATCGGGGCTTGGGCGAGAAGAACGTGGCCTTGGGGGGCATGAACTCCCCCCGATCGGAGTGCTCCATCACCGCTTCGATCGAAGTGGGAGCCAGGAGGAAACCAACTCCCCCCTGGTCACGAACCTTTTGACGCAGCGCATCCGGGCCGGGAAACCCGGGGACGAAGGAAAGTCGGGGATCGGTGCGCTCGTCCTCGACGCCCAGTTGCGATAGTGCGGTCCGAGCCAGAGCGGCAACGTCGACCTCGTCAGGGCGAGTTTCGAGGTCGATCAGCCATTCTCCCTCTCGGGTGACGACGACCGCCTTCCCGGGGCGAGGAACGAGTTCTTCCGGCCGGGCGTGGGGACTGGTCATCTCAATCCCCAACCAGCGATGGAAAGGAAAGATTGACAGCTGGTCGTGGGGAAAGGCCACGGCGAGAAAGCGACCACCAGCAGAAGACGCCGCTAGACCCCTCTTGATGGTCGCCGCCACCCGGTGGTGACCATCGATGATGTAAGCCCGCGGTATCGAATCGAGAGCTGAACCCAACTCGGAATCGGTATCAATCACCCAGACGCGCTGGCGATCTCCATCATCGAGGGTGACATCGAGCGCGGGAGAGCTGTTCCGCAGCCCAGCAACGGCCTCGTCGACTTCACTCGTGCGCCGATAAGCCAATCCCACCGGCGAGGAACCGAATCCAATCGTCTCGAAATAGTCGGCCAAATCCGCCACCCGATCGGTTCTGGTGGCTTCATGGGGACTGATTAAATCGGGAAATCGATCTGCAGCCACGTCACCCACGACTCCAGTCTGGACGTGACCCCCGCTCTCGATCTCGAGCAGGTAAAACGACGGCCCATGGAACTCCCACGTTCCTCGGTCCAGTTCGGTTCGTAAATAGGACTTGGCCTGGGCGCGGCGGGAAGCGTGGTCCAGATCGGCATCGTCGCCCTCTGACGGCGTGCCGTTGAGGAAGCTGCGGGGATGGAGCCGGCCGTGGTCGCGGCGCTGGCTGGGATCCAAGAGGTCATAGGCGGGGCTGATGATCTCGCGGGCATGCTCGGGTCGAACCAAGCCGGCGACGACCGGCTGGAGCCAGCCGCTCACGAGGAAGGCAAATCGCGAGCGGTGGCGAAGATCACGTCCGGATGGCGCCGGACCGACTGGAGCACCGGTTCGGGAATCACCCCTTGCACGTGAATGCTGGCGACGGAGGCTCCCGCTCCCGAGAAGACCTCGTTCTTCATCTCCTGGACATTGAGGCCGGCCTCCCGCAGCGCTCCCAGCACAGCCGATAGCACCCCCACCCGGTCGTAGTGCCGTACCACTAATAGTGACCCGCCCGGATCCGGAGGAGTGAGGTTGACGACATTGCGAGCGATTCCTTGCTCGTAAGCGATGATCATTTCCACTACCTCGGCTGCGATCGCCTCCTGCGCCTGACTCGTGGAGGCCCCGATGTGATGCGTGGTGTAAACCCGAGGATGCTTCACCAGCAGAGACTCGAAACTCCCGGTGCCCGAACCCGGCTCGTCGGCGAACACGTCCAGACCAACCCGCAGGCCCTTCTCGTCAATGCTGTCGAGAAGAGCTTCCTCGTCGATGACATCCCCGCGGCTGGTGTTGATGAGAATCGCTCCCGCTCTCATCCTGGCGAGGAAAGAACGATCGACTAGGTGCCTGGTCTCTTCCGATCCCGGTAGATGCAGGGAGACGATGTGGGACCGTTCGAGAAGGTCGCCAAGTTCCCCGGTTCCCTCGATGCCCAGTTCCTGCATTCGCTCTTCAATGGAGCGGGAGCGGTTCTTGTTGAGCACCAACACGTTGAGCCCAAAGCCCGCTGCTCTTTCCGCTACCGCCAGCCCGATTTGTCCGAGGCCGATGATTCCGAGGGTCTTTCCCAAGAGGCCTTCGGACTGCGAGAACTCCTTCTTGTTCCAGGTCCCGGCGCGGGCGGCGGCCACGTTTTCTGGGATCCGCCGATCGATGGCGAGAATCAAACCCATCGTCAACTCGGCCACTGCCACCGCGTTCTTGCCTGGAACATTGGCGACGAAGACCGCATGGGCGGCAGCCGCCTTGCTGTCGATGGTGTTGTGCCCGGCGCCGGCTCGAATCACCATTCCCAGCGGTCCCGCCCCGGCGAAGACCTCGGCGGGGACGTTGGTCGAGCGCACTACCAACACGTCAGCGTCCTTGACCGCCGCCGCGAGGCTGCCCGAGTCCAACTGAGGCTGATAGTCGATCGCGAATCCTGCGCTTTCCAAGGCATCGCGGCCCGATTGTTCGAAGCTGTCGGCGATGAGGACCCGCATTGGGTGGCAATCGTAAAGTGCCCTGGTGATCCGGGAAACTTCGCTGTTCGGCCTCATTGATGAAGTCCGGAACGGGGCCGTCCTCGAGCGCGCCGTCAAGCGCTTCGCTGACCAAGAAATACGGCTTCCCACTTTCGCCGAACTCGCCGAGCCAACGACCGCGGTCCGAGCGGAGTTGGATCCCGACGCGGCCGACCCCCGCAATCTCTTCCGAGTGCATTGGTATAACGATCAAACCCGTCGCTCGCTCACCGACGTTCCCGATCATTTCGTGGTCCCGGGCGAACTAGCCGGGACCGATGCCACGTTGGTGTTGGCTTTGGGTAATCGGTTTCCCATGATTCGGGCCCACAAAGTTCTTGCGGCTTACGCCTGCCTGGCCCCGCGGATAGTCACTGGAGCCTTCGACCCCAGTGAGGACCGAGCGATTTGGCCTTCGACCGGCAACTACGCCCGTGGAGGCGTGGCCATAAGCCGCATCATGGATTCGAGAGGGGTAGCGGTCCTCCCCGAAGGGATGAGTCGGGAGCGCTTCGAGTGGCTTGAGAGGTGGACAGTCGACGGAACCGACGTGATTCGCACCCCTGGAACTGAGTCGAACGTCAAAGAAATCTACGACGCGTGCGCGAGGCTGGCCCGCGACCCGCACAACGTGATCCTCAATCAGTTCTCGGAGTTCGGAAATCACCTAGCTCACTTCCAGATAACCGGGAGCGCCATGGAACGACTGTTCGCGGCGAGAGGCGAGAAACGATTAGCGGCCTTTGTCGCCGCCTCCGGATCCGCCGGCACGCTCGGCGCCGGGGACTATCTAAAGGAGAGATTTGGCACCCGCATAGTGGCGGTCGAGGCTCTCGAGTGTCCCACCATGCTCTACAACGGTTATGGCGAGCACAACATTCAGGGCATCGGCGACAAACATATCCCGTTGATCCACAACGCCTCCAATACCGACGACGTCGTCGCCATCACCGATCGGGCCACGGATCACCTGCTCCTGCTCTTCAACACCGACACCGGCCAAGATTTCTTACGCGGCCGAGGAATCGATCCTTCCGGATTCGGCGATCTCGGCCTTTCCTCGATCGCCAATCTGTTGGCGGCAATACGAGTAGCGAAATACCACCAGCTGGGACGGGGCGACGTGATCGTGTCAGTGGCGACAGATGGCGCCGAGATGTATCGCTCGGAGATCGACCGCATCTCCCAGCGTGACTTTCCTCAGGGTTTCGGAGCTCGCGAGGCGGAAGCAACCTACAACGAGTTCCTGAAGGAGACCCGCACTGGTGACTATCTCGAGCTCGGAGATGCCGGCCGGCGCCGCATATTCAACCTCGGCTACTACACCTGGGTAGAACAGCAGGGAGTTCCGTTCGAGGATTTCGAAGCCCGCCGCGATCAGACGTGGTGGCAAGGGTTGCGGCCCTTCCTGGGCCGCTGGGACGCCATGATCGCCGAATTCAACGAGCGAACTGGAGTCAGCCACGAGTAAGGGCGAGAGCGCCAATCCATTCATCCGGTATCGGTGGATGCTCGACTCTTATCGAAAGGCCATTGCGGCTGGATGGACAGATCAACGCTTTGTCGAACTCGTCGAGGGCCTCGACCGCGAGGTCGCCGAGATCGCCGGCCACGGATTCTCGATCACTCCCCTGACCCGCCAGCCCCGCTTGGGCGCGGCCCTCGGGCTTGAGGCGACCCTCTGGGTCAAAGACGACACCGACAACGTCGGTGGATCGCACAAGGCCCGCCACCTTTTTGGCACGATGCTCCATTTGGCGGTGGAGGAGAACTCGAGCGGAGAACTGACGATTGCCTCGTGCGGCAACGCCGCTCTCGCCGCAGCGGTGGTCGCCAAGGCCGCCAAGCGTCCGATCCAGGTTTTCGTCCCCACCTGGGCGGACCGTTCGATCACCGCCGCCCTCGAGGAGCTGAACGCGAAGGTGGTGGTGAGTAAGCGCCTCGACTCGACTATCGGCGATCCCACCGTCGAGGGGATGCAAAAAGCAATTCGAAAGGGAGCCACTCCCTTTTCGGTGCAGGGATCCTTCACGCCCACGGCCCTCGACGGAGGCCGCACCATCGGTTGGGAGCTGGCTGAGCAGCTCGCCCTAGCTCGAGTCGAAGGATCGGTGGCCCTATTCGTTCAAGTCGGAGGCGGCGCCTTGGCCGCATCGGTCTGGCGAGGCCTCAACGAAGGCATTCGCGAACAATGGCTGTCGGCCGATCCGGTGCTCAATACCGTTCAGACCGAATCCTCGGCGCCGTTGAACCGGGCGTGGCGGCTGCTGCGAGAGACTTCCGAGGATCGGTTGGAGCAGGCAGAAAATGCCCGCTCGACCCCGGACAAGTTCATGTGGCCTTGGGAAGCTGTTGGCACCTCCAAGGCGTCGGGAATCCTCGACGATGTCACCTACGACTGGTTGCCGGTTGTGGAAGCCATGCTGGCCTCGGGGGGCCGCCCGCATGTGATCCCCGAGAGTCTGGTGGAGAGTGGTCATCGGCTGGCAGTCGAGGAAACCCAAATCGCCGCCGATCACACCGGCACAGCCGGGCTGGCGGCGCTCCTGGATCCAACCATCGCCGAGGAATATTCGAGTGACGACCACGTCGTGGTGTTCTTCACCGGTCGTCAACGAGAAGCCACCTGAGGTGATTCCTACACTCGCCCGACGATGACCGTGGTGCGCGCCGCCCTGGTTCAGTCGGAGTGGACCGGCGACAAGGAATCGATGATCGAGAAGAACCTCGATTACGCCCGCAAGGCCGCGGCCGAGGGGGCACAAGTCCTGTGCTTCCAGGAGATCTTCACCACTCCCTATTTCTGCAACGTTCAGGACGCCAGGTTCTATGACACCGCCGAGGAGATTCCTTCGGGTCCAACCATCTCCCGCGTCGGCGATCTTGCCCGCGAGACAGGAATGGTCGTGATCGCACCGATCTTCGAGAAGGTGGACGAGGGCACCTTCTACAACACCGCCGCCGTCATCGATGCCGATGGCTCGTTCTTGGGGATTTATCGCAAGACCCACATTCCCCAGGTCGAAGGCTTTTGGGAGAAGTTCTATTTTCGGCCAGGAAACCTGGGCTATCCGGTATTCGACACCGCCATCGGCCGGATTGGCGTCTACATCTGTTACGACCGCCACTTCCCTGAAGGCTGGCGAGTGCTGGGATTGAAAGGCGCCAAGCTGGTCTTCAATCCCTCGGCCACCACCAGGGGCCATTCCAAGTATCTATGGGAGCTCGAGCAACCAGCGGCCGCCGTGGCCAACGAGTATTTCGTGGGGGCTATCAATCGCGTCGGCCGGGAGAATCTCACCGACACCGACTACTACGGCTCCTCCTACTTCTGTTCCCCGCGGGGTCAGATCATCGAAGGAACAGCTTCCGATACGAAGGACGAGGTGGTGATCAGGGACCTCGACATGAATTTGATCGAGGAGGTCCGGAGGCACTGGGCGTTCTACCGGGATCGTCGCCCCGAGGTCTACGGAGAAATCTCTGGCTCGTGACGTTCCCCACCATCGCCCTCGAACTTCCGCCCTGGATCCTTGACATCTGCGAACCGGGCTCGCTGTATCCATCGATCGAGGACCGGATCGACTTCACGTTCACTCTGGCCCGCAACAACTTCGAGAGGGAGACCGGAGGACCCTTCGGAGCCGCGGTCTTCGACCGCGAGGGGCGTTTGCTGGCCCCGGGCGTCAACCTCGTAGTGCCGACGAACATCGCCGCCGCCCACGCCGAGATCATGGCGATAGGAATTGCCGGACGGGTAGTGGGAAGCTTCGATCTCGGTCCCACCGAACTCGTGGCCTCCACCGACCCTTGCGCCATGTGCCTGGGAGCCGTTCCCTGGTCCGGGGTCCATCGCCTGGTCTGCGGGGCCCGGACCGAGGACGCCGCCGCCATCGGCTTCGAGGAAGGCGATCGAATGGCCGACTGGGTGGAAAGATTGGAAAGCAGGGGGATCGAGGTCATCCGCGAGGTCAAGCGCGCCGAAGGCGCCGCTCTCCTCTCCGACTACGCCCGAAGCGGGGGTGTCATCTACAACGGTCGGGCCGCGGGGTGAAGCTGCACGAAGTCCAGCAGCATCGTCTGAGATTCGAGCGGTACCTACAGGCGAATTCGGTTCCCGAGGCTCTGGAGATGCTGGCAGCCCATCGAGGAAGCAGCCGTCTCATCGCCGGAGGAACCGACTTGTTGCTGGAGATGGCTCGAGGCCAGCGTCCCGAAGTTGACACCTTGATCGACACGAGCCGCATCTCAGACCTTCAGCAGATCGAGGTGGTCGGCGAGGAAATCCTCATTGGAGCGGGTGTCACTCACAACGAGATTGTGCTCTCCTCCGTTGTCGTCGATCGGGCGCTGCCTCTCGCCCAGGCGTGCTGGGAGGTGGGCTCACCGCAGCTTCGCAACCGGGCGACGGTGGTCGGGAATCTGGTCACCGCCTCGCCGGCCAACGACACCATCACCCCGCTACGGGCGCTGGGAACGACGCTCGAGATCTCCTCCACCGCCGGCAGTCGCAGGGTCGACCTTGGAGAATTTCACCGCGGCGTCCGCCAGATCGACATGGCCGATGACGAGATGGTCACCCGTCTTCGAGTCCGGGCCATGGGCTCAGATGAACGCGGAATCTTTGTCAAGGTTGGCCTTCGCAAGGCCCAGGCAATTTCGGTGATTCATCTGGCGCTGGTGCTCGGCTTCGATGGCGAAGCGGTCACTTCGGCCGCGATCGCCCTGGGGAGCGTCGCGCCCACGATCATCCGGGCCCAGGAAGCCGAATCGTTCTTGCAGGGCAAGGGTCTCGATTCCGAGACCATCGCCGAAACCGCCCGTCTGGTGGCAGAGCTTCCGAGGCCAATTGACGACGTCCGCGCCACGGCCGCCTATCGGAGGACGGAACTGGAGCGAATGACAGTCCGGGGTCTTCGGGCGCTGGCCGGTGGCGAGCAGGCCGCATTTTTTCCCAAGGATCCGGTGACCCTGGGACGGCGCCGTCCTACTCCAAACCGCACGACGGTCAACGGTCTCACCACCAGCCCACCCGATTCCAACTCGACCCTGCTCGACTGGCTGCGGGAGATCGGGCTGACCGGCAGCAAGGAAGGATGTGCCGAGGGCGAGTGCGGAGCCTGCACCGTCTTCCTCGACGGAGTGGCGGTCATGGCCTGTCTGGTCCCGGCCGGACGGGCAGCCGGAGCCGAGATCACCACAATCGAGGGGCTGGGGGCAGCCGATGGGCTACATCCGTTGCAACAAGCGTTTCTCGATCAAGGCTCGGTGCAGTGTGGCTTTTGCATTCCTGGCTTCTTGATGTCGGGAGCGAAGCTGCTCGAAGAGAAGCCGGCGCCGGGACCGGCCGAGATTCGCATCGCCCTCTCCGGAAATCTGTGTCGCTGCACCGGCTACTACAAGATCATCTCCGCGGTGGAACAGGCGGCGGGCGGGTGACTCGACGCCTCGATGGTCCCGAGAAGGTCAAGGGGTCCGCCCTCTTCCCGGCCGACATCATTTATCCCGACTTTCTCCACGCCCACATCGTCTTCACCGACCAACCGCACGCTCGGCTGGTCAGGCTTGAGGTCGATCGGGCCCTGGCTCTACCAGGAGTAGTAGACGTCCTCACCGCGTCAGATATCCCGGTCAACGAGTACGGGCTGGTCTTTCGGGATCAACCGGTACTGATCGGTCTGGGCAACGAACTCACCTCAGTCGCCGAGAACATCTCGCGTTGGGAGGCAGACCAACTGTGCGTGGTTATCGCCGAAAACGTAGAGGCAGCGCGGGTGGGAGCAGCCGCCATCGACGTGGAATGGGAAGAGCTCCCAATCCTGGGCGACATCGACAACTCCCTCCAGTCGACGATGATGCTCCATCCCGAGAACGGCCTCGACACCAACGCCTACCACCACCTGCGAATCCGAAAGGGTGACATCGACGCCGGATGGTCCCAGGCCGAGGTGGTGGTCGAGGGCACCTATGAGGTGCCCTATCAGGAGCATGCCTTCCTTCAGCCCGAGGCGGCGATCTCCTACATCGACGAAGAGGGCCGGGTAACAGTCGAGATCGCCGGCCAATGGACCGTCGAGGATCAGGAGCAAATCGCTCATGCCCTCGATCTCCCGACGGATGCGGTCCGTGTCAAATACCCGGCCATCGGTGGCGCCTTCGGAGGCCGGGAAGACATGTCGATGCAGATCGTCCTGGCGGCGGCGGCGCGCAAGCTCGCCGGGCGCGGGATCCGGCGGCCGATTCGGTGCCAATGGTCGCGGGAGGAAAGCATCGTCGGACATCACAAGCGTCACCGGGGCCGGATCAAGGCCCGACTGGGGGCAACACGCGAGGGAAAGATCGTGGCGGTCGAGGCTGACTGTTATCTCGATGCCGGTGGGTACAACTACACGTCGAACAAGGTGCTCGGCAACCTCCATCTCTGCGTGGGCGGTCCGTACGAAATTCCCAACGCTCGCATCGATAGCTACGCCGTCTACACCAACGCCGTCCCCGGGGGGGCCTTTCGCGGATTCGGTGCCCCCCAAGGGGCGTTGGTGGCAGAGACGCAGATGAACAAGTTGGCGCAGGCATTGGACATGGACCCGATCGAACTGCGCTTGCTGAATAGCCTCCGTGACGGGTCGATTGGCATCACCCAGGCGGAAATGCCTCTCGGGGTGAGCCTCCCCTCAGTGATCGAGGCCGCCGCTACCGCCGCCTCCGAGGAGTTCGAAGTGGGGACGTTGCGTCCTGTTGCCACCCTTCCCGCCGAAGAGAGCGCCATTCGCCGGGGCAGAGGCTTCGCCTGCGGATACAAGAACGTTGGGTTCTCGTTTGGATTTCCCGAGCGCTGCGAGGCGACAGTGGAGCTTTTTGGAGACGATGAAGTCGAACGGGCGATCCTTTACCACGGCGCCGCCGAAGTCGGCCAAGGGTCGCACACCGCCCTTCGGCAGATGACGGCGATGGCGATCGGCATCGATTACGCGCAGGTGGAAACCGTCTACTCCGACACCGCCACCTCGGGCGACTCCGGATCGGCTTCTGCCTCCCGGCTCACCTGGATGTCAGGCAACTCAATCCTCGGGGCGGTGGAGGAAGCAACCAAGAAGTGGAACGACGGCGAGCGACCAGCCCGGGGCGAATTCCGCTTCGTCCCCCCTCCCACCGAGACGTTGGATCCGGTCACGGGAGAGGGACAGCCCAACTTTGCTTACGGGTACGTGGCCGAGGTGGTTGACCTATCGGTCGACATCGAGACGGGCCATATCCGCGTCGACCGGGTCATCTGCGCCAACGACGTCGGCCGGGTGATCAATCGGACCCTGGCCGAGGGACAGGTGGAGGGAGCGATCGTGCAGGCGCATGGATACGCCATTACCGAGGACTTGCAGGTGAAGGACGCTCGCATCACCAATCCCCGCCTATCGGCGTATCTCATCCCTGGGATCGATGACATTCCCGGCGAAGTACGCACCATCCTCCTCGAACACCCCGACCCCCGCGGCCCCTGGGGGGTCCGGGGGATGGCCGAGATGCCTCTCGTTCCCTACGCGGCGGCGGTGGTCGCCGCCCTCCACGACGCCACCGGGGTTTGGTTTCATCAACTGCCCCTAACCCCTTCCCGCGTCCTTGCCGGCCTGACCGGCTGACCGGCGGTAAATCCTCCCAAAAGCGTCTACCGTCCCGGCATGTCAGAGGGGATGGCCAGCTTCGTCCGGGAATTGCCAAAAGCCGAGCTGCACGTTCACGTCGAAGGCACGCTCGAACCCGAGCTCATGTTTGCCCTCGCCGACCGCAACCGGGTGGAGCTCCCTTTTGCCACCGTGGAGGAGGCGCGGCGGGCATATGAGTTCACCGACCTCCAGTCTTTTCTCGACATCTACTACCGAGCGGCGGCCGTTCTGCAGACGGAACAGGACTACGCCGATCTGCTTTCCGCCTACCTCCGAAAGGCGGCCAACGATGGCGTGACCCGGGCTGAGATCTTCTTCGACCCTCAGGCCCACCTGAGTCGCGGCATCGGTTTTGAAACCTTCATGGCCGGTTTCCACTCGGCACAGCGACAATTCGCCGACGCCATCGATTCGGCACTGATCATGTGTTTTCTCCGCCACCTCCCGGAAGAAGATGCTCTTCGCACACTCGATCTCGCTGAGCCCCACCTTGACCAAATCCTGGCCGTCGGCCTCGACTCGTCCGAAGTCGGTTACCCCCCGGAAAAATTCAAGAACGCCTTTTCTCGGGCCCGCAGCATGGGACTGCGCACGGTTGCTCATGCCGGAGAGGAAGGTCCCCCCGAATATGTCTGGCAGGCGCTCGACCTCCTCGGGGCCGAGCGAATCGACCACGGCGTGCGCTCGCTCGAGGACCCTGACTTGGTGAAGAGGCTCCGCGACGAGCAAACGCCAATTACGGTCTGCCCGCTTTCCAACGAGCGGCTGCAGGTCGTTCCTTCGTTGGACCAGCATCCCCTTGCCCGCATGCTCGAGCTCGGACTCAACATTTCGATCAATTCCGACGACCCCGCCTACTTCGGTGGTTATGTCGGAGACAACTACGTCCGGGTCGCCGAAGCTCTCCAACTCAGTCGGGGCGACTTGGCGACCATCGCCCGCAATTCACTCGATTCAGCTCTCTCCAGTTAACCGAAGTCGCATCAACGGACGGTCTCGGACCCGCGAGATCTCGCGGAACCCAGCGCTCTCGAACATCGAGTAAGTACCGACATAGAGGGAAGCGGATCCGTGGCTGCCGTCGAGCAACGGATAGCCATCGAGCGTCCTCGCCTTCGACTTGCGCGCAAAGGCGATGGCTGCCTCTAGTAGCTCCGTAGCGACCCCGGTCCCGCGCTGGGCACGATCGATGAAGAAGCAGTTGATGACCCAGTTGCCCTGGGGATCATCGACCGGGCGATAGACCTGGGATCGTGACGACATCAACCGGGTGTAGCGCTGCCGCGGGCCCACCGCGCACCAGCCCACGGGTTTGCGATCGCGGTAAGCCAAAAGCCCCGGCTTATGACCGTCGGCCACCAGCTCGTTGAGCAACTCTCGCCGCTGGCTGGGAAGCGCTTCTGAAAACTCTTTGCCGGTGAGGATCCACCAGGTGCACCAGCAGTTCGAGTAGGCCCCGTTGGGACCGAAGAGCGTTTCCAGATCCGACCATCGCCCCGGAGTGACCGGGACGATGGTCAGGTCGCTATTCGTCCTCGTCGGTCTCTTCGAAATCGACGCCCTCCGCGAAGTCGAAGTCTTCATCGGAGTTGCCTCCGGCCCGCAGCCAGTTGGCTGCCTCTTCGGCCGTCCATTCCCGCTCCCGGGGCCCGAACTGCCAGCCGAGCGATTCCACCGTGGTCGCCCCCGGCAAGTTGGGCTGGAGCGACTGATAGTCGGCGGCACCGGTTCCCGCGGGGATCAAGCGACCAATGATCACGTTCTCCTTGAGGCCTCGCATGTAGTCCGACTTGCCGAAGATGGCGGCGTCGGTCAGCACCCGGGTGGTCTCCTGGAAGGAGGCGGCCGAGAGCCAGGAGTCGGTGGCCAACGAAGCCTTGGTGATCCCCATCAGCTCGGTCCGGCCTTCTGCGGGCTGCTTTTCGTCCTCGAGCAAGCGCCGGTTGGCGTCGCGGAAATCGCGCTCGTCGACCAGCTCGGCCGGCATGAACTCCGAGTCGCCCGGGTTCACCACCCTGATCCGGCGGAGCATCTGACGGACGATCAGCTCGATGTGCTTGTCGTGGATTTCCACGCCCTGAGACCGGTAGACCTCCTGCACCTGGTCGACCAGATACTGCTGAGCTGCCCGGACTCCGCGCACCTCGAGGACCTCCTTCGGATCCAACGGACCCTCGGTGAGCTGGGTCCCGGCCTCGATCACGTCACCGTCGGCGATGCGAAGTCGGGCCCGGCGAGATACACCGTATGCGGCCTCGCCCTCCTTGGCGTCGACCACAACCCGCTTGCCTTCGTCGTCGTCGATGATCTGGACCGGTCCCCCGACCTCGGCCAGCACCGCCTTCCCCTTGGGAGTGCGAGCTTCGAAAAGCTCGACCACCCTCGGCAACCCGTGAGTGATGTCCTCACCGGCGACGCCACCGGTATGGAAGGTGCGCATGGTCAGCTGGGTGCCAGGTTCGCCGATGGATTGGGCGGCCATGATCCCGACCGCTTCTCCCAGCTCGACCTGCTTTCCAGTGGCGAGGGAGAGGCCATAGCACTGCTGGCACACTCCAAGTGGGGCATCGCAGGTGAGAGGCGAACGGACCCGCAACTCCGTGATTCCCGGCGTTGCTAAGATCAACTGCATCTCCCTCGTGCCGAGGAGGGTGCCCGCCGAGAGCTTGATGTCGTCACCCTCGACGATCTTGCGATCGACCTTGACGTCATCGGACAGCACCCGGCCGAAGACCCGAGAACGGAGATTCCGGATCGGACGGCCTCGCTCGTCGATGGTCGCCACCCGAATGCTCTTGTCCGTCTCGCAGTCGGCTTGCTTGATGATCACTTCCTGGCTGACGTCGACCAGGCGACGGGTCAGGTATCCGGAGTCGGCAGTTCGCAGGGCGGTGTCGGCCAGACCTTTGCGGACGCCGTGGGTGGAGATGAAGTACTCGAGGACCGAGAGCCCTTCCCGGAAGTTCGACACGATCGGCCGGGGGATGATGTCTCCCTTGGGATTGGCCACCAGGCCTCGCATCCCGGCGATCTGGCGCACCTGCAGCATGTTCCCGCGGGCGCCGGATCCGACCATCATGTCGAGCGGATTGAACTTCTCGGACTTGAGGTTGGCCTCCATCGCGTCCTTGACGTCGTCGGTGGCTCTGGTCCAGATCTCGATCAGCTCCTGACGCCGCTCCTCTTCAGTCATGACGCCCTTGAGGAACTGCTGTTGCACCTTGTCAGCCATGATCTCGTATCCCGAGAGGATCTCCGCCTTGTTTCCGGGCGTCTTGACATCCTCGAGGCCGATGGTGAGGCCGGCTTTGGTGGCATAGCGGAACCCCAGATCCTTGATGGCATCAAGCGTGGCGGCTACGTCCGAACGGGGGTAATGCTCGATAACGACCTCGATAAGCCGACCGATGTCTCCCTTCGAGAGGGCCGAGTTGATGTAGGGGAAGTCCACCGGAAAGGCCGAGTTGATCACGGCCCTTCCCAGGGTGGTCTCGAAGAGCTTGGTCCCGTCGACCGGCTCGTCGGTGATCAATCCCCGAAGAGCGGTCTTGAACTGCTCGTGCCGCTCGGGGGTGCCGGCGCGCTCTCCGACCCGCAGCTTGATCGGCGTATGGAGGCCGAGTTGACCGAGGTCATAGGCCATGCTGGCTTCCTCCACCGTTCCGAAGACGGGGGGATCACCGGCGCCCGTGACCGACTCCGACAGGTAATACATCCCGATCACCATGTCCTGGGATGGGGTGATGACCGGCCGGCCGTTCGATGGGCGGAGGACGTTGTTGGTGGACATCATCAACACCCTCGCCTCGGCTTGCGCTTCTGCGGAGAGTGGCAGGTGGACTGCCATCTGATCACCGTCGAAGTCGGCGTTGAACGCCTCACAAACCAGAGGGTGAATCTGGATCGCCTTGCCCTCGACCAGGACCGGTTCGAAAGCCTGGATCCCGAGACGGTGGAGGGTGGGGGCACGGTTGAGCAGCACCGGGTGCTCCTGGATCACCTCGGAGAGGACGTCCCAGACCTGGGGCCGCTGCCGCTCCACCATCCGCTTGGCCGATTTGATGTTCTGCGCGTGGCCCTTTTCCGCCAGCCGCTTCATCACGAAGGGCTTGAAGAGCTCAAGCGCCATCACCTTGGGAAGCCCGCACTGGTTGAGCTGGAGCTGGGGTCCGACGACGATGACCGAGCGGCCCGAGTAGTCGACCCGCTTCCCGAGCAGATTCTGTCGGAACCGTCCCTGCTTTCCCTTCAACATGTCCGAGAGCGATTTCAGGGCGCGGTTGCCGGGGCCCGTCACCGCCCGTCCGCGTCGGCCGTTGTCGAAAAGGGCATCGACGGCTTCCTGTAGCATCCGCTTCTCGTTGTTAACGATGATCTCGGGAGCGCCGAGATCGAGCAGCCTCTTCAACCGGTTGTTGCGGTTAATGACTCTTCGATAGAGGTCATTGAGATCAGAGGTGGCAAAGCGACCACCGTCGAGCTGCACCATGGGGCGCAGATCAGGCGGAATCACCGGGACCGTCTCGAGGATCAGGTCACGAGGCCGGTTCTTGCCTTCCCAGAAGGGCCGCACGACTTTGATCCGCTGAGTTGCCCGCTGCCGCTTCTGGGCGGAGTTGGCGGCCAGGTCTTGCTGGAGCTTGGCCAGCTCATCGTCGAGATTGAGGTGATCGAGAAGGTTCTTTACCGACTCGGCGCCCATCCCTCCTTTGAAGTACTGGTCATAGCGATCTGAGATCGCGCGCCAGAGAGGCTCGGACTCGACCAGGGTCTTGGGCTCCATCTTGCCGAAGATGTCGAAGGCATCCTGGATCAGTTCGATCTCGCGCTTGGCTCGCTCTTCACGCTCCCGCATCTCTTTTTCGACCTCGCGGCGGCGAGCTGAGATCTCCTGGCCCTTGGCACCACCCTCTTCCATCTGCGAGAGCTCGACCTCGAGCCGCTCGAGACGCTGCTGCTTCCACTGATCGAACTCGTCCTGAATCACCTGCTTCTCGGCCTGCAGGTTTTCCTCGAGCTCGGAGAGGTCTTTGTGACGCTTGTCATGGTCGACGTCGGTGATCAGATAGGCGGCGAAGTAGATCACCTTCTCCAGTTCCTTGGGCGACATGTCAAGCAGGTACCCGAGACGGCTCGGCACGCCTTTGAAGAACCAGATGTGGGTGACCGGAGCTGCCAACTCGATATGCCCCATGCGCTCGCGGCGAACCTTCGAGCGGGTGACCTCGACCCCGCAACGCTCGCAGATGATTCCCTTGTAGCGAATTCGCTTGTACTTTCCGCAGTAGCACTCCCAGTCCCGCTGTGGACCAAAGATGCGCTCGTCGAAAAGCCCCTCCTTCTCTGGACGGAGGGTGCGGTAGTTGATCGTTTCCGGCTTCTTGACCTCTCCGAACGACCAGGCGCGAATCTGGTCGCTCGAGGCGAGGCCGATCTTGAGTTCGTCAAAGACCTGATTTGCCAATTACTTCTCCTAGTTGATCAGCGTTCGTGTCTGAAAATCTGACGTGTGATATCTGTATCAATCTGCTTCCGGGCGCTCGGGCCGGGAGAGATCGATATTGAGTGATTCCGAGGGACGGAAGTCGTCGTCGAGATCACGCAGCTCGACCTCTTCGCCCGCGGCCAGCATCTCGACGTTCAGGCAAAGGCTCTGCATCTCCTTCACCAGCACCCGGAATGACTCCGGGACACCGGGCTCTGGAATGTTGTCGCCCTTGACGATCGCCTCGTAAACCTTGACCCGGCCCTGAACATCGTCGGACTTGATGGTGAGCAGTTCCTGGAGGGCGTAGGCGGCGCCATAGGCCTCGAGGGCCCAAACCTCCATTTCGCCGAACCGCTGTCCACCAAACTGCGCTTTCCCACCCAGCGGCTGCTGGGTGATCATCGAGTAGGGGCCGGTCGAGCGGGCATGGATCTTGTCGTCGACCAAGTGGACGAGCTTCAGCATGTAGATGTAGCCGACCGTGATCGGAGTATCGAAAGGATCGCCGCTGCGGCCGTCGTAGAGCACGGCTTTGCCGGACTCGCCTACGAGCTGCACGCCATCGCGATTGGGGAGTGAATTGGCCAAGACCGCAGCCAGCTCCTCTTCGCGAGCGCCGTCGAATACCGGGGTGGCAACCTTGGTCCACCCCTCGGTTCCAGCTGAGGCGGGACTGTCGGAACGGAACGGTTTCCACCCGGCCGCGGCCGCCCAGCCCAGGTGCGTCTCCAGCACCTGGCCCAGGTTCATTCGGGACGGGACACCCAGCGGCGAGAGGATGATGTCGACCGGCGTGCCGTCCTCAAGGAACGGCATGTCCTCTTCCGGCAGGATCTTCGAGATCACGCCCTTGTTGCCATGGCGCCCGGCCAGCTTGTCTCCCTCCGAGATCTTGCGGCTCTGGGCCACGTAAACCCGGACCAGCTCATTAACACCGGGCGGAAGCTCGAAGCCCTCCGACCTCTTGAACACCTTCACGGACGTGACCTTGCCAGATTCGCCGTGAGGGACCTTCAAAGAGGTGTCGCGCACTTCTCGGGCCTTCTCACCGAAGATCGCCCGCAGAAGCCTTTCTTCCGGGGTGAGCTCGGTCTCGCCCTTGGGGGTGACCTTTCCGACCAGATAATCGCCCGGTCCCACCTCGGCGCCGATACGGATGATCCCGTCCTCGTCGAGGTTGGCCAGGATCTCCTCGGCGACATTGGGAATGTCGCGGGTGATCTCCTCGGCCCCAAGCTTGGTGTCGCGGGCATCGATCTCATGCTCTTCGATATGGATCGAAGTCAGCAGGTCATCCTTCACCAGGCGCTCGGAAATGATGATGGCGTCTTCGAAGTTGTGGCCCTGCCAGGGCATGAAGGCCACCAACAGGTTGCGACCGAGGGCGAGCTCGCCCTGGTCGGTGGAGGGGCCGTCGGCGAGGACCTCGCCGGCCTTGATCTTGTCACCTTCCCTCACCAGGGGTTTCTGGTTGATGCAGGTCCCTTGATTGGAGCGGTCGAATTTGGCCAGCTTGAACGTGTGCTTCCGGTTGTCGCGGTCCTTGACGATGATGTGCTCACCCGTGACCTCGATGACGTCACCGGTCACGGTCGACACGACCATGTCGCCTGAGTCGAGGGCGGCCCGGCCTTCGACTCCGGTCCCCACCAGAGGGGCATCGGAGCGGAGCAACGGCACAGCCTGGCGCTGCATGTTGGAGCCCATGAGAGCGCGGTTGGCGTCGTCGTGTTCGAGGAAGGGAATCAGGGCCGTCGAAACCGAAATGATCTGCTTCGGGGAGACGTCCATATAGTCAACCTGGGACGGGGTGACCGAGTCGACCTCGCTCCCCTTTCGGACCAGGACCCGGTCGTTGCGAAACCGACCATCCTCCCGCAGCGGAGCATTGGCCTGGGCGATGACGTGGCGCTCCTCCTCGGTGGCGGTGAGGTAGTCGACCTGATCGGTGACTCGTCCCTTTTCCACCCGGCGATAGGGGGTCTCGATGAACCCATACCGATTGACCCTGGCGTAGGTGGCCAATGAGCCGATGAGGCCAATGTTGGGTCCTTCAGGAGTTTCGATCGGGCACATCCGCCCGTAGTGGGAAGGGTGAACGTCGCGCACCTCGAAGCCGGCCCGCTCTCGCGATAGGCCCCCTGGTCCCAGCGCCGACAATCGGCGTCGGTGAGTGAGCCCGGCCAGCGGGTTGGGCTGGTCCATGAACTGGCTCAGCTGGGAGGTACCGAAGAACTCCTTGATCGAGGCCGTGACGGGACGGATGTTGATCAGGCTCTGGGGGGTGATCGCATCCGGATCCTGGGTGGTCATGCGCTCCTTCACCACCCGCTCGAGACGGGTCAGTCCCACCCGCACCTGATTTTGGATCAGTTCGCCAACGGTGCGAATCCGCCGGTTCCCGAAGTGATCGATGTCGTCGATCGCCACCGGCACCTCGACTCCCCGATGGGTGACAACCGTGGGCTGACGAGCGTGGAGGGCAACCAGGTACTTGATCGTGTCGAGGATGTCCTCGTCACGGAGCATCTTGTTGTCGGGGTCGTTCTCGTCGTTGAACTTCTGCGCCACCTTGTAGCGGCCGACCCGGGTGAGGTCATAACGCTTGGGGTTGCGGAAAAGAGTCTGGATCAGGTTCTTGGCGGATTCGATCGTGGTGGGCTCACCGGGACGAAGCTTGCGATAGAGATCAACCAGGGCCTCATCACGATCGTGGGCGGTATCGCGCTCGATCGTGTTCTTGATCGACTCGGCTCCATCGAAGAGGTCAAGGATCTCCTGGTCGGTCTCGGCGATGCCAAGGGCCCGAAGGAATGCCGAGACGTACTGCCGCCGCTTGCGGTCGACGCGCACTCCGATGGTGTCGCGCTTGTCGGTATCGAACTCGAGCCAGGCGCCGCGCCCGGGGATGATCCGTCCCGAGTAGATCTTGCGATCTGAACCTTTGTCGTCGGCCTCGTCGAAATAGACGCCGGGAGAGCGAACGAGTTGGGAGACCACCACCCGCTCGGTGCCGTTGATGATGAACACACCGTGCTCAGTCATGATGGGGAAATCGCCGAGGAAGACTTGCTGCTCCTTGATCTCCCCGGTCCCCCGGTTCATGAAGCGCGCGGTGACGAAGAGCGGCTTGGCGTAGTTCTGGTCGCGTTCCTTGCACTCCTCAAGGGAGTGAGGCGGATCGCCAAAGCGATGATCGGTCAGTTCGAGGGCGAGAGAACCGGTGAAGTCCTCGATCGGAGAGATCTCCTCGAAGATCTCTCGCAAGCCCTCATCGATAAACCATTGAAAAGACTCGTGCTGGACGGCCAATAGATCGGGCAGAGGCAGAACCTCCGGGATCTTGGCAAAGGACAAGCGTTCGGCCACGCGCGAAGCCAACGGGGATCCTCCTTGGGGGTGGTTCAGGGACAGGCAATGGGGATGCTAGCAGACGCGCAAGCAAACCCCAAACAGAGGATCTAATCATTCCGGCCGTGCGGGAAGCACGGTCCGGTGGTTCCGGAGAACGGGGGTCACTCTATCGCAAGATCGGGAAATTCGTCAAGGGCTTGGCAGAACTTGTGGGGTTTACCGTATGAAGGGTGGAGACCCCTTCGCTTCCCTCCCCTCTCCGGCGCACCGCCACCAACCTGACCTCGGTTCGAGCCGAAGCCGTCCTCACCCGGTGGTCGCGGCAATTTCGGGCACTCGAGGAAGACACCGGCCTTTCGGTGGAACGCATCGAGTTGCTGGCTGCCCTGGAGAGGGCTGGCCTCGGCCAGAACGTGAGCCAGCTGACGGTCAGTGAACTGGCCGACGCCCTCTCGGTCAGCCGGCCCGCCATCACCCGGATGGTGCTGATGCTGGAAGAGGCGGGGTTCGTCAAGAAACTCGAAAACTCACTGGACGGGCGCAGCGTCGTCGTCCGACTGACCCCGGCGGGTCGGCGAATGGTCAACAGGGCGAGAGCCAACCGGGTGCGGGCGATGGCGTCTCGGCTTCGCGGCCGGACCGAACGGGAGCTCGGCCAGCTGGTGCAGGGTCTTCGGATCCTCGAGGAGATGTTGGAGGACTAGCGAGCAACCGGCTTCAGGTTGCTCAGGCGTTCCAGGGCCTCGACCAGCGTCGCCTCGTCTTTGCAGAAGGCGAAACGAACCAATCGCTTTGCCACTTGCGGATCGTGATAGAAGGCGCTGGGGGGGATGGCGGCAACACCGACCTCATCGATCAAGCGGTGGACGAAAGCGACATCGTCACGGTCACCGAACCGAGAGTGGTCGGCCATCAAGAAATACGTGCCGGCCGGCATGAAGATCTCAAAGCCGAGACGGTCCAAGCCCGCCGCCAGCAAGTCCCTCTTCGACCGGTAGGACTCCCGCAGCTCTTGGAAGTATGAGGCCGGTGCTCCGAGAGCGACCGAGGCCGCATGTTGGAGGGGGGTAGCGGTGGCGAAGGTGAGGAACTGATGAGCCGAGCGGATGGCGTTGGTCAGTTCGGTGGGCGCCACCGCCCAGCCCACCTTCCAGCCGGTGAGAGAGAACGTCTTGCCGAGAGAGGAAAGGGTGATCGTCCGCTCCCACATTCCCTCCATCGACCCGAGTGAGACATGCTCGCCCTCGTAGACCAAGTGCTCGTAGACCTCGTCGGTGATGGCGATCAGGTCGTGGCGTCGGCAGACCTCGGCGATCGCAGCCAACTCTTCGAGGGAGAAGACCCGTCCGCTGGGATTGTGCGGGGTGTTGACCACGATTGCTCGAGTCTTTTCCGTGATCAACGCCTCGAGCTTCTCGGGGTCGAGGCCAAAGTCTGGTGGCCCCAGCGTCAGAAACTGCGGATGGGCGCCGGCGAGGGCAACGTCTGCCGGGTAGGCGTCGTAGGTGGGCTCGATCAGGATGACCCCGTCGCCGGGCTGGAGAACCCCGAGGAACGTGGCCGCCAGAGCTTCAGTGCAACCGGAGGTGACGGTGACGTGCCGGGCGGGATCAATCTCACCGAGAGTCGGGCGGTAGCGCTTGGCGAGTGCCGCCACCAGATCCGGTAATCCGTTGGTCGGGGCGTACTGGCCCATCCCCCGATGGATCGCCTCGATGGCAGCCTCCTTGACGAAGTTCGGTCCGTCGAAGTTGGGAAAGCCCTGACCGAGATTGATCGCCCCGGCGGCCACGGCTCGCGAGGTGATGTCGGCGAAGATGGTCGAGCCGAACGGCCGCAGGCGCTCGTTGAATCTGCTGACCTTGGGCGCCACCTGGGCAGGCTAGGGTGACGGCATGGCACCCAAGCCATTGGGCGTCCATGGCTCCCGGGGGAGTTCACGCCGGGGACGGCTGATCTTGGGAGCTGTCCTTCTGTTCACGATGCTCCCGCTGGCTGCCCGTGCCGATGGCGGTGGAGACGTAGAGGCGACCTACTCGGAGTCGAACGGTTGTGGCGTCCCCCGACTCTTTTCGGCGCTCGCTCGCAACCAGGGGGGATTGGCTGACTCTGAGCCTTTACGGGGTCCCTTCGGCGCCATGTTTGGCAGAACCATCGGTCAGGCCCGGGCGGCGTCGGTTTTCTGGCCGGTTCCTTTCTCCGGTGGGCTCACGGTCCGGGTACATGGCCGCGCCCTCGCTGCCTTCAACCAGGTAGCCGCCAACCTCGCCGCGGCGGGGGGCAACTACCCGACTCGATCCGGCGAGACCTTCGGCTTCACCGCTCGCACCGTGACCGGTACCCGATCGATCAGCTATCACGCCTTCGGGGCGGCGGTCGACATCAACTCGCGCTCGAACCCAACCGCCTCGAGCCTGATCACCGACATGCCCGAGTGGTACGTCAACGCATGGCGCCAGGCCGGCTTCTGCTGGGGAGGCGACTGGGTGGGAAGCAAGGACGCGATGCACTATTCGTGGATGGGTCCCGCCGCCACTCCCGGTTACGGCCCGGTTCCTGCCCCTTACCCCTCGCTCGCCCCCCGGGCACCGTTCGGGGAGGCGGTGTCGACCCCCAGCACCGCCCTCGGCCCGCGACAAAGCGGAGCCGTAGATGCTCTGGCCGACTTGACCGGAGACGGCGCCGTCGACGCCGTCCGCATTCGCCAGCACCCGGTGGCCGGACCCACCCTCGAAATCACCGGATCCTGGGCCGATTTCGGAATGTGCGGGTTTTCCCGTTTCCAGTTGCCGGGGGCACCGACCGGGCAGCAGGCCATCTTCGGCAATACCGCGTTCGGCGGCCGCCCCGACATCGCCTTCGCCTCCACGTCCGGAGGCCGGGTCGAGTTGCGGATCTACCAGGCCAAGGGCTTTTACCAGGACGTCCGCACCGTCAGCACCGGCGCCTCCGCCGACTCCTCGGCGACTCTCCTCCTGGCTGATTACAACTCGGACGGAAGGGCCGACCTTTACAAGGTGGACGGGTCCGACCTCGAAATCTGGGACGGCGGCTCGGGATACGGGTCATTGCTTCTATCGGCTGAGCTCCCCGCCGGGGCGGGACGGGTGATGATCGGAGAGAGGGACCTCGACGGAGTTCCTGACCTCTACCGACTGGCCCCGAATGGATCTCTTCAGGTGATCCTGGCGGCTTCCGGCTATGTCGCCGCCGCTGAGACCATCTCGATCCCGCTCTCGGTGGCCGCAGACGACATCTTCCGAATCTCCGACTACGACGGCGACGGGAATGGCGACCTCTACCGGTTGAACGCCTCTGGTGCGGTGGCGATCGCCCTTGGCAACCGACAGATCTACAGCGACATCGATGGGTGGTTTCGCTCCCCCGACTTCGAGTGCGACGATCCGCCCTCCTACAACTTCGTCGGTCGTTTCGGTGATGATGATCAGAACCCCTTCGCCCCTGATATCGAATGGGCGGCCGCCGAAGGAATCACCATCGGCTGCAACCCTCCTTTCAACGACTGGTTCTGTCCCCGCTTGCCGGTGACGAGAGCGCAGATGGCGACCTTCCTCGTTCGAGCGCTCGACTTGGCCCCGGCCTCCCAAGACTTCTTCTCCGATGACATCGGCAGCTCGCATGAAGCCGACATCAACAGCCTGGCGGCCGCCGGCATCACCACCGGCTGCGCCGCTGGGAGCTATTGCCCCGAGCAATCAGTCACCCGGGAGCAGATGGCGAGCTTCCTCGTCCGGGCCTTCGATATTCCGACGGGAGCTCCGAACCCCTTCGCCGATGTCGGCGGCACCCACGCCGGCGACATTGCTGCCCTCTACCAAAGCGGGATCACCAAGGGATGCTCGGCCTCGCCTCTCTTCTTCTGCCCCGGTGAGTCGGTATTGCGGGAGCAGATGGCGGCCTTCCTCCACCGAGCAAGCAGCTGATACTTGGCGGCTGACAATCAGGGGTTTCCCTACTCGACGGGCGGCCGCGGAGCGCCGATCATCTCCTCATGACCCAATTGGCCCGAACCAGGGAGATGGCCCGCCAGACTCCCGAGTCGCGCAATCGCTATGTCGACTTTCTGCGGGCAGCCTCGATCATGGTGGTGGTTTTCGGACATTGGCTGATGGCAGGGGCCTATTTCGGAGCCGATGGGCTGGAGGTGTTCAACCTTCTCACCGAGAACCGCCGAGTGCACTACCTGACATGGATCCTCCAGGTGATGCCGATCTTCTTCCTGGTCGGTGGATATGCCAATGCCGCCGGCCTCCGGGCCGCCAGGCGCCGGCACGAGCCATACGGGGCCTGGCTCACGGCGCGCCTCCGCCGTCTTCTTCTCCCGGTGGTGCCTTTGCTGATCGTCTGGTCCTTTGGGGCGGCAGCGCTGCTCAATCGAGGGATCGACGTCGAGCTGGTGCGGCTCGGATCGCAGGCGGCCCTGGTCCCGGTGTGGTTTCTCGCCACCTACGTCGCCATCGTTGCCCTGGCCCCGCTCACCCTGGCGGCGTGGGAGAAGTGGGGTTGGGCTTCGATCGCCTGCACCGCGGTCGTTGCCGGGCTGATCGATCTCGTCAGCCTGGGGCTGGGTCTCGACTATGTCGGCTACCTGAACTATCTCTTTGTCTGGGGAACGATTCACAGCCTGGGCTATGCCTGGGCAGACGCCAAGCTCGGCAATGCCGGCGCCCGCTTCGGTCTGGCCTTGGCGGGACTTGCTGCCACCGCCGCCTTGGTCGCCTTGGGTCCCTATCCGGTGGCGATGGTCGGCCTCGACACCGCGGCGGTGACTAACAGCCAACCCCCCAAGGTCACGCTGGTTGCCCTTGGTGTGTTTCAGACCGGGTTGTTGCTGGCTTTGGAAGGACCGGCTCGGCGGTTCCTGGCCCGGGAGCAAAACTGGGCCGCCACGATCCTGGTCAACGGCCGCATCATGACGCTCTATCTATGGCATCTGACTGCGATGGTCGGGCTGATCGGCCTGCTGGCGGTGTTGGGGGGACCCGGACTCGGGATTGCAGTCGACACCCCGAGCTGGTGGCTCACCCGCCCGCTGTGGTTCCTGGCGCTGGTGCTGGTCACCCTCCCTTTCCTCGGCGTCTTCGGGCGCTACGAGCGCCCCCACGCCGATCGTCGGCCCCACCCTGCATCGTGGCGGCCGATATTGGCGGTCGTCTGCGCCTGCGCCGGGCTTGGGTTGCTCGCCCGCTACGGCATCGCCGATGAAGACGGCCTCAACGGGTTCGCCCTCACGCTCCCCTTGGCCGGGCTCATCGCGGGCGGCGTCGGCGGGGCCCGTTGGTGGGAGCGACGTCGGGCTCGCTAGCGTCGGTTTGTGGATCGACCTTCATCACTCCCTTTCACCCAAGATGAGGACGCCAACCAGCTTCTGGCTTCGAGCGGGCTGGCTCTCCTGATCGGGATGCTGCTCGATCAGCAGTTCCCAATGGAACGGGCCTTCTATGGGCCCAAGCTGCTCTCCGAGCGTCTGGGACGGCCTCTCGATGCTGGCGACCTCGCCGCTACGCCCCCCGACGAACTGGAAGCGGCCTTCCGAGGGCCGCCCGTCATTCATCGCTATCCGGCGTCGATGGCAAAGCGCACTCAGGACCTTTGCCAAGCGCTGGTCGAAAATTATGGGGGCTCGGCGGACTCGCTGTGGGAGACGGCTTCTTCGGGTCAGGAGCTGCTGCGCCGTTTAGAGGCCTTGCCGGGTTTTGGCAGGGCCAAGTCGCGGATTTTCGTCGGCCTCCTGGGAAAGCGTCTCGGAATTCGGCCCGAGGGCTGGGAGGCAGTCGCCGCCGATTGGCCCAGCATCGCCGACGTCGCCAAGTGGGACGACATCGCCGTCCTGCGCGAGCAAAAGCGAGCGATGAAGCAGGCGGGTTCTAACCCGCCTTAAGACTCTCCACCGGCCAGGCGATATCGCAGGCGGGGTCGGAAGGCCCACGGCATCCCAGTCGGCGAAGTACACCTCGCGCGGCGAACCCGCCGGCGTCCGACCAGTCTCGGCGATGCACCTGTGCACAGCCTCGTATGCGTCGAGAATCATCGGGAACTCGACTTGGGCTTTGGTGATTCGCGTGAAGAACTCGTCATGGGCCGGTTCCTTGCGCACCTGCGCCTCGCCGTTGGGCTCCACGGTTCCGGAGAAGGGCACGCACACCTCTACCGGCCCGTCGGAGTCCTTGTTGACCTCGCCGTGGTAGACGACGAAGAGTGCGCCCGTCACCATCAACCCAATGAGACGAGCTTTCTCCACCTGCTCGGGCTGGTAGTAGCGATACCCCGTTTGAGGATCGACTACGACCGGGGGGAGCAGGCCGAGCTCGTCGTAAATGCGCAGCGCTCGCGGAGAAAGCCGTGAGCGCTTGGCGAAGGCTCCGATGGTGAGAAGGTCGTCTTCCAGCTTGGCCATCAGGTGATTGTCGACGTTGACGTCGGGGAAGAGTCAAGTACTAATTCAGACTCCGGGATTCTTCCTTGGTCTAGAGCTAGACCGGCCGCCGCCGCTTGCTCGAGATCACCCCGGTGTCGAAGCCGGACAGGTGCAAGCCGCCGGCGAAGCGGGCGTGCTCGATCTTCAAGCAACGGTCCTGAACTACCTTCAGACCCGCCTCGATGGCCATCTCGGCGGCTTCGTCGTTACGCAGACCCAGCTGGAACCACACCACCTTGGCCCCGACCGCGATCGCCTCCTTCACCACCCCCGGCAATTCGGACTCCTTGCGAAAGCAGTCGACGATGTCGGGTGGCTCGGGGAGGTCTGCCAACGTCGGATACGCCTTCTTTCCTAGGACCTCGTCGGCATGGGGATTAACGGGCCACACCGTGTAGGGAGTTCGGGTGAGGTAGGTGGCGACAAAGTTCGAAGAACGCAGAGGGTTGGGCGAAACACCTACCAGGGCGACAGTTCGCGAGCTGCGCAGAATCTCGAGACGCTCGAGAGGAGTGGCCTCGGGGATCATGTCACCAGTGCCTGATCGAGGTCGGCGATGATGTCGGCCACATCTTCGATCCCGACCGAGATCCGGATCATGTCGTCGCCGACCCCGGAGGCGGCCCGTTCCTCAGGCGGAACCTGCTGATGGGTGGTGGAGGCAGGGTGGATGACAAGGGTCTTGGCGTCGCCAACGTTGGCCAGGTGAGATGCCAGCTCGACTTTCTCGATGAACTGACGTCCCGCCTCGAAACCACCCTTGACTCCGAAGGTGAACACCGCCCCCGGCCCGCCGGGAACATATTTTTGGACCATGGGGTCTTCAGCAGCTGAATAGCTCACCCAGGCTACGGCCGGGTGCTGTGACAAATGATCGGCCACCGCCCGGGCGTTGGCGACGTGCCGATCCATGCGCAGCGGCAAGGTTTCGAGGCCCAGCAACAGCATGAAGGCATTGAAGGGAGAGAGCGCCGCCCCGACATCACGGAGAAGTTCGGTGCGGGCTTTCATCAGATAGCCGTACTCCCGAAAGTTGTCCCAGAAGCGGAGCCCGTGATAGGCAGGCGAGGGGTCGACCAGCAACGGGAAGTTGCCGTTATCCCAAGGGAACCGTCCCGACTCGACGATCACCCCGGCGATGACAACGCCGTGACCACCAAGAAACTTGGTCGCGGAGTGGACGACGATGTCTGCTCCCCATTCCATGGGGCGACACAGGAAAGGAGTGGCAAAGGTGTTGTCGATGATGAGGGGCAGGCCATGGTCATGGGCCACGCCGGCAACCCCCTCGATATCGAATACTTCGGCCCGTGGGTTTCCAATGGTCTCCCCGTAGAGCAATTTGGTCTTCTCGGTGAGGGCTGCCGCAAAAGCGGCTGGCGTGGGGTCGACGAAATGAACGTCGATTCCCATTCGCCGAAGAGTGACGTCGAACTGCGTGTACGTCCCCCCGTAGAGATTTCGCGCCGCCACGATCTCGTCCCCCTTCTGGCAGAGGGTGAGGATCGAGATCAGCTGGGCGGCTTGCCCCGAACTCGTCGCCAGGGCTCCCAGCCCACCTTCGAGGGAGGCCATCCGTTCTTCGAAGGCGGCGTTGGTGGGGTTGCCGATCCGGGTGTAGATGTTCCCGAAGGTTTGGAGGGCGAAGAGATCCGCCGCCGTCTGGGCATCCTCGAAAACGAAGGAAGTCGAAGCGTAGATCGGCATCGCCCGGGCTCCGGTCTCGGGATCGGGGCGCTGGCCGGCGTGAATCGCCCTGGTGGCAAACCCGTAGTCGGTCATGCCGCTCCCGCGATCTGGGCCAGGCCATCGAGGACCGCATCCACCTCGGCGGGTGTGTTGATATGGAGGAACCCGATCCGCACCAGCCCACCGCGATCGAGGAAACCGAGCCGACGCATCGGTTCGACGGCGTAATAGTGACCAGCCCAGGTGGCGATTCCCAGTTCGCCCAAGCGCTTTTGGACCTCGGGGGCGGGAACCCCGGCGAGGTCGACGGCGAAGGTGGAAACCCTTCCTTCCATGGAGGGCGGGCCAACCAGTGTGACGTTGTCTCCCAGCCCGGCGAGAAAGCGCTCGCCCAGCAGCGACTCTTGCTCCCGGATTTCGCGGAAAGCCGATTCGAGTGCTCCGCGACGGTCGCCACCCCACCCGAGCGAGGCGAGATAGTCGACCGCAGCGACGAAACCCGCCAGCAGTTCGAACGGCGGGGTTCCGGTCTCCCAACGCGCCGGCCCCACGTCCGGCGCCGGTCGGACCTTGAAAGCCGGCAGACGCGAAAGATGGGATCGGCGCCCCCAGAGGATTCCCAGATGGGGTCCGAAGAACTTGTATGCCGAGCAAACGAGGAAGTCGCAGCCAATAGCCCCGACGTCGAGGTATCGGTGCGGCGCCAAGTGGACCGCATCGATGTAGCTGAGGGCTCCCACCCGGGCGGCGGTCGCCGCCACCCGGCCTACATCGACGAGCGATCCAAAGGCATTCGAGCAACCGGTGACCGCGACCAGTCGGGTGCGATCGTCGATGAGCGATTCGAGATGATCGAGGTCGAGGGAAGCATCGGCGCCGAGCTCGGCGAAGACAATCTCCACCCCGCGGGAGCGAGCTGCCAACACCCAGGGGGTGACATTGGCGTCATGGTCGAGGGCCGATAGGACGATTCGATCCCCTTCCTGCCACTCTTCCGCCAGGGCGCGGCTGAGAGCGAACGTGAGGGAGGTCATGTTGGCTCCGAAGACGATCTCCTCCAGCGAACCACCGGTGAGATCGGCTCCTGCCTGACGAGCAATGTTGACCAGGTCGGAAGATCGATAGGAGCTCGGAAAATCGCCCCCGACGTTCGACATCGACGTGGCCATGGCTCCCGACACCGCCTCGATCACCCGACGGGGTGTCTGCGTCCCGGCGGGCCCGTCGAGGAAGATCTGGGGCCCGGCGAAAGCCGGGAACTCGTTCCTTAGTTCGTCGACGTCGAGCATGCTCTGTTTTATCACCGTCGACGGTGAGAGCAAGAACCGGCTAGCTAGCTCTCCGAACCTGCTCGGACCATTTGCGCCGGATCTTCACTCTTTCCTTGGGCGTGTGACCGCCCCAGATGCCTTCGCCCTGGCGGGTCTCGATGGCGTAGGTAAGGCACTCGTCAGCCACCGGGCAGGTTGAACAGATCTCTTTGGCGGCACTGATCGCCGCCACGTCTTCAGGATTCGGGAAGAAGTCGACCTTGGAGTCGATGCAGGCGGCGTCATCTCGCCAGGAGACGATCTCGGTTTCTATGGTCATAGGGCTAGCAGTCATGTGTTCGCGCGGTTATCTCTTAGGGAACCTAAAACGCCTGTCAAGTCGATTTCGTTCCCGCTTCTTACCCTGTAAATCCCGGTTCAAACCGGCCCAATTCGGCTCGGGCAACGGATCGGCGGTGGACCTCATCCGGCCCATCTGCGATCTGCAGCCATCGCCCCATGGACCACAGCTCAGCAAGGGGAAAGTCGTCGGTGAAGCCGGCGGCACCAAAGGTCTGCATAGCCCGGTCAGCAACGAAAGTAAGAACGTCGGGCGCCACCACCTTGATCGCCGCGATTTCGGTGCGGGCCCCTTTGACCCCAAATCGATCGATCAACCAGGCGGTTTTCAGTATCAAAAGGCGCGCCTGTTCGATCCGAATTCGAGCATCGGCGATCCAGGATTGGACCACTCCTTGCTCGGCAATCGCCTTGCCAAAGGCCACCCGTCCTTTAGCCCGGCGACACATCATCTCGAGGCATCGTTCGGCCGCGCCAATGGCACGCATGCAGTGATGAATTCGACCGGGACCGAGGCGGGCCTGGGCGATTGCGAAGCCACCGCCCTCCTCGCCCAGCAAGTTGTGGGCCGGAACCCGGACCCCGTCGTAGAGAACCACGGGGTGGGCTCCCCGGTCGTGATAGCCGAAGACGGTCGGCTGGCGCTCGACGATGACGCCGGGACTGTCCAACGGCACCAAGATCATGCTCTGTCGATGGTGAGGATCTGCTTCTGGGTTCGTCACTCCCATGACGATCGCCACCTTGCATCGAGGCGAGGCTGCCCCGGAGGAGAACCACTTGCGACCGGTGATTACGTAGTCGTCCCCGTCTTTCTCGATGCGGGTGCGGATGTTGGTGGCATCGGAAGAGGCCACATCGGGTTCGGTCATCGAAAAGCACGACCGGATCTCGCCGGCCAGAAGCGGGGCGAGCCACCGCTCCTTCTGCTCCGGTGTGCCGAACATGTGGAGGATCTCCATGTTCCCGGTATCGGGAGCCGAACAATTGAGCGCCTCTGGGGCCAGATGCGGGCTCCAACCTGTGATCTCGGCCAGCGGGGCGTACTCCAATACCGACAGCCCGCTTTCGTCAGGCAGAAACAGGTTCCATAGTCCCCGGGAACGGGCCTCCTTCTTGAGATCGTCGATGATCGGGGGATAGAAGTTGGGATCCCCGCTCTCATCCATCTGCAATCGATACGTCGACTCAGCTGGGAACACCTTCTCGTCCATGAAATTGCTGAGCTCGGACCGCAGCGTTTCCACCCGGGGGGAGAAGGCAAAATCCACCTTTCGACCCTAGCCAAATCGGGGCCGCCGGCCCCATCTGCCAGGCCAGAATGTCAGAGCTATGACGTCGGCCCCGACTGGAACGGTCACGTTTCTATTTACCGATATCGAAGGGTCGACCCGTCTTTGGGACGCACATCCGCAGGAGATGGCCGAGGCGGTGGAGATCCACGACCAATTGGTGCGCGATACCGTTGAAGCGCACGGAGGCCATGTGTTCTCGACCGCAGGGGACTCCTTCACCACCGCGTTTCACAGACCAGCCGAGGCTCTGTCAGCGGCCATCGAGGGCCAGCTGGCGCTCGCCGCTCAGAAGTGGCCCGGAGACATGACCCTCAAGGTGAGAATGGCACTCCATTCCGGAGTGGCGGCTGAGCGCAATGGAGACTATTTCGGCCCCGCCCTTAACCGGGCGGCCCGTCTCTTGACCCTCGCCTCGGGGGGACAGGTCCTTCTCACCGAGGCGATCCATGGTCTGGTGAAGGACGAGCCGCCGGCGGAGGTCAGTTTCAGAAATCGAGGGACCCACCGACTCCGTGATCTTTCCGCCACCGAGCGAGTCTTCGAGGCCGTCCACTCCGGGCTGGAACCCACCGGCGAGCTTCGACATTCGCTCGCATCCGCCAACAACCTGCCTTTGCAACCGACCAGTTTTGTGGGTCGGGACCAGGAGCTCGAAGAGGCCATCAAGCTGATCTCCGGATCGCGCCTGCTCACCCTGACTGGAGTGGGAGGCTCGGGCAAAACCCGCCTCGCCCTCCAAGCCGCAACCTCGTTACTCGACGCTTTTCGCGATGGGGTCTGGTTGGTTGAGTTAGCCCCTGTCGCCGAGCCCGATGGCGTCGCCCGGGCCATAGCAGGCACCCTCGGGATTCGCGAGCAATCAGGTCAAACGCTGGAAGAGGTATTGATCGATCATCTGCGGCCGCTCGAACTGCTCTTGATCCTCGACAATTGCGAACATCTACTCGACCCTGCCGCCTGGATTGCCCAGCGACTGCTGGCGGCGGCACCGCAGATCCGGATCCTGGCTACGAGTCGGGAGATGTTGGGCGCGGCCGGCGAAGTTCCTTATCAACTGCGCTCAATGGACTTCCCCGACCTCGATGAATCTGCCGACGTCATCTCTCGCTTCGACGCCGTGCGGCTTTTCACCGCCAGGGCTGAGGCGGTCCGCAGCGGCTTTCGGGTCACCTCGGAGAACGCCCGGGCGGTGGCATCGCTTTGCCATCGCCTGGATGGAATGCCACTTGCCATTGAATTGGCCGCCGCCCGATTGCGGATACTTTCGCCCGAACAGATTGCCAGTCGGCTCGACGATCGTTTTCGTCTGCTGACCGGGGGAAGCCGCACCGCCCTCCCCCGCCAGCAGACTTTGCAGGCTGCGATCGACTGGAGCTACGACCTGCTCGAGGAGCAGGAAAAGATCCTTTTCGATCGACTTTCGGTCTTCCAGGGGGGTTTCACCCTGGAGGCAGCAGAAGCCGTGTGCGCCGGCCCGCCCCTCGAAGCTCAGCGGGTCCTCGACCTCCTTTCCCATTTGGTGGACAAATCATTGGTGATCGCAGCTGACGGCTACGACGGAGTCCGCTATCGGTTGCTGGAAACGCTTCGACAGTACGGCCGAGAACGTCTTGCCGAGGGCGACACCGAGGAAGTGCGAGAGGCGCACGCGACCTACTACCGAGGTCTCGCCGAAACCTCTCTCCCCCACCTCCGCGGGCTCGACGAGATCAGCTGGCAGGAGAGGCTTGAAGTCGACCACGACAACCTCCGCCAGGCGTTGCGTTGGTCGATCGACGCCGGTCGGGCGACCCTGGCCCAGGGATTAGCCGGAACCCTGTATCGCTTCTGGATGATCCGCCATCACTCAGATGAAGGCCGCGAATGGCTCCGCCAAGCTGTCGATCTCGAGCCTGCTGAGCAAGCGTCTTGGGGGCGGGCGCAGCTGGGTGCCGGAACCCTGGCCTTGCTCCACGGAGATCTGGAAACAGGCCGCCGGCATCTCGAAACGGCGCTGGCGAGTCTGCGGGAGGGTGATCGCCCCGATCTCACCATTGCCGCCATCCACAACCTGGCCATGGCCACCATTCGAATGGGCGATTACCAGACCGGCGCTGAACTCGTCGCTGAGGAGCTCACTGCCGCAAAAGCAAACAACGACCTCCAAAGCATGGCGTTCGCCTCCCAAGAGCTGGCATCGCTAGCCAACGCCAGCGGGGACACCGAACAGGGCGGCCTCCTGCTCGACGAGGCCCTGCAATACGCGGAGAGGACGGGGTCGATGGAGATGTTGAGCAACTCCCTCACCACGGCATTCTTCGAAGCATTGTTCGTTGACGACCTCGCGCGAGCTGAGGCGTATTCGAAACGCCTTTCCGAGTTGGGCCGCATCCCGAGTGCCCCCGGCCGACAAGACGTCGTAGCCGCACTGGTGATGGGTAGAAGAGGCGATCCGATAGGCGCCATGGCCAAACTCAAGAAGACCTGGGGCGCCGAGTTCAGGAAACTGGCTGACTATCGCTCGATCGCGGTGGTGATGGTGACAGTCTTTGTCGAGGTGGCGGGATTCGAGTTGGCGGCCGGGTCCGCCGAGAAGGGAGCGGTGTTGCTCGGTGGGTCTGAGCAGCTGCTCCGGGGCAGGAAGCGACTGCCTCATGAGCAGAAGGTCTTCGAGCGTCAACGGATGGCGGCCATGGAGCGTCTCACCAATGACGAATTTGAGGCGGCCTTCGAGCGCGGCCTTGCAATGACGTTCGACGACCTACTGGAATTCGCTGTCGCATGATGTGCCGCGGCGGCGCTGCCGTCGCTCTTAACCTTTCACCGCTCCCATCGTGAAACCGGTGATGAACCGATCGAGGAAGGCGTTGAAGATCAGCGCGACCGGGACAACGAAAAGGATCACCGCCGCCTGGAGCGACTGCCAGAAGAAGACGTCTCCACGGATTAGCTCGGTCGGAACCCCGATGGCGATGGTCTTCACGGCGGAGGACTTGTTGAACGACAGCGCGTAGATAAATTCGGTCGCCGAAAGTGTGAAGGCGAAGACGACTACCGCCACGATTCCAGGAAACATGAGGGGGAGAACCACCCGGGTTATCGCCCCGATTCGGCTCTGACCGTCGACCAATGCCTGCTCCTCGATGTCCATCGGAATCCCCTTGAAGAATCCCATCAAAAGCCAAGCCGAGATCGGGATGGTGATGGTTGGGTAAACGATGATCAAGGCCCACAGGCTCTCCTGGAGTCCCAAGTTGTTCACCACCCTGGTCATGGGGATGAAGAGCAACGTCGAGGGGATTAGGTACACCAAGAAGATGGCAATCCCCATCCTCTCGCCCCACCGGAGCCGGAGCCGGGCCAGGGCGTAGGCGACTGGGAGAGCGAGGACGAGCGTTATCGCCGTCACCGCCAGGCCGACGACCACCGTGTTGCGAAGGAACGTCAGGTAGTTGGTCTGGCTGAATAGGTACTGAACGTGCTCAAGTGTCGGGGCCTCGTTGAACCAGAAGGGGTTATTGGCCTTGACGTAGAGGTCGCTCGATTGCTTGAACATGGTGATGACGGCCCAGCTGAAGGGAAACGCAGCAACGAGCGCGAAACCGATAGCGGAGAAGTAAAGCCCGACTCGTCCCCAGCGGCGGCGGCGATCGGCGCGAAGACGCAAGGCGGCGACATCGGTGCCGGCCCAGGTCACCTCACATCACCTCTCGGCGCCGCGCGAGTCGAAGAACGACGGCGGTGATTCCCACCAGCACCGGCAACAGGAAGAGAGCCACCGCCGCTCCTTGTCCGAGGGCACCCCCTTCGATCCCCTTGATGAACGCCCAGGTGGACAGCACCTGTGTGGAGTTGGTTGGCCCACCGCGGGTGAGCACGTAAACCACGCTCATGTCAGAGATAGTCAGGATCACCCCGAAGAGCACCGCCACCGCGATGATCGGTGCCAGAAGTGGGATGGTCACCTGAAAGATCCGCCGCCAGGTCCCGGCTCCGTCCACCGCCACTGCGTCGTTGATTTCGGTGGGGATGGCCGTAAGGCCCGCCATCACGATCACCGCCGCCAGCGGGATCACCCGCCAGGCCTGCACCGCAACCACCGAGGTCCGGGCCAGGTCTGGGAGTCCCAGCCAGTACATGTTCTCGGTAATGAGACCGACTTGACGCAGCACCCAGTCCACAGGCGAGAAGATGGAGTCGAGAGTCCACAACCAGGTCACCGTGGCGAGGGACACCGGCGCCACCCACGGCAGCAGGATCAGGAACCGGACCAGCCACTTACCTTTGAAATCCCGGGTCAGCACCTCTGCCAGCGCCGTGGCAAACACCACCACCAGCAGGTTGGCGATCACCGCGAATCGGAAGGTGTTCCATAGGGACTGTCGGAAGACCGGATCAGCGAGGACTCTTCGAAAGGTCTCCCAGCCGACGAAGTCCAACTGTGGATTGCCGGTGCTGATATCGGTGAACGAGTAGACGACGGCGAGAACGAAGGGGAATCCGACGAGGGCGAGGATGTAAAGCACTGCCGGGGACATGAACAACCCGGCCAGAAAACCGGGATGGTCCGTGAGGTAACGCCTCCGATCCTGCGCGAGCGCGGTCAGGGGAGTTCCCGCGGTGGGATCTTGAGCCCCGAGTCCCGGTCGAAAAATCTGATCTGGTCCCGGGCCACCGAAAATTTGTGGTCGCGATCGGCTTCCACCGGCAAGCTCACGGTGGCGGGAAGCATGCCTATCACCTTGGTCTCGTCGTGCTCTCGGATGTGCCCGTAGAGATAGCGCTCGGAGCCGAGGTACTCGACTCGGTTGACATGGAAGGTGAAGGGGACCCGATCGCCGTTCTCATGGTCAAGGCTGTCCGGCAAGAGCTGCTCCGGACGGAAACCGAAGAGGAAGTCGCTGGTCTCCAGCATGTTCATTGGGGGGGAGCCGAGGAAGGTGGCGACGAAGGTGTCGGCCGGGTGGTGATAAACCTCCTCAGGCGTTCCCAGTTGTCGGATCTTTCCTCGATTCATCACTGCGATCCGGTCGCCCATGCCCATCGCTTCGACCTGGTCGTGGGTGACGTAGATGGCGGTGGTGCCGATGCCGCGTTGGAACTCCATCAAGTCGTCCCGAGCCGCTGCTCGCAGCTTGGCGTCGAGGTTGGAGAGCGGCTCATCGAGGAGGAATACGGTCGGTTCCCGGACCAGTGCTCGGGCCAGCGCCACCCGCTGGCGCTCACCCCCGGAGAGCTGGCGGGGACGCCGGCTGAGGAGATGGTCGATTCCGAAAAGCGACGCCGCCCATGCGACCTTCTTCGATCGTTCCTCGGGGACGATGCCCTGGGACTTGAGCGGGAAAGCGATGTTGCCCGCCACCGTCATATGGGGGTAGAGGGCGTAGGACTGGAACACCATAGCGACCCGGCGCGCTCGCGGAGGCAGGCCGATGACGTTTTCCCCCCCCAGAAAGATCTCGCCCAAGGTGGGCTGCTCGAGGCCAGCGATCATCCGCAGCAGGGTGGTCTTTCCGCATCCCGAGGGACCAAGGAGGACCAGGAACTCACCTTCCTCTGACTTCAGATCGACACCGTCCACCGCAACTACGTCACCGAAGTGCTTGGTCAGGTCCCGGACTTCTACAACCGCCATGTATACGTCCTAGTCAATTAGGTCTGGACGCGCGAGCGAGGGGACCTGTCGGTCCCCCCGCTCGCTGTCGCAATCACCCGCTGCCGACCAGGCCGCGTCCCCGCCAGTCGTCGAAGATGGCGTTGATCTGGGCCTCGGCGTCCGCTACCGCCTCCGCCGGGGTCTTCGTGCCCTGGGCCGCCTCGGCGAACATCACCGGAATGATGGATTCGCCGAAGATCTGGCCGATGGCCGGGTTGGCCGGGCCAGGATGCCCGATGTTGGTCGCCCAATCGAGCGAGGTCTTCAAGACCGACAGCTTGTCGGCCGGGTTGGACCCGAAGGGGTCGTTGTCCAGCCAACCATCGAGCTGAGGTACCCGGTCGGGGAAGGCCGGGAAGTCGTACAGCTTCGAGTGCCAGGCGACCGGGGCCAGATTCTCCGTGTAGTGCAACAAGAACTCCTGGGCGGCGGCGACGTTGACGTCGGGCGCGTCCGGGATGATCCAGTTGTACATCACATGCGATGCAACGATCGCGGTGGCCGGGCCCTCCAAGGCGGGCGTGAACCAGATATCGTCGGCCACGTCCAGTCCCTCGTCCTGGGCGGTTCGATACGCCGAGATCGAGTTCAGGATGTAGCTCAACTCGCCGGCATTGATGCCCTGGTTGTTAGAAGCCGCGTTCCAGGCGAACACCTCAGGTGTCATCGCGTTGGAGAACAGCTCGTTCATGTACTCGACGGCCGCGATCGTGGCGTCTGAGTTGATGATGACGTTCTCGTTCTCGTCCTGAATGCCAGCGCCAAAGGACCACAACAGTCCCCGGAGCGCCATGTTGGAGTCGATCTCCTGTGACATCCCGATCCCAAGCTGGACACCCTGAGAAGCGAAGATCTCCGCCCCACCTGCCAACAAGTCGTCGTACGTGCGGGGGCCGTCGGGCATGCCCACCGCTTCCCAGAGGGAGCGGCGGTAATCGCCGGGGTCCGGCACCCACGATGGGGCATACGCGTAGAACTTCTCCGTGTTGGGGTTGAACGAAGAGCGTCTCGTCAAGTCGAGCATCGTCCCGTAGCGGCTCTCCGCCTCCGCCACGACGTCGCTCATATCGACAACCGACGGCTCGTGCTGGCTAAGCACCGCGATGTACTGCATCAGATCGTGCTCGGGCTGACCCGATTGGATCTCGGCCGCAATCGCAGCCGGGACGTCCGCCACCGCGATGTGATCCACATTGACCGTGACGCCGACCTGATCACCCCATTCCTGAACGAATGGGTCGAACCAGGTGTCATGGGCGGGGACGAAGTGGCTCCACAGCAAGATGTTGAGCTCGCCGCTGAGGGACTGGCGAGGCTCGACAAAGTTGACTGCTGGCTCCTCTCCGGCCGCGCCGGTGGTCGCCGGGGCGCCCGTAGTCCCTGGGGCCGTAGTCCCTGGGGCGGCGGTAGTGCCCGCTGCGGCCGTGGTTCCCGGTCCGGCAAGGGTGGTCGCCGGACCCGCACCATTGCCACATGCCGCCGCCAGAAGAGCGGCGCCGCCCATGTAGAGAAACTTCCGCCGAGTCATGCCGTATGGCGATCTTGCGCCCGGCACGTACAAGCTCCTGCCCGGTAGGTACAAGCCACTTGGCCGTTTGCGGGGTACCAAGTCTTTCCTCCTTCCGCCGCGAAGATCTGGCGGTCGAGCCAGGTATCCGAACCTAGCACCGTGCACGAATTGTTGCGCTGGACTGGGCTCGGACGGACTCCCTCGGTGTCCCCGCAGACGCACTTTTAGGATGTCGGGTCCTGAGGAATTGGCCACGGCCGCTTGACACAGGAGATACATATGCATGACGACCTTCGCCGCGCTGTAGCCGACGACTTCTCACATATGAAGGAGACGCTCGCCGATCTGGTCCGGATTCCCTCCGTCAGCGCTACTTCCTACCCGGCCGCCGAGGTGCGTCGTTCTGCCGAAGCGGTTTCCCGCCTCCTCAAGGAGGCCGGGGCCGACCGGGTGCAGCTACTCGAACTGGAGGGTGCGCATCCCGCGGTTTACGGAGAAGCCGCCGGCCCTCCCGGTACCCCAACGGTCCTCCTGTACGCCCATCATGATGTGCAACCGCCCGGCCCGGCCGAGGAGTGGCACACCGGACCCTTCGAGCCCTTCGAGCGCGACGGCCGGCTCTACGGTCGCGGGTCCTCGGACGACAAGTCGGGTGTCATCATGCACGTGGGGATGCTGCGGGCGTTCGGCGGGAAGCCACCGGTGGGAGTGAAGTTCTTCATCGAAGGGGAGGAGGAGGTCGGATCGAGCCACCTTCCGGACTTCCTCGACAAATATGCAGACCAGTTGCGCGCCGACGTGATCGTCATTGCTGACGCCGGAACCTGGCGGGTGGGGATTCCGGCGATCACTACCTCCCTGCGGGGGATCACGGCCTGCACCGTCGAGGTTCGAACCCTGGGCTCAGCCGTGCACTCCGGACAATTCGGTGGCGCCTTCCCCGACGCCATCACCACCCTCTGCCGACTGCTGGCGACGCTTCACGACGAGGGGGGCAATGTCGCCGTTCCCGGCCTTGTCGCCTACGAAAGCGATCCTCTCGACCTCACCGAAGATGAGGTGAGACAACAGGCCGGAGCAGTAACCGGTTTGAAGTCGATCGGTGATGGAGTTTGGACCAGCCGGATGTGGTCAAAGCCCGCCATCTCGGTGCTGGCGATCGATGCTCCCCGCATCTCAGAGGCAATCAATCAACTCGTGCCGGTGGCCGCCGCCAAGGTGTCGATGCGCCTTGCCCCCGGTCAGGACGGCAAGGCGGCCGAGGAGGCTTTGCGTCGCCATCTGGAGGCAAACGTTCCCTGGGGAGCAGAGTTGACAGTGCGTTCCGATGGCTACGGCGATGCTTACGCCCTCGCCACCGATGCCCCGGCATTCGAAGCTTTCCGACAAGCCATGACGACGGTTTGGGACACTGCTCCCTTGGAGATCGGATCGGGCGGCTCGATTCCTTTCGTAGCCGCGTTCTCTGCCCAGATGCCCGAAGCACCGGTGATCCTCATCGGCGCCGGAGATCCCACGTCTGCCTTCCACGGTCCCAACGAAAGCCAACACCTCGGCGATCTGGAGAAGTCGATCCTTGCCGAGGCGATGGCCCTGCGTCTCCTCGCGGGCTGAAGGCACGGCCTGTTCAACCTGGTTCTCTATCGACCGGAGATCGCCCCCAACACCGGCGCCTGCATGCGGTTGGCGGCCAATGTCGGTTGCCGGCTTCATCTCATCGAGCCGCTCGGATTCACCCTCGACGATGCAAAGCTGCGCCGAGCGGGCATGGACTATCGCGATCGCGCGGTCGTACTCATCCATCAGGATCTTGCCGCCTGGGTGGCGGATGCACGGCCGGAGCGAGTATTTGCCTTCTCGAACCAGGGTGAGACGAGGTACAGCGACGTCGACTACGAGCCGGGCGACAGCCTCCTCTTCGGTCCGGAATCGGTTGGCCTTCCCGAGGAAGTGATGCACGCGCCCTTCGTCACCGCCGTAGTCCACATTCCTATGCAGCCCGGCGTGCGGAGCCTCAACCTCGCCAATGCTGCCGCGATCGCAACATACGAGGCTTGGCGCCAACGCTCGTTCGCGCTCACCAACCGCCTGCCGGGTGATGGATAGGCAGGACTCGCTCCTAGCCTCCCCTGCTCAATGTCCTCGGTCGCCCCCGCCCTGCCAGCCGCGCGGGCCGTCGAGGTGGTCAAGGTTTACGGGGATGGACCCACCGCGGTCCGTGCCCTCGATGGGATCTCGCTCGAAGTCGAGCGGGGTCGATTCACGGCCATCATGGGCGCATCCGGTTCGGGGAAGTCGACTCTGCTTCATTGCCTGGCCGGATTGGATGAGATCACTTCGGGCCGAGTGCTGATCGGTGACATCGATCTTGCCACCCTCGACGACAACGCTCTCACTCGCCTTCGGCGCGATCGAATTGGGTTCGTGTTCCAAGCGTTCAATCTGGTTCCGACTCTTACCGCCGCCGAAAACATTGTCCTTCCACTATCCATCGCCGGACGCCAACCCGATCGTGACTGGCTCGAAGCGGTCATCTCGACCTTGCAACTCGGAGATCGCCTCAATCACCGGCCCAGCCAACTCTCTGGCGGTCAGCAACAGCGCGTCGCCGCCGCCCGAGCATTGATCACCCGGCCCGATCTGATCTTTGCCGACGAGCCTTCCGGGAATCTCGACTCTCGATCGGGCGCTCAGCTGCTCGACTTCCTTCGGAAAGCGGTGGACGATTTCTCTCAGACCATCGTCTTGGTGACACACGATCCAAATGCGGCTGCTCAAGCAGATCGGATCGTGTTCCTCGCCGATGGCCAGGTGATCGACGAGATGGCCTCCCCCAGCACCGATCGGGTCATCGATCGACTTCACCACCTCGAGGCGTAGGTATGTGGAATGCCGCCTGGAGGGGGCTGCTCGGTCACCGCCTGCGGTTCGCCCTCACGGCCCTTTCGATCGCCCTGGGAGTGGGACTGGTGGCCGCCAGCTACATGTTCACCGACTCCCTCGACCAGGCCTTCGACGATCTCTTCTCCGCCACACTGTCCGGCTTCGATCTTCAGGTTCGGCCCGAGGTCGATGAAGACCTGGCCTTCACTCAAGGCGCTCCTCTTCCAGAGCGCCTGGTGGACGAGATCGGACGACTTCCCGGGATCGGCGCCGCCCGGGGGAGCATTTTCGGATTCGCCCAGGTGGCGGCGGGCGGGGAGAGCCTCACCAACGGCACCTCTCCGACCTTTGTCGTGAGCTGGCCCGAATTGGTCGACGCCTTCTCGATCCGAAGCGGGGAAAGGCCCGGCCCCGGCGAGGGCGCCCTCGATCCCTCGACAGCCACCCGAGCTGGGTTGGGTTTGGGAGACGAAATCGTGGTCACCGGAGTTGGGACGCCCCAAAATCTGCGGCTCTCCGGGACCGCGGCCATCGAGGGTTTCGAATCATTCGGGGGAGCGGTGTCGGTGTACGTCACCCTGGATACCGCTCAACGCCTGCTCGACCTCGAAGATCAGGTCCTCACCATCGAGATCGAGACGGATGAGCCACTCGAGGCGATGATCGCGCGGGTCGAGACCGTCCTTCCCGAGGGAGTCGAAGCAGTTTCTGCTCAGAGCGCGGCTGAGGAGCAGCTGGCCACCTTCAAGGAGGCGCTCGGATTCTTGAATACCTTTCTTTTGGTCTTCGCCGGGGTAACCGTGTTCGTCGCCGCCTTCCTCATACAGAACACTTTTCGCATCATCGTTGCCCAGAGGACGCATGAACTCGCGACCCTTCGCCTAGTTGGAGCCTCCCGTCGTCAGGTATTGGGTTTGGTTTTGGTGGAAGCCGGACTCGTTGGACTGCTGGCTTCAGCACTGGGTCTCGTACTTGGTGTGGTGCTGGCCCAAGCCATCAGGAGCTTGCTGGCTTTCGGAGGATCATTGCCAACGACCTCATTCGAGCTCGCTCCCCGCACGGTGTTGGTGGCGGTAGCGACAGGCCTGATCATCACGCTTGCGTCGGCGCTTCTTCCCGCCCGAGGAGCGAGCCGGATCAACCCCATAGCCGCCCTCCGCCGGGTGTTGGCGCCCGATTCGCCGGTCACCAATCGTCGTCGCGGCATCGCCGGCCTTCTGATCACGCTGGCCGGAGTCGGCCTGCTGGCAGTTGGGCTCCTGGGATTCGAACTCCCGGTGTCAAACCTGGTGCTGGTCGGATCGGGGGCGGGCATCGTCTTTATCGGAGTCGCAGTGCTGGCTGCAGTGTTCGCCCGCCAGGCCACTGCCACGTTGGGGGCTCCCCTCGCCGGCCTGGGAGTGCCGGGGCGACTGGCCGTGGAGAATGCCGGCCGATCGCCGCGGCGAACTGCCGCTACCGCCTCGGCTCTCATGGTGGGACTGGCGCTCGTCGGTCTCACGCTGGTCCTGGCGGACTCGTTGAAGACAACTGCAGACCGGCTGATTGGAGACCGCTTCGAGGCTGATCTCGTGGTGGGGCCGGCCGGATTCGGAGCAGGCCGCCTCTCCCCTCAGCTGGCCGCCGAACTGGCGAGCTTGCCGGAAGTAGCCTCGCTCGCCGCGGTCCGCGACGGTCAGGTCCTGTACCAGGGCGTGACCCGCACCCTGCTCGGCGGACCCACCGCGCTTTTGCGAGGCCTGGTCAATTTCACGCTCATCGAAGGTGAGATCTCCGACATCACGGGCGATCGGATCGGGATGCGGAGCGGTCTCGCCGAAGGGCTATCGATCGGTGACCCGGTCACGATCGAATTCGCCCGGACCGGCCCCCAGTCCCTAGAGCTGGCGGCGATCTTCGACGCCCGCGGGATCGGCGCCGGATTGCTTGTGGATTCTTCGACCTTCGCCGACAATTTCACCGAGCAGTTCGACTCGCAGATATTTCTCGATCTCGCCCCCGGGGTTGGCTTGGAGGAGGGACGGGCCCAAGTCGAGTCGGTCGCCGCTCGCTATGTCGGTAGCCAGGTCCTCGATCAGGAAGAACTCGCCACTGAAGCGTCCTTGCGGATCGACGAACTCGTCCGCCTGGTATTCGGCCTCCTCGGGGTAGCGGTAGTGGTGGCGCTGATCGGCATCACCAACACCCTCACCCTTTCGGTGCTGGAGCGACGCCGGGAGATCGGACTGCTCCGAGCCGTTGGCCTCAGCCGCCGCCAGCTTCGGTCAGCCATCAACTGGGAGGCAATCCTCATCGCCCTTATCGGCGCTGCCCTGGGAATGGGTCTGGGACTCACCTTCGCCTGGGCGGTGATCACAGCCCTCGACGACGCGATCCTTCGCATGTCGGTTCCCTGGGGCCGAGTGGGGCTCTCGCTGGTCGGTGCCGCTCTCGCCGGCCTGCTGGCCGCAGCAGTGCCCGCTTGGCGTGCTTCGCGCCGCAACATCCTCGAGGCCATCAGTTACGAATAGCCGGTCGCAAGACAGACCATTGACGCTCGCTGCCATCATGGGGCCATGGACAAGCTCATCGTTGGCACCGAGAAGGGCGGCTATCTCCTCACCAAGGGCAGCGGCTCGTGGCAGGTTGAGGGCCCGTCGTTTCCTGGGTGGAAGGTTTCCGCTTTCGGGAAGGCCCCCGATGGCACCTTCCTGGCCGGATTGGGTTCGAATTGGTTCGGAGCTTCGGTTCATCGCTCAAACGACTACCGGAACTGGGACCAGGTAGAAAACGGCCCCAGCTACCCGGAAGTGTCGGGACTCAAGCTCAACCAGATCTGGACCTTCCACACCACCGGCGACCGGATCTATACCGGGGTCGATCAAGCCGGCCTCTTCTTCTCAAACGACCAGGGCCTTTCCTGGCAACCGGTGCCTGCGCTCAACGAGTACCCAGGGCGAGCCGACTGGCAGCCCGGCTTTGGGGGTCTCGCCGCCCACCACATCCTCTCGGCCGGGGACCAACTCTGGGTGGGCATCTCAGCCGTCGGGGTTTTTCGCTCCGACGATGGTGGTAAATCGTTCGTCCGCCGCGACCGCGGAGTGCCGGCGGTGGGCGACCCCGACGCGGATCCGGAGTCGTTGGAGCCGGGACGTTGCGTGCATGGCCTGACCTCTGATCCCGAGGACCCGGATCGCATCTGGCGGCAGGACCACTCGGGTGTCTATCGCAGCACCGATGGAGCCGAGAGCTGGGAGCGCATCGAGGAAGGTCTCCCGGCTGCCTTCGGTTTTCCCATCGGACGCAACCATGAGACCGGTTCCCTGTTCGTGGCCCCCCTCACTGCCGATGAAAACCGGATTCCCGTGGATGGACAGCTGGCCGTCTACCGATCCCAGGACGATGGCAAATCGTGGCACCAGTCGGGACAGGGATGGCCGGCGGGCGGCCAATTCAATGGGGTGCTCCGCAACGCCATGGCAGTTGATAGCAAGGGTGGAGTCGCAGTCGGGACCACTGGTGGCTCGATCTTTGTCTCAAACGACGATGGCGACAACTGGGAACAAATTTCGGTCTCATTGCCACGCATCCTCGCCGTAGAAGCCGCTTGATGGCCCGAGTGGTGGTGAGGCTGCCGCGTCTTCTAGAGCCGGCCGTGGGCACGGTTCGTCAGGTCGAGGTGACCGGGAGCACGATGGGAGAGGCGATCAGAGATCTTTTGCGTCAGCATCCCACCCTCCGGGTTCACCTGTTCGACGAGCAGAACCAGCTGCGACCCCACGTGCTGTGCTTTCACAACGGGACGCCGGATCGCGATGTGGCCCACGGCACCGCCCAGGTCTCCGACGGCGACGAGATCGTTTTCTTGCAAGCCGTCTCCGGCGGGTGAAGGCCGACGCCGTCATTTGCGGCGCCGGGATTGCCGGCGTTGCCACCGCTCACCAGCTGGTTAAGAACTTCGGGCTGCGACGGGTAGTGATCGTCGATCCCCTGCCACCGCTGAGCTTGACCTCGGATAAGTCGACCGAGTGCTATCGCAACTGGTGGCCCAATGCGCCCATGGTTGGTCTGATGAACCGGTCGATCGACTTGCTGGAGGAATTCGCCGGGGAGACCAACAACGCCTTTCACATGACGAGACAGGGCTACCTGTACGTCACCGCCGATCCGATCCGGCTTTCGCAGATGGAAGCGGAGGCGCAGATGATCACCTCGCTCGGCGGCGGGCCTTTCGAGCTGTTTGATACCGGTGGCGAGCTCCTTGCTCGGTTCCCCTTCCTCACCGAGGCTTCGGTGGGAGGACTCCATGCTCGCCGGGCAGGCTGGTTCTCGGCCCAACAACTTGGTGCCTACTTGCTCGATCAAGCCCGAGACCATGGAGCAGAACTTTTGAAAGGAAAGGTGCTCGGGGTCGAGACCATTGGGGGTCGAGTTGAAGTCGTCGAGACCGATGTCGGAAAGATCGAAGCTCCGATCTTCGTCGACGCGGCTGGGCCGATGCTGAACGAGGTCGCCCGAATGCTCGACACCGAACTGCCGGTGCACTCCGAGGTCCACATCAAAGTGGCCTTCCGGGATCACGCGGCCGTGATCCCCCGCTCCTCGCCAATGATGATCTGGTCGGACCCGCAATCGCTCGACTGGACGGCCGAAGAGAGGGCCTGGCTCGCCGAGCAGGACCGTGGCGATCTTCTCGGCGTGATGCCAGCGGCCTGTCACTATCGGCCCGAGGGCGGAGTCGGATCGCAATGGGTGGTAGCCCTGTGGGAATATCACCGGATCGTGCAGGAGCCGTCCTGGCCGTTGCCCGAGGACCCTCTATATCCCGAGGCGGTGATCCGCGGCCTCTCCACCGCGGTCCCGGGCTTGTCCGTCTACCGCGACCACCTCCCTCAGCCGGTGGTCGATGGCGGTTACTACACCAAAACCGCGGAGAACCGACCACTGATAGGCAGGCTCCCGATCGAGGGGGCATTCGTCGTCGGAGCCTTCTCGGGTTTCGGCGTGATGGCCGCCGCCGGAGCGGGAGAGCTGGCAGCACAGATAATCACGGGCAAACCGCTCCCTGATTACGCCTCGGCTTTTTCGCTCGATCGGTACCAAAACCCCACTTACCTCAACGAGATCTCGATGCTCACCACCACGGGTCAGATCTAGGTTTGTTTCCATGGATACGGGTCTCTCCAACGATCTACGACAGAGAACCGAACAACTCCGCTCGGAAGGCCTGTTCAAGGAGGAGCGCACGATCACCTCGCCCCAAGGGCCTCACATCGAGCTCGCCGATGGGCGTCGAGTGATCAACTTTTGTGCCAACAACTACCTGGGCCTGGCCGATGACCAGCGGCTCGAGCTGGCCGCCGCCGCGGGAATGGCCGAACATGGCTATGGGACTGCCTCGGTCCGCTTCATCTGCGGAACCCAGTCCGTGCACAAGGAACTCGAGTCTCGCCTGGCCGAATTCCTCGACATGGACGACACGATCCTTTACTCGTCCTGCTTCGACGCCAACGGCGGACTCTTCGAAACGCTGCTGGACGCCGAAGACGCGGTCATCTCCGATGCGCTCAACCACGCCTCGATCATCGACGGGATCCGTCTCTCCAAGGCACGGCGTCTCCGATACGCCAACAACGACATGAAGGAACTCGAGCAGCGACTCCTCGAATCCGCCGATGCCCGCTACCGATTGATCGCAACCGACGGGGTTTTCTCGATGGATGGCGTGATCGCCAATCTCCCTGAGATCGCGGCCCTGGCCGAAAAGCATCGCGCCCTGGTCATGGTCGACGACAGTCACGCCGTGGGTTTCGTCGGCTCTAGCGGCGGCGGCACGCCGGAGTTCACCAACACCAAGGTTGACATTCTGACCGGGACCCTGGGAAAGGCACTGGGAGGCGCCAGTGGCGGCTATACGGCCGCCAGCTCCGAGATCGTTGGCTGGCTGCGCCAGCGTTCTCGCCCATATCTGTTCTCCAACAGCCTGGCCCCTGGGTTAGCGGCCTCGTCGTTGACCGCCCTCTCCATCATCGAGGAAAGCGCCGACCTGAGAAGGCAGTTGGCGGAGAATTCGGAACACTTCCGGAAGGAGATGACCGCTGCTGGCTTTCAGTTGGCCGGGGCGAATCATCCCATCATTCCCGTGATGCTGGGAGACGCCCGTCTCGCCTCTGCGATGGCGGATCGGATGCTGGAGGAAGGGATTTACGTGATCGGCTTTTCGTTCCCAGTCGTTCCCTTGGGCCAGGCCCGGATCAGGACCCAAATGTCCGCCGCCCACTCCTCTGACGACATCGACCTCGCCGTTTCCGCCTTCGTCAAAGTTGGTCGAGAGCTAGGAGTGCCCGCGTGAGAGCGCTCGTCAAGGCAAAGCCAGAACCGGGCCTCTGGCTCGAGGAAATCCCCGAGCCCGAAGTCGGTCCCGCCGACGTGAAGATCGCCGTCCATAAGACCTCGATCTGTGGCACCGACCTCCATATCTATCGGTGGGACGAATGGGCTCAGCAAACGATCCCGTTGCCGATGGCGGTCGGACACGAGTTCATGGGCCAGGTAACCGAGATCGGAGAGTCGGTTCAGGGCGTTGAGCCAGGGCAGAGAGTTTCGGGCGAAGGCCACATCACCTGCGGTCACTGCCGCAACTGTCGTGCGGGCAGACGTCATTTCTGCCACCACCACCTCGGGTTGGGCGTCACCCGGCCAGGCGCTTTCGCGGAATATGTCGTGATTCCGGCCTCCAACGTCTTCCCGCTTCCCGATCACATCGGCGACGAAGTGGGCGCCATCCTCGATCCTCTAGGCAACGCCACCCACACCGCCCTTGCGTACGATCTGGTGGGCGAAGACGTGCTCATCACGGGGGCCGGTCCCATCGGGGTTATGGCGACGGCCATCTCCCAACACATTGGCGCTCGCTACGTGGTGGTAACCGACCTCAACTCCTACCGGTTGGACATGGCCCAAAAGCTCGGAGCCGATCGGGTCGTCGATGCCGCCTCCACTGACTTGAAGGCGGTAATGAGCGAACTCGGCATGACTGAAGGCTTCGATGTTGGCATGGAGATGTCTGGCAGTGGAGAGGCCTTCAGCCAAATGATCGAGGTGATGAACCATGGCGGCCGGGTGGCTCTGCTTGGCCTTCCACCCGACCAGGTGTCCGTCGACCTCAACGCCGTGATCTTCAAGGGCTTGACCTTGAAAGGCATATACGGGCGACTGATCTTCGAGACCTGGTACAAGATGGCGGCGTTGCTGCGGGGCGGGCTCGACGTGGAATCGGTGATCACGCACCGCTTTCCCGTGACGGCGTTCGAAGAGGCTTTTGCAGTCAGCGGCAGCGGACAAAGCGGCAAGGTGTTGCTGGAATGGACCGCATGAGGATTTTCGAGGTAAACGTCGATCTTCCCCTGCGGGATCCGGTTTTGGTCGTATGCCTCAACGGTTGGGTGAACGCCGGCGGAGTCGCCACCCTGGTGGCCGAGACGCTCGGTGGGGACTTGATCGGAGAGGGTCGGTCTGACCTTCTCTTCGACTATCGGGTGAGCCGTCCGATGCTCGATTTCGTAGACGGCGTGATGACCTCGCTGGTATGGCCAGAGCTCATTATCCGCCGGCTTCCTCTAAGCGATTGGGACTTGCTCGTGATGTCGGGGGTCGAGCCCAATTGGAACTGGCGGCGCCTCGGGGCCGAGGTCTCGGAGTTGGCGATCGAATGGAAGGTTCGGCAACAGATTTCTATCGGAGGTATCCCCTGGGCCTGGCCTCACACCCGCGACGTTCCGATCATCAGCGCCGCCTCAGACCAGTCACTGTTGGCCGGGGATGAGGATCACGCCCGGGGGTTGCTCCGAGTCCCGGCTGCTGCGGTCAGTGCCCTCGACTTCCTTGTGGCGGGGGCAGGAATCCCGACGGTTGGTTTCTACGCCCGCGTACCCCAATACGTGAGCGTGGCCTATCCGGCGGCAGCACTCGCCGTCATCCACCGCCTGGAGCGCCACCTGGGGCAGGTGTTGCCCACCGGCAACTTGGCCGACGCTGCCGACGCCCAGCGGAAGGATCTAGACACGGTCGCCAGCCAGCGCCCCGATTTGGCCGAGGCAGTCCAGAAACTCGAGTCGATGGTCGATGCGACGGAGTCGGTGTCCGGCGAGCAGCTCGCCGCCGAAATCGAACGCTTCCTCCGCGAGCAGGGCAACCAGCAGGCCTAGTTGGGCGGCGATCGTTTAATCGCCGTTGCCGCACGGGTAATCCTGGCGATGTCTCGACAGGAGGGAAGGACTATGGCTCAAAAGCGAGGCACCCGGCGAGCCTCCAATTCCTCGCCGAAATTCACCGTTCCGGGGCTGCGCATCGCCGAAGCCAAGAAGATCTCAGAACAGCTCGACACCCGCCTTGCCGCGCTATTCGATCTGGCCATGACTCTCAAGCACATCCATTGGAATGTGGTGGGACCTTTGTTCATTGCCGCGCACGAGATGCTCGACGATCATCTGGCCAAAGTGCTGCCGATGGTCGACGAGACTGCCGAACGAATTGCGACACTGGGCGGACATCCCAACGGCACCCCCGGCCATCTAGTGAGCGTGCGGACCTGGAACGACTACGACCTGGGAAAGGCGACCGTCCCCGAGCACATGGCCGCCCTCGATGTGGTCTACACGGGGATCATCGAGGACCATCGCAAGCTGGCTGAACAGTTAGGCGAGATCGATCTCGTCACCCAGGACATGCTGGTCGGCCATCTGGGGACCCTCGAGTTGTTGCAATGGTTCGTTCGGGCCCATCTCGAGTCGACCGAGGGAGAGATTCTGACCACCTCGTCCAGCGAGCGCGGCGCTGCCCAGAAGGCCAGGGCGAGGACCGCCTAGGGCGAAAGGAAAAGCGCCCCGAACCGGGGGCGCTTTCCTTGCAATCCGTGGCTAGTTGCGGTCCCGATACCGGTTACCGCCCCCACCCCCTTGACGGGGGGGACGGGGAGCCATGGGTCTTGACTCGTTGACCACGATGCGCCGACCTGCCAGGTCGCTTCCATCGAGCGCCTCGATTGCCTCGCGGGCCGCATCATCGGCCATCTCGACAAATCCGAAGCCGCGCGAGCGGCCAGTCTCCCGATCGCTCAGCACCTCTGCCGAGCTCACCTCACCGAAACGACTAAAGGTTGCCCGTAAGTCCTCGGATGTGGTTCGAAAGGGCAGATTTCCTACGTAGAGCCTCAACTTCCCTCCTGACCGCTGGGCAACCCCAGTCGGTTCATAGAACAGCGAACCCAACGGACAGAAGGATTCGAGCGAAGTCGCGGTGACTCGCTGCCGAGAATTTAGCAATCGCCCGACCGGGGGGCTACTGGCTGGCGATCCTTCTGGTGGGCCGGGTCCAGATGAACCACACCGCGAAGAGGCCGACCGCCGCCAGAACCAATCTCAGCGGCAGGGAGTCGACCAGTACGGTTATCGAGAAGACGAGAGAAGCAACCACCGCTGCCGACGCCACGGCCTTGGTGCGAACCGTAAAACCGTCGCTTCGATACCCGCGGATGATCCGGCCGAACACCGGATGAGCCACAAGCCAAGAATGAAAGCGGTCCGAGGATCGGGCAAAAAAGAAGGCCGCCAGGATCACGAAGTCGAAGGTCGGGATTCCGGGCAACCAGGACATGTAGGCAAGCCCCAGACACAAGAGTCCCAAGGCCAGGTAGAGGCCCCGCACGAACCGGCTACGAGGCTTGCGAACCTCTTGCGTGGTTGCCATGGGGCTGACCATATTCGGCCGGTTGTCAACAGCGAGTCGGCACCTTTGCGGCTCCGCTACCCGGGCTACGCCGGGGAGACCAACGGGAACCCTGGCTAACTTTCTCTTGGATTCACGGGAGGAAAAAGAATGCCAGTTGCCACCCCGGAGAAGTATCGAGCCATGCTCGAAGGAGCCCGCCAAGGCGGGTTCGCCTTTCCGGCCATCAACGTCACCGGATCGGAGTCACTCCACGGCGCTCTTGCCGGTTTCGCAGAGGCAGAGTCCGATGGCATCGTCCAAATCTCGACTGGCGGAGCCGAGTTTCTGTCCGGCACCACCAGGAAGAACATGCCCTCTGGCGCCGCCGGCCTGGCCGAGTTCGCATATGTCGTGGCCGAGCACTATCCGGTCAACATTGCCCTCCACACCGATCATTGCCAGCCGGAGAAGGTTGATGGGTACGTGCGTCCCTTGTTGGCCCTGAGCCAGGAGCGAGTCCGCTCGGGCCGTGGACCGCTCTTCCAGAGCCACATGCTCGATGCATCCATGCTGCCTCTGGAGGAGAACCTCGCTCTGGCCAAGGAGTTGCTCGACGAATGCGATGCGGTGGGATCGGTTCTGGAACTCGAGATTGGAATCGTGGGCGGCAAAGAGGACGCCATGGACCACGAAGGCATCGAACGAGCAAAGCTCTACACCACCCCGGAGGACATGGTCCGCACCGCCGAGGTTCTGGGACTACCCAGCGAGCGCCTCTACTTATTGGCCGCGGTTTTCGGCAACGTGCACGGTGTTTACAAGCCGGGGGCGGTGCAGCTCCGTCCCTCGATCCTGCGCGATGGACAAGAGGCGATGGAAGAGCAGTTCGGCTCCGCCGCCCGGCACTTCCTCGTTTTCCACGGTGGATCCGGATCGTCCCTGGAAGAAATCCGGGAGACGCTCGACTACGGCGTCGTCAAGATGAACATCGACACCGATACCCAATACGCATTCACCCGGCCAATCGCCGACCATATGTTTTCCAACTACTCGGGTGTGATGAAGATCGACGGTGATGTCGGTGACAAATCGGCCTACGACCCTCGTTCCTATCTGAAGAAAGCCGAATCGGGAATGGCGGAGCGCGTCGTAGAGGCCTGTCAGGATCTGAGGTCAGCGGGAAAAACGCTCTCGTGACACAACCGTGGGCACGTTCGGGCCGCTTCGTGCCCCGGACCTTCGTCCGGCCATTCCTGCGCTTTGCGGATCGGGAGGCCTCATCTGGCATCGCCTTGATCGCCGCCGCCCTTGCCGGATTGATCTGGGCCAACATCAGCTTCGATTCATACGAAGCTTTCTTTGCCGCCCCGATTCGCCTCGAACTCGGTCCGCTTCATCTGGACGAGACGCTGCGTGGCTTCGTGAACGACGGTCTGATGGCGATCTTCTTCTTTGTGGTTGGGCTAGAGATCAAGCGCGAGCTCGCGGTCGGCGACCTTCGCGAGCCTCGGACAGCGCTCCTACCGATCTTGGCCGCTCTCGGCGGGATGATCGTTCCGGCTCTGATATACCTGGCGGTAGCGGGATCCGCTCCGGGAGCAGACCGTGGGTGGGGCATTCCCATGGCGACCGACATCGCCTTCGCGGTCGGGGTATTGGCCCTTCTCGGCCGACGAGTACCTGTAGGGGCAAAGCTCTTCCTGCTGACCCTCGCCATCGCCGACGACATCGGGGCGATTGCCGTGATCGCCCTCTTTTACTCGGGACCCATTTCTGTTGGTTGGCTTTCGGTGGCTGTCGCCTCCCTAATTGGGGTGTGGGGAGCGGGACGAGTTGGTATCCGCTCGCTCGGCGTCTACCTCCCATTGGCCCTTCTGGCTTGGCTCGCCACTCTGGAATCGGGTGTTCACGCCACCCTGGCAGGAGTGGCGCTCGGGCTGCTGACCCCCGCCTCCCCGTTCTACGCCCTGGGTGAGTTTCGGAGCCAGTCTGGTCCGCTCCTTCAGAAGCTGGTCACAGAGGATGACGACGTTTCGGAGCGGGAGAGTGCTGACTTCAGTCTGCTCACTATCGCCGAGTTCGCCCGCGAGTCCGTTTCTCCGTTAACACGCATTGAGCCTGCCCTAAGCCTTTGGTCGGCCTTTGCCGTGGTGCCGATTTTCGCTCTGGCAAACGGGGGTATCAACTTTGGGTCCGGTCCCGTCAACCTCACCAGCCCCATCGCCCTCGGCGTCGGATTGGGCCTCCTGGCCGGGAAGACGGTGGGCATCACGCTCTTCACCCTGCTCGGCACCGCCAGCGGCCTGGTTCTTCCCGCGGGCATGACCCGTCGACACGTGTTGGGGATCTCGATCCTGGCCGGAATCGGCTTCACGGTGGCACTCTTCGTCGCCGGCCTAGCGTTCGAGGATCCTGGTAATTTCGTCGACGCTCGGGTGGGGATCTTCGCGGCTTCGATCGCAGCTGCCCTGTTGGGACTCGCGGTTCTGCGCTTCGGCAGTTCGCGAGGAGCGGGGGTGTGACCGGTCGACGAACGGGACAACACCGACCGGCCACACCAAACCCAGGACGTAAGCGGTGCGTAGTCGTGGGACCGTGACTTCGCCCCCCCCGGTCCCTAGGTGCTCGGCTCTCTATGCCTTTCCAGCAACAATCATTTCGGGGCGAAAATGGGGGTGTGGGCGACACCGGCTATTTCGGGCCCGGTTCGATTACCTGGATCGTCAATCAGGAAATAACGGTTCTGTTTGGCGGGGCCAGGGCGTTGCTCATGCATGCCGCCCATCCACTGGTGGCCGCCGGTGCCCGGCAAACCTCGTTCTATCAGAGAGACCCCTGGGCCCGGCTGATTCGGACCTTGCAGCTGCAGTCGACCATGACGTTCGGAACCAAGGCGGAAGCCAACGAAGCCGCAGATCGCATCAACCGCCTCCACGCCCGGATCAACGGGATCGACTCGGTCACCGGCCATTCCTACGACGCGCTTGATCCCGACTTGCTCCTCTGGGTCCATGCCTGTCTCGAGGTCTCGTCGATCTACTTCTTCGAGCGGACCGTTCGCGGGCTCACAACCGAAGAACGCGATCGCTATCACCGCGAAAACCTCACCGCGGCCAAGCTCATGCTCCTACCCGAGGATCGAGTGCCTACTACCTATGCCGAATTGGAGAACTACGTCGAATCTGTGATTGACTCGGATCGCTTGATCCGGACCGATGTTTCCGACAATGTCGCCGACATCATCAGAACGGGCCCGGTGCCGGCGGCTCTGAAGCCGATCTGGGCATTCATTCGCTTTGCCGCCTTCGGAACCCTGCCCGCTCGCATACGCGATCTCTACGGAGTCCGTTGGTCACCGGGTCGGAAAAGGTGGCTCGACCTCAACCTGGCTCTCCTCGGCCGGTTGCGACCATTCCTGCCCCGCCGGTACCGCCTCATCGGGCCGGCTCGTTGGGCGTACGAGAAGATCGAAGGAAAACACGACCTCACTCTGGCGGAAGCGGCGAGCCGTCGAGATACCTAGCAAAAAAGTCTCCAATCCGGAGCCAGGCATCTTCGGCAGCTTCCCGTTGGTAACCGATCGCCAGAAATGGTCGCCCGAAGGCACTGACAACCGGATGCTCGTCGTTTTGATTCATGAAGCCGTGGCCCGCCTCGCGGTAGATCTTGACGTCGTGCGGAATTCCGTTCTCGGAGAGGGCGGACGCGACATGCGAAGCATGACGTCGAAAGACCAGATCGCGGCCGCCATAAGAAGCGACCACCGGACAGGAGCCGACGAGCGACCGAGGTGGTCGTCCATAGTTGGGGGCGGTGGCATGGAGCTTGCCTGACAGCCCGAGCAGAAAGGCGAAACCGCCCCCGAGGCAAAAACCGACCGCCCCGACTTTGCCGTTGCAATCCGCTCTTCTCGCCATCCAATCGATGACAGCCTCTGCTTTCTCCACCCCCTCCCCGCGTTGCCGCATGAGGTCGCGAATTAGGCGGGCGATACATCGCCAACCTCCGCCTGCGACCAGATCGGGCGCCACTGCCAGATAGCCGAGTGAAGCTACGCGGTCGGTTAGGCGTCGGATGTCGTCGTCGAGTCCGTGGGCCTGGTGGAAAACGATCACCCCCGGGAAGGGCCCCGTACCGTCGGGACTGGCCAGATAGCCGGGGATGGGATCACCGACGATGTAGAGAGTGAGGTCACCACCCAACGTGACGCGACCGTACCGCGGCTCGGGCCAGAATGTCCCTCACGGGTGCAGAGAAGTTATGACGCGGTAGTTGTCGGTGCCGGGCCCAACGGGCTGGCAGCAGCCGTCGCCCTGGCCAAAGCCGGCCGCTCGGTCAAGGTCCTGGAAGGCGGTGCCACGGTTGGTGGCGGTTCCCGGACGATGGAGCTCACCCAGCCGGGGTTCCGCCATGACGTCTGCTCGGCGGTCCACCCCCTTGGTCTCGGCTCGCCCTTCTTCCGTCAACTCCCCCTGGAAGAGCATGGCCTCCGATGGGTTCACCCCGTCACGCCATTTGCCCATCCCGTCAGCCCCCGAGAAGCGGTTCTGGTTCACCGTTCAGTGGAAACCACTGCCGAGGAGTTGGGGGGCGCCGACGGCGAGGAGTATCGGGATCGGATTGCACCGCTGGTCGAGGCGTGGGACAAGATCGAACCTTCGATCCTCAGCCCCCTCCTGCGATTACCCAGGCATCCGCTGGCCATGGCCCGCTTCGGTTGGGTGGGCATCCTTTCGGCCACCACGCTCATCAATTCGTTTCGACACGAGCCGGCCAAGGCACTGTTCGCGGGCACCTCGGCGCACTCGTTCCTGCCGCTCTCCAAGCGGTTCACCGCCGCTTATGGATTGCTTTATCCGATCACTGCTCATCGCTGGGGTTGGCCTTTTGCCGCCGGAGGCTCCCAAGCCATAGTCGATGCCCTTGCCTCCTATCTCGTCTCATTGGGCGGCGAGATCGAAACTGGAGTGTGGGTGGAGAGCCTCGCCAAACTCCCGCCCGCCAAATCGATCTTCCTCGACGTCACTCCCGATATCTTCCTCCGACTGGCCGGAGACGCCCTTCCGGACACCTACCGGCGCCGGCTCGGTCGCTTCCGCCGCGGACCTGGAGCCTTCAAGATCGATTACGCCCTCAGCAGTCCCGTCCCCTGGGCCAACCATCGCCTCTCAGATGCTGGAACCATCCACATCGGATCGTCGCAGTCGATCATCGAGGCCGAAGCCAGGATTTGGAAGGGAAAGGAGCCCGAGCGGCCTTTCATTCTCGCCGCCCAGCCGAGTGTCTTCGATCCCGGCCGGGCTCCGAACGGTCGGCACACCCTCTGGGTCTACGCCCACGTACCCCGCGGAACGACCATCGACTTTCGGCCCAAGATCGAGCGCGAGATCGAGAACCTTGCTCCCGGCTTCGGCGAGACCATCATCGAGCGCTGCGTCTCGAGCCCAGGCGACCTCGAGGTTTACAACCCCAATCTCGCCGGCGGAGACATCACGGGAGGTGCCCATACCCTCAAGCAGGTGCTGTTTCGACCAATGCCCTCCCGGAATCCGTATGGCACGCCGCTAGGCAACGTCTTTCTCTGCTCTTCTTCGACGCCCCCAGGGGCCGGCGTACATGGAATGTGCGGATACTGGGCCGCCCGGTCCGCCTTGCGCTCCGTGCTGGCCTGATCTACTGCCAAAGGTGCGGGCGAGTCCTGACGTCGTCAAAACCCAGTTCGTCACAAAGCTCGAGGAATGCGGCGCGGTCGACACCCTTCCATTCGAGGTCTGAGAGCTCCTCTTTCAGTTCGGCATCCTTGCGCAAGGTGGTTAGATCGCGATACAAGAACACGTCCTCGACCCGTTCAGTCAGGGTGGCCGCGAGCTTGGGGGCTCCCCGCACCGTCACTCCCCAGTCCTCTGCCCGCGTGGGAATCGCCTCGAGATGGCGCCACCGGCCGAGAACAGTCGCGGCCGACTTGGGACCCCAGCCCGGCAGGCCGGGTACGCCGTCAGCGGTGTCACCAACCAGTGCGAGGTAGTCGGGGATCGACTCGGGGCCGACGCCGAATTTGGCTTTGACCCCATCCTCGTCGAGCACGATCTGCTCGCGCCGATTGAGAGTCACCACCCGATCCCCAATCACGCACTGGCACATGTCTTTGTCGGGGGTACAGATCACCACCTGCTCGACGTCCTCGCACCATCTCCAGGCTGCGGTGGCAATGGCATCGTCCGCCTCATACTCCAGCATCCCCCAGCAGACCACGCCAATGGTGGCGAAGGCACGTTCGACCAGTGGAAACTGCGCCATCAAAACCGGATCGACCCCGGCCCCGGTTTTGTAGCCGGCGAACATGTCGTTGCGAAAGGACTCGATGACCGTGTCGGTGGCGGCAGCCAAGTGCGTCACTCCAGGCTCTCGCAAAAGAGACAAGGTCGTTTCGATAACGCCCAGGGTGGCCCCGACCTCGCGACCATCGGGAGCCTGGCGAGCAGGACGGCCATAGAAAGCTCGAAACAGCTCGTAAGTACCATCGAGGAGATGGAGACGCACGACAACGATCCTATCGACGAAGCCAAAACGGACCCTTGGGACAAACTCGGCGAACAGTTCGCCGCCCTGCGCGACAAGCTGAAAGACACCTATCGCCTGCAACCGGGGGCGGGGGGGCCGAGCGACGAAGAGGTTCGGGACGCTTTCCACACGCTGGGCCGGGCTTGGGACCGGCTGACGGACGCGGTCGGCACGGCCGTTCGCGACGAAGGAGTTCGCCAGCAAGCCAAACAGGCGGCCACCGGATTCTTTGAAGCAGTCGGAGCGGCCTTCTCACAGCTTGGCAACGAGCTCCGCCGCACCCGCTCGGAACCGGAGGAGCCCTCCGATCCGGGGATGCCGCCTGCTTCCTAGCTCATGAAGGCGGGCCATATTTGGATCGGCCTTGGAGTAGTTCTCATCCTGGTCGGTCTGGCCCAAAACCGGGGCTGGCTTTCGTGGTTCGGCCGCCTTCCGGGCGACATTCGCAGCCCACGGGGAGGCTTCTTCTTTCCCGTGACGTCCTCGATCTTGATCAGCATCGTCCTCACGGTGGTGGTCAACGTCCTCATCCGCATCTTCCGCGACCGAGGATGAACGAGCGCCGGACCCGGGAGGCCATCGAAAGCTCTGACACCGACGATCTGCTCCGGATCGTCGATGACAGTTGTGCCGCCGACGAGTGGGGGGAGCTCGACAAATTACGGCTGCTTCTACAGGAGGCGGTGGCTCGTGGACGTCAGCTTTGGGGCGTGGACCAGCACATCCGTTATCGCATGGCACTGGAGGGACCGGCGGAAGTGGCAGCCGCCGCCGTCGAGGAAGGCCCGGCCCGATTCGCGCTCGGGCCTTTGACCGAGGTCGCAGCCAATCGCCATACCTTTGCTGAGCTGGCTCCGCATCTTCGAACCAACCTGGCGTCGGTGGCATCCGAACGGGCCGCCGCCGGCGAGCGGCTGGCAGGGATGGGTCTGCCCCCCACCGAGCTGCCGCTAGAGCTTCTGGCTTGGGAGCCGGCTTACGCCCTGCCCACCTACCACAAGGACCGGGTGGAATCGGATCCTCCACCCCGTCCCCGCCTGGCGCCGGTCGAGTTGCCCGCGGAGTCCCACATGGTGGACGACCTCGCATCGAACGAGGCTCTGCTGGCCCTAGTGCTCCCGTGGTTGGAAGAATCGAATGGGCGAGGGCAGGCCGTTTGTGTCGAAGGCACGCCGGCCGAGGCTCTGCGGGCGCTTTCGGTCCCAAGAGCCGAAATCGCACCGATTGCAACCGCCGTCGCCTTGGGGCAGATGGCCTGGGCGGCAGCCTCCGGAGGAGCGATGGGAAGGCGGCGGGGTGCTGCGTTTGGTCGCTTCGCCAGCTGGTTCGCTCTCGCCGCCCTGGCGGGGTGGGAATGGCCGGCCACGATCGGAGAGATGGAAGACGCCGCCACCCGACTGCAGTGGTTCGTCTGGAGTGATCTCGCCCCGGAACTGGGATGGTCTCTCCATCTCACCGCTCATGATCCCGAGGAAGGTCTTTCGTGGGCGATCGGTGCCCGCGATGCCCACTAACCCTTAACGTCTTGCCATGGCCAATTCCATTCGCATCGCCCTCCAGATCCAGCCCCAACACGGTGAGTATCGAGCCATCCGCCGGACGGTTGCCAGAGCTGAGGAACTGGGCGTAGACATCGTCTACAACTGGGACCACTTCTTCCCACTCTCTGGAGACCCCGACGGGCTCCATTTCGAATGCTGGTCGATGCTGGGCGCCTGGGCTGAGCAGACCGAGCGGATCGAGATCGGAGCGCTCGTTACCTGCAATAGCTATCGCAACCCCGAGCTCTTGGCCGACATGGCGCGGACCATCGATCACATTTCTTCCGGCCGTCTCATCTTCGGAATCGGAGCCGGCTGGTTCCGCCGGGACTACGCCGAGTACGGATACGAGTTCGGAACTCCGGGATACCGGCTGGCAGAGCTCCGTCAGGCGTTGCCACGGATTCGGTCACGTTGGGAGAAGCTCAACCCAGCACCAACCCGCCGGCTGCCGATCCTGATCGGCGGCGGCGGCGAGAGGAAAACCTTGCGGATGGTGGCCGAGCACGCTGACGTCTGGCACAGCTTCGGCGACCTCGCCACCTTTGTCCGCAAGTCGGCGGTCTTGGATAAGTGGTGCGCCGAGGTCGGCCGCGATCCAAAGGACATCCAGCGATCGATTGGGATCGGCATCGGAAGGGTCGACCGGGCTGATGCCTACGCGGAGGCAGGGATCACCGAATTCACGCTCGGGGTCAGCGGCCCCGATTACGACTTGGCGCCGATCCCCGAGTGGCTCGCCTGGCGAGACGATCGCTCCTAGAGCTTGGGAGCCGTGTCTTCGATAAGGTGGTCGACCACCGCCTTCAGCGCCTCGTCCGTCGACGCCCCCGCCTCCAGCGACTCCTGGTACTTGGCAATCTGGCGCTCGGCCGACGTGCCCTCGGCGACGATGGTCCGCGCCCTTTCTACTTCGGGCCAGCACCCGAGTTCCTCGGCGTCGGGTGCCACTACTTCGATCAATTCTTCGACCAATTCGGAGAAGGGGACCAGAACGCCCTTGCCGAAGTCCATGAGCGTTCCCTCGACGCCGTAACGCTGTGCTCGCCAGATGTTCTCCGAGATCAACATCGGGGCGTACTGCCGCCACCGCTGGTTAGAGGCCCGGAGGCGGTAGAGCATGTGCAGCAACGAGAGGTAGCAAGCCGCCACCGTCAACGCATCCTCCACCCGCGTGCACACGTCGGTGATTCGCATCTCCAGGGTCGGAAACCGCGCCGATGGGCGAATGTCCCACCAGATCTTGGTGGAGTCATCGATGATCCGTGCCCGCACCAGCACATCGACGTGGCGTTGGTATTCGCTCCAGCTCGAGAACTCCTCGGGAAGTCCGGTGCGCGGCATGGTGCGGAACGTGGAAATGCGATAGCTCTTGAGCCCGGTGTTGCGCGAGCCCCAGAAGGGAGAGGAAGTTGAGATAGCCAAAAGGTGGGGCAGGAAATAGCGAACCTGGTTCATGAGGTCGATCCGGAGGTCAGGATCCTCGATCCCGGCATGGACGTGCATTCCGCAGATCACCATTCGCCGAGCCACCATGCCCAGATCCTCAGCCATCACCTTGTAGCGGTCCTTGTCAGTGGGCTGTTGCTCCCACCAGAGAGCGAACGGATGAGTGGAGGCGGCCATCACCGCCGCTCCATGCTCGGTCAAAGACTCGCTCAGGCGACTCCGCATCTCGGTCAGTTCCTCGCCGGCAGAGGCCACGGTCGAGTGAATGCCGGTGGCCACTTCGAGTTGAGCGCGCAAAAACTCGGGCATTGCTTTCTCCCCCAGCGTCGCCACCGCGCTCGCCCACATCTCGGCATTGGGATCGCTGACGAGATTGCGCGTCTCGCGATCCACCAGGAGGTACTCCTCCTCGATGCCCAGGCTGAGGGCGGGCCGCGGGATCAGCTGCATGGCGAATTTCTAGCTGTCAGCCCCGGATGCTGCCGATTAGATCCATCCGCTCCCGCTGGCAATCGGCGCGGACGTAACAGTCGGTGTAGTGATCGTTGACGAGACCCATCGATTGCATGAAGGCATAGACGGTGGTCGGCCCGATAAACGTGAACCCCGACTTCTTGAGAGCGCGGGCGAGGGCAGTCGACTGCTCGGTAGTGGCGGGGATGGTCACTGGGGCCTGGTTGCTTGGATCCGCCCAGTTTTTCCAAATCCACCGGCCGAAGTCGCCCTCCTTCTCCTCCAAGGCGAGCAACTGGCGGGCGTTGTTGATGGTCGAGCGAATTTTTCCTTGATGGCGGATGATGCCGGGATTCTCCAGCAACCGAGCGACATCCTCCTGCTCGTAGCCCGCCACGGTCTCGGGTACGAAATCGGCGAACGCCTCTCGAAATCCGCCCCTCTTGCGGAGGATCGTCAGCCAGGAGAGTCCGCTCTGGAATCCCTCCAGGCAGAGCTTCTCGAAAAGTCGGGCCCGGTCGATCGAGGGCCGGCCCCATTCGGAATCGTGATACGAGATGTATTCGGGGAGTCCGGTTCCCCAGGCGCAACGAACGAACCCGTCGTCGAGGATTTTTACGTAATCCATGTCGAATCGGGACCAAAATGCGTCCCAGGACAGTTTTACCAACTATGAGCAACCCCGCACACGCCCGCGCAGCCCTGGCGGGGACGGCCGCGGTGGGTATGGCCTTCGGTCTCTCCGAGCTGCTAGCGGCCCTCCTGGGGGCACCTTCCCTCGTGCAAGGAATCGCCGACCGGGTGGTCGAGACCGTTCCCACCCCGATCAAAGACTGGGCGATCTCGGTGTTTGGCACCGGCGACAAGCCCGCCCTGCTGGTCGGGATTGGGGTGGTGGGGCTGGGGCTGGGGGCTCTCTTCGGTTGGCTCTCCCGACGTCGCCCGCAGCCGATCATCATCGCCATCGCCGCCTTTGGAATCGGAGCCGCCTGGGCCACCACCCGGTCCGCCTCGGCCGGCCAAACCGTCCCCTGGCTCCTCGCCTTGGTCGCGATTGTGGGCGGCATTTCGACCTTCACCTGGCTCATACGCCCGGTGCCCCTGACAAGTCCCGGGCGACGTGATCTCCTCAAGGCCACCGCCATCACCGGTGTCGGACTCCTTCTCACTGGCGCCGGCAGGGTCATCGCCTCCGTAAGTCGGGCGGCGGCCAGCGGCCGGGAAACCATCGACATTGACGAGGTCGAGGCTGCGCCCTTGGCGGCAGGCACCTCTTTCGATGTCGAGGGTCTCACCCCGATAGTCGTTCCCAACCGGGACTTTTATCGAATCGACACCGCCATCGTCGTGCCCCGCGTGGCGGTCGACACCTGGAAGTTATCGGTGACGGGACTGGTCGATAGCCCCTACGAACTCAGCTTCGAAGAGTTGATGGCGATGGAGATGGTCGAGCGCTATGTGACGCTGTCATGTGTCTCCAACGAGGTTGGAGGCAATCTGGTGGGGAATGCTCGCTGGCTCGGGGTCCCGCTCCGACAGGTCGTCGATCGCGCTCGACCTCGCCCCGATGCATCCCAACTCGTGGGCAGGTCGGTCGACCGCTTCACCGTCGGGTTTCCTCTGGCCGCGGTGTACGACGGGCGGGAGGCCCTCGTGGCGGTGGCAATGAACGGTGAGGCGCTTCCGCTCGAACATGGTTTCCCGGTCCGACTCGTCGTCTCGGGACTCTATGGATACGTCTCCGCCACCAAATGGCTCTCAGAGATCGAGCTCACCACCTGGGAGTCATTCGACGCCTACTGGGTACCGCGAGGCTGGTCGAAGGAGGCTCCGATCAAGACCCAGTCGCGCATCGACGTCCCGTCCCGCAGTGTTGCCGCCGGCCCGGTGACGATGGCCGGTGTCGCCTGGGCACCCAACATCGGGATCGAAAAGGTCGAGGTTCAAGTCGACAACGGCGCGTGGACCGAGGCCGAACTGAGCCAATCGCTCTCCGAGGACGCCTGGGTCCAGTGGCGGCTCCAACAGGATTTTTCCCCCGGCAGCCATCGCATCCGGGTTCGCGCCACGGATCGCAGTGGATTCACCCAAACCGAAGACCCGGTCCCTCCGCCTCCAAACGGAGCCGAAGGTTGGCACACCGTGGTCGTGACCGCCCGCTAGGTCTCGTCTAGGAGCGCATCAACTGCTGGAGGCGGCGGGACTCCGACAGGACCAGTTGGAAGAGGGAGCGCACGTGGCCGGGGTCAAGACCCGCCCGCGATGCCTCTTCCTCGATGATCGTGAGGAGTTCAGCCTCGCGATCGGGGATGTAGATCGGAAGGCCCTGGGCGGCTTTGGTTCGTCCGATCTCCATCGCCAAATCCTGTCGACGAGAGAGCAGTCGCACGATCTGGCGATCGATCTGGTCGATGGTGGATCGCAGTCGATGGATACCAAGGGCGACCATCAGGCCGACAAAGGCGTCGAGATCGAGTTGGGGACCAGTGGTGCGGGCCGCTCCCGGGTCAGGATGAACTTCGACAATGACCCCGTCGGCTCCCACTCCTTGCGCGGCCAACGCCAGCGGTTGTACCCGCGCCACCACTCCGGCCGCATGCGATGGGTCAACGACGACGGGCAGGTGCGTCATCTCTTTCAGCTGGGGGACGGCGGTGATATCGAGCATGTCAGCCGTTGTCCCACCGAAGGTTCGCACCCCCCGCTCGACGAGAATCACTTTCTCGTTCCCTTCGGCAAGGATGTACTCCGCCGCCCAGAGCCATTCATCAAGCGTGGCCGACGCGCCCCGTCTCAGCATGACCGGCTTTCCCAACTTGCCCAGCACCCGCAGCAACTCGAAATCCTGCATGCTTCCCGATCCGACCTCGACCGCGTCCACCTGTTCGGCGGCATCGATGGCGTCGGCTGCCTCCAGGACTTGGGTGACAACGGGCAGTCCGGACTGGGCGCCGGCTGCGGCTAGAAGCTTCACCCCTTCCCGGCCCAGCCCTTTGAACCCATAGGGAGTGCTGCTCGTCTTGTATGCCCCGCCTCGCAGGATTGCCCCGCCCGCCTCCGCCACGGTCTCGGCCACCTTGTTGACCTGGGCCTCCGACTCGATTGCGCACGGACCGGCGATGACTGGAAGCGGATCGCGACCAAAACGAGTACGACCTATCTCGACGACCGTCTTCTGACCCTCGCTCGTGGCTTTACGTTCCATGGTTGGCTCCTATGAAGCCTCGGGACCCGGGTGAAACAAGAAACCCGGAGCCTCCGGCTCCGGGTTGGTGGCTGAGCTTTTAGCGCGTCACTCTCTCCCGGGCCGAAGGCCGGTAAAGAAGTAGTACGCAAAGCGGATTGTCATTCCGGACGGGAGGCTAGCGGCTTCGTCGGCGCAGTCTGCCGAATCAACCGTTGATCTTCTTCGGCGCTTACGGGCTTTTGGCGCTTGTCGAACCAAAAGAGAATGGCGATAGCACCTGCCCCCAACAGAAAACCGCTCAGCTGGTTCCAAGTCAATGAGCCCACCTGGGCATCGCCGCTTCCCACTCGGAGGGCGTCGAGCACGAAGCGCTGGATTCCATACCAGGCGGCCCAGATCCAGAAAAGCTGCCCGTAACGCAGCTTCCAATTGCGGTAGACCAGAAAAAGCACCCCGAGGAGAATCGCCGCCCCGATCAGGTCGTAAGCGGCCACGTGGTGGTAAACCCCGCAGATTCCGTCGGCGGCTGAAGCACACTCGAGGGCATCGTGCTGGGGGGCGACGTCATATCCCGGTTTGATGGCGTAACCCCAGGCGGCATTGGTGGGGCGACCCAGATGTTCGACGATGGCGAGGTCGCCGATTCTCCCCACCACTGTGCCCAGGGCAAGACCGAACGCCGACATATCGAGCGTGGCCCACACCGGCATCCGCAAAGCCCGCATCCGCCAGACGCCGGCGATGATCCCACCGGCGAAGCCGCCGAGAATGGAGAAGTTGCCGCTGATCGGGTTGAGTGCCTCGAGCGGAGGGACCCCTGCCAGCAGAGCTGCAGGAGCAGTCCCGTAGCGGGCCCCGATCAAGGACCCAATCAGGCCCCAAGTGAGACAGGATTGGTAGGCGGCGGAATCGAAGCCACGCTTGCGCATTTCCCTGGTGGCGATCCAGGCTCCGGCCACAAAGCCAAGAGCTGCGAAAAGGCCATGCAGGGAGAACCGCAATGGACCGACCTCCCAGATCGGTATGGGTGGGTAGGAGATGAAGGCGAGGAGTTCAGAGAAGAACATCGAGCAGCACCGCTACGAAAAGGAAGGTCAAATAGCGAGTCGATTGCGAGAAGAGAACCATCGCTCTCTCCGGATGGAGATGTACCTGCCAGGTGTGCCACAGAAACCGAACTCCGAGTCCGATCGCCGAAAGCAAATAGATCCATCCCAGTCCTGCGGTTGGGACCAGCAACACTGACGTGATGGCGGTGAGACCGGCGTAGAGCATCATCTGCCGGGTCGTCGAGGCGATCCCGCTCGTCACCGGCAGCATGGGCACCGAGGCAGCTTCGTATTCGGTCCGGTACCGCAGAGCGAGGGCCCAAAAATGAGGCGGAGTCCAATAGAACACCACCGCGAAGAGAATCCATGCCGGTAGCTCCAGGCCGCCTGTAACGGCCGCCCATCCGACCAAAGCCGGCACAGCTCCGGCCGCTCCCCCGATCACGATGTTCTGACTAGAGCTGCGCTTGAGCCAGCGGGTGTAGACGAACACGTAGAAAAGGAGGGCGAAAGTGGCAAGCGTGGCGGCCAGCAGGTTCGTGAACACGCTCAACCACACAAAGCCCGACACTCCGAGGGCAATGCCAAAGACCAGTGCCGATGTCGGTTCTAGCTGGTGACGCGGAAGGGGGCGGCGAGAAGTCCGGCGCATGACTTCGTCGATGTCGCGGTCGAGGTAGCAATTCAAGGCGTTGGCCCCGCCGGCTGACAGCGTGCCACCTATCAGGGTGGCGACCACCAGCCAGGTTCCCGGCCATCCCCGAGCAGCGAGGACCATCGCCGGAACGGTGGTGATCAGGAGGAGTTCGATGATCCGCGGCTTGGTCAGAGCTACAAAAGCCCCGAGCCGTTCGGTCCAGCCGACGCCAAGCGAAGAAGCGACGGCGGGCGCACTCATGACCGCTGGAGCCTACCGGCGCAGCGGAACTGGCTCGAAGTCGAGGCACGGTTTCGCCTCCAGCGCACGCGGGTAGAGAAGCGATATGAGTATGAAAGACACCCTCCTCGACAGTAAAGCTCGATTCACCGAGCAGGTGGCAGTCCCGATGGCGGAGTTGGTCCGCGAAAAAGCCGACGAGCTCATCGACCGCGTTGGCGCCGAGTCAGCGTCCCTAGGAAAGCGGGCCATGCGCCAGGTTCGAGATCTTCCGAAGGTCGCCCTGCGCGAGGCCGGATTAACGTCCACCAAACGAGCTCGTTTCAAGATGGTGATGCTGCTGGTGCTCGGAGTTGGTATCGGCTACGCAATCGCCAACTTGCTCCGGGACGACACCGGTCGCTATCGGAGCGAGCCCAACTCTTAGCAATCGAGGATGTAACCCAGGGGCGCAGTCAGGCCCCCGGTGAGTGCGGGCGCCAGAGAAAACCGAAAAAAATTGTCAGGATCCGACAGGTAACCGACAAGTAACCGCATCACCGCCGTCTGCATGAACCATGACCAGAGCGGCCCGAGGCTCGCCGAGACCTTCTCGAACTACTACGAGGAGGTGCTGGCCTATTGCGCCCGACGAGTTGGTCGCAGCGAGGCCGAGGACGTCGCAGCCGACGTATTCGCCATCGCCGTCAGGCGAGCGGATGAAATCGACTGGTCGACGGTGCGTCCCTGGTTGTACGGCATTGCCCGCGGGGTTCTTGCCAACCGCTGGCGAACGGTGCAACGCCGACAACGACTCCTCGCCCGAATGACGATCTTTTCTCAGACAACCCAGGAACCACCCGTCGACGTCGTAGTTCGTCGGGCCGAGGACCATGAAGCGCTAGTGGCGTTGCAGGGCCTCCGCGCAAATGATCGGGAGGTCCTCATGTTGGCGGCTTGGGAGGACTTGAGCGGGCCCGAAATCGCCAAAGCGCTCGGGATCACGGTCTCGGCGGCGGAGCAAAGGCTTCACCGAGCCAAGAAGCGATATGCCCGGGTCTTTGATCCCACGAGAACCGCCAGATCTCTCCAGACAGAAGGACTCGGATCATGAAGTACGACGCGGCCTTTGAAGCGCTCAAGCGGGCCAACCCCGAACCGGAGCCCGCAGCTTTACGGAGAGATCTCAGCCCGAGGGCGGCCACCGACCTGCTCGACACAGCCCTTAGGAGGCGACCGACGACAACGACCAAACCGCCCCCCCGACAACTATGGCAACCCGCTCTGGCTGGCGGCCTGGCGGTCCTAATGGTCGCCCTGGCGATGCTCGTCCCCTGGACGGGAAACCAAAGCGTCCTCGACCGGATCCTTACCTCGCCAGCCGACATCGCCACCCGCTACCTCGAGGCCCGCAACGCCTTTGATGCCGACGCCGCCCGCGCCCTATTAGCCGACGACGCTTTATTGCGCGACGTTCCGCGAATGGAAAGAGAGGAACTCGACCTGGGATTCGAGGCCTTGCGGGTGTATGGGATGCAGCTCGATCCCTTCCAGTGCGAAAACGCGCAAGGAGCCACGTTCGTCAATTGCGACTATTTGATGGACACGAGGCTCTCGCAGATCATCGGCTTTCCGCAAGTGGCGGGTCGGATCCAGTTCCTGATCGAAGACGGGCAGATCACGAGACTCGTCCACGATTTCAACTTCGACGACTACGCGCCCAATGTCCACGAGCCCTACATCGATTGGCTCGATCAAAACCACCCCGGGGTCGTCGAGCAACTCTTCGTCGTGAAGGACGGTGTGCAAACCCAGATTCTTACCCCGGAGTCGCTCGCCCTCGCAGCCGACTATCTCGACGAGTACGACCGCTTTCTCATCGGCTGAGACTCCAACTCATCTTGAGTGTCAGGAATCCTCAGGGGCCGGACAACTAGCCGCCATCCCGGGACCAAGTGGAAACCAATCAATGAAGGAGACTCTCAAGTGAGCACCGCTACCAAGACGATCACGCAGTTGCCGACCGAACCGACCAAGGGGCGGGGCAGGCTGCCAGCCGTTCTCGGAGGTCTGATTGCCGTGGTCGTCGTCGCCGCCTTCTGGGCACTCTGGGCGAACAACCAAGCGACGACTCCCATCGACATTGCCAACGACTACATGGAGGCCCGCAACGCCTTCGACGCCGAGCGAGCTGACGCCCTGATGAGTGCCGATGCAACCTTGGTCGATGCGCCGAGGATGAACCGGAACGAGCTTGCACAAGGCTTCGAAGCCCTCCGGGTCTACGACGCCCAATGGCAGCCCTTTGAGTGCACCAGCAAGCCGGGAGCAACACTGGTCACCTGCGACTACTCGCTGGAGACCAATCTCTCCCGGATCGTCGGGCACACACCGGTAGCAGGAAGCATCCTGTTCCTGGTCGAGCAAGGGCAGATCACGTCCCTGGTCCACAACTTCAACTACGACGACTACGGAACCAATGTCTTCGAAAAATTCCTGATCTGGCTCGGGACCGAGCATCCGGGTGCGATCGAGCAGGTCTACGTCGAGCGAGACGGTGCCATGTCGCCGAACCTGGAACCAGAGGCCCTCGCTCAGCTCAAGGGATACATCGAGGAGTACGACCGCTCCATCAACGGCTAGTCCCGCCCGAACTGTGAGGATTTACGCGGCCCCAGGCCGCGTAAATCCTCACAAAACGTAGCCTGCGGGTCGCATGCGTCGGGCCCTCGCCTTCCTTCTTTTGATCTCCGCGCTGGCCGCCTGCAGCCGAGGACCGGCACCGCTAGCCGTGGTCGCCAACGCTCCCGGGACGTTCGAAGTCGGCCAACCACAAAGGCTCCTCGTCGGCCTGGTCGATTCCGAAACGGCGGCGTTCCTGGCCAGTCCTGACTTGGAGACCACCGGGGTCCTCATCGCCCCTGACTCCACGGAGCGAGAGGTTTCCACCGAGTTCCTCTGGACGGTTCCGGACCGGGTCGGTATCTACCTGATCCGCGACACCTTCGACCAAGAAGGCACCTGGTGGGTGAAGCTTCGTCCGCAAGGGATGACCGAATCGATGCAAGCCTCATTCATCGTCGGCAACGACGATCCGATGCCGGGGATCGGAGATCCGGCGGTCTCGATCGAAACCCGGACCACCGCCGAGCACGAACTTAGCGAGATCAGCTCGGATCCCGATCCCGACCCGTCGTTTTATGAACTGTCGCTCGATCAGGCGCTTACCAATGGTCAGCCGACGGTCGTTGTCTTTGCCAGCCCCGCCTTCTGCACCAGCCAGACTTGCGGTCCCATGCTCGATCAGGTCGAGGCTGTGGCCAACGAGCACCCCGGGGTCAATTATCTCCACGTCGAGATCTATGAGAATCTCGATGCCGAATCATTCGAAGACCTGCGGATCAGCGAAGCCGTCTCTGCTTGGGGACTGCCCAGCGAGCCATGGGTGTTCGTCATGGATAGCCAGGGGAAGGTGACGTCTCGCTTCGAGGGGGCGCTGGGCGAAGGCGAGATCGAGGAAGCACTGGCCAACGTCGGAGCCTGATCATCGGGGGCGGAAACCGGGGACCGTCAACCTATGATGCCCGCCGATGCTGCCGACGCGCCGAATGAAGCTCGGGCGACTCCTCGTCCTCATCTCGCTCGCCGTCTTCCTCGCTGGCTGTTCGATAATCGGAATCCCTGATTCCCCTCTCAACTCTCTCGAACCCCAGGGCCCCTTCGCCGAGCGGATCGACAATCTCTTCTGGCCGGTCTTCTGGGTGGCGACTGTCGTCTTTGTGCTGGTCGAGGGCGCCATGGTCGTATCGCTTTTCCTCTTTCGCGATCGTCCGGGCCGGAAAGAGCCGCGCCAGATCCATGGCAACAACAAGCTCGAGATCATGTGGACGATCATCCCTGCGGTCATTCTGGCTTCCATTGCCATCCCCACGGTGCGGGGAGTAACTGACCTCACCCAATGCGCTGCCGACGCTTACCCGGTTCAGGTCATTGGCCACCAGTGGTGGTTCGAATATCGCTACCCCCTCGAAGATGTCGTCACCGGCACCGAGTTGGTCATTCCCGCCGGCCGCGAGGTTTGCGCCACGATGACCTCAGAGGATGTCCTTCACAACTTCTGGATCCCGGCTCTCAACGGCAAGCGATATCTGGTCCCCGGGCAGGAGACGCATTTACGGCTCCAGGCGGACGAACCGGGGATTTTCATCGGACAGTGCGCCGAGTTCTGTGGCCTCTCCCATTCGTTGATGCGGGCCCGTGCCGTGGCGCTGACCGAAGCCGAATTCGGATCCTGGGTCTCATCGCAGCAGGAACCGGCCGCGCAACCCGCCGAGGGATCGGAAGCGGCGGCGGGGCTCGAGGTATTTCTCAATCGCTGCACTCAGTGCCACACAGTCGAGCCATTCAACGAGGTGGCCCTGGAGGAGTTCAGCGGGCCTGACCTCACCCACTTCATGTCCCGCGACACCATCGCCGGGGGCTCCCTCGAGTACTCGCCCGAGAACCTGACCCGTTGGCTCGCCAATCCTCCCGACGTCAAGCCCGGTTCCTATATGCCCGACCTGGGCCTTACCCAAGAGGAGATAGATTCCCTCATCGCCTTCTTGGAGACTCTCGAATGACGACTGCTGCCGAAAAGGCCACCACCATCTTCCGCCGCCCGCGAGCGGAGACCGGTTTCTGGTCTTGGATAACGACTGTCGATCACAAGAGGATCGGAATCCTGTACGGCTACACCGCCTTCATCTTCTTCGTGATCGGTGGGGCCGAAGCCCTCCTCCTCCGCATCCACCTCGCCTCAGCCGAAAGCAACGTCTTATCGGCAGCCGATTACAACGGGCTCTTCACCACACATGGCCTGACGATGATCTTCCTCGTGGTGATGCCCATGTCGGCAGCCTTCATGAACTATCTGCTGCCGCTGATGATCGGCGCCCGCGACGTCGCCTTTCCGCGACTTAATGCCCTCTCCTACTGGATCTTTCTCTTTGGCGGCATCTTCTTGTATTCGGGTCTGCTGTTTTCTGCCGTCGCTGCTCCGCTGGGAGTGGTCCCCGGGATCCCGGGCAATCTCGACCCTTCCGACGCCCGATCGTTTGGCGCCCTCCCCGATGGGGGATGGTTCATGTACCAGCCCAACGCCGGCCAGGAGTTCTCTCCCAGCCTGGCCATCGACTTCGCCGCCCTCGGCCTCCAGATCCTCGGAATCGCCTCGTTGATCTCAGCCGTCAACTTCATTGTCACGTTCTTCAACCTGCGGGCCAAGGGCATGCGGCTCCTACGGGTACCGGTCTTCATCTGGATGACGGTGGTGGTTGCGTTCCTCCTGTTGTTCTCGTTGCCGATCATCGCCATCGCCCTCTTCATGGTGACCTTCGACCGCCAGTTCGGGACGCTCTTCTTCGACGCCACCGCCGGCGGGGATCCGATCCTGTGGCAGCACCTCTTCTGGTTGTTCGGTCACCCCGAGGTGTACATCCTGATTCTTCCCGCCATGGGCATCGTCTCCGAGATCATCCCCGTGTTCAGCCGTAAGCCATTGTTTGGCTATGCAGCCGTCGTTTTTGCCGGGGCCGGGATCGCCTTCCTCGGCTTCGGGGTCTGGGCTCACCACATGTTCTCTTCCGGCATCACCACCGTGGCCCAGGTGGGATTCGGCCTGACGACTATGACGATCGCCATCCCCACGGGAGTCAAGATCTTCAACTGGATGGGGACGATGTGGCTGGGTCGGCTCCAGTTGAAAACCCCCATGTGGTTCGCCATTGGCTTTCTCACCATGTTCACCATCGGGGGACTGTCTGGCGTCACCCACGCCGTCGTCCCTTCCGACTGGCAGCAAACCGACACCTACTACATCGTCGCTCACTTCCACTATGTGCTGTTCGGAGGAGCGATCTTCGGACTCTTCGGCGGCCTCTATTACTGGTTTCCCAAGATCAGTGGTCGGATGATGAACGACCGACTCGGCAAGGTTCACTTCTGGCTGTGGCTGCTCGGCTTCAACATGACCTTCGCGCCCATGCACTGGCTGGGGCTGCAGGGGATGATCCGGCGCACCTGGCGCTATGACCCGAGTCTCGAGGCCTGGAATCGGATCGTTTCTGTCGGGGCCTTCATCATCGCCATCGGGCTGCTGGTTTTTATCTACAACTTCCGCACCTCCAAGCGCCGGGGCGAGATCGCCGGGATGGACCCCTGGGATGCCCGCACCCTCGAATGGTCGATACCGAATCCCACTCCGGCTTTCAACTTCGCAGAGGTGCCTATCGTCCACGGCCTCGATGAGTTCTGGCATCAGAAATACACCGAGGACAAGACCGGCCGGCCGATCCGCAAGCCCGAGGCCGACGAGCAGATAACGCGGCTCGAGGAAATCGGCCTGAATCCTCCTGAGCCAGTGCATCTCCCCAACCCCAGCTATTTCCCCGTCGTGATGGCGGCGGGCCTGCCGCTGATCGCTTACGGAATCATCTTCCATCGATCGATCGCGGGCAAGGCCCTAATCGTGTTGGGAGTGGTCATCGCCCTCGCCGCACTGATCGGCTGGGGGTCCGAACCCCTCGAAGAGGCCCATTGACCGCCGCCGCACACGAAGCCCAGAGCCCTCACCAGGACCTTCATGAATCCACTGGTGTCGAGAACCGCAAGCTGGCGATGTGGGCGTTTCTCAGCTCTGAGTTTCTCTTCTTCGGAGCCCTCATCACCAACTATCTCCTCTACTCGGGGCGGGACTTCGCGACGGGCCCGAAGCCTTCGGAGATCTACGACATCCCTTTCACCTCGGTTAGCTCCTTCGTCCTTTTGATGAGCTCTCTGACGATGGTCCTAGCCCATAACGCCCTCAGCCGCGGTGATCAGGGTGCGACTCGCACGTGGCTCCTGGCGACCGCCATGCTGGGCTCGGTGTTCCTCGCCGGTCAGGTCTTCGAGTTCACCGAGTTCATCACCCTCGAAAACATGACCCTCGCCACCAATCCGTCCGCTTCGGCCTTCTACGTTCTGACGGGCTTTCACGGCACTCACGTCGCCATCGGGGTGATCATGCTGTTGTCGCTATTTGGTCTCTCCAAGCGCATGGGGGGATTGACCAATCGCCAATACCTCAACCTCGAACTGGTAGGCCTCTACTGGCACTTCGTCGACATCATCTGGATCGTGATCTTCACCGTCGTCTACTTGCTCACAGCCGGTCCCGGGTCCTAGCTCATGGCCGACGAACACGAAGTCGCTCATCCCACCCCGGCCCAATATGTCAAGATTGCGATCGGCCTCGCGGTGCTGACCGCGATCGAAGTCGGGCTCTTCTACCTCAATGACGCCGTCCAGCTGGGCTGGATCAATACGGCCGCCTTGCTCACCCTGGCTTTCCTCAAGTTCGCCATCGTCGTCGGTTGGTACATGCACATTCGCTACGAGAAGGCGGCCGTAAGCCGCTTCTTCACGTTTGGCTTCGCCCTCGCCTTCTCCCTCTATGCCGTGGTGCTGATCTCGTTCGGAGTTCTCGCCGCTAATCGCTGATGGGAACTCTTCCCGCTTTTCACCTCCACCTCGATGTGGTGTTGATCCTGGGAATAATCGGACTTGCCTACTGGTGGCTCCAGGTTCGGATCGGGCCACACCTAGGCCCCGGCTTAGTGGAGGCAACGGGAAAGCAATGGACGAGCTTCTATGGCGGGCTTGGACTCTTGTGGATCGTCTCCTCCTGGCCATTCCACGACCTCGCAGAAACGAGTCTCTATTGGGTCCACATGGTCGACCACATGGTCATCACGCTTTTTGCTCCGCCGCTAATGATCCTGGGTCTGAACCGACCGCTCGCCGACCGCCTCTTTGGCCATCCCTGGGTTCGACCCTGGCTCAAGCGACTTGCCCATCCGGTGACGGCCTTCGCCATCTTCAATCTGGGAATGGTGGCCACCCACTGGCCCGAGGCGGTGGCCTTGTCGCTGCGCAACGAGTTAGCACATTTCCTGATTCACACCTTCCTCTTCGGCTCGGCCGTGCTGATGTGGCTGCCCGTCGTCTCGCCGGCAACAGTGATTCCGCGCATCACCCCGCCGATGCAACTCGTGTATCTCTTTCTCAACTCGATCCTCCCCACCATCCCCGCCAGCTTCCTCACCTTCTCCAGCATCCCGATCTATCCGGCCTACGGAGATGCGTCGCTCGCCTTCGGGCTCACCGCCGTGGCAGACCAAACCATCGCCGGGTTGATCATGAAGATCGGCGGCACCGTCTACTTTTGGATCTTGATGGCCGTGATCTGGTTCCGGTGGGCAGCAGAGGAGAAGCGGTGGGACCAGATCGAAGAAGATCTGCGTACCGTTCCCTAGCGGTCGGCTTGGCCGCGCTCCTTCTTCTCGCCTGCTCGCAGAACTCGGGGACGGCGATGGGCATCGTGATCGCGGTTGACGGCACACTGAGCGAGGTGAGCTCGTTCACCCTTTTGGTGGAAGGGGACGAGCTCACTTTCCAGCCGGTCGCCGGTGGTGATTATCCCTATCCCCTCACCCACCTGCGCGAGCACCTGCGCGACGGCAGCCCGATCTTCGTTACCTGGGAACGGGCGGACGGCGTCCTGCGAGCGCTGGCATTAGAAGACGCCTAGGGCGTCGTCGTCGCCACGGTCGTTTCTGCCGATTCCCCACCGGTCACCGCCTCTTCGGTCGCCGTAGCCTCCTCATCTTGGTGAAGGGCATCGGGATTTCTTGCGAGCATGACCGCGAACACGATCATGACCACGATCCCAATACCCCCCAACGCCAATAGGAACTCTCCGCGGGAAATCCGCATCCCGGGTCGCGATGCAGACAGGGAGGCGATGGCGAGGATGCTGCCCGCGGCGATGATGGCCAGGATGGCGGCACCTCCCGAGGCGAGATGGTTGGATCGAATAAGGACGACGGCCAACGGCAGCACCAGCAATCCGAGGGCGAGGATGCCCGCCAGTGGGACCGCGATGGCGCCGGTCAGCCTCGATTGAACTCGGGTCATTTCCTCACTCTCCTCGTCGCCGACTCCTGCCGGGACGCCGAGGACCTGCACCACCGCCGCCACGCTCCATCCGAGAACCCCGCCCCCGATCATGACGACGAGGATCGCTGCCACCACCGGAAGCTCGATCAACTCAGGGGTGTTCTCGACCGGTAGGCCGAACGAAGCCAAGGCCGCACCGGCTCCGAGCCCTAGAACCCCGCCCAGCACTGCACCGATCAGTGCGCTGGTGCGGCCGTGGCCGGAGAGGCGACCACCGACTTGAACCCAGCCGGCGAGAGTCCGGGAAAGACTGGCCACAATCGCCCCGAACAAAACCGAAAAGAGAGCGGTCACGAGTACGAGCCGACCTCGTTCCAGGATCAAGGCGGGGCTGAAATCCCCCTCCTCCCCGATGACCGAAGCATTCGGGAGAGTCCACGGCGATGCCGCCAGCAATCCCAGGACTCCCAGGAGAACCCCGGACCAGAACCCCACCCGGCCGGCGACCGAGATCCGTTCACGCAGTGGCCGGGCCTCGACCGGTTCCTCCTCGGCCTCGATGATCAGTGGCACCGGCGGGGCGAAGACCGGTGATGGCGGCGGAGGTGGCGAAGGGGACGGGCTGGGCTCGGTTTCAATAACCTCAACCTCTTCGACCGCGGTCGAAGGTGTGGGAAGAGGGGCAGTGGTAACCGCTACTCCCCCCGCCCAAGCCGCCAGGATCTCGTCGACTGAGACCCCGCTGGCCTTGGCCCGGGCCTCGGCCGAGCGCTTGACGATCGATTCTGGAGCGCCCAGGGCCGAAGCTGCTGCCGAGAGAGTCATCGGGCGGTGAGCTTAAACGGGACTACTCGCGGGTCGTCATCTCGGGCCCAAGCTCACCCTCCTCCTCAGCTGCTCGACGCTCTGCTCTTCGTTCGGCCCAGCGAAGAGCGAGAACGGCGAGCACGGCAGGAACCACGAAGATCCCGATCTCATCGATTCCACCGAGATGGGCAACGACCGTCACCATTCCGACAGCTTCCAGATCTCCGGTTCAAATGTGCCCGGCTCAAGGCCGACGTCGGCGAATAGTCGCGCCGATTCGGTGAGGTGCGCCCGGGAAAGATCACTGCGACCCGCCTGGTGCAAGGTGTCGGCAAGGTTGTTGTGGAGTGCGGCGAGTTGGTGGCGATCACCGATTCGCTCGAGGACGGCCAAGGCGGCCTCGCCGGCCTCGATCGCAGCGGGGAGGTCTCCAGCCCTTCGATACGCCAAGCCGAGATTGTTCAACGTCGCGGCCACCAGCTCAGCCCGACCCGTGTTTTGAGCAATGGCGTTGGCCTTCTTCAAAAGGCTGATGGCTACCTGTGGGTTGGGGGCCAGCACACCCGATAGGTTGGTGGCTTGCGCCAGGCCGGCGAGATCGCCACTCGCCTTCGCCTGCTGGCGAGCCAATTCCACAAGCTCCTCGGCGGCAGCATCGTCCCCCTGGTGATGGGCAACGACCGCCCGATCGGCGGTGATCTGATTCGAGAGTTCGGGCGGTGGATCGAGCGCGGCGGCACGTTCCAGTGAAGCCTGGGCCAGCGACCAACGGCGCAGCCGCTGGTATACGCCTCCGATCCGAAACTCGGTCGCCGGGCCCTCTTTCACGGTGGCATAAGCGGCAAGGGCGGCTCCGTAGTCGCCCAAACGCACAGCCGCGTCTCCCAGCAACAGTCCGAGCCGGTCCCGATCTGGGTAGCCCAAAGCGGCTGCGGCGCGCAAATGAACGCTGCCCACCTCGTAGGCGTGCAGGTCGATCGCTTCGCGCCCCGCCTCGAAATGGGAGGTGGCGGCATCCGCTGTGCGACCGGCCGCTTCGAGATGCCACGCCCTCGCAGCCGTCTGCAGCCGGCCGGCCAATGCGTCGGCCGCCCGACCATGAAGGATCCTCGTCCGGGCTTTCGATAGGCGCTGAAGGACCGCCCGTCGCACCGCGTCGTGGGCGAAAGCGACTCCCTTCTGGTTCTCGATCATCAATCCCTGCGAGACGAGCTCTTCGATCGATGAGACCATCTCCTCGTCGCCGCGCCCGCTGACGCTCTGCAGCACGTCGGCCTCAACCTCCGCCCCGAGCACGCTGGCAGCCGAGAGCACCTGCCAGGAGGTCTCCGCCAGCCGATCGAGGCGAATCTCCACCAGCCGTTCGAGATCGCGCGGCAGATCAGCGCGATCGGAACCGGCCGCATCGCGATAAGAAATCAGGAAGAGGGGGTTGCCATGTGCTCGGGCGAGGATCTCTCTGGCCTCCGATTCGCTGAGCCGCGGCCCCGGCCGACCGTCGAGCAGCTGGCGGGAAGACAGCTCGTCTAGGGGACCGAGCCGGATTCGCGTCACTTCGCCGTCCCGCTCGAGGCGCCGGAGCAGGAGCGAAAGGGGCTGGGAAGAGTCGACCTCATCGTGCCGCCAACTCAATATCAGGCGGGCACCCTCCTTGGGCTCGAGGTGCGTGAGGAAGACGTTGAGGATGGCGAGTGACGACGGATCGAGCCACTGGGCATCGTCCACTACCAACCAGCCCCCCCGAACGAGGTGGTGCAGTGCTGCGACAACCCCGGCGTGGAATTGCGCGGCCGCTCCCGGACCGAGATCGGACGCAATCGGCTGTGGAAATCCAGCATCGGCGAGCAGGGGCAGAAGCCTCGTCGCCTCTCCCGCGATGGCCGGCGGAATTCCCTCGGCAAATGGCAGAGCGGACGTCAGCAGGTCCCGTATCGCCAGGTACGGCACTCCTTCGACGCCGGGTGTGGCGCTGGCGCGGGCCACCGGCACTGCCTGGTTTTCCAGCCAGGCGTCGAGTAGCCGGCTCTTGCCAATCCCTTCATCGCCTTCGAGGACCAGGCTCCCCGCCGCGGCGCTCATTCGATCGAGTTCCCGCTGCCGACCGATGATTGGGCTCAGAGCAGGTACCTCGGTCCTTTCCCGGGAGACCGGCATTGTCTCCACCCTCCCGGTCGGAGGCAGCGGTTCGGTGCCTTCCATGATCATTTCGTAAAGCTGACGCGTTTCCGGCAGCGGCGACACGCCCAGCTCACGATCGAGCACGGCGGCACATTCTCGGTACTGACGAAGGGCACCGACCCGGTCTCCGCTCCAAACCAGGAACTGCATCACCTGCCGGTGGGCCACCTCGTCAAGTGCATCAGCCAGAAGCCGGCGTCGAACCGCCGCCTCGGCTTCTTTGAAACGTCCGGCGCTGGCCAAGGCCAACCCCCAACGACTGACGAGGTCCCGCCAATTGCGCCGGTGCATCTCGGCCTGGGATCGCTGCCACTCCTCAAACTCGGCCGCATCTCGCAGATAGAAACCGTCGAGGAAAGATCCTCGGTAGAGCGAAACCGCCGTGCCCAGGGGGGTTGCGCACTGAGGACAGACCTGATCCAGCGTGTGCTGGTGGGTGAGACGGCTCAGATTCTCGGCGTCCCTGATGTCGATCCTGGCCCCGGCGAGATCCAGCGACACACGATCACGATTGGCGACGAGGGCTCCGCCCCCAAGACCGGCGCGAAGCGCTGACATGGTGCGCCGAAGAGCAGCTCGCCCGCGTCGTTCGTCGAGTTCTGGCCAGAGAAGGGCGACCAGTTCGTCCCTCGTGGGCTCGTAGCTCTCAGAGACGAGATAGCAGGCCAGCGCTATCGCCTTCCTGGTATCGACGCGCAAAGGTTCGCCGCCAACGAGTATGCGGGGCGGCCCCAGGAGCAAGAATTGGAGGAATGGGTTGGTCGAAGTCAATCTGGCGCTGAGATGGCGAGAGTTTGGCTACTGCCCGCGTCGACTCGTAACAATACGCCCCATGAGCCGTAACGCTTACGGAACGCTTTGCACATGAGAATGTCGTAACGATGGCTGTAAAGAACCTGAGAAGGTTGCGAAGGGGGGAGAGAAGGCAGCAGACGGATTCCGGATTTCCGTCCACGCCGACTGATGTCGTCGAGGCCGTCCCGATCGACGACAACGATCCACTCTTCACGTTCCTGCTTGCCACCGGTGGTCCGATCGAGGTGGAGCGAATCAATCTGGAATCGCCCGCCCTTCAAGAAATCCGCGCCCAGGGCGTCCAGCTGATCGTTCCCCTGATAGCCCAGGGCGATCTCATCGGTACCCTGAATCTCGGCCGCCGCCTGTCGGACCAACCTTATTCGACCGATGACCGCAAGCTTCTTGCCGGACTGGCCGGACAGGTGGCGCCGGCGATCCGGGTGGCGCAACTGGTTCGCCAACAAGAAGCCGAGGCCAAAGAGCGGGAGAGAATCGACCAGGAGCTGAGGGTGGCGTCGCTCATCCAGCAAACGCTGCTCCCGAAAGAGCTCCCGCGCCTCGCCGGCTGGGACATCGAGGCCTATTACCAATCGGCCCGGGCGGTCGGCGGCGATTTCTACGACTTCATCCCGCTCACCGACAATCGCCTCGGATTGGTGATCGGCGACGTCACCGACAAGGGCGTTCCCGCCGCGCTGGTGATGGCGACCACTCGAACGACCTTGCGGGGCGTGGCAGCTCACACCGACGACCCCGGCGAGGTTCTGTTCCGGGCCAACAATTCATTGATCCCCGAAATCCCGCCTGCCATGTTCGTCACCTGCCTTTACGGGGTTCTCAACACCGAGACCGGCGAGCTCGTATACGCCAACGCCGGCCACAACCTCCCCTACGTGCGCACCGCCTCAGGGGTGAGCGAGCTCAGGGCCCGCGGGATGCCTCTCGGGCTTTTGCCCGACATGAACTACGAAGTTCTCACAGCTCAAGTGGAGCTCGGAGAGACGATGCTTCTAACGAGCGATGGCATCGTCGAGGCGCACAGCCCCGACGGAGACATGTTTGGGTTCCCCCGTCTGCAAAAGCTGGTCGGCGGCCATGAGGGAGGCCCGGACCTGATCTCTGCGATCCTCGACGAGCTTCACCGCTTTCAGGGCTTCGACCGTGAACAGGAAGACGACGTGACCATGGTCACGGTTCGCCGCCTCTCGTCGGCATTGGAGTCGGCTACGGCCTTCGGCGACGAGCTCGGTGCAATCGCCAGCTTCAAGTTTCCCTCCGCCTCGGGCAACGAGCGAAAGGCGATGGATGCCGTCGCCGAAGTTGCAGAGGGGCTCGGGTTCTCCGGAGAGCGATTGCAGCGGCTGAAGACGGCTGTCTCGGAGGCGGCGATGAACGCTATCGAGCACGGGAACAAGGGTGACCCGGCGTTGCTGGTCGAGATCGACATTCTCGCCAATGCCCAAAAGCTGCTGGTCAGAATTCGGGATCAGGGGGGAGGAAAACCGATCGGGGCTCCGGTGGTCCCCGACATCGAGGCCAAACTGGCTGGAGAGCAGAGCCCGCGGGGTTGGGGGCTCTTCCTCATCGAGCGAATGGTCGACGCCATGCGCACGAGCGTTGACGGCCATCACCATGTAATCGAGTTAGAGATGTCTCGAGGAGGAAACTAGATGCCAGGAACACCATTCTCGGCGGCCGTTCGGCAGGAGGACGGAGGGTCAGTGATCGATCTCGTCGGCGACATCGACCGCAATGCCGGCGATCAACTCACCGCCGCTTATCAGGAGGCCGTGGCCGGTCGGGACCAGGGAAGCCCGGTGGTCTTGAGCTTCCGCGATGTCGACTACATCAATTCAACCGGAATTGCGGTCATCGTCACGTTGTTGGCCAAGGCGCGGGCGGAGGGCCGATCGCTGCGGGCTTGGGGATTGAGCCCGCATTACCAGGAGATCTTTCAGATCACGCGGTTGGCCGACTTCATGACCCTTTACGAAACTGAACCGCAGGCGCTGGCAGTCACCTAGCGCCTGAATGAGGAGGGACCACCAAATGCCAGAGTCGAGGATCGCGATGTCAGTTAGGGCTCCGAAGGAAACAGTCCGGGTGATCGACATCGCCGGAGAATTGACCGCCTTCGGAGAGGGAGTGCTGGCCGAGGCCTACGAGGATGCCGATCGACCCGGGGTCAAGTCCGTGCTTCTCAACTTTGAGAAGCTCGACTACATGAATTCGGGAGGGATCGGACTTCTAGTCACCACCCTGATCCGCGCTCAGCGCAAGGGCCAGTCCCTCGGGGCCTACGGGTTGAGCGATCACTACCGGGAGATCTTTTCCCTCACCCGCCTCGATGAGGCGATCGGAATTTACGACAACGAGGCTTCAGCCCTCGCTACGACCTGAGGAAGAAAGCTATGGATCAACGCAAAGACGACGCCAACTGGTCGCCACCTCGCCACCATCTGGAGATCGGCGACTCGCCCGCGGACTTCAATACCGGGCGCGTCCAGGGCCGCCGCCTGACCGGCCCCCAGCAGGGATTTGGCCAGTTATGGCAGAAGACTTTCAAGGTGGCGATTCCGAACAAGACGCCCGAGCAAATCATCGCCACCTGGAAAGCCGAATATGGAAGGTTCTGGCCTTCCAACTCACGCTTCTACGCGCCGGTGACCGGAATCAAGCCGGGAGAGGTGGGCCTGATCAAGTCGAATCAGGGACCGGTAGCGCTCTCGACGGGGGTCCTGGTGCTCTACTCGGACGACACCTCCTTCAGCTACATGACGCCTGAGGGTCATCCGTTCGCGGGCTTCATCACCTTCAGTGCCTACGACGACGAGGCGGCAGGAACCATCGCCCAGGTCCAGCTCTTGATCCGCAGCAACGATCCGCTCTACGAGGTCGGGATGATGGCCTTCGGCAGTCGATCTGAAAACAAGATGTGGGAGCACACGCTTCGCTCGCTGGCCGATTATCTGGGATCGAGCTCCCCAGTCGACACCTCGATCGTCCGCGTCGATCGCAAGCGCCTTTGGAAGAATTTCCGCAACATCCGCTATAACGGAACCCTCCCCTGGATTCGGAAAGTTCGCTCCTAACCGGCGAGGATGAAGAGACCGAGCCCGGTCAAGAGAACCATCAGAACCAGCATCGCGTACTGCGAGCGAACCGCCCCGACGCCCTTGAAGTCCGCCAGGGCGCGATCGTGAGCTAGGACCACTCCGGCGATGTGGCCGGCGATGATCGTCGCCAACTGGATGTACCAAATCGGAATCGCTCCAACAAAGAAGTTGATCTTGTAGTCCCGGGTCCCGAACAGATCCCAGCCCAAACCGAATGGATCGGCGATTGCCGAGACGATGCTCTGCCCTTCGAAGATGATGAGCGTGAAATAGTGAGCAAAGCTGTAGGCGAAGGCGATCGGAACCAGGGTGTGGGCAAACCTGGAAGCGACTGTCCTCGTGTCCATCTCCGAGTCCCGGGCTAGGCGTGCTGCGGCCCAGCAAGCGAGGTAATAGGCACCGCCGACGAGTAGGCAGGCCAGCACCAGATAGAGAGTTCGGCCGGCGATTGACATTCCGAAGCTGCCGGTGAACGCCTCGTAGCCGACGGTATTAGAAAGCCCGTCGAAGCTGACGGTGGCGATCATCACGACCAGCAAGGCCTGGAGGCCCTTCCATTCCGGGATAGCGGGAAGTGCATGGAGCCATCTCCGCCTGACCAGCTGGCCGGCATCGCTCCGTCCCCAAGGTCCGATGCTCGAGAAGAGACGGTTATAGGGAGTGAAAATGTCGAAAGAAGCCAGGGCAGATTCCCGCCCGAAGCGGGACATCACCACGATCAGATAAATCGAATAGACAAGGGCGGCGATGGCGATCGTGCTGGGGAGGGCGCTCTCGGGATAAACGAGTTCGAGCCAGGCAAAGGCCACCAGGCCGATCGCCGCCGGCCATACCCCTACCCGTTGGAGAGGACGATGCGACTCCCTTTCGCCAATTCCGAGCCAGCGGGAAAGCGTTCGCCAGGGATTGACGCCCGTATAGAGATTGCCCAATAAGACCGAGGCAAATGGCACCACGAGCCAAAAGAAAACCCACAGCAACACCGGAGCGATGTTGCGAGTCCCGGTGGAGTCCTGGCCCGTCACGAGCGCCGAGACTCCGCCCAGGAATGCCAGCAGCAACCCGGCCAGGCCGATCCAGCGCAGCAGACCCATCGATGGACGCACCGGTCGGGCTTCGCCCTTCGGTCCTCCCTGAAGCCGGGGCTTGGTCCACAACGCCGCCAGAGCGACGAAGGTGACAATCAAAACCACTGCTGCTCCGGCTGCGAAGTAGGTCACTGGAACCGGGAGGTCGAGCCGGCCGCCGATCCCGTGCCCCCAGAACGTGATCCGAATCATGATGAGGTCAAGGAGTGACCTCGATATTCACCAGATGGAGACGACTTTCCTCCAGCTCGACTTCGAAGATTCCAGTCGCGTCCGCAGTGAACTCGACGACAACTGGCTCCCCCGGAACGGTCTCAAAGAGGAGGTCGAAGCCGTGGACGTGGATCTCGTCGGCCACGTCCGCCTCCACCTCGAAGCTCACGACGTCCCCCTGGGCGACACTTATCGTGTCCGGCCCTTCGACCTTCACCCCGCCCTCCACCCGAATCAGGTTCTGAGCGATAGTCGTGGTGGTGGCCGCGGCGGTCGTCGAGGGAGTTGTGGCCGTTTGCATGGTGGTGGTTGCCTGCTCGGTCGTGATGGTGATTTCCTGCTGAGTTGTCGACCCCAGGGTGGTTGTCCCCGCTCCGCCAGCACAGGCCGCCAGGAGAAATGCCAGAACCACCAGGCGTCTCGGTTTCATTTCGCGAGCCTACGGGAAGTGACCGGAATACCAGGAAACCGGTCCCACAGTTACAACTATCCTCACCTCAGGAGGTAAGGGATGAAGAAGCTTCTATTGATCCTGACGATTGCCGGAATCGCTTTCGTCGCTTGGCGCTACTTCTCTAACGAGCCCATCTGAGCTAGCCGCTCTCGGCAACCAGGAACTTCTCGATCCGTTGCGCAAGGAGTTCGGCGTGCGACCACGGTATTTCGTGATGCCCGCCGATCACCTCAACCGTTTCCGCGCGCCGGATTAGACGCGCCATCTCCCGCTGCCACTTGGATGGGATCAGTTGGTCGCGCTCTGGGATCACCACCAGTGTCGGCACTTCGAGGGTCGGCAACCAAGGCCGAGAATCAAAGCGAAGCAGCGCCCGACTCGCCTCGGCTCCCGCGTCCGGATCACGGCGATGGGTCTCTTCCCAGAGCCAGCGCGCATGCTCTCTCGCCACTGCCCCCGAGGCCAACAGGTAGCCCGCCCTCACCTCCGGTGTCCCGGTGCCCGTGGCTCGCTCCCAGGCCCGGGTGATGAGCGCGCCTAGCTGACGAAGCTCTCGCCATCCTCGAGGATGATGGGACAGCGTGGCCACCAGGATCAGCCGGCCGACCAAATCCGGATGGCGATGAGCCAATGCCTGGGCAATGGCCCCGCCCATCGAGTAACCGACCAGGGCCACTGGGCCAAAGTCGAGCTGGTCGAGAATCGAAGCGATGTCGTCGGCCACGTCGGCGATCTCGAAGCGGTCCTTTTCTGCCATCGACAAGCCATGTGAGCGATGGTCGATCATCAACACCCGGAAACGCTCGGCCAGGAGCGGTGCCACCTTGTACCACTCTGCCATCGACGATCCCGCTAGGCCATGTATCAAAACCAGGGGCGAGCCATCAAGAGGACCAACCTCGCGAATTGAGAGCTCGCGATCACCAACGAACATCGTGCGCGCCGGAATCTGCCAGGGATGTTTCTGGGGCCGCGGCCAGGGAAGTGGGATGACGGGTCCAAAGAGCCGCCATAGGGCGGCCGCCCAGAGGCTCCGTCGCAGCCATTTCATGGCGAGCTCAGCGGCCCTCGGGCGAAGACATGATCCTCGACAGGTGTGCCGCCGATGAGGTGCTCGGTAATGATGCGCTCCATCACCGGGACCGTGACCCCGTGATACCAGGTCCCCTCGGGGTAGACCACGGCGATGGGACCGCTTTCGCAGATTCTCAGGCAATCCACTTTGCTCCGGAGCACTCGGCCCCCGCCCGGTGGCACCGGGAAGGGCTCCATACCCGGCTTCCCGCCCCAGGGCGGCGGCGCCGAGGCAAGGTTGAGTTCCTTGAGCCGTCCCTTGAGATATCGCCAGACCTCAGACGTCACTTCGTAGGGAGCGCATTTCGGGGTCTTCTGCTCAGCACAGAGGAACAAATGCCGCTCGACCGACCCGATTGACAGGGCGGAGGCCACATAGGCGAGTCGCTCGTCGGGGTCCATGTGTCGAATCTAAATCCCTTGACTCGACAAACGAGATCGGTCTACGTTGCCGCCCTGCGCGTAACACCCCGAGCACGAAAGGAGGTGCCGACAAGTGAATGAATCGATCACCACGGGCACCGAGCCCGTCGCCGGGGAAATGCTCCTCGGCTAGCGGCAACCACCACCCCCGATCAGGGGTTCATCTATTGAGCGCGACCTGGCGTCGCAAAGGAGCAGTTTCAAATGTTCGCCGACAACTTTTCTCAAGTTGCTCACGCCATCAACGAGCACCGCTACCCCCGATCTGTCCGCCGTCGTATTCGCGAAGAGGGCTTCTGGAGTAGGCCCGATCAGCGGAGGCGGAAGGTCAAATCGCAACGGAGCCGATCCCGATCAAAGGCCGCCTAGGACGGCACTGACGAGCGGACCTTCCAGAAGGTCCGCTCGTTCTGTGGGCCCGGAGATAGGCAGAGCCTCCCTGCGAACCCTGGGTTCGCAAAAGGCTTGTCACCGCCCCTCCTTACACTCCCCTCCGTGCCCCCTTTCAAGGTTCGTTCGGATTTCGATCCAGCTGGAGACCAGCCCAAAGCGATCGCCGCCCTGGCCGAAGGGATCAACCGCGGCGACCGGTTTCAAACCCTCCTCGGAATCACCGGATCGGGCAAGTCTGCCACCATCGCCTGGACCATCGAGGCGGTGCAACGGCCCACGATCGTCATCGCCCCGAACAAGGCTCTGGCCGCCCAGCTGGCCAACGAATTCCGTCAGTTCTTTCCCGACAACCGGGTCGAGTACTTCGTTTCGTATTACGACTACTACCAGCCGGAGGCGTACATCCCCTCGACTGACACCTACATCGAGAAGGACGCCACCGTCAACGACGAAATCGACCGCCTCCGCCACTCGGCGACCTCGGCGCTGCTCGTGCGCGACGACGTGATCATCGTCGCCTCGGTTTCCTGCATTTACGGGCTCGGTTCACCTGAGCAGTATGAGGGCCAGCTGCTCCGGCTCTTTCGCAACGTTCAGTACCCGATGGGCGATGCCATCAGACGGCTGGTCGACATCGGTTACGAACGCAACGAGGTGAACCTCATCAGAGGCAAGTTCCGGGTCAAGGGCGACACCCTCGAGGTGATGCCTGCCTACGAGGAGACGGTGGTGCGTTTCTCCTATTTCGGAGACGAGGTCGAGAAGATCCTGCGCATGAACCCGATCACAGGAGAGGTGATCGAAGATCTCTCCGAGATCGTGATCTTCCCCGCCACCCATTACGTCACCGAACGTGAGCGCATGTTGAAGGCCACTCTGCAAATCGAAGAAGAGCTGGCGGCCCGGCTTGCCGAACTCGAGGGCAAAGGGAAATTGCTGGAGGCGCAACGGCTGCGAATGCGAACCCAGTACGACCTCGAGATGATTCGCGAGGTGGGCTTCTGCACCGGGATCGAGAACTATTCGCGCTACCTCGATGGCCGCCGTGCCGGGGAGCCGCCCTACACGCTGCTCGATTACTTCCCCGACAACTACCTCACGATCATCGATGAGTCTCACGTCACCGTGCCCCAGATTGGCGGGCAGTACGAGGGCGATCACAGCCGCAAGCAGATGTTGGTCGAGCATGGGTTCCGCCTCCCCTCCGCCATGGACAATCGACCACTTCGCTTCGACGAGTGGCTCGAGAAGGCCAACCAGGTGGTTTTTCTCTCGGCCACTCCTTCCGAATTCGAGCTTGCTCGCTCCACGCAGGTGGTGGAGCAGATTGCCCGCCCCACCGGTCTGGTCGACCCCGAGGTCGTGGTTAGGCCTACCAAGGGCCAGATCGACGACCTCCTCGAGGAAATCCGCACCAGAGCTCTGGCCGATCAACGAATCCTGGTCACCACCCTCACGAAAAAGATGGCCGAGGACCTCACCGACTACCTGCTCGAGATGGGAGTGCGTGCTCGCTATCTCCATTCCGAGATCGACACCTTGGAACGAATCTCGATCTTGCGCGAGCTTCGCCTCGGCGAGTTCGACGTCCTGGTCGGCATCAACCTGTTGCGAGAGGGGCTGGATCTGCCCGAGGTGTCGCTGGTGGCCATTCTCGACGCCGATAAGGAAGGGTTCCTTCGTTCTGAGACCTCCCTTATCCAGATCATCGGACGAGCCGCACGCAATGTCTTCGGGCAGGTCATCATGTACGCCGATCAGATCACCAGGTCGATGCAGCAGGCGATCAACGAGACCAATCGACGTCGTCGCCTGCAGGAGGAATACAACGAAGCCCATGGCATCGATCCCCAAACCATCCGCAAGAAGGTGTCCGACATCCTCGATCTCGTTGCCACCGAGCCCACTCCGGGCGATCGCCGGCGGCGGGAATTGACCCAGCGGGAGCCGCTCAACCTGGATGGTGACGATCTCGCACGCCTCATCATGTCTCTGGAAGACGAGATGCACCAGGCTGCCAAGGAGCTCCGATTCGAATACGCCGCCAGGCTGCGAGATGAGGTGAACGATCTCAAGCGCGAACTTCGTCAGATCACGTCGGCGGTGGGCTGAGCGATCGGGAGAAAGACCTCACCAGGGTTTATCCTTGGGGAATGACAGACGAGACGACCTGGCTCACGCCCTCGGCTTTCGAAAAGCTGTCGGCCGAGCTTGAAGATCTCAAGACCAATGGGCGCCGAAGCATCGAGGTAAGGCTCTCGGAAGCTCGCGCACACGGCGATCTGCGGGAGAATGGGGACTACGACGCCGCCAAGAATGACCAGGGATTAATGGAGGCTCGGATCCGGCAGCTGGAGGCGATTCTGGCCCAGGCCGAGGTAGAGGAGCCGACCTACGACGGCTCCGTACAGATCGGGTCGGTGGTCACGGTGGTCGACTCCGATGGTGACGAATCCGAGTACTTCGTCGCCAACCCCGAGAACCGCGAGCCCGGCTTCCTTCTCGCCTCGCCGGCGGGGCCCCTCGGACAGGCTTTGATCGGTGCCAGGAAGGGCGAGCGGGTCACCTACCAGGCCCCCGGTGGAACCTTCACTGTGACGGTGAAGGCGATTCGCCCTTTCCAAACCTGAACCTTCCGGGGAAATAGCCTGAGGGGGTGAAGCTCCGCCTCCGCAGTCCTCGCCAGCTGGCCCGGCTGTTGCTGACGCAGGCGCGCCGCCAACCCGAGGCGGTCGAGGAGTATCTCGACGCCCATGGCGAGGAGTGGGAGGCGTTGGCTGCGCTTGCTCCCGGAGCGGCAGCCGCCATCCTCGGCGAGCTCGACGAAGAAGCGCTTTCGGAACTGCTCAGCGACCTCGAGGCCCCTGAAGCGGCCGAAGTACTGGCGGAACTCCATACCGAGGTGGCCGCCGACCTGCTCGAGGATCTGCCTCAGGCCGAGGCGGCGGCATTGCTCGAGGAGATGACTGCAGAAGATGCAGCCGATGTGCTCAGCGAGGTTTCCGACGAGGCCGCCGAATCACTGATTGACCTCCTGACGGTGGAGGCGGCCACCGAAGTGAGAAGGCTTCTGACCTATCCGCCCGACTCGGCCGGCGGCTTGATGACCACCGATGTCGCCCGCCTGCCGCTGGGATTGAATGCGGGCGAGGCGATCGAACGAATCCGCCAGCTGCGAGAAGAACTCGACGATCTCTCGTATGTCTATGTGACCGATGACGAGGGGGTCTTGCAAGGGGTGATTTCCTTCCGCGACCTGGTCTTCAACCGCCCTGGAAGCGGCCTCTCCGAGGTGATGGTGGCCGATCCAATCGTCGTTGGGGCCGAGGCCGACCGCTCGCTCGTCAACGAAATCATCTCGCAGTACCACATTCGGGCGGTCCCGGTCGTAGGCGATGGAGGAGTGCTCCTGGGCGTGGTGACGACTGATGCCGTCATCGAATCGGTGCAGGAAGAGGCATCGGAGGACTTCGCCGCCGCCATGGGCGCCGGCGTCACGGAGAACGTGCGCAGTCCCGTCTGGTCTTCGGTCCGGGCTCGTCTGCCATGGATCGCGTTCGATGTCTTGATCTCTTCCTCGGTGGTGTGGGCGGTGAGCCAATTCAACGAGGTGCTGGACTCCTTCGTGGTTCTGGCGGCACTCATGCCCCTCGTGGCTCGCATCGGAGGCGATGCTGGGGCACAGAGCCTGGCCGTCGTGATCCGCAGCCTGGCGGCAGACGAGATCCCGCAGAGTGGCAATGCCCGGGTGGTGGCGAGGGAGGCGACGATCGGTGCGATCAACGGACTGGCCATTGCCCTCCTCTCGGGGATTCTCGGGTTTGCCATGCAGGAAATTCGGCAGGGGCCGAGCCCGGTTCGTATCGGCGTGGCCATGGCCGTAGCCGCCCTGGCCAATTTGGTTATTGCCGGCATCGCCGGGTCGGGGATACCTCTTCTTCTCCGTCGAGCCGGCTTCGACCCCGCCCTCGGTTCCAACCTCTTTTTGACCACCGTGACCGATCTGCTCGGTTTCGCCGGTTTCCTGGCCGTGGCGACGCTCTTGCTCTACTAACTCCTGTCATGGGGTTCCCAGTCTTGGGAGGCGCTTGAGGAGCGAAGCCCGGATAGGTTCGCGAACGACAAAGTCGCCGTCTTTGGCAGGGAGCAAGCGATCGGCCGTGGCCATTACTTCTTCCGAAATCACGCCGGTGTATCCCTCTCGTGCCTGGAACTCAAGCCAGTCTTCGGCACTCGGAAAATGGGAGAGCAAGTCGAAAAATCTTTGGCTCTCGGTGATGTACCAACCTTCGCTTTCACTTAGCTCCAGTCGACGCCGAGCTTCGAGGATTTCCTTGATGTCCTCCTCCTGTTCGACATACCCGCGACGCACAACCTGCCCACGGTGCCAGACCTCCACGCCAGGATGCTCCGGCTGGGGATGTAGGTCGAGCAAAACACCTTTCGGACGCAGGGAGAAATGAATCCGTCGCAGGGCGTGCACCACGCCCTCCACTTCAATGCATCACAACGAGTGGGAGAGGATGGCAACGTCGTAAGCCTCGGCGGAGAGCTCGACCTTGGACACATCCGCCAACACAAACTCCACCTTGGATCGGAGGGCGGCGGGGGTGCCCTTCGCAGCGCGCTCGATCTTCTCCCCGTTCACATCCATCGCTAGCACCGAGGTTGTCTCCTGCGCGTAGCGCCAAGTGAGGCGCCCGTCCCCGCAACCCACCTCGAGGACATCGGCACCAGAAAAATCCACCAATTCGTGAATGACGGCTATCTCCGTCCCTTCCGGGTCGATCAGTGAGCTCATGGCCTCTCCCGACTAGTACTAGATCCACTCACAATACGAAATAGGCAATGTGGTACTAGCCATGCCCTCCCGTCACCGGTAGCCTGCCCACCCGATGAGGAAGCGAGGTATCTCGCTTTTCTTGGCCGGTTTCGTCGTCGCAACTGTGCTGCCGGCGGTCCCAGCACAAGCCGCCTGCCGGCCGACCGTTTCGAGGCCTGCACCTCCTGCCCCTGCCATCCCGGCCGATCCATCGGCGCCGGCAGTGCCCGCTCCCCCACCCGAGCCGATCCGCTACTGCGCCTATCGCTACCGGATGCTCTGGCCGGTTCTGGGGGGTGGGGCCGTCATTTCCACCTTCGGAGCTGACCGGGACGGTGGCAGCCGTCTCCACGCCGGCAACGACATCATGGCTCCCAAGATGACCCCCGTGGTCGCCGTCGCCAATGGAATGATCAGCTCGATCCACAATGTCCATGGAGACTGCTGCTGGCTCATCCTCTCCCACGATGACGGCTGGTCGTCTTGGTATCTCCACCTCAACAATGATCGCTTCGGCACCGACGACGGAGGCGGGGTCGGCATCCGTCCCGACCTGGTCGCCGGGAGCCGAGTCGCGGCGGGAGAAGTGATCGGCTGGGTGGGTGACTCTGGGAACGCCGAGCCTGGCCCCCCTCACCTCCACTTCGAGCTCCACCGGCCGCGGGTCGGAGCCATCGATCCCTATCCGGCCCTGCGGCGGGCGTATAGATCGACGCCGGCGATTGAGAACCTGACCGCCGGATTCGACGGATCGTTTACCGACGATGACGGGCTGGCGGCCGAACCCGTATTCCATCGCCTGGTCACTGCCGGCGCCCTTGCCTCATGCGACGAATGGGGGGCAGCGGTATGCCCCGCATTGGCTGCTAGCAATCTCGACGCTGCATCATGGATCGCCAGCCTGGCCCGGGTTCTGGTCCCGGTGAGACCACCGCCCGATCCCGGGCCGGAAATCATGGCCTCGGTGGTTGCCCTCCAACTGGCATGCGGAGGGACAGAGTGCCCGGAGCCGCCGTTGACCCGTGGAGACGTGATGACGATGCTTGTTTGGGCGGTTCGTCAGCAAGCCTACGACGACGCCCACGCCGATACCGAGGAGGGCGAGCTGATGCCGCCTCCGCCGCCGTACTGGGAAATGGAGCCAGGATGGGCGCTGACTCAGCTACAGGTTCTCGGTCTCGCCAACGACTGTCCGACCGTGGAGCTTCCCCTGGACAGCTTGCTGAGTCGAGCCGACCTGGCCGTGATGCTGGGTCAGGCCTTCGGTCTCTTACCTACTGTCGCTTGCGGAAATCTCTCCTAGAGCTCTCACTCCGGTCGGAGTGGTTATAAAGGACCGGTGTCTGCTGATCAGGTCGGAGAGAGTGCAGCCGGCAGGTTGATCTCCCGATTAGATACCTGCCCGCCTGAGCAGTTTGGGCACCTGGCAACTCAAGTGATCATCGATTTGAGGATGGCCCAGTCTGTTTCGATCTGGCTCGTCGATCACGGGTTCATGATTTTGACCGACGTCGTCGGCATCAAGGAACCGGTGCCAATACAGGGCACCATTGTCGGACGGGTGGCGGCCTCTGAGGAAGCCATCGTCCATGCCGGGCGAGCCTATCTCCCTCTGGCTGTCCGCGGTCAGGTCATCGGCGTCATCGAAATTTCGCCAGCAACGGCCGAAAGCATGGCGGAGCTAACCCCGATGGCGGTCGCAGTATCGAACGCATTGTTGGCTACAGGCCTTATCAGCGACGTAGTCGAACGAACCCGCGGTGCGACCAACCTCAGCCTCCCGGCGACAATCCAGCACCGAAATCTGCCCCTCACCTCCTATGCCGACGAAGAGGTAGAACTCGGCCTCCGCCTCGAGCCCGCCTACGACATCGCCGGCGACGTGGTCGACTATGCCGCCAACCCCGAGGGCATCCATCTTGCTCTTTTCGACGCGGTCGGCCACGGCCTCCGGGCAACCACGCTTTCGACCTGGGCGGTTTCCACCTACAGGCTGATGCGGAGAAAAGGAGCTTCGTTATCCGACATCATGCTCGCGATCGACGATGTGCTATCAGCCAACGCTGAAAGTAATGAGTTTGTCACCGGCATCGTGGTTCTCGTCAAGCCTGAGGAAGGCTTGATCGAAATTGCCAACGCCGGCCATCTCCCCCCGCTTCTTATCCGTGATCGGTCTGCTCATTTCTTGAATGGATCTTCGACCCAAGTCCCGTTGGGGCTGGGGGTCGCCTCTCCCACCACACAGCTCTTACCGTCCCAGCCGAGGGACGTGATCTTCTTGTACAGCGATGGAGTCGTCCAGGCCAGAAACGCAGACCTCGTCATGTGGGGAGAAGACGCCCTGACTCAAATCGCCCTGGCACGGACCTCGGAGGGACTCAGCCCCGGCGACATATGCCGGCAGATTCTCTCGGCGGTCGTGAGGTGGTCGAACGGGAGCCTGGCTGACGACGCCTCCATCGTCGCTCTGCGCCGCAGGGGCTAGTCGATCCTCACCTCGAACCAGATACCCTGCCACTCTGGATCACCCGTTCCCCAGGCATCGCTTAGCGCCTCGACGATCTTGAGACCGTAGCCTGATCTAGGTCTCTGATCGCCGTTGAGGGTGGTCTCGGACTGGCCAAGCTGCTGGACTTCGACTCTGAGGACGTCGCCATCGATTAGGCGCAAATAGATCCGGCCCGAGGGCCCGTGGCGCACGGCATTCGTCACCAGTTCGCTCACCATGAGAATCACGTCGTCGATTCGCTCTCCGCTGGGGAGTTTGGTGCGTACGAATTCGCGGGCATCGGCAGGTGCCCTGGGTCCGGCAGTCATGAAGCGACGGTATTCGATCGCTGTCACCGGGGTCCTGACCGGTTCATAACAGGCAAATACCCGCTCGTAGAGAGCCACAAACTAGGCGTCGCTCTCCTCTTTGACCACGTTACGCAGCCTTTCCAGCGCTCTCGCCAATAGCCGGGAGACGTGCATTTGAGAGATGCCCACTCGGTCCGCGATCTCGGCCTGGGTCAAATCCTCGAAGAACCGGAGATAGACGATCTCTTGCTCGCGAGGAGGGAGCAGAGCCAGTTCTTCCGCCAGCTCCGGCCAGCTGCTCATGACCCCGTCGTCATCGGAGGCAAGCGAATCGGCGGCGGAGGCACCCGTGACCGGATCGGTGGCGTCGATCGATTCCCACCTGTAAGCCACCCGCGCTTTTTGAGCCTGGAGGACCTCATCGCTGGTCATCCCTAGCTCCTCGGCGATCTCGGCCGCGCTCGGTTGACGTCCGAGTTGTTGGGTCAGGCGATCGCTGGTCTTGCCGACATTGAGAGTTGACTCCTGCAGGGCCCGCGGGACCCTAACCGACCATGCTCGATCGCGTAGATGGCGCTTTAGCTCCCCGGCAATCGTGACGGCGGCAAAAGGCTCGAAGTCCCCCTTCTCGACGTCGAAACGGTGCATCGCCGCCACCAGGCCGAGCAACGCCACTTGTTCGAGATCGGCATCCGCAACACCCTTGCCACGAAATCTCCGAGCGATGGAGGCTGAGAACGGCCCGAACCGTCGCACGACTTCTTCCTGATACAGCGGATCCTCGCCGGCTCTGACCAAGAGCTCGGACGATTCGACATCGGCCAAGACGGCGCCCGTCCCCGGAGCGCGAACGTGGAACCAAATGATCCGTCGTCCCTCAGCGCGGTCGTCGCCCCAACGCTGACTGAGCGAACTGATAAGCCGGTGCGACAACGGATTCAGATCCGGTGCGGCGGGATCGTCGGGGCCGACCAGCTCGATCCGCCAATCTGCCGGCCCCGCCTCGATCTTCATTTGCAGGCTGGATCCACCACTTCGCACGAAGTGACCGACTGCTTCGGTCGCCATCAGCTGCGCCTCAGCGAGGCGCAACGGATCGAGTTGAGTCTGCTCGCCGAGAATTCGACGGACCCATTGCGCGGTCTCCCGCCGGACCGGCAGTTCGTGAACGATCGCCGGCCGAGCAAGCTTGCTCAGGCAGTCGCCTCCGAGACGGAGTCGTAAATGCTCAAGAGAGAGTCCACGCCGGTGACGGACAAGGTCCGGGCCACAGGACCACCGGAGAGCACGATTGACATCTTCCCCCCAGCTTCGCTGACCCGCTCAGAGTTGGTCAAAAGACTGCGGATGCCTGTCGAGTCCATAAATGAGACCTGGGTCATGTCGATCACAACGTCGCTGAATCCATCCTGAAGGGCATTGCCGACGGACATGTCAAGCAGGTCCACGGTCGCCAGATCGATTTCGCCCTGGGCCCGCAGCAGTGCCTTTCCGTTGTAGTTCTCAACGGCGACCTGGAATGCCATGGAGTTCTCCGTTGACAAACACGAACGATCGATCCTAGCTGTCGCCCCAACCCCTTCGCGAACGCAGCGATTGGTCGTTTACGCCTACCAGGACCGCGGGTATTGACGGACAAATCAACCGACCAAAGGAGTCAGTTGTGACAGGTAGAAGTACGGACAGAGAAGTCATCGTCACTAACAATGACGGGCGCTCGAGCGGCGCCCTGGTGGCTGGAATTGTCGCCGTGTTGGTGATCCTCTTGGCCATCTGGTTCTTCGCTAACAACGACGTTGGTGGCGGTGACGGCGGAACGGTCGACGGCACCGTCGACGTCAACGTCAGCGTCCCGGCTACGACCAACTAAGGAGCCGCCATGGATCGCGATTCCATGGGCCGCACCGGAGATTGGAGCGGCCAGATGATTGACGAAGGACGCTGGGACCAGGCCCGGGGAAAGATCCGGGAGACCTGGGGCGAGATCACAGATGATGACCTCGATGAGACCCACGGCAACTGGGACCAGCTCGTCGGAAAAATCAAGGAGAAGACTGGCGAGACCACAGACGCCATTGAGCGCAAGCTCCGCGACTGGTTCTAGAGACCGTTCTCCTCGACGAAAGGGTGTGAACTCAGGTTCGCACCCTTTCCTTCTGCATGACCAGATCGCGATATAGGTTCCGCAAGTAGGCGGTCAGGTCCCCGGGTGAATGTTGGGTGTCGCCGACCGCGGCGACGGCAGTGACTTCCTTCACCGTGGACATGGCGACCACCTCTTTCGCCTCGGCCATCTCTGAGAGAGAAAATCTCCCGCTGACGACTCGTTGACCATCTGCGACGGCTGCCCTGAGGACAAGGCGGCTGGTGACAGAATCGAGGATTCCAAGGTCAAGCGAGGGAGTCTCGATAGCTCCGTTACGACTCCAAGCCACCGCGAACGTCGGCCCTTCCAGCACGAGGCCCTCCCGCGATATGAGGAGGGCATCACCGAAGCCGCTATTGCGGGCCAAACGGCTGGCGGCCATGTTGGGGGCATAGGAAATCGTCTTGACCCCGGTTAGCTCCCAATTCTGACCCCCGGGGTGCCAGGGGGCGGCTACCGGGAGCAGTCGCAGCTCGGCGGCTGCCGGGGTCAATGGCTGCCAGATCACGATGCATCGACTGGGGGAACGACCGGCCGAGCCCCGGGTGAGGATTATTCGAACAATGCAGTCGCCCCCCTCCCCCGCCATCTCCTCCACCCAGGCTCGCAATTGCGACTCGGGCGGGCAGGGGATCTCGAGTGCCGCCGACGAGCGGGTCAGGCGCTGGTAGTGGGGAGTGAAAGCGAACGGCGAGCCCGCATACGACCGAATCGCCTCAAAGCATCCATCGCCGCGAAGCAGACCCTCGTCGAAGACCGAGATCGCTTCCTGGCGGATGCCATCGATCAACGCCGTCATCGATAGCCGTTGGTAATAGGGAGGCGACGATCACGCCCAAAAGCTTTGGTGGTGATCTTCACTCCCGGCGCCGCCTGGCGTCGCTTGTACTCGTTGCGGTCGACCAGCCGGGTTATGCGACGAACGACCTCGGGGTCATGGCCGGCAGCGATTATGTCTTCGACTCCCCGGTCATCTTCGATGTATAGCCGGAGGATCGGGTCCAGTTGCTCGTAGGGCGGAAGGCTGTCCGAGTCCTTCTGATTGGGCCGGAGCTCGGCCGAAGGCGCCTTCTCGATGCTGCTCGGCGGTATGACCTCGCTCGCCCGGTTTCGCCAACGGGCGAGGTCGTAGACCGTGGTCTTGAAAACGTCCTTGAGGACTGAAAAGCCCCCGACCATGTCGCCATAAATGGTGGAATAGCCCACAGCCATCTCCGATTTGTTTCCGGTCGCCACCACCATCGGTCCGAAGCGATTCGAGATCGCCATCAGCAGCGCCCCCCGGATGCGAGCCTGCAGGTTTTCCTCGGCTACCCCGAAGGGCTCGTCGCCGAATAGGGGACCAAGGACGTTGAGGTAATCGTCGAAAACGGACTGGATCGGCACCACATCGAATTGGATGCCCAACCGTTTGGCGAGATCGACCGCGTCGCTCACCGAATGATCGGAGCTGAACTTCGTTGGCATCGCCACTCCCCACACACCATCGGAACCGAGGGCATCGGTGGCGATGGCCGCCGTCAAAGCCGAGTCGATGCCACCGGACAGGCCGATGACCACTCGCTCAAAGCCGTTTCGCTGGACATAGTCGGTCAGACCAAGTTGCAGCGCCCGATACACCTCTTCTTCCGCATTTAAAAGCGGCGTCAGTGTGCCCCGACCGGTGAGGTCGCCCTCGAGATCGAGCAAGAACCGATCCTCAGCGAACTGAGGCGATCGGTGGATAACAGACCCACTCTGATCGATGACCACCGAGCAGCCGTCGAAGACCAGCTCGTCTTGACCTCCGACAAGATTGAGATAAACCACCGGAACCCCCGACGCCTTGGCCCTTTCAGCCAGCATCGCCTCCCGCTGATGAGCCTTGCCATAGTGATACGGAGACCCATTGATATTGAGGAGAATTCGGGCTCCTGCCCGGGCTTGCTGGAGGGGCGGTCCATCGGGCACCCAGATGTCTTCGCAGATTGACACCCCGGCCCTTACCCCGGCGATGTCCCAGACGAATTCCGGGTTCTGGCCGACCAGGAAATAGCGATCTTCGTCGAAGACGCCGTAGTTGGGAAGAAGAATTTTGTGATACGTGGCGCGCCACTCCCCGCCTTGAAGAATGGCTGCGGCGTTGTAGATATTGCGCCGAGCCGCGTCTGCTCCCCCGCGTCCCACCCCACCAGAGCCAAGGTCGACGAACCCGACCACGGTGGTGCATCTACCGGAGCGAGTAGCTAGCCGTCGGATGACATCGAGGTTGTCCTCGATGAACGACATCCGCAGCACCAGGTCCTCGGGCGGGTAGCCCGTGACGGCCAGTTCGGGCAGTAAGAGGACATCCGCCCCTCTTCTTTCGGCCCACGCCATGCAGTCGGAGATGAGCTCCTCGTTGCCGTCCAAATCTCCGACACGAAGGTTGACCTGGGCACCGGCGATTCGCATGCAGTTTCTGAGACTACGCCAAGATAGGGAGCGAGTAGATGCCACATCGAATGCGGTCACCAGCTCGGCTCGGGGTCGGAGCTGAGCAGCAGCCCCGGCTGGAAAAGCTTGGTTGGATCCTCGACGGCGAGGTGACGCCGGCGGCCGAGGAGACTCTCCGCCTCGTCATATCAGGCCCCGATCCCACGGGAACTTTGAATCGCCTCCTCGCTTTGGCGGAGCGGATCCCCTTTGATCCAGCGAGCGCCGAAGCGCCTTCCCTCGTCGCCCTCGCCGCCGCCAGCCGCGGACTTTGGGAGGCCTTGCTCCGTCACCCCGAATGGCTCGAGGGCAGGGAGGGAAACTCTTCCGACCCCCGGCTGGTGGTGCAGAGCAGCCTCGTCGCGGTTGCTCGAGAGGACCTGACCAATGGTGCCAGCCTGGAAGCAACAACAGCTCGATTGACCGAGGTCGCCGATCGTGCGGCGGCCCTGGCTTTGCAGAACGCCACCAGAGAAGTCGGCGAACGCCACCCCGACCAACCGCTTCCGCGAATAGCTGTGATCGCTCTCGGCAAGTGGGGAGGCCGAGAGCTCAACTACGCCTCCGACATCGATCTCGTATTCGTCTACGAACCCGGTGAGGACCCGGAGCGAGATCGTCGCCTTGCCCTTCGCATCGCCACCGGGTTCATCGAAGCCCTGGCCGCCCCTACCGCTGAAGGAATCGCGTTCCGAGTCGATGCCGGGCTACGCCCGGAGGGATCGACGGGGCCTTTGGTGCGCACCCTCGAGGGATATCGGTCCTACTACGAAAAGTGGGGCGAGGCCTGGGAGTCACAGGCCCTTCTCAAGGCTCGGGCTGCCGCCGGGGACCGCCAACTCGGGGAGAGCTTCATAACCACCGTGTCCGGATTCGTCTGGCCCGAAGAGCTGGCGCCCGATGCGGTTCGCGAGCTGCGACAGCTCAAGCAGCGGGCCGAGGAGGAGGCCAATCCCGACGACATCAAAAGGGCGCCCGGCGGGATCCGGGACGTCGAGTTCACCGTCCAGCTCCTCCAGCTGATTCACGGCCGGGCCGATCACAGTCTGCGGGTGCCAGGAACGCTCGAGGCGCTGACCGCCCTTTCGGCCGGCGACTACGTCCGGTCAGACGATGCCGAGTCTCTGGCCGACTCCTATCGATTTTTGCGCACGGTCGAGCACCGGCTACAGCTCTGGCAGATGAGCCAAACCCACCGCATTCCCATTGACAGGGAACCGCTGTCGCTCTCGCTGGGATATCGACCGACGGGGCGGACCGCGGTCGAGCAATTCAACGACGACCTCGCATTCCACCGGCGACGGGTGCGGGAGCTCCACGAAGCGCTCTATTACCGACCGCTGCTCGAGGCCTTCTCGTCGGCCTCAGCCCTCGGACTCGACCGCAGCAAGGCCCAAGAGCGCCTGGAGGCTTTGGGCTTCGTCGACGTCTCTGGAGCCGCCAAAGCCTTCGAGATCCTCACCGCCGGCCTCTCGCGCCGTTCGGCGATGATGCAGCAACTGCTGCCATTGATGCTCGACTGGCTGGCCGACTCCCCTGATCCCGACCTCGGTCTCAACCAGCTGGTCAAGCTGGTCGAAACCAGCTCCGATCAAGCCGAGTTGACCGGCACGGTCAGAGACCGGCCCGTGGCCGCCCAGCGGCTCTGCCACTTGTTGGGATCGTCGAGGTTGATCGGCCGTTTCCTCGACCGTCTCCCCGAATTCCTTCCTCGCCTCGCCGACGATCGCCTCCTCACCGATCTCCCCCGTGGCGAGGCCGTGACCGCGGTGGCAATCCAACGGATGAAGCTCCGGGAGGGACGCGAGGCCCGGATGGGCTCGTTGCGCCGTTTCGTGCGTCGGCGCGTTCTCCGGGTCGCCGCGGCCGATCTGCTCGAGCTGGCAGATGTTGTGACGGTGGCCTCCTCGCTCTCAGATACCGCCGATGCTGCGGCCAGCGCCGCCCTTTGGACGGCTCAAGAGAGCCTCGGTCATCCGGCCGAGTTGGCAGTGGTGGCGATGGGAAAGTGGGGCGGCCACGAGCTCGGATATGGCTCCGACCTCGACCTGATGTACGTGGGACCGCCGGGAGAGCGAGCTGTGGAGAGCTTGCGGGTGGCCACCGAGTTCGCAGCAGTCCTCAGCCAGCCCACGTCTGACGGCATTGCGTATCAGGTCGACCCCGACCTGCGCCCGGAGGGGCGGAAAGGTGCCCTGGTCCGCAGCCTGGAGGCGTTTCGCCTCTATTACGAGTTGCGGGCCGAGCCCTGGGAGCGAATCGCCCTCATCAAAGCCCGTCCCGTGGCGGGGCCGACGACCTTGACCGAGGAATTTGTGGCCATCAGAGAGGAGTACGCCTTCCCGTTGGCGCTCGGCACCGAGGGAGTGCGGGCGGTGCGGCATGTGAAGGCGAGGATCGAGAAAGAACGGCTCCCTCGGAACCCCGAGTTCCACCTCAAGCTCGGACCTGGGGGCCTCTCGGACATCGAGTTCCTGGTCCAGCTCTGGCAACTCCGCATCGGGCGGGGGAAGCCCCATCTGCAGACAACCTCCACTTTGGAGGCG
>DATEDN010000016.1:0-34016 GCA_035281645.1 Acidimicrobiia bacterium | reverse complement strand
GGGCGCCGCCTGGGGGCTGAGCACTTCCCCTACCCTCCCCGACATGCCGGTGACCGTCGTCGACCATCCACTCGCACAGCACTACCTCACCATCCTGCGCGATCGTTCTACGGGCACTCCCCTCTTCCGTGAAACCGCGCGGCGCCTGGCGTATCTCCTCGTCGCCGAGGCGACGTCTGATCTCGCTCTCCACGAGAAACCGATCGAAACCCCGCTCGAACCGATGGTGGGAAGCTCGCTGGGCAAACCGATCGTCGTCGTGGCGGTGTTCCGCGCCGGCTTGGGCTTGGTGGACGCCGCCATCGATCTTCTTCCCAACGCCCGCATCGGCTACGCCGGTGTCCAGCGAAACGAGGAAACCGCGCAGCCAATGGAGTACTACACCAAGTTCCCACCGATGGCCGATGCCCGGGTGCTCATCCTCGAACCGATGCTCGCCACCGGCGGGTCGCTGGCCTGGGCTTGCGAGCAGGTGAAAGCCAAAGGCGCCAATGACGTCACCGCCGTCTGCGTCGTCTCCGCCCCCGATGGGATCAAGGTCATGGACGAACGTCATCCCGAGGTCCGCATCGTCACTGCCGCCGTCGATCGCGGATTGAACGAGCGCTTCTATATCGAGCCAGGCCTCGGCGACATGGGAGACCGACTCTTCGGCACCGCATGAAGTCATCAACCGCCTTCGAAGAAGCGGTGCTTTCGGTGCTTCGATCTCTCGAAGCAGGAGAGGTCGTGACCTACGGCGAGGTCGCCGAACTGGCCGGCTACCCGGGGAGGGCTCGGGGGGTCGGGCGGATACTCGCCATCACAGAAGAGGACCTGCCCTGGTGGCGGGTGGTTGGCTCCGGAGGCAAGCTCCGCTCCCCCCATCCGGCTCTCCAAGCCCATTTGCTGGCGTCGGAACGGCGGAGCCAGAAGAAGCTCGGTCACAGCCACTGATGCCCGGCAATACTCGAGGCGTGCGACGGGCCGTGATCATCATGATGGACTCCTGCGGAGTGGGCGAAGCTCCCGATGCGGCCGTCTACGGGGATGAGGGCGCAGACACGATCGGACACACGGCCAGCGCAGTGGGCGGACTGACGCTTCCGAATTTCGAGAAGGCGGGATTCGGCAATCTCCATGGTGATCTGGCCGGAGTGCCTCCGACTTCCGAAGCAACGATGGCTTACGGGCGCATGGCAGAGGCGTCGGCCGGGAAAGACTCGACCACCGGACATTGGGAAATCGCCGGCCTCATCACCGATCAACCTCAAGCGACGTTCACCGATACGGGTTTTCCCGAAGACTTGATTGCGCCTATCGAGGCCGAGTCAGGCTATGAGTTCATCGGCAACTACGCCGCTTCGGGCACGACCATCATCGACCAGCTCGGACCCGAGCACGTTCGCACCGGCAAGCCAATTCTCTATACCTCGGCGGACTCGGTTTTCCAGATCGCCGCTCACACCGATGTCATCGCTCTCGGTGACCTCTACAAACTTTGCGAGATCGCCCGACACCATTGCGATCGATACCGGATCGGACGCGTGATTGCCCGGCCCTTCGTCGGCGAGCCGGGAAATTTCCATCGCACTTACGACCGGCGCGACTTCTCGCTTGCTCCCGGGGGCCCAACCCTTCTCGACCATGCCAAGGAGGCTGGATTGGCAGTCCTCGGGATCGGAAAGATCGAAGACCTCTTTGCGGGGCGGGGGCTGACCGAGGCGATTCACACTGAGGGCGATCAGGACGGGCTCGATCGAACGGTCTCGGCGCTCGAGGAGCGGACCGAAGCCGGCATCATCTTCACCAACCTCGTGGACCTCGACATGGTCTACGGCCACCGCGAAAACCCTGAGGGTTACGCCGCCGGGTTGAAGTTGATCGATTCCTATCTGCCGGCTCTGCTCGGCGGCCTCGGCCCCCAAGACCTCCTGTTCTTCTCGGCCGATCATGGCAATGACCCCACCGATGGATCCACCGACCACACCAGGGAGTTCGTGCCCCTGCTCGTGGCCGGAATGGACTCGGCAGGTGCCGACCTCGGCACCCGAGAGCAATACTGTGATGTCGCCTCGACGATTGCGGCGGGGATGGGCCTTCCAGCTCCGGCCCGAGGCCGGTCATTTCTCGACGAGATCAGCTGAGGATGAACGCTGTCGATCTGATACAGCGCAAGCGCGACCGGCTGCTCCTGACCGAAGACGAAATCGAATGGCTGATTCGCTCCTATACCGAGGGCACGGTGACCGACTACCAGATGTCGGCGATGGCCATGGCTGTGTACCTCAACGGTCTGGCCCCGAGCGAGCTGACCGCCTGGACCGGAGCGATGCTCCACTCGGGGGAGGTGCTCGACCTTTCCGACATCTCCCGGCCCAAGGTCGACAAGCATTCAACCGGTGGTGTCGGCGACAAGGTCTCGATCCCACTGGCCCCGATGGTGGCCGCCTGCGGAGTGGCGGTCCCGATGATGTCGGGACGGGGCCTCGGGCATACGGGCGGCACACTCGACAAGCTCGAATCGATACCGGGGTTTACGACCAGCCTCGATCCGGACCGCTTTCGCCAGGTGCTGTCCCAGTGCGGGCTGGTCCTGGCGGGGCAATCCGAGACTCTCGTTCCCGCCGATCGCAAGCTCTATGCCCTGCGTGATGCCACGGGCACAGTCGAGTCGATCCCGCTCATCGCCTCCTCGATCATGTCGAAGAAGATGGCGGAGAACCTCGACGGATTAGTGCTCGACGTCAAGGTCGGCGCCGGGGCCTTCATGAAGGACGTGACCAAGGCACGAGAGCTGGCCCGAACGATGGTCGAAATCGGTGCTTCGTACGACGTCAAAACGGTTGCCCTATTGACCGGGATGGACCAACCATTGGGAAACGAAGTCGGCAACGCCAACGAGATCGCCGAGTCGATTGCCCTCCTCCGGGGAGAAGGCCCCTCCGACCTGCTCGAAGTCACCATGTCTCTAGGAGTGGAGATGTTGCGAGTGGCGGAGGTGGAAACCGACGAGCAAAAAGCCCGGCACCTTTTGCAGAGGACGATCGATGATGGTGCGGCCCTTGACGTGTTGGGCCGGGTGGTATCCGCGCAGGGGGGCGATAGCAGGGTGATCGATGATCCTGCCGGAGTGCTTCCGAAAACGCAGCAGAGAGCCCAGTACCAGGCAGAAGAGCCCGGGTTTTTGTGCCGCCTCGACGCGTTAGCAATAGGGACGGCAGCGATGCGGCTGGGAGCCGGTCGGGAGCGCAAGGAGGACACCATCGACCCCTCGGTAGGGATCCGGATCCACCACAAGGTCGGAGAGAAAGTCGAAAAGGACGAGCCGCTTCTCACCCTCTTCTATCGCCATCCGGCCCGACTCGATGAGGCGCTCTCGGTACTTGAGGGCGCAATCGAAATAGGAGCCAACAAACCCGATCAATCGCCTTTGGTCATAGAGCGGATCGAGGGCTAGAGGGCCATAAGGACCACCGCCGCCATCGCCAGGGCGAAGCCAACTCTCTGACGGCCGGCGATTGGCTCTTTCAATACAAGGACGGCGAGCAGGACCGTGACCGCCGGATAGAGGGAGGCGAGCACCGCCACCAACGTGACCAGCCCGGAACGGAATGCCAGCAGCAGAAACACGTTGGCGGCGATATCGCCAACTCCCACCAGAGCCAGCAACAGCCCCGTCCCCGGTGGGGGGAGTTTCACCCTCAGAATCGACAACCCGATGGCCATGAGCGTCACCGAGGCAGCGCGTGCGCTCACCAGAGGCCAGAACCCAGCGCCATCTCCGGTCTGAGCGATGGCGACGAAGAAGAGTCCGAAGCCCAGGCCCGCCTGGATCCCATACTTCAGCCCGCCGTTCGACCCTTCTTTTTCGTGCACAGCCGAGGCGACCAACCAGATGGCGGGTAGAGCCAAGAGGACGCCGAGCCACTCCAGGGAAGTGGGGCGCTCCCCGATCGAAAGCCCAAAGGCCAAAGGGATCAGGGCCGAAAGCAAGGCGGCCACCGGCGACACCACGCTCATCCTGGCCCTGGCTAAACCCTGATAGAAGGCATAGATACCTCCCGTGCCCGCCGTCCCGCCGACCGCGCCCCAGATCAGATCTGAGGACTGGACCGAGGTAGCAGGAAAAAGCAAGGAGGCGACAACCCCGAGCACGCCCCCGACGAGCTGGGTCCAGAACACAACGGCGACAGTCGCCATCCGGCGTCCGGCCACGCCGCCGTAGAAATCGGCGGCGCCGTAGATCAGAGATGCGAGCAGTGCGAAGAGGGCCGACATGGGAGGGGCCCACTCTCGTTACGATCGAAGGCCGAGGACAAATCCGATTGCCCAGGAGGCTCGATGCGCATTGTCGTCTGCGCCAAACAAATCCCCGATCCTGCCACTCCGTACAAACTCGAACCCGACAGTCACTGGTTGGTGCGTCCCGCCGAGCAGGTACTCGACGACACCGACCGGTACGGGGTGGAAATGGGGCTGCAGCTGGCGCAGAGCTCGGGTGGCGCGGTGACGATCGTGTCGATGAGTCCGGCGGGATCGATGCAGGGATTGCGCCAAGCCTTGGCGATGGGCGCCGAGAAGGCCGTGGTCATCGACGACCCGACGCTGCGGGGCTCGGATGCGTTGCTGACCGCCCGTGTGCTGGCCGCCGCTATTTCAAAGGAAGGATTCGACCTCGTGATCGCCGGCACCGAATCGACTGACGGGTATTCAGGGGTGGTCCCGCAGATGGTGGCCGAGATCCTCGATGTGCCCGCCCTCACCTACGCCACCGAGGTCAAGGCGGAAGAGGGCAATATCACCATTCATCGCCAAACCGCCACCGGCTATGAGGTGGTTGAGGCATCCCTTCCGGCATTGGTGACGGTTACGGCCGGGGTCGTCGAACCCCGGTACCCGACCTTCAAGGGAATCATGGAAGCCAAGAAGAAGCCGGTCGACACCCTCAAGTTGGAGGATCTCTCGGTGGACGCCTCCGTCGATCAGAAGGTCACGTCGATCAACAACGCTCCCGCTCGAAGCGGTGGGGCGAAGATCGAAGACGATGGCGCCGCCCACGAGAAGATCATCGAGCTCCTCGCCCAGAAGAAGGTGATCTGATGGCCGAGGTCTGGGTCTTCGTCCGCGAATTCGATGCTGCTCCCACCCCCCTGGCCCTGGAATTGCTCACCAAGGCCCGGCAGATGGGCGAGACGACGGCGATATATGTGGGAACTGGATCCGACGATGCCTTCGCCCGCCTGGGTGAATATGGCGCAAAGAAGGTTCTCCACCTCGATCCGGGCGCCAGCCTGGTGGCGGCTCCGGTTGCCCGGGCCATGGCAGAAGTCCTCGAGACGGAGAAGCCCGACCTCATCCTCTTCGGCCAGGCCTACGACGATCGAGACGTGGCCGGCCGGCTGGCGGCCCGTATCGGGGCTCCGATCCTCTCCAACGCCACTGACGTCAACATCGATGGTTCGACCAGCCACGAGATCTTCGGCGGCACCCAGATTGCCGAAGCCGAGATCACGGCTGGGAAACCGAAGCTCGTCCTGATCCGTCCCAAGTCATTTGCGGCCGAGCCCATGGGGGGCGAGGCACCGCAGGTGACTGCGATCGACGTTCCGGACGTGGGGCGAGCGGGAGCGAGGGTGACGGGGACCCATGTCGAAGAGCGAGAGGGGCCCAAGCTGGAAGAAGCGGCCGTGATCGTGTCGGGAGGCCGGGGGCTGGGCTCGGCAGAGAACTACGAGTTGATCGAACGACTTGGAAAGTTGCTCGGGGCGGCCACGGGCGCCACTCGCGCCATCGTCGACGCCGGCTGGGTGCCCTACGCAAAGCAGGTGGGCCAAACCGGCAAGACGGTGAAACCCGACGTCTACATCGCCTGCGGCATCTCGGGGGCGATGCAGCATCTGGTGGGTATGAAGGACTCAAAATTGATCATCGCCATCAACAAGGATGCCGACGCACCCATCTTTGGAATCGCCGACCTCGGCATCGTCGGAGATGTCCACAGAGTCCTCCCCAAATTGATCGAGGCGTTGGAAAAGCGCTAGCCAAGGACGCCGGCGATAGCGCCGGCCCACGATTCCGCCGGGACCTCCCCACCATTGACCATGGCCGCCAAAGGGGATCGTGCCGGATGGCCGCCGCTCACCAAAGCGAGCTGGGTAAGGGTGTGAGCACCGCCGTGGACTCCCCGGAAAACCGGGACGTCGAAGCTTCCGAAGCAGCGGTTCCGCTCGCACCAGGCGAGAAAATTGCCATCGGCCAGTTTCTCCCATCCCTCTACGCCTTCGACTCCATCGAGAATTCCCGGGTCGGCCAAGGGGCCGATGAGAGCGGCGCTTCCCTCGTCGACGACAATCGTCTCGTCGCCGACGACGGAACGGAGGTCGATACCGGGCCGCTCGGCGGCAAGGTCCTGGACATGATCACTGACGACGATGATCGCGGAGCGGGACCAATCGATCGCCTCCTCCAGTTGGCCGATCCGCTCGTCGACCTCCCGATAGGCGCTGATGGCTTCGTCCGAGCCTGGCCCGTAGATGTGTGAATAGGTGTCGATCGATCCGAGATAGCCGACCACCAGACGAGCCTCGGTGCCAAGGGCATCCACCAGGTGGGGCAGGACCGCCTCGTCGGCGGGGTAGGCCAACGGATCGAGGGCGATCTCGGGGGTCAGCTCTCCGTCAGGCGGCCAGTGCGAAGCCGCATTCCTGGCTCCCATTACCCCCACCAGGTGATGGTCTCCGAGAACCACACTTGCTTCACCCCCGTAACTATCGAAAAGGGTTGGCGCCAACGGACCGGCCTCCCAGGCGCCCGACACCTGGCCCTCACGGATGACATGGTTGGTCCAGATTCCGTGCTCAGAAGGCCGAACGCCGGTGACGAAGCTGGCGTGGTTCGGATAGGTGCAGGAGGCCATCACCGAACGCCCTATGCCAGTGGCAGCACCGTCGGCATTCGCCCACCGCCAAAGATTGGGGGTGAGGTGCGGGGACAACCGCACTGGATCGAACGCATCGAGAATCAGAAAGAAAACCCGGGCAGCACTCATCCCCGGCTAGAGCTTGAACTGGTGGGGCAGGAGCTCAGAGAGGCTGTGCTCTCTCGTATCTGGTTCGGCTGTGGTCACCAAGACCCTCTGGGTACCGAACTCACTGAGGATTTGACGGCAGCGACCACAGGGATAGGCGGCTTCAAGCGAAGGGGCATCGATGCATGCCACCGCGATCTTCTCCACCTGGCGAACTCCCGCCGAGACAGCGGTGCCGACCGCCGTGGCTTCAGCGCAATTGGAGGCTGGATAGGCGGCGTTTTCGATGTTGGCTCCCGTGAAGATGCGACCGTCGGCACCCAGTAACGCCGCCCCCACCCGGAAATTCGAATAAGGGGCGTAAGCCCCGAGGGCTGCCTCTCGCGCCATCGCCGCCAGGGTTTCGTCATCGGTGGTCATGCGTCGGCTAGCAATTCGTCGACAAAAACCTCCGGCTCGAATGGCATCAGATCCTCCACCTGCTCTCCGACCCCGATGAACTTGACGGGCACGCCCAATTCGTTCTCGACGGCGACCACGATCCCTCCCCGGGCGGTGCCATCGAGCTTGGTGAGGATGATGCCAGTGAGCCCGATGGCGTGCGCGAACTCCCGTACCTGAGCGATTCCGTTCTGGCCCCCGGTGGCATCGAGAACGAGGAGAGATTCGGTTATGCGGCCACCTCCCCGCTCCAGCACCCTCCGAATCTTGCGCAACTCTTCCATCAGGTTCTGCTTGGAATGCAGGCGCCCGGCCGTATCGACAATGACGACATCGTGGCCCCGCGCTTTGGCCGCACTCAATCCATCGAAGGCCACCGCCGCCGGATCGGAGCCCTCTCGACCCCCCACCACCGGCACCCCCACCCGGTCGGCCCAGGTTCGAAGCTGGGCATCGGCCGCGGCCCGAAAGGTATCGGCGGCGGCAAGTAGGGGCTGGTGGCCGTCGGCGAGCATGCGACCGGCGAGCTTGGCGATCGAGGTCGTTTTCCCGGAGCCGTTCACTCCCACTACGAGTACCACGGCCGGATCCCCCGCCAGGTCGACGCGTCGATCGACATTTTCGAAGACCGAACGCAATTCGGTGTCGAGGAGCGTGCGAGCTGTGGCCGCGTCGGTCGGCTTCTGCCGGCGGACGCGTTCGACTACTCCCGTAGCGGTGGCGAGGCCAACGTCGGCTCCGATCAGAGCTTCCTCCATCGACTGCCAGAACTCATCGTCGAGAGATCCGCGCCCGAAAACACTGCGCAAAGATTGGCCGAGGGCGGTACGCGATTTTGCGATCCGCCCCTCGATGGTCGGTTTGACGACCGTGGTCCCGCTCCCGGCCTCGTCCCGCTGCCGGTAGAAAAAGAAGCCCCCGACCAACAGCAGAAGTACCGCGATCGCCAGGGTGGGGAGCAGCCAATCCATTCCCGACATTCTGGCCTAAATCCGGTGCAGAAAACTGCGCCGGCTTTACGCAAGAACGAATTGGCGGCTAATAACTTGCGACGAGCCCCCCGGTTCCATCGTCACTCCGTAAAGAACGTCGGCCGCCTCCATCGTCTGCTGTTGGTGAGTGATCAAGATGAGCTGGCTCTCACCCCGGAATGCTTCGAGCAATCTGAGGAAACGCCGGAGGTTGGCGTCGTCGAGAGCCGCCTCCACCTCGTCGAGGATATAGAACGGTGAAGGCCGCGCCGCGAAGACTGCAAAGAGGAAAGCCAATGCAGCCAGTGATCGCTCCCCACCAGAAAGCAAACTGAGCTTGGCGATCTTCTTGCCATGAGGCTGTGCTTCGATCTCGACTCCGGAGGTGAGTGGCTGATCGGGCTCGGTGAGCCGCATCTTTCCTTGTCCGCCCGGAAAGAGAACCGTGAAGTACTCCTCGTAATTGGCGGCCACCTCGTTGAAGGCAGATATGAATCGGCTCTCGATCTCCTCGTCGAGCGCCTTCATCACCTTCCGGAGCTCGGCCCGCGACCTCTCGAGGTCGTCGAGCTGACCGCTCAGGAATTCGTGCCGCTCGGATAGCTCGCGATACTCCTCGGCAGCGAGGGGATTTACCGGTCCCATTCGTCGCAGCTGGGCGGCACGCGTCGCTAGGAGCTCGGTGAGATCCTCGCCGTCGGTCTCGGGCCGGGTTGCTGCCAGTGCCTCTTCCGGCGAGGCGTCCGCCTCGCGGGCCAAAGACTCGACGACCGCCTCCCGCCGCACACGGGATTCGGCGGCGACGATGGCCAACTCGGCCAGAGCTGCCTTGTTGGTGTCAAGCGATCTCTCCAGATCATCGAGTCGCCGATGGCGCTCTTCGAGTTCGAGATTGACCGTCCCGCTCTCGGCTCGCCCGGCCCCGAGTCGGTCACGCAACTCCGTGATCCGAAAGGTCATCACCTCGACTGCCCGTCGGGCCAGAGTTTCCACCCTCTCGAGACGGGACAGAGTTTCCATCGACACGGTGCGGCCCGGATCTCTGCCTCCCGCCAGCTCGACTGTGATCGACTTCTGCCGAGCCTCGAGCATTGACCTCCGCTCCGCCGCCGTCGATGACGCCAGAGCAGCCTGCTTCCAAAGCTCCCTGGTCTGCTCCTGCTCCTTGGCCAGCTGACGCCGGCGATCGTCGAGCTCGGCCAGTAACGCCTGCCGCCGGCCCTCATCGCCCTCCAGGGCCTTCATCGCAGCCTCGAGTTTTGCGAGCGCGGCTTGCCGTTCGCCAATTGTCGCCTCCAAGAGCGACTCGCGGGATTGGAGTCTTCCCCGCTCGGCCTCCAGCTCGGCGCTCTGGCGCCGGGATCGAGCCAGCAACTCGGTGGCACCGGCCAGCTTGACCTCCAAAGCCTCAAGCATCTCCAGGGCGGCTCGCTCCGCATTGCGACTTCCCTCGAACTGGCGATGGGCCGTGTTGACCCGGCTCGTCGCCCGGGCCAGCTCGAGCTCGGCCGCCTCTTCTTCGGCTTCGGCCTCGATCAATGAGCGGTTCTCGGGATGAGCCGTCCGGATCCCATCGATGGTGATCAAGTCGCCCTCGGGTGTGACCACGCGAATGCCGGGATGGCGATGGACTGCCGCCCAGGCGGTAGCCCATCCTTCGGCCACGGCCACATCGCCGAGCAACGCGCGGGCCAGGGACGATTGCCCGGTGACTCCGATCAAGTCGATCAACGCCTCGAGACCCACCCGATCCGCCAGGGCGGAGGCGTCGTCTGCCGCCCCCTTCCAGTCCCCCACCACGGAAACGCCCCCACCTCCTTGGGCCTTCAGTTGCCGCACCGCATCTTCCAAATCGGCCCCCGACTCGAAGGCGATCGCTTGCGACCAGGAACCAAGCGCAGCTTCAGTGGCCGCAAGCCATTCCGCCGGCACCGACAGCAGATCGATGATCATCCCCCGGGCACCCTGCGCTTGAGCGACGAGGCGCTGGGACTCGGGGTCGCCAGTCTCGCCGATCGCCTCCTTGCGCGCCCTTGCCGCTGCCGCGGCGAAGCGCGCCTCATGCTGATCGACCTGAGACTGCTCCCAACTCATCTGGTCTTGGCGGCTCCGGGCGGCGGCGTCCTCATACGATCTGCCGGCGACCCCGACCTCGGTGTCGAGCGCTCGCGTCTCGTTGAGATACCGCTCAGCAGCCTCGTATTCAGCTTCGACTTGTTCGGTCAGCACCAAGAGCCGCTTGCGGACCTCGTCGAGCTCATGCCGGTCGCGCTCGTCGGCGGCCACCATCGCCCGATGCTCACCCTGTGAAACGGCCAAGGCCCCTTCCGCCGAGAGGCCCATCTGATCGGCGAGCGATCTTTCGTGGGCCTCGATCAATCGCAAAGTCGCTTCGCACTGCCCAACTTGGCGACGAGCGTCCTCCTCTGCAGAGGCGAGCTCGGAGATCTCGGTGTCGATAGCGGCCAGCTCGGTTTCCAGGTCCCGTCGCCGTTCGTCGATGTCATCACGCCGGGAGAGTCCGCTGCGATGTCGTTCATGGGAGACCTGAGCAATACGGCGCAAGCTCTCCAGTGACGTCTCGAGACGCGCCGCGGCCAGGCTGTCCCCTTCCGTGGAGGCCGCCAGCGATTGCGACCGTCGAACGAGCCCGGCCACCTCGGGCTCGAGGGTCCCGATCTCCATTTCCGCCGCGCCTATCGCCTTGTCAAGGGCCTCTTTCTCCGCAGCCGATCGGCTGATGACCCCATCGAGGCGGCGAAGCTCCTCAGCGCCCAAGAACAGAATCAGGGCCCGAACTTCGGCGACCGCTTCTTCATGACGATGAGCAGCCTCGGCCTGGCGCTTCAGCGGCCGCATCTGGCGGGCGACTTCGGAGAGGATGTCGGTCAGGCGTTGGCAATCCTCGCCGGTCCTCTCGAGCCTTCGCATGGCCCGCTCCTTCCGGAGCTTGTGCTTGAGGATGCCGGCGGCTTCTTCGATGATCGCCCGGTGCTCTGAGGCATCGGCGGCGAGGACCGAGTCCACCTGTCCCTGGTTGACGATGATGTGCTGGTGCCGTCCGACTCCGGAGTCGCTGAGCAGCTCGGTGACGTCAAGTAGTCGGCACGCGATGCCATTGATCTCGTATTCCGAGGAGCCGTCGCGAAATAACCGGCGGGTGATTGCGACCTCGTCGAGGTCGAGGTCGAGGTCCCGTCCCCTGTTGTCGAGGACGACGGTGACCTCGGCCCGATTCAGCGCCGGGCGGGTAAGCGTCCCGGCGAAGATGACATCCTCCATTTTCGAGGTGCGCAACGACGAGGGAGCCTGGGTCCCGAGGACCCAATGCACTGCGTCCACCAGGTTCGATTTGCCCGAGCCGTTGGGGCCCACCACGACCGAAATCCCAGGCCGATATTCGAGGCGGGTGCGGTCGGCAAAAGACTTGAAACCAACCAGTTTGAGGGTCTTCAAATACAAGAGTTACACCTGTGTTATTCGGGAATTTGAGGCTAGCCCTCGGCTCACAATTATTGGCGGATAACGAAGTCCTGGATCAAACGATCGGGAGCGACGGTTTCGGACTCGACTCCGCTCACGAATGCCCCCCGCGGGCCGTGCCAGAGCCAGTCGACCATACGATTCACTGCCTCGTCGTCGCCCTGGAGCCACACTTCGACGGTTCCGTTCCGGTACTCGTTGCGAACCCATCCGAGGAGGCCATGTCCCCTCGCTTCGCTGCGGGTGGCCTGACGGAAACCCACTCCTTGCACACTCCCGCTAACCACGGCTTTGACCGCTTTCACTTCTGGCAATTAGGGCAGTAATACGAAGAACGGCCTCCGATGACGACGCGCTCGATGGGCGTCCCGCACCGCCGACAGGCCTCGTTCTCACGTCCGTATGCGAAAAGCCGGTCCCGAAAGCCTCCCGCCTGGCCGTCGGGAAGCAGGTAGGCCAGATCGGTCAACGAGGTTCCCCCGGCGGCAATGCCTGCCTTGAGAACCGGCGCGATGGCGGCCCGCAACTTCTTCAGCTCATCTCCTGTGAGCTCCCCGCCAGGACGGGTGGGTCGAACCCGCGCCCGGAAGAGAACCTCGTCGGCATAGATGTTTCCAAGCCCCGAGACGATGCGCTGGTCGAGCAGCAATGACTTGATCGGCGCCCGACGACCCGAGAGTCGCCCAGCAAGCTCTGGCGAGCGCGGCAAATCGGAGAGAGCATCGCGCCCGAGCTTGAGCTCCCTGGCTAGCTCCTCTGGAGTGAAAACGGCCACGAAGCCAAAAGTGCGGGGATCGATGAAACGTATCTCGGTCCCCAAATCGGTCCTGGCCCAGAAATGGGTATGACCGATCTCGGGATCGCCACGACTGGCGATGAGCACCCGACCCGACATACCGAGGTGGGTCACCCAGGTGAGTCCGGACTCCAGCCGTCCGAGGATGAACTTGCCGTGACGCTCCAGCCGATCCACGCGCTGGCCTTCGAGTCGATCGATGATGTCGGCTGGGTTCTCGTTGCGTCTGCCGGTGCGGGGATGACGCAACTCGGAGGCGACGATCCGCCGACCCTCGACATGCGGGACCATGAACTGACGGGTCGTTTCCACCTCGGGAAGCTCGGGCACAGGTTCAAAATAGAAGCAGCGCCGACTAGAGCGGGAAAACGACCGCCTCGTCCACCTTCACTGCAACCCTCTCCCCAGCCTGGAAATCAGAGGCCGGTCCCAGCCGAGCCCGCAATGTTTCACCACCAGCCAGGGCGATCGAGACCAGCTGATCGTGACCGAAGAACTGGCGCGAGATGACCTGGCCGGACCCTTTGGAGTCGGCGACGAGCAATACGTTTTCGGGCCGGATCATGAGCTGACAGGCGCCCTGGAGTGACGTGGGAAAGCGTCCCAGGGATGACACTGCCATTCCCCCATCGGCGTGGGCCCTTACGAAGTCGGCCTCCCCGAGGAAGGAAGCCACCCACGGGCTTTTCGGTTGGCGGTAGAGGTCGACGGGTCGATCCGATTGCACGATCATTCCCTCGGCCATAACCGAGACCCGGTCCGAAAGCGAGAGTGCCTCCTCCTGATCGTGGGTGACGAAGAGCGCCGTCGTTCCCGCTTCGATGAGGATTTCTTTCACCTCGTCACGGACACGGCTCCTCAAAGCCGCATCGAGGTTGGAAAAGGGCTCGTCGAGGAGCACGACGCGCGGCTCCGGCGCCAGCGCCCGGGCCAACGCAACTCGCTGCTGCTGGCCGCCGGAAAGCTGGTGGGGCAGTCTCCGCTCCAGGCCGGAGAGACCGACGAGGTCGAGAAGCCTCGTCACCTGGCCGGGCCTGATGTTGCGTGCATAAGAAACGTTGGCCTCGACATCGAGATGGGGAAACAGGGCGAAGTCCTGGAAGACCATGCCGACCCGGCGCCTTTCGGAAGGGACCATCAACGACGGACCGGCGACAAGCCCCGATCCCACCCGCACCGTGCCGGAGTCGGGTTGATCGAATCCGGCGATGATTCGAAGAGCGGTCGTCTTCCCACAGCCGGAGGGGCCGAGGATCGTGTGGAAGTCGCCCTCGTTGACATCGAGGTCAAAGTCACTCAGAGCGCTGATGGGTCCGAAGCGCTTGGCGATGGCGCGGCAGGTGATGGCGGGATCAGGCATTGCGGAGATCGCGGCTGACCAAGAAGTGCATCGGCACTGCGGAGATCATTATCAGAACGAGTGAGGCGAATGCCGCCCGCGTGTAAAAGCCCTCCGATGTCGTCGACCAAATCCTCACTGCCAAGGTCTCAAATTCGGTCGGACGCAAGAGCAGCGTGGCCGGAAGCTCCTTCATCGTCGTTAAGAAGACCAGACCGGCCCCGATCAACACCCCCTTTCCGATCAAAGGCATGGTTATGCGACGGAACGTCTCGAACGGCGATTGACCTAGCGAGCGGCTGACTTCTTCGAGGTTGGGCGACACCTCCCGGAGGGCCGCCTCGGTAGGCCCCAGAGCCTGGGGCAAGAACATAGTGACATAAGCAACGAATAGCAGAGGCAGCGTCTGGTAGAGGGGCAATGCAAACGTGACTCCAACCAGAAGCAAGGCCAAACCGACGGTCAGATGAGGGAGGGCGCTCACCGTCCACGCCGTCGCTTCCAAGATGGTGCCGAGCCGGCTCCGGTAGCGGATGACCAGCACCGCAATCGGAATGGCGATGGCCGCCACCAACAGGGCGGCTCCAATCGAGACCCCAATCGATCGACCCATCTCCGACCAGACCGCGACAGTCTCTCGTCCGGCAGCTGTTCCCCGTACCCACCAGGCTCCGAGGACTGCAACCGGGACTCCGACCGAGACCGTCACCAACAGGGCCAGAAAAGTCACGGCACCTAGGCGTTGGCTACTCGACAACTGGCGGAGTCTCGGTGGCCGAACTACTCGACCCCTGCGCTCACCTCGCGGTGGACGGGTGGATCGCTCGAGCCCGATCACGGCAAGGGCCATCAATACGAGCGCAGCTGCGAGCAGCGTGGCCGGCCGCCGATCGATGCGGCCCGCATACTGCAAAAAGATGGCACGGGTGAAGGTGTCGTACCCAAGAAGGGAAACCGCTCCGAAGTCGGCCAGCGTGTAGAGGCCAACAAGAAGCGCACTCGAACGCAATGCGGGGCCAACCTGGGCCATCAAGACCGTGCGCAATCTCTTCAGCCGACCCGCACCCAGGGCCCGGGCGAGCTCATCGAGAGCCGGGTCGACCCTCCGCAAGGCGGGCACCAGGCTCAGATGAACGTAAGGAAAGGTCGAGACCACGAGAGCCAGCACCGCGCCGAGGAGCCCGCGGGGGATGGGGATAGGGCTACCCCCCATCGCCACGACGACCCCGCTCAGAATCCCCTGGCGGCCGGTTCCGGCGAGGAGGACAAGTGCGAGCACATAGGAGGGAATCACGAGGGGCAGAGCCACCACGGTGGACCAAACACGACCGCCGGGGAGAGCGGTGCGGGTGGTGAGCCAGGCGGTTCCGAAGCCGATCACGACTGCGCCCACAACCACGGTGGCGGTCAGGAGCAGGGTGTTGAGGGCAAGCTCAGCCAGCCTTCCTGGCGGCAGCACTGCTTGCCAGCCTCCGGCTATCGACTGCCAGAGCAAAAACCCGAACGGGAAAACGAGCGGGACCACGGTCAGAGTGGCTACCGCGACGAGACCCGGCGGGGGCCTCCGGCCCGGTCCCGAGAGCACCGCCCTGTCGGCGACGGCCGTGCTCACAGTCTTACCTCAGGAGAGGCCGGCGGCGGCGATCAGGTCCGTCGCTTGATCGAGCACTCCCGCCAGGTCGGCGCTCGAAAGGACGGGGCTGACCAGCGTGTCTATTGCTGGTAATCCTTCCGGGGCGGGAGCGTCTGCGATGACGGGGTATTCGAAGTTGGTCTCGGCGAAATAGGCCTGCGACTCCGATGAGAGGAGGAATTCGATCAGGGCTTCCGCTCCTTCGGGATTGGAGGCGGTGCTCAGGATTCCGATTCCCGAAGGCATGACGAGCGAGCCGGCGTCGGGCTCGGTGAAGAAGTGGTTTTGGGCTGTTATCGAGCCTTGTTCGGCACCTAGTTCTCGTAAGTAGTAGTGGTTGATCAGCCCAAGCTCGAGGTCGCCGGCATCCACTGCGGCGGCGATCGGGGAGTTGCCGTCGAATGTGACCGGATCGTTTGCGGCGATCCCTTCGAGCCAGCGGCCGGTGGCCTCTTCGCCCTCGAGCAGGATCATGGCCGAAATGAACGTGACAAAGGAACCGTTGGTCGGAGCGATGCCAAAGCGACCGCTCCACTCGGGTTCTGTGAGTTCCCGGTAGCTTGCCGGGAGGTCGGCTTCGGCCACTAGCTCGGGGTTGAAGGCCAGGACCCGGGAGCGTGCCGTGACCCCCACCCAGCGACCATCCGGATCGGAAAAGCGTTCCGGTGCCAGCCCCAGGAGCGACTCGGGCAACGGTTCCATGAGGTCCGCCACCGAACCGAGTGAGGCTGGGTCCTGGGAATAAAAGAGGTCGGCGGGCGAGTCGGTTCCCTCGGTCAAGATCGTCGCCGCCATCTCCGGCGAACTGCCATAACGGACATCGGTCTCCAATCCGGTCTCTTCTTCGAAACGGGATAGCAAGGGCCCAACCAACTCTTCGGTCCGGCCGGAATAGAGGACTACGGTTCCCCCGTCGGCGCCGGAAGTCGGCGGAATCGTGGCCGCGGCACCACCGCCGCAGGCCAGGAGGAGTACACCGATGAGCAAGACCAGGGGGTTCGACTTCATACTCCAACCATATTTTCCCTGTCCCGATAGTGCAAATGAGCCTGACGGGAGAGGTTAGGCTTCCCTAACAGCATGGAAACCCAAGCGCGCGGGGAGGCTGAAGATCCCTACACCGCCACCTACCGGGAGTACGTGGCTGCCATCTACGAGCTGAGTGAGGAGGGACTGGCTCCGATCCGGGCCCGGATTGCCGATTGGCTCGGGGTCAGCCGCGCCTCGGTCTCGGAAATGATCCGGAAGATGCAAACCGATGGCCTGGTGGAGAAGGGGACCGAGATCGCCCTCACCCCCAACGGTCGGCATCTGGCGGAGGTGGTGGTCCGAAGGCACCGTCTTGCCGAGCGCTTTCTCACCGAGGTGCTGGGCCTTCCCTGGGTCAAGGTTCACGCTGAAGCCGAGGTGTGGGAGCTTGCCATCTCCGATGACGTCGAAGCTGCGATGCTCCAGAAGTTGGGCCAGCCAACTACGTGTCCCCATGGCAACCCCATCCCGGGCGCCGGCTACCGCCAGCCGCAGCTCCAACAAATGTCGGAGTTGGGATCCGAGGCGCGATTCCTCCATCGAGTATCCGAGGAGCTTGAGCTCGACAACGAGATAATGGGATTTCTCGATGATTCGGGATTGCGCCCAGGAGCGAGAGTGGAGCTCGTGGCCCGGACTCCCGACGGAACCCTCACGGTCGCCGTATACGATGGCGACCGGGTCGGGGTCAGCCCCTTCATCGCCGAACGGCTTTTCCTAGCCGACAGCCCCGTCTGAGCTTGTTAGCCGTTCGGCGGTAAGCACGGAAAGGGCGGCGCGGGCCGCCTCCTGTTCGGCTTCGCGCTTGGAACCGCCACTCCCCTGGCCTCTCAAGCTCCCTCCCACGATCACATCGGCATGAAAAACCTTGCGGTGATCGGGCCCGCTGGCCTCGACCCTGTACACCGGCTGGAGGCCCGTCGCCGCCAAGACCTCCTGCAAGCGGGTCTTGTGGTCGGCTCCGCCTGGGCGCCGGGCACGTTTGCGAACCGCTCCTTCCCAGAGCCGGGCAACACAAGCCGATGCCGCCTCGTATCCGCCGTCCAAATAGGCGGCTCCAATGACCGCCTCCAAGGTGTCGGCGAGGATCGAAGCTTTGTTCCTCCCCCCGGTCACCTCTTCTCCCCGACCCAAGCGAACATGAGTAGCCAAGCCGATGTCGATGGCGATTTCGGCCAGGTCGTCGCGACTGACGGCCGCGGCCCTCACTTTGGCCATCTGACCCTCACTCATTGCGGGATATTCCTCATATATGAAGGCGGTGATCGCAAGGCCGAGGACGGCGTCACCGAGAAACTCGAAGCGCTCATTGTCAGCGACGTCGGGGTGCTCCGCTTGATACGAGCGGTGGACCAGGGCCGCCTCCAGAATCTCGGGATCGCGGAAGCGATAGCCGAGGGCGTCTTCGAGATCGCTAAGAACTGGCGGGCCGCTCATCAACTAGTGGCCGTTCCCTCGCCGAGGCCTGCGCCAGGCGCCTCTTCATTTCGCCGACCAGATCTCGGGCCAATCCGTCCCGGGCCATGCGCAGGGCGTTGGCGATCGCGGTCCGACCCGAGGAGCCATGGGCGATGACGACAACCCCGTTGACACCGAGAAGGTAGGCGCCTCCGGTGTTCTCGTAGTCCAGCCGGTCGCCCACCGGCGAGAAAGCCTCCAATAAGTGCTGACGAATGGGGGCGGGCAGCGAACTGGCGGCATCGCCCACGAGACGCGAGACCATGTGGGCGATCCCCTCGGTCGTTTTCAGGGCGACGTTGCCCACGAAGCCGTCGGTGACGATCACATCGGCCTTGCCTCCCCCGAGATCGCGTCCCTCGACGTTGCCGATGAAGTTGAAAGGGGCTTCAGCCATCAACTGAAACGCCTCCTTCTCCAATGCTCTCCCCTTGCCCGGCTCCTCGCCGATATTGAGGAGCCCGATCCGAGGCGTATTCATCCCGAAAAAGATCTCGGCGGCCACCGATCCCATCACCCCGAATTGAATCAGGTGCTCGGCTTTCACCTCGGTGTTGGCGCCGCAGTCGAGGATCAGGGTTGGGGTCTCCGGAGTCGGGATCACCGAAGCCAGGGCGGGACGGAGAACCCCATGCGCCCGACCGACGACGATGGCCGCCGCTGCCATGGCAGCCCCAGTCGATCCCGCCGAGACAAAGGCGCCCGCCGCCCGATCGCGCACGAGGCGGGCGGCGACATTGATCGAGGCATCGGGTTTCTCGCGCAGGGCCCGGGCCGGGTCCTCTCCCATTCCGATCGCCTCCGAGGCGTTGACGATCGTCAACTCGCAGTCGCCCAACTCCGTTCGCAGCACCGACTCGGCTCCTACCAGCAAAAGTTCGACGCCGGCCTCTGCAGCCAGTTTCGCCCCGGCCACGATTTCGGCGGGAGCGCGATCCCCTCCCATGGCGTCGAGGGCGATGACTGTCATTCGATTCAAACCTGCACCCGGATCTCCCGGAATCGGTAGCGATTCGGGCGAATCTGGATCGTCATTCGCCCTTATTCAAGTCATTCGGTCTCGAGAACCTCGCGACCCCGGTAGGTGCCACAGTTGGGGCACGCCCGGTGTGGCAATTTGACCGTGTTACAACGCGGACAGAGCGAGGTCGAGGGCCGGGCGATCTTCCAGGCCGACCGGCGCGAACGCGTCCGCATGCGCGACATTTTCTTCTTTGGCACCGCCATGGTGTCTTCCTTTTAGGATCCGAACAGTTGCTTGAGAGCCGCAAAGGGTCCCTCGGAGAGGTCTCCGTGACCTTCGCAGGGAGCATCATTCAAGTCGGCTCCACATTCTGGGCAAATTCCCGCGCAATGTGGACGACAGAGCGGGTCAGGGGGGAGGGCCAGGGAGAGCTCGTCCCGAACCACCCCTTCGAGGTCGATGATCCCGTCGGGTGCAATCGCGCTCTGGTCGGGGTCGGGATGGCGGACGAAAAGCTCCGACCACTCTGTCTCGACCGGTCCCTCCCACTCGCTAAGGCAGCGGACACAGACGTGATCGGCCATGATCCCCGACCAACCCTCGGCCAGAATCCCTTCTCCAACGGCGGTGAGGTGAGCGAAGGTGGCCGAACTCGAGCGTGTCGCGGTTTCGCCGACCTTGAGAAAGAGCTTGACCTCCCCGTAGACATCGCGGCGCTGGCCGGGATGGCCGAGGAGGTCGGACACCGAAAATCGAAGGTCGCCCATCAGTCAAGCGGTGGTGGTGGCGACTTCGGTCGAGCTTTGTGGAACTCGTCGCGGGCGAAATGAACCCGCCCCAAGAGCTCGGTCAGGAGTGTCTCGATCCTCGAGAGATGGCCGTCGATCTCGTCCTCAGATTCGAGCCGGAGGCGGCGGGCGTCTCCCTCGGCTCTCCTGACCAGGATGTTCGCTTCTTCGACCGCCTCGGAGAGAATGTGATTCTCAGAGACCATCCGGCGCGACTCCGATTGGGCGCGATCCATGATTTCCTTGGCTCGCTCGTTCGTCCGGGCAATAAAGGCTTCCCGCTCCCGCACCATCCAGCGAGCGGCCCGCAACTCGTTGGGAAGATCTGCCTGCAGCTTCTGGAGCCGTTCCGTGATCCAGTCACGATCGATGAGGATGTTGCCGGAGAGAGGCACCGACTTGGCTTCCTGGACCTCGGCTATGAGCGTCTCGATCAGCTCGAAGACATCGATGCTCTCGGTTTCGCGCAGGTCGGTTTCGTCGGTCACAACCGCTCCTTCAGAATCCTGACGACCGCCTCTGGAACGAGGGTCCCAACCTCTCCTCCCAGTCGGGCCACCTCGCGAACGAGCGAGCTCGATAGGTAGCTCCACTGGGGATTTGTGGGAATGAAGAAAGTCTCCACCCCGGAGAGCGTCCGGTTCATCTGCGCCATCTGCAGCTCGTAGTCGAAGTCGCTCACCGCCCGCAAGCCCTTGACCACTAGATCAACGTTCTTGTTCCGGGCAAAGTCGACCAGTAGCCCTTCGAAGGCCTCGACTTCCGCCCGCCCCTCGAGGAGTTCGTTGAGCAAATCGACTCGATCGGCAGCCGGCATGAATGGTTGCTTGGATGGATTTTCCACGACCCCGACCACGACCCGGTCGAAGGCCGCGATGGCGCGATTGATCACATCCAGGTGACCGTTGGTCGGTGGGTCAAAGCTGCCGGGGCAAAGGGCGGTCGTCAAGGTCGCTCCGTTTCGTCCCCATATTGTTGCGCATAGCGCAGGAGATGGCTGTCACCGTACCTATAGGTGGACCGAAGTCGCCATCCGACCGGAGCCGGCGGCACCGGGCTCGTCCGCCGACGATGAACAACCAGTTCTCCCGTTGCCAAATCCGCCGCCGCCTCGATCTCGTTTGCCACCTTCTCGTCGGGAAGCGACCAGGGAGGATCGAGGAATACCAGATCGAAGGACCCATCTGCTGAGGCGAGGAAGTTCGCTACCCCTCTGTTGCTCACCACGGCTCGATTGGCGAAGCCGAGCGTCACGAGATTCTGACGGAGAGCCACGAGAGCCTTGCGGCCATGCTCGACGAAAGTGGCACGTCTTGCCCCCCGGGACAGAGCCTCGATCCCGATCGATCCGGAGCCGGCATATAGGTCGAGCACTTCGGCATCCTCCACTGCTTCGCCGAGAGCCGAAAAGATCCCCTCCTTGGCCCGATCGGTCAGCGGCCTGGTGTCACGCGTGTCGGGGCCGATCAACGCCCTCCCCTTGGCCGAACCAGCGATCACCCGCATTGTTTTGCTAAGACTTGAGAAGCCATTCCGCTTTCTCGCCGAGGAGGGCTCGAATCTCCTCTCTCATCTCATCGTGGTGGGAGAGATCGGGGTCGCGGTCGACCAAGGCGAAGGCTTCTCGCCGGGCGACGAACAGCTCGCGATGATCGCGGATGATGTCGGCCAGCTTGAGGTCGACCATTCCCGATTGGCGCGCTCCGAAGACGGTGCCCTGGCCTCTCAGCGTGAGATCGATCTCGGCCAGTCGAAACCCGTCGTTGGTGTCCGCCATGGCGGCGATCCGCGCCTTCCCCTCGGGCGTCGTGGGGTCGGAGATCAAAATGCAGCGACCGGGGTGCTCGCCCCGGCCAACTCGTCCCCGCAATTGGTGAAGCTGGGAGAGGCCAAAGCGGTCGGCGTCCTCGATCACCATCACTGTGGCATTGGGAACGTCGATCCCTACTTCGATCACGGTGGTCGATACGAGGACATCGATCTGACCCCGTCGAAACGCAGACATCACTGCCTCCTTGTCGACCGAGGGCAGCTGGCCGTGGATCAGCCCAACTCGCAAGTCGGAGAAGACCTTCGAAAGACGGCTGAACTCGGCAGTGGCCGAAGCCAACTCCATCTTCTCGCTTTCCTCGACCAGCGGGCAGACGACGAATGCCTGCCGACCGGCCGCCACTTCCTCGCGCACGACATGCCAGGCGTCGGGTTGCCGAGTTTTGGGCAGGACGGTGGTGGCGACGGCCGATCGACCCGGCGGCATCTCATCGAGATGGGAGACGTCGAGATCCCCGTAGAGCGTTATCGAAAGGGTCCGCGGGATTGGAGTCGCCGTCATGATGAGCAGGTCGGGGTCGGCCTCGGTGGCCTTGTCTTTCAACAGAACGCGTTGCCCAACCCCGAAGCGGTGCTGCTCGTCCACCACCGCCACCGCCAGATCCCTGAATGCCACGCCTTCTTGAATCAGGGCATGGGTCCCGATCACCAGATCGACTTTGCCGGAGGCGATCGCCTCCAGGGTCTCTAGACGAGTGGACCCCGGGTCGTAGTTGGTTCGGACCTGGGCCGAGGTCAACAGTGCAATTCGGACAGGCAAGTCCGATGACGGGTCGGCAAAGAGGCTCTCCATTCCCAAACGGATCTCGGATTCCTCGCCAGGTGAGAGGCCCGCTCGCTCAAGCAGGCTCCGGATCCCGAGGAAGTGCTGTCCGGCGAGTACCTCCGTCGGAGCCATGACCGCGGCTTGTGAACCACCCGACACCGCTTCGAGCATTGCCGCCACCGCCACCACTGTTTTTCCTGAGCCGACTTCGCCCTGCAGCAAACGGTGCATGGCATGCGGTGCTTGGAGATCGGAGCGGATCTCGGCCAGCACCCGCCACTGCGCCTCCGTGAGGGCGTAGGGCAAGCCGGCCAGAAAGCGCTCAGCCAAGGCCCCACCGACGCCGTGAGCCCTGCCCCTCGACTCGGCGATCTGGCGACGCTTCTGCAAGGCGAGGGCGAGCTCGAGTCGAAAGAGCTCGTCGAAGATCAACCGCCGACGAGCGTTGTCAACGTCGTTTGGCTCGACGGGAAAGTGGATGTGGTTGTAGGCCTCCTCTCGGTCCACAAGCCCCAGCTCGGCACGGATCGCTTCCGGAATTGGATCGCTCATCGGGGAAGAGCGGCGCAGGGAGTTATGAATCCAACGACGGAGGTAGCCCGCTTTCACACCCTTCACGCCGGGATAGATCGGAACCAGGCGACCAGTGGCGAGTCCTTCGATAGGACGGTCGAGAACGTCCACCGTCGGACTCGACATCCGCAGCTTTCCTTTGAAGCGCTGAATCTTTCCCGAAGCGGCGATCTCGGCCCCTTCGCTTAGCTGGCGGTAGCGGAAGTCTTGGTTGAAGAAGACCAACGACACCGAGCCCGTCCCGTCGGTGATGGTCGATTCGACTATCACGAGTCCTCGGCGGGGCCGTCGGATGCTGGTCTTCTGGACCTTGCCGACCGCGGTGACCTCCTCATCGACCGGCAGCAGAGCAAGCTCCTCATGTCGGGTGCGGTCGATGTAACGGCGCGGAAACCAGGCCACCAGGTCGGCCACGGTCTTGATTCCCGCTCGTCGCAACGAGCTCCCGCGACCATTGCCGACTCCGCTCACCTCTTCGATTTTGATCTCCGCCAGTCGGGCCAAGGACGCCACCCCGCCAAGGTAGACGGGTCTCGGGCGTCGACGATTACTGGTCAATGTCTCGGCCCAGCTAATCTCTGGTCCTCTATGTCCTACCGCTGTGAAGTGTGCGGTAAGGAGCCAAGCTACGGACGCACCGTCAGCTTCTCGCACAAGCGCAATAACCGGCGCTGGCTCCCGAACATCCAGGTGATCCGCGTCAAGCACGGGTCCAACACCCGCCGCGCCCGGATCTGCACCTCCTGCATTCGGGCCGGGAAGGTGGAGAAGGTTTAGTTCGTGCAGGGAGTCGTCAAGGTGTACGACCCCGTCACCGGAGCCGGCGTCATCGTCCGCGACGACGACCGCTCCGAGGTCTACCTCCGGCCAGGAGCCCTGGACGGCTCCATCTTCCGGACCCTGCGCCAGGGCCAACGCATCGTCTTCGAGGTCGACGATCAAGATGGTCGGCCGTTCGCCAAGTCGGTCCGAATCGGCTCCGACGGCTATTGATTCTTCGACCGGGCGCGCCTGTCGACATAACAAGTCGGTCCGAATCGGCTCCGACGGCTACTGATTCCTTCCTCGGGCGCGCACCGGCCCCTGTCGGTATAGTCGCCTACCAACACAGCCCCAACCGTTAGGAGCATTCGTGATTCAGGCATTCGTGCTCATCCAGACCGAGGTGGGCAAGGCCGCTCATGTCGCCGAGCAAGTACGCGCCATCCAGGGCGTCGAATCAGCCGACGATGTCACCGGCCCCTACGACGTCATCGTCAAGGCTTCAGCCCCCGATGTCGACGCTCTCGGCAAGCTGGTCGTGGCCCGGATCCAATCAATCGAAGGCATCACCAGGACTCTTACCAGCCCGGTGGTTCATCTCTAGTCCTGTCGAATCCAAACCGACGCTGACGCCGGCTGGACGGTTCGGGTTACGACGCCGGTCAATCCCCCAGTGAGCGACGCCAGCTCGACCTGATTACGCAGCCGGGCGGCAAAAGACGCCACCACTTGCTCGGCATCGTATCGAGCGCGGTTGAAGCGACGGTCCACCGTTTCCTGTAACCGTCGCCGGGCGGGATTGAACATCGCCGCTACTGCGAGGGTTGAGCCCGCCACCGCTAAATCACTCTCTCCGGGGAGTACCGCTCTGAGAAGGAACACGGCCCCCAGATAGACCATTGCCGACAATCCAATCACCAGGCCATAACTCACTGTCCGCGAGACAAGACGGTCGATGGCATAAAGGCGGTAGCGAAGGATGGCCACTCCTATGGCGATTGGAATCAGCAAGATGAAAAGGCTTACGACCCAGGTCCCCGGCTGGTAGAGGCGAGGCACGAACAAACGGAATATGACCTCAATGATGACGATGACCAATCCGTTGAGAGCGCTGGCGTAGACCACCCACTTCAACTGCAGCCGGCTATCGCCTGTGGCCTGACGGAAGCGGATGATGATCGAGATCACCACCAGCAAGGCAGAAACTTGCAAGAACAGGTAGCTGGCAAACTGGAGAGCGGTGGTCAGCGCATCAAGTGTCGCGATCTCCAGCGGATTCGAAAAGCCGGGCACGTCGGAAGGGCCGAAGAAGAAGCCCAGGAACGAAAGCACCGCTCCAGTCCAGAGCCCGAGCACCGCCACACGCCACCGCGGCGAGAGCAGATGACCGTCGGGAAAGATTGCCAGGGCATGAAATAGCGCCGCGATGGGAATCATCCACATCCACGATGGGGCCAAGGAGCCGATAATGCCCAAAGAAGTCGTCGACCTCCCACTCAGCATTACCCCCACCCGATAAAACACTTCCAGGGCGGCCGACCCGATCCCTGCTACCTGGAGCAGCCTTCCGATCGGGTTGTCAGGGCGTGAGCGATCGACGACGTAACCGATGATGGCGAACGCGGCTCCCCATGCGAGCGGCGCTCCCGGCGCCCCCCATGCGCCGGGCGAAGAACTTCCTGTCACCAAAAGGATTGCCGCCGGGATGGCGAAAACCGCCGTCAGGACCACCAATACCAACCGGATCACTCTGCCACAACGCCCATGGTGCCGAGCCGCTCGGCCAACGTAGCCAGCATCGCCATGGCCACTTCAGGCCGCTCCTCGAGAATTCCCTGGAGTTCGGACGCTCCCAGGACGAGACCCCGCACGCCATCGCCGCCGGCAACCACGTCCGCCGAGCGAGTCGCACGTCGGAGAAAGGCAAGCTCACCAACGAGTTCGCCTGCTCCATAGCTTCGAATTTCGTCCCGACCGTGTCGGATCTCGACCTCGCCTGAGGCGATGACGAGAACTTCGTTGCCGACATCACCTTCGTGATAGATGAATTCGTTTGCCTCGTAGCAGCGCTCGACCGCCACCTGTGCAATCTTCTCGAGGTCCTCAGGGTCGACGTCGGAGAACATCGCTACCCGTTGTAGGGCGAGCACCCGGTCGAGCGGAGTGAGGAGCTGGGTCTCGTGCATGTCGGAGGTCCATACTCGCGCCGAATCCCGCGAGTCGACGTCGCCTGCCCCGATGTCCTGGAGGACGCGTCTCGCCAAATTCCGAATCCACCCATCGAAGTCATTGGTCAGTTCCCGCAGGCGTGCCTCTGGATCAGGCACCTCATGTGGGTCCGTCTCCTCCAGCAATGCGATCAATCCCCTCAATGCGACATTGCCGTGGAACGAATCCAAAGCCTCCAATGAGTAGGCGCGGATGTCAGGATCCTGCGACCAGACCCCGCGCCGCACCCAGGGCATGTCCAGAAGCCGGGGATCCCGGAAAGCGAGGAGCGCCCAACGCTCCAGGCGACGCTGCCGCATGAGCAGGACCCGGCGGAGGTAGTCGAGTGCCGGCGTGGAGGCGAGGCCGGCGAGGGCGAGCTCTTGGCGGTGCAGAAACCTCGCTCGATCGACTTCACCGGCTATCCAGCTTTCGAGTCGCTCCGTCCCCAGGCCGGCATCGGTCACCGCCACCAACGCCGCCTCCGACGCTCTTACGGACCCACGCGCCAAAACATCGATCAGCGTTTCCACCGAGCTCGACGCCAGGCTCGATGCTGCCGCGGCCCGCACCTTGATCGATGAATCGTCGAGCAGTTCGGCAAGGGTTCGAGCGCTGTCGGATCTCATAGCCATTGCATGCGCGGCCGCGGCCCGCACCCCTCGGTCGGGGTGAATGGCGAATCCACCGAGCGGACTGGTGGAGAGCGAAGGCTTCTGAGCCAGCGCCTGTAAGGCGGCGGTCAGCTCTGATGCGTCACCCGAGGCCAGCATCGCCTCGATGACGCTTCGAGCTCGCTCGCTTTCGACCATAGTCGCCGCCTTTGATCGAACAACGGGGTCCGCATCTTCCAGCACCGAATCGGCGTCTTTTCCGAGGCCCTCGCCGTGTTGGCTAAGCCAGGTGAGCGCAGAATTGCGCACGCGGCTCGACGGATCGGAGAGCATTGACCTGGCCACATCGGCTGAGGCAAGGCTCTCCAGCGCAGCTGCCCGCACACCCGGGTCCGGGTCGACCAATCGAGAGGACATTTGCTCCCGAGCGGAATCACCCTGCAGACGGACCAAGGTTCGGAGAGCCAGAAGCCTGGCGCCGGGCTGTGGGTCCCCCAGGGTCTTGACCAGCGCGGCAACGCCCTCGGCGTCCAGAGTGGGTTTCTGCGCGCTTGGTAGCGGGGCCGCGAACACATCGACCATCCCCTGCTTCACCGCCATCGCCAGCGCATTGGTATAGGCCGGTCGCATCCGCACCACCAGCAGCAATGTCGCGAGCGCCAGCATCAAGCCGATGGCGCTGCTCGCATCTGGCGACAGGGTGCTGGCGGCGATCAAGAGCCCACCGGACGCCATGGTCCCCACCTGAGTTGGAACACCATTGATGAATGCCATGACCTGGCTTCGGCGCCGCCCCGGTATCACATTGAAAAGGGCACTCCACGCGGTCCCTCCGACCGCATTGACGGCCACCCACTGCACCGCCCGGACGAGGCTCGCAGACAGGAGCCCGAAGGAAATCAGCCACGACCCGAACCCAAATACATAGACCAACGGAACCATGAGGAGCGTGGCAACGACGCCAATCTGGGCGAACGATCGATTGACCAGGAAAAACGAGACCAAGAACGTCAAGGCGGTGGCCGCGGCCGAGAAGAGACCGAGAAAGCCGGCCACCTCGGCCTCGCTCGAAAACGAATCGGCGACGACGGCGCTGAACGGAAAGGAAACGAGAAAGAAGAGCACGGAGAAAGCACCGGCCGTCCAAGACATCAGCTTGAGGAGAGGAGTCGTCCGGGTGAAGGCCCAGCCCGATCGCAGGTCATCCAGGACTCCCGTCGGGGGGACCGAGTCTGAACGCCAGTAGAAGCGGGTTATGCCGGTCGTCATGATCAACGCGCTGGCCATCAGCAAACCAGCGTGGACGAAAAGCAGGTTCTCAGTGCCGATGGCGCTGGCCAGAGGCCCGGTGACAAGATTGCCGACGATCCCGCCACCAATCCCGGCAGTGGCAAACAAGGGAAAGAGCCGCTTGGCCTGACGGGTTGTGCAAATCTCGCCCGCCGCATTCCACATGGCCGTGTACGAGAGAAGAATCGCGATTTGGGCTCCGAGCCAGATGGCGACGTAAACCCCTCCCCAGCCCGTGGCAACTCCGACGCGTTCGAGCAGCACCATTCCCGAAAGGCCTGCCAGGAGGGGACCCAACCAGCGGGAGGCTCCCCGGCGTCCGAGGCCCACGGTATAGCCCAAGGTGACGAGCATCAGCACCGGCCCCGACGTGAGGATCATCAGGGGAAGGTGATCAACTCCAAATCGCAGAAAGAAAAGCGTGTCGGCCGTGTTTGCACCCAACCCGTGGCCGGCCTGAGTGACAGCGAAGAAAGTGGCCATCCACGCGACCATGCGACCTTCGCCTGCCCTGATATCGACCATGCGGCGAGACTACGACCCGGTTGGGCCCGGATCAGGCAAGAGCGGAAACTCCCAACTCTCGTCCGAGGGGAGCAACACAGCTCTGGTGATGGCCTTGTTGCCAAAGCGCGATCGCAACTCGTCGATCGCGAGATCGAGTTCCGTTCGGTAATGCTTGTCAAACGGCAGCGCCAGTTGCACCGCGTCGTCGTCATCGAGATTGGCGATCGCCACCCCCAGGAGTGTTATCCCTCGCTCCTCGATCACTGGCATAGCCTCGGCCAGCAATTCGCGAGCAGCCCGCAAAATCGTCTCAGTGTTGGAGGTGGGGGTGGTGAGTGTTTGGGATCGGGTGCCCCTCGAGAAATCGTCGAAGCGGAGCCGCAACACCACCGTACGTCCCACCCGATCGCCGGCACGTAAACGACGGCTGATTCGATCAACCAGGCCGACCAGAATCGCTTCCAAATCCTCCGCCGTCTTTGGAGTTCGGCCGAAGGCGCGCTGCGAACCAACACTCCGTCGACGGCGGCCAACATGGACCGGCCGCGGGTCCCGGTTGTGAGCGAGCGCATGTAGATGGTGACCGGCAGCGGGGCCGAGGAGAGTGACGAGCCATCTCGCTGGCAATGACGCCACTTCACCAACGGAAACGACGCCGGCGTTGTGGAGCTTGGCTGCCGTCACCGGGCCCACTCCCCACAGGCGCTCCACAGGCAGGGGATGAAGGAAGGCAATCTCCTCCTCCGGCGGCACCACCAGCAAGCCATCGGGTTTGGCGACTGCGCTTGCCACCTTGGCCAGAAACTTGGTCCGGGCGACACCGACCGTAATCGGGAGGCCGACTTCCTGCCGCACCTGGTCGCGCAAGCGGATGGCGATCTCGGTCGGCGTTCCGGAAACACGGCGAAGCCCGCCGACGTCGAGAAACGCCTCGTCGATCGACAGCCCTTCGACCATCGGTGTGGTGTTCTCGAACACTTCGAAAACGGCCTTGCTGGCCTCGACGTAGGCAGAGAATCGAGGCTCGACCACGATCGCCTGCGGGCATATCTTCCTCGCTTGCCGACCGCCCATCGGGGTGTAGACCCCGTAGGCCTTGGCCTCATAACTGGCGGCGAGGACTACACCTCCGCCCACTATGACCGGCCGACCCCTTAGCGCTGGGTTGTCCCTTTGCTCGACCGAGGCGAAGAACGAATCGAGGTCCGCATGAAGAATGTGCGCCTGGTCCTTAGCGAACATATGTTCGCAGGATAGAAAGGTTCCCCATTCGGTGGTGGCTAGGGGAATCGGTTGAACCAGAAGGCCGACAGCGCGGCCCCGGTCAACATCAAAACGCCGGCCCCGGCCGCAAAAAGATGGCTGAGCTCGCGGACTTCGGTCACGAAACCGACTTGCGATCCGATTTCCCGGTAGACCTCGGCCAGGTCCTCGGCCGTGGGTGCGTCGAAATATCGGCCACCGGTTTGCTCGGCTATGAGGTGGAGAGTCTCACGGTCGGGAGGAACGGGGACGGTCTGGACATTCCCCATCAAATCGACGTTCAGCACGGTCCCGTCATCCGTGCCAAGGGCGACGGCGTAGATCGGAATCCCAAAATCGCTGGCGAGCGCAGCCGCCTCGAGCGGTTCGTAAGTGCCATCCGTATTGGCGCCATCGGAGAGAAGGAGAATCGACAGGGGTGGCCTTTGCCCCTCGGGTGCCGAGTCGACTGCACTCAGCCCGGTTTCCACCGAAAAGGCGATGGCATCGCCGAGAGCAGTCCGTCCGTCAGCCCGCAGGGTCCCAATCGCCTGCCGTAGAAGTTCGCGGTCAGTCGTTGCTGGAGAGAGAACCCTCGCCTCCGTCGAGAACTGAACCAATGCGACTTGTATCTCCTCAGGCAATTGGTCGATCAGGAGCAGCGCCGACTTCTGAGCAGCAAAGAGCCGCGACGGATGGACGTCGAATGCCCCCATCGATCCTGAGGTGTCTGTTGCCAGGACCACGGTCGCCTGATTGCGAGCGGTCGTAACGGTTGCCTCCGGACGAGCCAGCGCGACGATCGACGTCGCCAGCGCCAGGAGGGTGAGGGCGGGAGGGATGTGCCTTCTCCATCCAGGCGTTTCCTCGACCAAATTCGCCAACAGATCGACGTTGGTGAAACGGACGGCATAGCGATGCCGGCGGCGTTGCAGTAAGTAGTAGGCAACGATCAGAAGCGGAAGGAGCGTCAAACCGAAAAGTGCCGCTGGCCACTGGAAGCTCACCACCCCCTCCGTTCCCGCCGCAGGAACATCACCAGGGCTCGCAACCAATCGCCCGAGGTGGATAGGACAAGATGACGAACCCCGATCGAAGCGAATGCATCCGCCACCGACTGACGCTCTTTCTCGGCGGCGCTCGCAAAGCGGCGCCTGATCAGTTCGGAGGAGGTGTCAACCCGCAGCTGTCGACCGGTTTCGGGATCAACCAAGACGATCTCACCAACATCGGGGAGCTCGGTTTCGCGCGGATCGGAGATCTCGATTGCTAAGACGTCATGCTTGTACGCGAGCGTGGCGAGGGGTCGATGCCAATCGCCTTGCCCACGGAAGTCGCCAACGACGACCACCAGGCCTCGCTGACGGGCGATCGGAGCGAGTCGGGCCAGGGCCGAGCCAAGTGAAGTTGGACCTGCTGGTTCAAGCTTCGGTTCGGTCTGAGTGGCGGCGAGGACACTACGTAGGCCCGAGCGGCCCGATCGGGGTGGAAGTGTCATCAGGTCGGCCGATCCGTAGGTCATAACGGCCAGACGCCCTCCTCGGCCCGAGGCGAGATGGCCCATCGCAACGGCGACTCCCTCGGCCACATCCCACTTCCTTCGCTCGCCGGTTCCGAATCCCATCGAGGGAGAGGTGTCGAGGACCAGCCAGGTCTGAAGGCTCTTCTCGGCCACGTCGACCCTCACATGCGGTTGATTGGTCCGAGCCGTGACCTTCCATTCGATCCGCCTGACGTCATCGCCGGGCTGATAGGGGCGGACGGCCGTCAACTCGGTGCCGATGCCCTGGGAATTCGATCTCTGCTCGCCCGGCAAGAGACCTTCAATTTTGCGAGCCACTTTGATCTCGAGGGCCCGCAGGACCGCCTCCGGAACCGGGCCGGGACCCGGGCGACTGCGGGTCCGGCGGCGCCCGAAGGCGACAACGGTCACGCGGTGTCTCGGGCTAGCTCTATATCCGGCGCCGGCACGGCTGCGACGACAGCATCGATGATCGAGTCGGGGGTTACCTGCTCCGCCAGGGCCTGATAGGTAAGGACGAGGCGATGACGCAAGACATCCTGAGCCAGGTCCTTCACGTCTTGGGGAAGGGCGTAGCTCCGTCCTCGCAACAGGGCGAGGGCACGGGCCGCGTGGACCAAATTGATCGGCCCCCGGGGACTCGACCCATACGCAACATATGGAGCCAGACGATCAAGTCCGACCTCGGCAAGATTTCGGGTTGCCGTCACCAGGTCGACCGCGAATCGACCAATCGCCGGATCGACATAGACCCCGGCGGTCAGCCGCTGAAGCTCCAAGAGCTCGCCAGGGGTGAGGATTTGACGAACCTCCGGCTCCGGTTTCAAAGCGCGCTCGACAACGGTGACCTCTTCGCTGACCTGCGGATAACCCACGACCACCTTCAGCATGAAACGGTCGACTTGCGCTTCCGGAAGCGGATAGGTCCCGTCCGATTCGATCGGGTTCTGGGTGGCCATAACCAGGAAGGGAGCCGGAACCACGTGAGTCTCCTCCCCGATCGTCACCTGCTTTTCTTGCATTACCTCTAGGAGGGCCGACTGCACCTTGGCCGGTGCCCGGTTGATCTCATCGGCGAGGAGAAAGTTGCAGAACACCGGGCCCAACTCGGTGTCGAATCTCTCTGCGCCGGGCTTGTAAATCCGAGTGCCGATCAGATCGGACGGAACCAGATCGGGAGTGAATTGGATCCGGCGGAAAGTGCCGCCCAGGACTCGGGCCACGGTCTTGATGGTCAGGGTCTTGGCCAGGCCGGGCACACCTTCGATCAACAAATGGCCGCCGGCCAGCAGTGAGACGAGGACCCGCTCCAGCATCGCGTCCTGTCCGGCGATGACCCGCTTGATCTCGTAGAGGGCGAGTTCCATCCGGTTTCTCACCTCTGATTCCAAGAACGCCGGACGGTTCTCCACTCCAGTGGGCATTCTGACCGGAAAAGAGACCTACCCGCGCAGAAATCCCGGCGGCCCGCTCAAAGGCCATCGAAAGCGCTAGCTACTTGGGGAAGCGAGTGGAATCAACTCCCCTACGGGGGTGGCCTTCCACTCGTGGTGTACTGCAACCCGAAGGGGCTCGTCCAGAGATAGTCGCCATCGCTCATCCGCTCATAGTCCCAACCGGCGGCATGGCGGAGCACGTGGTCGCCTTCGCAGATGGGTGCCCCATTTTCTTCGGTGGTCTCCCTCCCTATCGCCCACGGTCTCGTGTGGTCGAAGTCGCATCTACGAGCCGGTATGCGGCATCCAGGAAACACGCACCTGCGATCCCGGCCTTCGACCGTTCGCCTTATCTGCCGACTCGGCCTTCTCCGAGTTGTTCCCTCCGCTACCACGGTGCCGTTCTGTGTATCTGTTACCCGATATCGCCACTCGGCTGTCTCCTGGGCTTTTGCCACTCGGCGGCTGATGTCAGCGATGATGGGTCCGTAACCGCCCAACTCCCCCGGCGCCTCGGTGAGTCCCGCCAATGTGGCCAGATCGACCACCAAGTCGACGCTCCCTCGCCGGTGGCTCTTTGCTTCGAGTGGGTGACCTGCCAATAGGTCCAAGAAGACATCAGCCCGGATTTGATCGAGACTCCGCATATCGCCTTCTCCACGCAGCGAAGTCGCAAGATCGTTGATGAAGGCCATCGCCGCTTCTACTCGCTCAGGAGAGAGATGCAGACCGAAAAGCGAAGAGGTCCCCTCGGGTTCTGCCTCGACCGCCACCCGCCGCTCGGCCAGGGACTCCTCGTAGCGAAGCTTGGCTGATTCGGGGTCGTCCTTGACGATGTAGCGGCGCAGAAAGGCGCCGAGCTGACCGACGGTCATGCGTCTGGCTTCCCAGATGCTCTGCTCGACCACGTTCCGGGCCGTTCCCTCTGGCAAGTGGCCGGTCTCCTGGGCGATCACCCGCGCCCGGCGGACGTCGATCCATCCCTGCGACAGCTCGTCGCCCACCCTGGGAAGCCGGTGCCAGTAGTCGATGGCATTGCTCAGCTCTACCTCGGCAGCGCGCCGGCTCAGGCGAAGCGCGGCCCGGATTTCTTGAACCGCAAAACGAAAGTCGTCAGCCACATCGCCCGACGAATTTGGCCCTTCCTCGAACTCCCAAATCGCCGCCATGTCGGCGTAGGCCCGAGCCTGGAAATGCGAGACAAGCTTTTGGTGGGCTTGGAGGAGCCGCACCCGATCGGCTGACGAGAGCTTCTTTCGATCCAGACGCCAAACGAGCGCCGCCAGCTCCGGCCCCGGCCTCAGGTCTTCAAATCCCTCCGGCAACGAAGATCCATGAATCGAACCCATGTTCGA
>DATEDN010000015.1:0-27098 GCA_035281645.1 Acidimicrobiia bacterium | reverse complement strand
CAGACCGGGCTCTCTCCAGCCGAGTGCCTCTCCCTCTCCCCTGACTACTCGCTGGGAAAGCTCCATGGGATGCTGGAGAAAAGGAGAAGGGTCTCCGGTGAGGACTCCCGCACCCAGTACTCGGACCGCTATCTGGTGATCCAGGCCTCCTTCGACCAATCGGCCCACAAGATCTGGGGGCTGGCGGTGGGCCCCGACGGGGAGATCATCGCCAACGCCTTGCACAAGCGAGAGACCGAGCTCCCGATCTTGGAGGACCAGACCTCGGGTCAGAGAAGGATCGATGCCCTGGCCTCGATCTGTCTCGACTCGATCACCGGCACCGGAGAGGAGGGAGGGGAAGGACGGGCGGTGACCGTGGCCGAGGTCTTCATCGATGCCCTCCTGGCCACCGAGACCGAGGGTGAGGTGGGAGTCACCCTCGCCTCGGGACCCAAGCTCGGACCTGACTTTCTTGTCCGAGATCCTCTGTGGGGGGAAGGTGCGGGTGATCTCCTCCGAGCTCAACTGCCTTTACTACTCCGATCTGGGGGAGGCGGTCCCTCCCGCCCTCCGGGCCCTGGTGATGGCGAGGGACATGGGGATGTGTGCGATCGCTGGCTGTCGGAGCCGCTACCGCTTACAGATCCACCACATCCATCCTCGCTCCCGGGGTGGGGGTCATCACCCCGACAACCTGATCACCCTTTGTTGGTATCACCACCATGTCGCCATCCACGGGATGGGGATGGAGATCGATCCCCAATCCCCCGTACATCGGAGAAGGCTGAGACGGCCGGGGGTCCAGATCCTCCGCCGGTTGTTTCTAGGACTTAGGGACGCTCGATCGGGACTCGGACCGCGTTTCCGTATTCGGTCCAAGAACCGTCGTAGTTGCGGACCGTGTCGAAGCCCAAGAGTTGGGTGAGAACAAACCAGGTGTGCGAGGACCGCTCCCCGATCCGGCAATAGGCGATGACATCGTCGTGTCGATCGAGCCCGACCTCATCGACATATAGCTTTTGAAGGTCCTCGAACGTCTTAAATGTGGCGTCGTCGTTGGCGGCCTTCTTCCAGGGAACGTTCCGGGCCCCGGGGACGTGTCCCCCGCGCAAAGCACCCTCGTTCGGATAATCCGGCATGTGCAGGCGTTCGCCCCGGAATTCCTCAGGCGAGCGAACATCGATCAGCGGCTTTCCTTCTTTCGAATGGGGAAGGACGTCCGCCAGGAACGCCCGGATCCGACGGTCGTTGCGCCTCGGAACCGGATAAGAGGTCGGGGTCCGGCTGGGCTCGTCGGTGGTGACAGGTCGACCTTCCTCAATCCACTTCGCCCTTCCGCCATCTAGAAGCCTGGTATCGGCGTGGCCGAAGAGTTCGAAGACCCAGAGGGCGTAAGCCGCCCACCAGTTGAAGTTGTCGCCGTAAAAGACCACGGTGGTGTCAGGGGAGATGCCGTGCTTCGACATCAGAGCAGCGAAATGTTCCTCGTCGAGATAGTCGCGCACCAGAGGATCGTTCAGGTCGGCGACCCAATCGATCTTTATCGCCCCCGGAATGTGACCGGTGTGATAGAGCAAGACATCCTCGTCCGACTCGACCACGACCACGTTGGGATCTTCGAGATGTTCCGCCACCCACTCGGTCGAAACTATCCGCTCCGGGTGCGCATAAGACTGAAACTTGGCGGCAGGATCGGCCGCAACCGGCATTTTCCGACTCCTCGATACGGGGTTGGTTTAACACTATCACCGTAGTGCAAATCAACTCAGGTCGGTTTCTAAACTTCCTGCAGTGCCGCTACCTGATCGACTGCGCCAGATCGTTGACGTGTTTGCGGCATCGCCCCGGCAATTTCGACTCGAAGCCCTGCTCGACTACGCCAACCGCCTTCCCGAGCTCCCCCCCGACATCGCTTCCGACCGCGACCTCATGGAGCAAGTGCACGAATGTCAGACGCCTTTCTTTCTCGCCACCCGTCTCGAGGACGGAAAGGTTCAGCTCTTTTTCGATGCCCCTCCGGAGTCACCGACGGTTCGAGGCTATGCCGGGATCCTGGCAGCCGGTCTCGACGGTGAAACTCCCGAGGCGATCTTGGGGGTCGACGGCGACTTCTATTTAGGGATGGGGCTCGAGGAAGTGATCACGCCCCAACGCCTGCGAGGGATGGGAGCGATCCTCGCTCACCTCAAGCGCCAGGTGGGAGCGCTGAAGGCGGCCTGACCTAGCGGGGAGCCATGCGGATGCCGCCGTCCATCCGAATCGTCTCGGCGTTCATGTAATCGTGGGTAAGGAGCATCAGGGCCAACTCGGCGTATTCCTCAGGTTGACCTAGTCGCTTGGGAAACAACACCTGTTCGCCAAGCGATACGCGGGCTGGTTCCGGGAGGCCTGCCAGCAACGGCGTGTCGATGATCCCGGGTGCAATGGTGTTGACTCTGATTCCGACCGATGAGAGATCGCGGGCGATCGGAAGAGTCATGCCGACAATGCCCCCCTTCGAGGCGGAATAGGCGGCCTGACCGATCTGGCCGTCGTACGCCGCCACCGAGGCAGTGTTGACGATTGCACCCCGCAGGCCGTCGTCGAGAGGTTCGGTAGTGGCCATCGCGGCGGCAGCCAAGCGGATTGTGTTGAAAGTGCCAATGAGATTGATCTCTATGACCGTCCGGAAGTGGTCGATCGCATGCGGCGATCCATCCCGGTTGAGGGTCCGAGCCGGCGGACCGATACCGGCACAGTTGACCACGGCCCGAAGAGGCGCCGCAGCCATGGCCACATCAACAGCCTCCTGCACGGTCTCGTCGTTGGTGACGTCGGTGTGGACAAAGCTGCCCTTGATCTGTGTAGCGAGGTCGTTGCCCTTGTCGTCCTGCAAATCGGCAATTATCACCACCGCTCCACCTTCGGCCAGCTTGCGGGCGGTGGCTGCGCCTAGCCCGGAAGCACCCCCGGTGACAATCGCCGAGATGCCGTTGAGATCCATGCGGGAGAGACTCCTTGTCGACTGGGAGAGCGACGATACTCCCGGCTATTGATCGGAATGCTCGATTCCGGAGTGGGGGGATTGTCGGTACTGCTGGCGTTGCGACGTCTGCGCCCCGACCTCGATGTTCTCTACTTGGCCGACAGCTCCCACGCGCCTTACGGGGAGCGTTCATTGGCTCAGGTAGCCGAGATCACTCATCGCAATGTCGGTTACTTGCTAGCCGAAGGCGCCACTGTCATCACCCTCGCTTGCAACACCGCGTCGGCGGCGGCCCTCCACGACCTCCGTCGCGCCCATCCCTCGGTGCACTTCGTTGGCATGGAACCGGCGGTCAAACCGGCCCGGAGTTTGACCCGAAGTGGTGTCATCGGCGTACTTGCAACTGACGCCACCTTTCAGGGTGAGCTCTTCGCCTCCGTTGTGGGACGGTTCGCCGAGGATGTCGAGATCGTCACTCGAGCCTGCCCAGGCTGGTCGGACCTGGTGGAGTCGGGGACGATCGATGGTCCGAAGGCCGAGCGAGCCGTTGGCCGCCATCTCGATCCGGTCCTGGAACACGGAGTTGACACGCTGGTTCTCGGATGCACCCACTATCCGTTTCTGGCGTCGCTCATTGCAAAGCGGGCGGGTGCCCAGACTGTCATCGTCGATCCGGCACCGGCCGTCGCCCGCCAGATTGCGCGAACGGCCCGACGACGTGGGACCGGAGTTGTGCGGTTCGTCGCCTCCAAGGATCCGGCCCATGTCGAGTCGGTCGGTCGGCAACTGACCGGCTGGCCGCTGTCCGTGGCGGGCATGGCTTGAGCTCGGGTCCCGGACTTCCGGGTAGACGTATCCTGGGATGTCGTGAGCGGCCCTCGCCGACTAGATCCCTGGGATCGAGCCCTGCTCGAAGCTCTGCATCCGTCCACTGACCTGCTCACCCTCGACGAGTTGGCTGTTCGCACCAAACTCCCCCCCACCCTCCTCGAGGTGGTGGTACGGGAGGGATTCCTCAAGCCGGTCACCTCTGATCCCGATCCTCGCTTCGATCCGGACGATGTCGAGCCGATCAAGGCAGGCATGTCTCTCGTCGAGGCTGGACTGCCATTAGGCGAATTGCTCGATCTCGCCCGCAAGATGGATGCGGCCATGCAACCGGTCGTCGATCAGGCGATCAACCTCTTTGTGCGCTTCGTGCGGGACTCAGTGGAAGCAAACGCCGGAAGCGACGAGGAGGCCGCTCAGCGTTTGGTCGAGGCTTTCTCAGCCATGCTCCCGGCGACGGGACGGATAGTCGACCATCACTTTCGATCGCTGGTGCTCGAAGGTGCGAGGCAGCGCCTCGAGCAATGACCCCAACCCAGCTTCTCGCCCACCGCCCTCATACCTGGTGGTCGTCACCGACTACCAGCCTGGCTGGATTCGGTGATAAAGAGGTCGTTGATCCCGGCGTTGGTCCCGATCGGTTTCGACGCGCCGAGGCAATCCAGCATCCGGTGGTCTTCGCCAGCTTCGCCTTCGAAGAGAGGGCTCCGCAATCGGTTTTGGTGGTGCCCGAGACGGTCGTCGAGCTCGTCGGCGACGACCTCAAGACGATGGGACGGGCTGTCGATCTGTCCCGCCCTCCCCTTGAGGCCCGCCGGCATGATCGCCCCCGCTTCGCCGGCTCGTCGCTTCCCGACCATCTCTGGCTGGAAGCAGTGGGAGCTGTGATCGGCTTGATCGAGACCGCGGTAGTGAAGAAAGTTGTGCTGGCACGGGATCATGCACTCTGGTCGAAGGAGCCGTTTGATCCCTATCGGGTGCTGCAAAGACTTCACCTCCGATTTCCCGAATGTTTCCTCTTCCTCATCGAAGGCCTCGTTGGTGCCTCCCCCGAACTCCTCATCAGAAAGAGCGGGCGCCAGATCTCGGCAGTGACTCTCGCCGGTACTGCGGCCCGTGGGGACAGTCCCGAAACCGACGCCCTCTTGGCCAAGGAACTGGCGACGTCGGAAAAAACCAGGGTCGAACATCGGCTGGCGGCCGATTCGGTGCGCCAGGTTCTTTCCTCTTATTGCTCTGACTTGTCATCACCGCTCGAGCCCGAACTGCTGCGCCTGGACAACGTGCAACATTTGGCAACCCCGTTCAGCGGTCGGCTCGACGAAAACCTCCACGTCCTCGACCTGGTTAGTGCTCTCCATCCCACCCCGGCAGTGGGCGGGGTTCCGACCGCGGAAGCCCTTGAAGTCATCTCCTCGTTGGAAAGTATGGAACGGAATCGCTACGCCGGGCCTATCGGATTCTTCCGAGCGGACGGTGACGGGGAATTCGCGATCGCGCTGCGCTGCGCCGAGCTGACCGGCGCCCGCGCCCGCCTTTTCGCCGGCAATGGAATTGTGGCTGGCTCGGTGCCCGAGGAAGAACTGGAAGAGACCCGCCTCAAGCTGGCAGCGATGCTCTCAGCTCTCGAATAGAGATTCGACGGCCCTGGTCACCTCGTCCGTTATCTGTCGATGGACCTCCACGTTGCGGGCCCGATCGGTGCGGACTTCGACAATCGAGATGCCACTCGCGGCCAATCGGTCCCTGATCGTTCGCTGAAGTTGTTCTGGGCGTTCGACCAGTGTGTGCACCGCTCCCAACGCTTGGCTGAGTCCACTGAAATCAACCCCGCTCGGTGTCCCGAAGATCCGCTCGAAATGCTCGGGGTAGTTGGCTTGCGGTAGGAACGAGAAGATCCCACCGCCACCGTTGTTGACGAGGACCAGAACCAGGTCGGGGGTGGGCTTGATGAGAAGTCCATTGGTGTCGTGCAAAAAAGAAATATCGCCCACCAATCCCAAGACGGGTTTCCTCACTGCGGCGGCGCCGGCGGCCAGCGAGATGAAACCATCGATACCCGAGGCACCCCGATTGCTCACGAAGTCCAGGCCGGTACGGGGGGAGGCAAACCAATCCACATCTCGAACCGGCATCGAAGACCCGACGGCCATCACTCCACCGTCGGGAATCGCCCCCACCGCGTCGCGGGCTGCACGTGGCTCGGTGATGTCGGGAAAGCTGTCCAGCACCTGGTCGATGACCTGGCGAGCGGTTGCCTCCGCCTTTTGCCATGAACCCGCCCAGCCTTCGTCCAACCCAGCTGGTACCCACTCCCCTATCTCCATCATCTGGGCAGCTCTGCGGCCCGGGTCAAACCAACCTGGGCCGGCGACGATGGTTTCGACCCTCGTTAGGAGCGTGGCGAGGGATCGAGAGAGTCCCGGAGTTCCAAGAGCCACCAGCAGCTCCGGCATGAGAGCCGCGCTCAGCGTCTCGGAACCGAGAAGGTGGTGGGCGGTGCTCACTGTTCCCGGAAATCGACACCCGCTATGCCCCTCGGCGACGACCACCATTCCCAGATCGATCGCAGCATGGACGAGGTCGGAATCGGCTCCGGGACCGGCCACCACCAGCGTGCGCCCGCTCACCCGGAGCTCGCGAGCAGCCTTCTCGCTGTGCTGGATCCGAGTCCAAGCCCGACCATCACTGCGGCCACCAAGATCGCCCCGATAGGGCTCGGCGATAGTTCGGCCGTCGTCGGTTGCTGGAACCAGGGGCTCGCGGAATCCGAGGTTGAGGTGGACCGGCCCGGTAAGAGCCGCTTCTATCGCCTGGCAAACCAGCGACCGCCACCCGGATGGCTCCCCCGGAACATCGGCAGCGGCCGGCACATCGGCAAAAAACCGAACCCGTTCGCCAAAGATCTTGATCTGATCGATCGTTTGGTTGGCGCCGCTTTGTCGAGCCTCGGCGGGTCGGTCTGCGCTTATCACCACCAGGGGCGTGCGGGAGCGATCGGCTTCCACCACGGCCGGGAGCAGGTTGGCCACGGCCGTCCCAGACGTGGTCAGCACGACAGCGGGCGATCTGCCGACCTTGCCATAGCCGACCGCCCAGAAACCCGCCGACCTCTCGTCGAGGGAGACGTGCAGTTGGAGCCTCTCATCGGCGGCGGCCGCCATGGCCAGTGCGCCCGACCGTGAGCCCGGCGCTAGCGCCAGGTCCCTGATGCCGTTGCGAACCAATTCGTCGATGAACACCCGAGCCATCGCCACCGATGGATTGGGCGCACTCACGCCAGCAACTCCGCCGCCGATCGCAGCCTCTGCAGCATCAGCGCGCCGACCTCGGCGGTGGCCGCATGCTTTTCCAGAAGGTCGGGATCGGGCTCGGGTCGTCGGACGTTCAGGAAACCGCCGACGGGGAGGAGCGGATCGGCCACCACATCGTCGTAAAACAGCGAGGCCGTGCCGAGGCCACAGGCGTAGATCATTTCGGGCAGAGCCGCGGCAGCCGCCAATCCGGCGGCGAGGCCAACCGACGTCTCGAGTGCGGAGGAGACCACCGTTGGCAAGCCCGCTCGACTGGCCACGTCCAACGCCCTCGCCACTCCCCCCAGGGGCTGAACTTTGACGACGATGATGTCCGCTGCCCCCCGCTCGGCTACTTCCAGGGGATCTGCGCCAGAGCGCACCACCTCATCCGCAGCGATTGGGATCGGGAGCCTTCGCCGGAGCTCGATCATCTCTTCGATGGTTCTGACCGGTTGTTCGACGTATTCGAGGTCGAAGCCAGCGAGACGTTGCAAGCCTTCGGTGGCTTCGTCCAGGGTCCAGGCGGCATTGACGTCGATGCGAACCTTTCCGTCCGGTCCCAAGGCCTCTCGAACAGCTTTCACGCGGGCGACATCATCCTCGGGGCGCTGGCCTGCCTCGGCCACTTTGACCTTGGCGGTCCGGCAACCCGAGGTGACAACGATCTCAAATGCGGTCGACGGATCTACGGCGGGAACGGTGACGTTGATCGGCACTTGGCTGCGCCGGGGTGAAGGCCAAACAGAACAAGCCCCTTCCAGCGCCGAGGCCAGCCATCGAGCCGTGACCTCGGGCGGATACTCAGGGAAAGGAGAGAATTCCCCCCAACCCTCCGGTCCCTTGATGAGTACCGCATCCCGGCTCTCCACCCGTCGAAAGCGATGCCGCATGGGCAGAGAGATCGGAAAAAGGTCGAGCGATTCGAGGACAGCCGTCATCGCTGTTGGTCCCGAATGAAATCGATCACCCGCTCGATTTGCTCCTCACTCAGCGTGTTTTGAAAAGACGGCATGCGACCGCGCCCCCGAGTGATGGTGAACTCGAGGAAGGCATCATCCTGAGACGCGGCATTGGAGCCGGCGCCGAGGGCAGGTCCGATGCCCCCACTCAAATCCGAGGCGTGGCAGTTGGCGCAGATCTGTTCGAAGACCTCGGCACCGGAAGCATCTGCTGGGGGTCGGTCGCTACATGACATCAGCAGGAAGGCCGTGAGGATCAAGGAACAACCCGCTCGGATCAGAGGTAATCCTCACCGAGACGCTCAACCAATTTCTTGACGTCCTGAGCAGCCAGCCGGCGCGTCACCAGGACCGCATCGGGCGTCGCTACTACGACGAGGTCCTCGATTCCGGAGACCGCCACCAGCGGGCCATCGGAGCGGATGTAGCTTCCCCGGGAATCAACCGCAACCGCGGAACCGATGATCACGTTTTGATCCGGATCCTTATCGCCTAGTTCCCAGAGCGTCTCCCACGATCCGATGTCGTTCCATTCCGCCGCCAGAGGCACGACCACCGCCCGCATGGTCTGTTCCATCACTGCGGTGTCAATCGAAATCGCCGGAGCCGAGCCAAATTCGGGACCGAGGACGGAACCGAACTCGGTCGCCTGGGCGGAACCAACCGCAGCCCGGACAGCTGTCAGCACCTCTGGAGCCAGTCGCTCCATCTCCTCAAGCAAGACCCCAACCGGGAAGACAAACATTCCGCTATTCCAGAGGGCACCCGAGGCAATCAGCGAAGTGGCCGCCTCGCGACCCGGTTTTTCGACGAAGCGCTCAATAGAAAGCGCAGAGGCCAGGCCGCCGGACTTGGGAACGATGTAGCCGTAGCCGGTCTCGGGCTTGGACGGCACTACCCCAAAGGTCACCAAATGACCGGTCGCGGCCGCCGCCAGTGCCCGCTCGAGCGACTCCAAAAATGCAGTCGGACGATTGATGTGATGATCGGCCGGCATCACCACCAGGATGTCCTCGGGCTTTGCCAACAAGGCGGCGGCCGCAACGGCTGGAGCCGTATTTCGGCCTACCGGCTCGGCGACGATCGTCACCGACCGGTTGACGCCGAGTTCGCCGCGGAGATGAGGTACCTGGTCGACGTTCGCGACGATCACGGGTGCCGTCTCCAGGTGAGAAAGACGATCGAGGGTCTGCGCCAGCATTGTCCCGGTGCCGATCACCTTCTGAAACTGCTTGGGCCGGTGCCGGCGGGATAGTGGCCAAAGGCGAGTCCCCGATCCGCCCGAAAGGACGACGGGGATGAGCAGCGACATCGAAGTTAGGGTATCGCGGCGTGTCATCGGCTCCGGCTCCATCGCTCGTAGCCGTCCCTTTTCTCTCTGAGGCGCCAGACCTCGTGGCCGCCACCCTGCAAGAGGCCCTGGCCCATCCGGCTGTTGCTCTCGTGCTCGGAATCCACGGCGACGATCAGGCCGTCAATGCCGCGGTCACGGAGCTCGTGGCGGGCAGCAATGGAATCAAGCTTGTTCCTCAGCGGAGGCTCGGGAACCTTCGTCCTGGCAAGGGAGACGCCATCAACACCGGCTTTCGCATCTTTCTCGAGGAAACCGACTACCAGCGCCTCCATTTCTACGACGCTGACATCAGGTCTTTTGACCGCGGCTGGATCCAGCGAGCCGAGTTCGCCCTCGACAAGGGTTTTCAGGCCGTTCGCCACTTCTACCCCAGGTCTCCCACCGACGGGATGATTACGTGGATGGTCACCCGACCGGGCTTCGGACTGCTTTGGTCCGACTCGGTTCTCCCCTGGATCGAACAGCCCATGTCTGGCGAGGTGGCATTCGCGCGAGATGCCGTGGCGCTGCTGATGGGCGATCCCATAGTGGCCGCCCAAAGCGATTGGGGAATTGATACGGCCATAACTCACCGCTCCGTGGCGCTTGGCCTCTCCATATACGAGACCTTCGCTCCCCAGGGGAAGGATCATCAACTCTACGGAAGCCTCGAGGAGCTACGGACGATGCTTCTCGAATGCCTCCATACCCTGCAACGTCTCCGAGGGGCAAGCCCACCCCGAGCGGTTGAACACTTCGCGGAGTCGGCCGCATCCGAAGAAGCGCCGGCCGCGGTTCAGCGGGTCGCTTACGACGTGAACGCCACCCGCGCGATCGCTTACCAATCATGGTCCCCCGAACAGCAAGAACTGCTCCGCCACTACTTCGATCAAGATCTCAACGATCTCGACACGCCGACCTGGCTTGCAGTGTTGGATGTTCTGTTGCGGGACTTCGACCCTTCGTCTCGGGACTGGCAGGAAGTGGCGTTCAGGCTATGGACGCGAAGAGTGTTGTTCTACTCGGAAGGGATTGAGGGCCTCCCATACACAGAAGCCATGATCCATCTGCAAGCGATGGTGCGTATGGCCATCTCTTGGTGATTCAAGCCCTTAACTAAATCGCAACACGACAGTGATGTTTTGTATTGAATTCCTCATGTAACGCGTACGCGCACACTTTCGTGCGCTCGAAGGAGGACAAATGGCAACCAAGAAAGCTACGCCTCGCAAGAAGGCCGCGGCTAAGAAGGCACCTGCCAAGAAGTCGACGGCAAAGAAGTCTGCCGCCAAGAAGACCACGAAGAAGGCAACCGCCAAGAAGGCTCCAGCCCGCAAGGCTGCGGCGAAGAAGGCACCAGCCAAGAAGACGGCCCGCAAGAGCACAGCCCGAAAGACTGCCAAAAAGCGCTAGCCGAAAAAATCAAAAAACCCCGGATCCCCTTTCGGAGATCCGGGGTTTTTTGTTTGCTCAATCGTCAGACGTGATCGAGACGTGATTGCACTCGACGCAAACCCGGCGAGTGAGCCCGCCGGCTGATCGCGACTCCTCGTAAGTGTGGACGTGCTCCTGGTCGGCCTTGGGGGGCCGTCGCAGCTTGGCGAGCAAACCTACGTTGGTCTCGGCGGGGTGATGGCCGGCTCCCTTAGGCTCCTTCACCTTTCCCCGGGCCGCTTCGATATTGGTGATCTGGCGAGTTTCCGTTTCCTCATCCGGCTGGATCTGATCGTCTGGGGCTGTCTCTCGGCGACTCTTTCGCCGCTGCCGGCGCTTGGTGAGTTCGTCGCTCGCCTCGTCTTCGATCTCGGGCGGGGCCGGTGCCTCCTGAGCCTCACTGCCTGCGAAAGGGCTTTCGATTACCAACGGCTCTTCGACCGAAAGATCGACTGTCACCAGTCGCGCCGGGGGCGGGGGTGCAATCCAGGAAGGCTCCGGATACTCGGGCTCCTCCACGAGCGGCTCGTCGATCGGCGGCGGCTGGATCGGCGGTGGCGCGACCGGCTCGGGCGCGACCGGCTCGGGCTCGATCGACGGCCTCGGAGGTCGCTTTCGCTTCGGGCGTGGAGCGGCCACTTCCTTGGGAACTTCAGCGGCGGCCGCGGGGGCGACCGCGGGAGGCTCTGTAGCCGCCGATTTGACGCGAGGCGGTGTACGAGGAGGGGGTGGCGGAGAATAGGGCTCGGTATAGAGCGGGCCCGACGGCGCCGGCTCCTCTTTGGGTGCCGCCCGCTTGCGCGGCTTCTTGGCCGGCGGGGGTGGCTCGCTCTTGGCAGCCTCCGCCAGCTCCAGGGCTTCCGCCTCCGCCCATGTCAGACGTCGCTTCTCCGACTCGTCGTTGGCGGCCGCTTCGGCCGAGGCGATCGCTGCCAATTTCTTGGCCAGATCGGAGGTGGGGACCTTCTTCGTCGCTTGCGGGCGGGTCGGCTCCTTAACCTTCACCGGCGCCGGCGCAGGCGCTGGCTCGATCGGTGCTTCGTCCTTGCGCCGGGCGGCGTCGGCCGCGGCCCGTCGATGTCGGCGCTTGCGCTTTTTGGCGTTGACCCAACCCTCTTGCATCCGGGTGACGCCTTCATATGCAAACACCAGGGCATCGTCGGCGAGGAATTCCATCTCGTCATCACCCAGGAAGAGGGTGAAACGCTCTGCGATCTCCCGCTTGACCTCGACGTCGGCGAGATACCAGCGGCCCATCAGGTCGGACCCGCGCAAGATCTCGAGGTGGAAGTCATCCACCACCAGCGAGACTCTTATCCCGGGACCACGGTCACCGGGGGAACGAAGGGATCCTTTGAATTGCAAATGAACCTCTAACTCGGCCCGCGAAATCGATTCTTGAGCCGAAACACCATCCCATCCCCAAGATCGGTCGTCAAGGGCCGATTCTCCCCGCTCACGGGGCGTAATCCTCAAGCGGTGGACAGGCACAAATCAGGTTACGGTCACCTCCTGCCCCGTCAATCCTTGATACCGGCGGCCAGTACTTGCTGAGGCGTAGCCGCTCGGCGGGAAACGCGGCCAGCTCACGTGAATATGCCCGCTCCCAGCCGTCGGTGGCAACGTCGAGGGATGTATGCGGCGCCCATCGAAGGGGGCTCTCGTCCTCGCTCCATTCTCCGCTCTCCACCCTGGCGATCTCTCCACGGATCCCGATCATGGCCTCACAGAATCGATCGAGCTCGGCAAGCGATTCGCTCTCGGTCGGCTCGACCATGAGCGTCCCTGCAACCGGAAAGCTCAAGGTCGGAGCATGGAATCCGTAATCGGCCAGCCGCTTGGCGACGTCTTCGGCTCCGATCCCTGTCGCCCTCTGGAGGGGCCGGAGATCGAGAATGCATTCATGGGCAACCCGCCCAGCGGCACCGCGATAGAGAATTGGAAAGTGACTCTCGAGGCGGGTGGCCAGGTAGTTGGCACCGAGGATCGCCACCTCAGATGCGCGCCGCAATCCCGTCGCTCCCATCATTCGGATGTAGGCATAGGGAATGGGAAGGATTCCGGCAGATCCCCATGGTGCCGACGAGATCGCTCCTATACCGGTTGCCGGACCGGCTTCATCAACCAAAGGGTGCGAGGGGAGAAACGGGGCGAGGTGGGCACGCACACCGATCGGACCGACGCCCGGTCCACCGCCGCCATGGGGGATGGTGAATGTCTTGTGCAAGTTGAGGTGAGAAACGTCAGCCCCGAACTTCGGTGGTTGCGCGAGCCCCACCATGGCGTTGAGGTTCGCCCCATCCACGTAAACCTGCCCGCCGTAGCGGTGGACCGTCTCGCAAAGGCCCCTGATGCTCTCCTCAAAAACTCCGTGGGTCGATGGATATGTCACCATCACCGCCGACAAACGATCGGCATTAGCAGCGCATTTCGACTCGAGGTCGGCGAGATCGACGTTGCCCTCCTCGTCGCAAGCGACGACCATGACCTCCATCCCCGCCATCACCGCCGAGGCGGCATTGGTGCCGTGCGCCGACGAGGGGATCAAGCACAAATCTCGTCCTTCCTCGCCGCGGGAGCGGTGATAGGCGCGGATCGCCAGCAGCCCGGCGAGCTCTCCCTGAGAGCCGGCATTCGGCTGCAGCGAAACCCGGTCATATCCCGTGATCACCTCGAGATACCGGGCCAGGCCCTCGATGAGCTCCCTATAACCCTCGGATTGCTCGCGAGGGGCAAAGGGATGGATGCGGGCAAAGCCCTCGAGGGTGATCGGGATCATCTCGGTCGCCGCGTTCAGTTTCATCGTGCAGGAGCCGAGCGGAATCATGGTGCGATCGAGAGCCAGGTCCTTATCGGACAGGCGTCGCAGGAATCGCAGCATCTCGTGCTCGGATCGATAGCGGTCGAAAACTTCATGGGTGAGGAACTCACCGTGGCGAGCAAGCGACGGCGGTATGCCCTCGACGGGCGCCTCGACGAGGGGGATTCCGAACGCTTCGCCGAGGAGCTGCAGGTCACGCTCCGTGGTGGTCTCGTCAAAGGAGATTCCAAACCGGTCTTCATCCACCAACCGGAGGTTTATCCGCCGGGTCTGAGCTGCCTCCACCATCGCCCGGGCCCTGCCCGGAGCTGAAACGGTGAGTGTGTCAAACCACGTCGGGTTCTCGACCGTCATCCCCGCGCCGACGAAAGATGCGGCCATCCTCCCAGCCAGGTGATTTACCCGACGGGCGATCGCGACCAAACCCTCTGGTCCGTGCCAGCAGGCGTAGAGGGCAGCCATGATGGCCAGCAAGACCTGCGCAGTGCATACGTTGGACGTCGCTTTCTCTCGGCGTATGTGTTGCTCACGGGTTTGGAGGGCCAGCCGGAACGCAATGCGACCGGCAGAGTCTTTCGAAACTCCCACCAGGCGGCCGGGAAGAGCCCGCACCATGCTCTGGCGGGTGGCGATGAACGCGGCATGGGGTCCGCCGAACCCCAAGGGCACGCCAAACCTCTGCGATGAGCCCACCGCGACGTCAGCCCCTAGCTCCCCGGGAGGAACCAGGACAGTGAGGGCGAGGAGATCGGTGGCAACCGCGATCAAAGATCCCGCGGCGTGGGCCGCTTCGATCACCGAGCGATGGTCTGCGAGCGCTCCCGAGGATGACGGGTAGGCGACCAGAGCCCCGAACGCGTCGGTGAATTCGAAGTCGGCAGGTTCGGCGATTCGCAACTCGATACCGACTGGCTCTGCCCGGGTGGTCACCACTGCGATGGTTTGAGGATGACAGTCGCGGTCGACCCAAAACACTTTGCGATCGCCCGTAGCCAGTCGCCGGCACATCGTCATCGCCTCCGCCGCTGCCGTCCCCTCATCGAGGAGGGAGGCATTGGCGACCTCGAGGCCGCAGAGGTCGGTGACCATTGTCTGGAACGTCAGCAATAGCTCGAGTCGACCCTGGGAGATCTCGGGCTGATATGGCGTGTAGGCCGTGTACCAGGCCGGGTTCTCGAGGACGTTGCGCAATATCACGGACGGGGTGTGGGTGTCGTAGTAGCCGAGACCGATCATCTGGGTAAACACCTGGTTCTTGTCTGCCAGGCGTCGCATCTCCACCAGGGTCTCGGGCTCGCTGAGGGCGGAAGGGAGTGACAGCTCCTCGGTAATCCTGATCGCCCCGGGCACGGTCTCGTCGATCAGCCCATCAATCGAACCCGCCCCAATCTCGGCCAGCATCTTGGCTATGTCGGCCGGACGCGGTCCCAGATGGCGGCGGGAGAAGTCGGTCAGAACTTCCATCGGGTCGTCCCTTCGCTCCCCGACTGTCAGCGGTTTGCCTTCAGCCTCGCCTCGCCGAACGGTCCTTAGGCCTGAGAGATTGCGGGGATGCAGTTGCCCCTTCGGCGACCCCAGGGGGTCTCTCCCGTCCGGTTTTGACAGCACTCGAATGGTACCAGCGGAGGTCGGGCCCGTTCTGGGGTTTGGCCGCCGAAGCGCTCGGGAACGGCAGAAACAGAGCGGGGCTCCGGCAAGGGGGGAACCGGAGCCCCGCCTGCTCTCCTTGCGAAGAGCCGACAGGGAATCCATCGGCGCGGGCGCCAGGGGTGTCCCGCGCGACCCCTGTCGTGGGGTTGGGGAACCGCAGGTGTGGGGCCACCTGACGGTCTCGATCGATGATATCTAGACACAGCCTCCAGACGCCTGCGTCCGGGGGATTTGTTATCCACACCCCTAGATCGAGAAACGGATAACCAAGACGTCCCCGACCGCTACCCGGTAATCCTTTCCCTCGGTCCGGGTCTTCGTTCGATCCCACCCGCCGGCGGCGATGACCTCGTCGATTCCGGCTACCTCGGCGCGGATGAAGCCCCGCTCGAGGTCGGTATGGATCTTCCCCGCCGCCTCGGGGGCCAGGGCCCCCGCCCGCACCGTCCAGGCCCGGGCTTCTTTAGGACCGAGGGTGTAAAAGGAGATCAGACCAAGGCTCCGATAGGCGGCGCCGACCATCTTTGCCAGAGCGCCTTCGCCGAGTCCTAATCCCTCGAATAGCTCAGCCCTTTCCTCGGCGCTGAGCAACGAACCCTCCTCCTCAATCCGGGCGCTCAGGGCCACGATCACGTCACTCTCGGGGACGACTCCTGCCACCTTGTCGATCAGGCCTTCTGCACTGGCTTCGAACTCATCGACGTTGATGACCCAGATGGCCGGCTTGGAAGTCAATGGAGCGAGATCGCGGAAGAACTCCTGGTCAGCCTCCGCCCATTTGCGCGTGCGGAGTTGTTCGCCATCCCCAAGATGTTGCGTCGCTTCGGTCAGGGCGGAGGCCATTGCCTGCCGGCTCGCATCGCCAGTTGCCTCCTTGGCAACCCGCTCGGCCTTCTTGGCAAAGACCTGATGGTCCGCCACTGCCAATTCGAGGAGGAGCTCCTCCGCCTGACTGACCGGATCATGTCCTAGCCCTTCATCGGAGATCGCCGGATCTCCGAAGGCTCGCAGCACCACGATCAATGCCTCTACCTCTCGCACTTGGGCGAGAAAGCGACTGCCGGCCTGGCCGGGCACGATGGGCGGGAGGTCCAACAACTCCAGCGTGGCTGGCGTCGTTTTGGCTGAGCCCTCCAGGATCGATGCCCGTTCGAGCTTGGGATCGGGAACGCTGGCTACCCCTAGCCTGGGTTCGGTGGTGCTGTAGGGATGAGCGCCAGTGGGTGCCGACAACCCGGTGACGGCGTTGAAGAGCGTGGTCTTGCCGACGTTGGGAAAGCCCACGATTCCAAGCCTTGGCATATCACCCATTGTTACCTTGACCGCAATGGACCGAATTGCCGTGATCGGGGCCGGATCGTGGGGAACGGCAGTCGCTGCCCTCGCCGCCCGCCAGAATTCGGTGCGGCTTTGGGCACGCCGGCCTGAACTGGCCGTAGTCATCAATACCACCTCGGAAAACCCCGATTACCTACCGGGGCATCGGCTTCCAGCCGGCCTCGAGGCGACCACCGATCTCGAAGAGGCGGTCGCAGGAGCGACCATCGTCGCCATCGCCGTTCCCTCCCATCGGTTTGCCGAGGTGCTCGCCCGTATTCGGTTAGGTGACGAAGTCCCGATCGTCTCGCTCACCAAGGGAATCGAAGTCGAAACCCTCCGAAGGATGACCGAAGTGGTCGCCGATCTCAGACCAGAGCACAACCCCGATCGCATCGGAGTACTGACCGGACCCAATCTCGCCGCCGAGGTGATGGCAGGAAGCCCCACTGCCGCGGTCGTGGCGATGAAGAACCCGGAGGTGGCAAGCCAGGTCCAGGCAACGTTCATGGGGCCAACTTTCCGGGTTTACACCAACGACGACGTCGTCGGGTGCGAGCTCGCCGGGAGCTTGAAGAATGTGATGGCAATTGCCGCCGGAATGTCGACGGGGCTCGGCTTTGGCGACAACACCAGAGCAGCTTTGATCACTCGGGCGTTGGCCGAACTCACACGGCTCGGTGTTGCCTTAGGGGGTGCGCCGGCCACGTTCTCCGGATTGGCCGGGATGGGCGATCTCATTGCCACGTCCACCTCGCCTCACAGCAGGAACCACCGGGTCGGCCTCGGACTCGCCGCCGGGAAGTCACTCGACGAGATCACTGGCGAGATGAACATGGTTGCCGAAGGCGTCAAGACCACGAAGGCGGTGCTGCAGTTAGCGGACCGGGTCGGCGTGGAGATGCCCATTGCCGCCCAAGTTGGGAACGTCCTCTATGCGGGCCACCACCCCCGCCAGGCAGTGTTGTCGCTCATGACCCGCGCTTCGAGGAGCGAGGTCTAGCGGACGGGTCGCCGCGAGCTACCCGTACACCCGGGAGATCACCTGGGCGACACAGGCGGGCTTCTCGTTCCCATCGATCTCGAAAGTGACGTCGAGGGTCACCTGGCGTCCGTTGCCGAAGTCCTCCACCCCGGCAATCGTGCCCTTGGCTCGTATCCGCGATCCAACCGGCACCGGAGAGATGAAGCGCACTTTGTTCGATCCGTAGTTGATCCCCATTTGCGCATTTTCCACCCTGAAGAATTGCTGCATCAGCGGCACTGCCAGCGACAGTGTCAGATAGCCGTGGGCGATCGTGGTACCGAACGGTCCCATCGCCGCCCGCTCGGGGTCGACGTGGATCCATTGGTGGTCACTGGTCGCCTCGGCGAATTGGTTTATCCGCTCTTGGGTGATTTCGATCCAATCCGAGTAGCCGAGGTCCGTTCCAACCGTACCGTCGAGATCTGAGACCTCTGCGAAAACAGTCACGCCGAGACCCTAGTTCGAAGCGGCGAGACGCAGCCCTCGCACCATTAGCTCGCGCTCGCCAAGCATGTGACGAAGACGTCGCTCGAGACCTCCGATCGGGTAGAGATTTTGCGGCGCCCGCGGTTCCTTGTGGCCCTCGGAAGCGAAGCGAACGATCGTGGCGGTGGTGAGGTCGGCCACTCGTCGGGCGGCGCTGACGTCAGTCGAACCGATCTCGGCCCGGATCAGCCCATCGATGATGCTCGACCCCTTGAGCGGCAGTTTCGCATACCAGGAAATCCGGTTCCAGCCGCCACCGCCGATGAGAAACAACGGTGTCCTCTCCCCTGCCACAAGTCGGGGCAGGATCGGACGCAAGTGCTCGGGCAAGTAATGGACGTGTTGAGTCTTGATGTACCCGACGGCGGCGGGGACATGCTTCTTGTGGGAAAGCGGCCCATCGACCACGATCAATGGCACGTCTGAGTAGGTGCTGGCAACGATTCCCTCCAGCACCGACATTTGCGACTGCAATCCGAGCCACAACTTCTCCGGAGATTCACCTTCCGTGAGGTGCACCTGGTAGCCACCATGCATTGTCTCGATCGGCTCCGAGTTGCAAGCGGAGGTGAAAATTCCTCGCCTCACCTCCTCTCTGACGACGACGGCTTTGTGGTTGCTCAACACCGCCCCGGCCGCGTAACTCGCTGCCAAGGCCAGCACCGGAATCCCCTCATCGCTCTCGATCCACAAGTTGGCATCGACCCGGCGCACTCCGTCGACGAAGAGCGCCTCCGCCGCCGGCTGCGCCGACACCGCAAGAGGTGACCATTGGCGCTCGTCGACCTCAATGTCGGGGTCGATGGTCGCCCCCTCTTCGAGTTCCAGACCGGCCGGTGGTCCGTAGTCGGCCGCCCAGCCCTGGACCGAGAACCTCACTCGCTCACCTGCGTCACTTTGGCCGAATTTCCCACCCGCCGCACCTCGTACCGGACCGGCATCTGGGCCGCCAACTCTTCGACATGAGTGACGATCCCGACCACCTTTCCCCCCTCGCCCAGTTCGGCGATCACACGGCCGACCACTTCGAGGGACTCGTTGTCAAGGGTTCCGAAACCCTCATCGAGGAACAGGGAGTCGAGGGCCACCCGATGCCCGGCGGCAGCCGCCACTTCGTCGGCCAGCGCCACCGCCATGGCAAGGGAAACGAGAAAAGTCTCTCCACCGGAGAGGGACTTGACCCCCCGTCGATGATCGGCGGCGAAGTGATCGATGACTTCGAAGTCGTTGTTGGTCACGGTCAATTCGTACTGACCCGAGGTCAGGGCGGTGAGCCGCAAGTTGGCCCCGGCAACGAGCGCGGCGAAAACCTCGTCGAAGATCCACTTCTTGAACTTGTTGGCCGCGAGCTCGGAGGCGAGCTTCTTCGCCACGTCTCTTTGAGTCACGGCCATTTCCCGTTCCACCGCGACCCGTTCGGTCTCCTCGCGGGCTTCCTCGACGCTCTTGATGTCACGTCCCAGCTCGGCCAGCGCGGTGGCAATAGTCTCGCGGGCACGACCGATGTCGTTGGCCAGTCCGGCCTCAGTCAAGTCCTCGAAGATTGCCGTCACCGCCGCATCGACCCGTTCGCCGGCTTCGCTGACTTCCCTCGTCGCTTCCTCTAGTTGCTTGTCGACCTGTGGAAGCCTCTGATCGCGCCAGGCGAGCAAGACCTCCCAGGCGGCCGTCGGTTGACCGAGGTCGAGCAACGGAGGCTCGAGGTAGGCCAACTTCGATACCCGCTCACCCAGTTCGGTCCGCAATTTCACCGATTTGGCGTCGAGTTGTTCGCGGCCTTTTCGGAGCTGCTCGATCTGTGCCTGCGCCGCCGCCAACCTCGCCCGGGCGGAGCGGAGCGCTTCTTCATGGGAGGCGATTGCTTGCAGCTGCTCGGAAAGCTCTGAGACCATCGCCGCCCCTTCGAGCTCGGATTCGAGCGCTCGCTGTCTCGTCGTCGCCTCGGCCAATTTGCCTTGCAGGTCACTCAAAGCACTGCTGGCTTCGTCGACGAGCTTGCGCGCCTTTTCGATCTGCTTGGCATGGGCGCCCGCCTTGGTCGAAGGAGCGAGCTCCTTGATCCTCTCGCCACAGACCGGACATGGATCCCCGACCTTGAGCCCGAGACGAAGATGGGCTGCCCTGTCCGCCGCCACCTGGGTCTCAAACTCATCGCGCAATTGAGCGGCGGTGGTGGTCTGTTCGGCGAGAGAGGCTTCGAATTCGACTCGCTGCTCGACGACGACCGCCAGTTCATTGCGGGCCTTGATAAACCGCTCGACCTGGCTGCGCGCCGGTAATGCAGTGATTGCCAGCTCGGCATGTCGAGCGGACGCCTCCTCAACGTCGAGGCGAGCCGCGGCTTCTTGGGCGGCAAGCGTTGCCGCCTCGGCGCTGAATTTCTTCCATCCCGCCGGCGGGGCGAGCTCTGTGAGAAGGGTGCGCGCAGCCTTCGCCTCCTCTGCCCCGCTGGTGGCCCGGGCGTGGCGAGTCCGCAGTTCTTCCAAATCGCTAAAGGCCGTGGCCAACCGTGTGGCAAGCGTCTCGAGCTCTTTTTTTCGCGTCTTGAGCGACTCGAGGTCGACGTCGGTGATTCGGGCGAGCTCCGCCAGGCGAGCCGTGTGGACCGCCAGTCGGCCGTCGGCTTCCTTGGCCCGGCCCGAAGCGAGGCTGGCGACGACGTCGTAGAGACCGAGGTCGAGGATCGCCGATAGGAGCGATTGGCGGTGGCGAGGCTGCTCGTGGAGAAAACGAGCGAACTCACCCTGGGGCACCAAGACGCAGGTCGTGAACTGGCTGAAGTCGAGGCCGAGCAACTTCTCGATCTGGGCGGTGACGTTTGTCGCCCCGGCTACCAGGACGGTGCCATCGCGTTCGAGGCTCGCCTCGCCCGTGCTGGCGCCTTTGCCCTTCTCTGACTTTCGGACTCGCCGGGCCACTTGATAGGTCTGTTCGTGAACGGAGAAGGTGAGGCCGACAGTGGCTTCATTCACCTGCTGATTCACGATGGGCGCTACCGCGCCTTCCCCGTGGCGGGGAACAGCCCCATAAAGGGCAAAGCAAATCCCGTCGAGAATCGTCGTCTTTCCCGATCCGGTAGGCCCGGTGAGGGCGAAGAGCTCGGCGTCGGTGAAATCGATCACCGTGTGCTCGGAAAAGATCCCAAAGCCTTTGAGCGTGAGAGCGAGCGGTCTCATCCGACCGGCTCTTGCGCCTCGGCGACCAACTCAGCGAAGAGGGCGTTTAGGCGCTCATCGTCGATCCCCCGCCCGATCAGGTAGTCGGCAAACAACTCCGAGGGCGGGCGGCCAATCCGGGTCGGTGCGGTTCCACCCTTGGTCCGCGGCGACGACAGCAGCCGGATGTCGACGGCATTGGGGAAGACCTCGCGTACCTCGTCGAGCAGCCCAACCCGGAGGGGCTCGTCCAGGTCGATGCGGAGGAAGGCGTCGCCAACGTCGGAATCGCGGATCTGGTCGAGGTTCCCCCGCAGCGTGCGGAGTCTTCGACCCGACTTCAAGTAGCGGGTTTCCACCTGGGCCGGCAAGCCCGGCTCAGCGGTAACGAGGAGGATGGCCTTACGGTCCTCTTCCTCACCGAAGTCGAGCTGGAGCGGCGAGCCGGAATACCAGAGCGGCATCGGGGCAGCGACCTTCTGCGGGCGATGGAGGTGACCCAGGGCGACGTATTGGAAATGGCTCGGGAAGGAAGCGGTGGGAATCGCATAGTCGAAAAGATGAACCGCTCGCTCGCCACCCCCGGTCTGCCCGCCGTGGACCATGAGGTGGCCGGCCAGGATGTTCACTGCATCGGTGGCCATCCCTGAGCAGAGAGCGGCGATGATCTGTTGAACTCGTTCGGAGTACTCGCCACGCAGCTCGGTGCTGTCCAGGGAAAGAATCTGCTCGGCCCGCACGATTCCCTTCTTCGAGATGAACGGCACCATGACCACCCGAGTCGCAAGGTCGGCGAATTCGAGCACGCCATCTCGCCCCACTCCCGCGCCGACCTGGACCCGGCCCAGCTTCAACAGCGGGGCGACGGCACGAAGCCGGCTCGGATTGTCGTGATTGCCGGCGACGACCACCACCGGGCCTACCTCGGCCAGCGCCAACAGTGCCCGGTAGACGACCTCCTCGGCGGAGGGACTGGGAGTGGAGGCATCGAAGATGTCCCCAGTCACGAGGATTAGATCGACCTTTTCGGCGGCGGCCAGGGTGGCAATCTCCGAAAGGACGGCGCGATGCTCCTCCTCCCGCGACTGGCCGCGGATGGTCCGCCCGACATGCCAGTCGGCGGTGTGGAGGATCTTCACCTCACTCCAACCCGGCGAAAGGATCGGCCAGGACGAGGTCGTCAGCGGCAAGGCCCGCTTCCGACGCCCGGGTCGCCCAGGCAGGGAAGGGGAACTCGAGAACGAGCGGGATCGGTAGCTCGGGTTGAGAGAGAAGCATCGTCCCCGGCTTGATGATCGTGGCGCGTTGGCGATGAACCGAGGGGAGAAAGCCGTACTCCTCCCGGGCCGCCTCTGCCGGATCAAGCCGGCCCACCACCCGGATGGCGCTGTTGGCGATGATCCTGCGCTCGACCTCGCTCGCAGTCTGCTGCGCCCCGATCAAAATCACCCCCAGACTTCGCCCCCGCTCGGCGACGTCGAGGAGGATCTCCTTGATTGGGCTCGATCCCTCACGAGGGGCGTACTTGTTGAGCTCGTCCAAAACCAGGAAGAGCATCTCGTTCGACTGACCAGCCCGCTCCTTCTCCTCGAACGCCTTGCGAATGGTGACTCCGACCACGAACCGCTTGGCGCGATCGTGGAGGTTGTGGATGTCGACCACCGTCACCTGATGGTCGAGGCCGATGCGGTTGCGGTCCGGAGTCGATTGGTCGCCGCGGATCAGCGCCTCCACGTGACGTTGAGCGGCGGCCAGACGGCGGATGAAGGCATTGATGGTGCCCTGGCCGATGGCGGGGCCGGCCCAGGTCTGGTCGTTCTGCACCCGGTGGTTGATCACATCGACGAGCTGGCGGAAGGTGCGGACGTCTTCGCCCTCGATCCGGACCGCGCCCTCTCCGGTCGGAACCGCCTGCCGGAGCTGGGTCATCACGTTGTAGATGACCATCGTGTAGTGGGCGCGCTCGTCCTCTGACTCGGCAAATAGGAACGGGAGCAGGTCCTCGTGGCAGAACTCCTCGATGGTCCAGAAGAAGGGAGTGACACCGTTGGTCCGGCTGGTTACGTCAGGGACAACCACCCCAGCGCCCCGCCGCGGAGGAGCGAAGATCTGGAACGAGCGAAAGGATTCCGCTGGAAGACCGAGCTTGCCGTATAGCAGTGACTGTTCGTCCTCGAGAGCGACATTGGGCTTGTCGAGAAAAAGAAGATCCTCGCCTTTGACGTTGAAGATCAAGGCCTTGGTGTTGACCGTGCGATTTCCCAGGACTCCCGAAGTGAAGAGGGAGTGGAGGAGAAACGTGGCGTAGGTGGTCTTGGTGGCCACGCCGCTGATCCCGGAGATGTTGACGTGTGCTCCCCTCCGCCCGTCGAGGAACTCCAGATTTACGAAAAGCGGCTCGCCGTTGCGCGATAGCCCCACCGGCAGCCGCTCGGTCATCCGGTCGAAGAACAGGGCCCGGTCCCGGTCCGACCCGGTCGCCACCGCCACTTCCTGGCCGGGCCGAGGCGGCACAAAGACCTCCGGCTCGAAACGGGTAGCTGTCACCTGGGCGGTCTCGAACACCTCGGCCGGCAGGAGCCCGTTCTCGATCAGGAACACGTCGGAGTCAAAGTTGGCCCCTTCGTAGCGGGCCCGCACCTGGGAGACGATTCCATATATATGGACTACCTGGCCTCCCGGGAGGGCTCTAGAAAGCGCCACGACGTCGTCGAGTTGGAGGAACCGATCGGGGCCGACCCCCACCCAGAACTCGAGCGGAGTGGCGTCCTCGGTCCCGATCACTCGGCCTACCGGGGCCGACACAGTCCCATCTCCATCCACCCCGTCGAGGCTATCAAAGGGGTCCGACAGAATCGGGTACCTCGCCAGCTTGGGCCCGACGCGCTCCCTTGTGGCACACTTCCGCCGCCATGGCATCCGACGCCGATCTGCTGTCCTTGCTGACCATCGCCAAGGTCCCGGTTTCGATCAACGCCGCGGCCTTCGCCCTCGACATTTCGCCTTCCGAGATAAGAGATATCAGCGCCCGTCTCGAGGAGGGCGGTGACATCATCGAGACCGGCCGCGGCTACGCCCTGGCTCCGGGAAAAGCCGTGGAAGTGAAACCGGCCCTGGCCGCCTACCTCGCCGAAAGGCTGGCTCAGAATCTCGACGCCGGGCCGGCGGTGAAGGGTCGTCTGCTGCTCGAGGCCGGGAAAGCGGAGGAGGCGTGGTCGTTCCTCAGCGAGGAAGCCCTCGACAGCGGGCATCGCCGGCACGATGCCGATCGAACCGAGATCATCGCCCTCGCCCTCCAGGCTCGAGAGGCGGCCGAGATCGAAGGAGGTGAGGCAGAGGGTCGCCTCCGGCTCCAGCTGGCGATGCTCTATCGATGGGCCGGCCGATCAGAAGACTCCCAGCGTGAAATCGAAGGCGCTGTGCGATTGCTCAACGGCGAAGAGCTCGTCAACGCGTTGGGCTTCGCGGCGGCGGTAGCTGACGACCGTCAGCATCCCCAAGCCGCCGAGCGGTGGGTGGCCATGGCCGAGTCGGTAGCCGCCACCTTGAACCAACCCGCCAAGCTGGGATCGCTTCTTACTTTTCACGGTCGAGAGCTATCACGGCTCGGTTTCGCCGCCGAGGCCAACGCGGCGCTCCATAAAGGAGAGGAGCTACTCGAAAAGCACGGATCGATGGTCCAACGCTTCTACGGCCGTCTCAATCGCGCCTGGCTCGAGTTCGATCAGGGCGACGTCGGCAAGGCGGAGATGGACTTCGCATTCCTCGTCGATCAGGCCGGATCCTTGGAAGGGGAAGCTTCCCTTGCTTCCAACCTCGCTTCCTGGGCCCGGACGCTTTACGCCACCGGCCAGCCGGAGCGGGCCCGGGAGGTATCGGCGCAGGCTGGCGAGCTTGCCGAACAATCCGGGTCGAAGGCCGCCTCGATGCTGGTCTCGATGGCTGAGGCCGAAGGAGCCCTGCTCTTCGATCGGGCGGATGATGCACTCGAAAGCGCCGACGCCGCAGTAAGCGTTGCCCTCGATTACCTGCCGGCCTGGGAGAACGCGACTCGATTTCTGAAAGCCCGGGCGCTTTTCCTCGCCGGCCGTACCGAAGAGGCTCGAACCGAGGTCGAGTCAGCCCTTTCAGCGACCCCGGCGGGAGGGGACGGCCTCCGCTGGCGAAGTCGCATCCAGGCTCTTCAACTCGACCTAGCCGACACTTGGGACGCGGAGCGGGCAGCGGATCTCGCAGACCAGTTGCTCCAGAGCGGCTGGTTCGGCGCCGCGGTGGAGTTAATGGTGGCCCGGGCTCGCCGCGGGCGTGACCCGGATCTCGCTGCTGAGGCAGCTGCCCTGGCCATGCAACTCGGCAACTTCGTTCAGGCCGCTAAGGCGGTCGAAGCCGGCGGTCTCTGGAGAGACCCGCTGGCGAGATCGGTGGCAGCACGTCTGCGCACCCTCCCCACCGGTTGGGAGCCGGCCTTGATGTCAAACCCGGACGTGGCGACTGCCATGTCGACGGCCGAGGACGAAGACGACGAACTGCTGCTTTCTCGGATCGACGAAGCCATGGCTGCAGCCGGCCTTTCCGGCGACGTGATCCTCAGCCCTGCTCAACGGCGAGCGGCGGGGCTGCATCGACCGCGCCGAAGGCGGCGTCGACCCGGGTGGCAACTGGCCCTGGGTGCGGCCGCCGTCGCCGTTCTGGCCGTGGCATCAGCCGCGGTCACAATCAACCTCCTCGCTCCACCCACCACCATTGCAACTCCGACCTCGGCTGAGGTCAGAGCCACTACCACAGTCGTGGCTGCCATCCATGAGACCCAGATCCCGCCTCCGGAGTCGCGCCTCAACGGCATCTATTCGGTCCGCGGCGGGCCGGGCCGGGCTGGACTCTCGACCGGAGGCTTTCGCGAGGTGGCCGGCTACTACTGGCGCGACACGCCGGGTGGCAGCATCGTCACCTCCGCCGTTGCCTTCGGGCCTTACGTGTACATCGGGACCGACGAGGACATCGTCTACGGCCTCGAGATGCAAACGGGTCTCTTGAATATGAGGGTGGTGTCGGATGCACCGATCGCCTCCGAGTTGGCGGTCGGCCAGCCGGTGTCGGGGGAGGGCGAGCGATCGGCGCTGATTCTCACCTTTTCCACGTCCGAGGGAATTGCCTACGGATACGACGCCCTCAGAAGCGGGTCGGCGATCTGGCAGACCCAGGTGGGTCGCTCGCCCGGCGCTCCACTGATCATCGAAGACAAGGTCGTGTACGCCACCAGCGACGGAACACTGCATGCGCTGGCTCTGACGAGTGGCACTCCACTATGGACTTTCGACAGCGGGGGCGAGAGCTTCGTCTCCGGGCCGACCGAGGTCGACGGGACTATCTATGCAGCATCTCGGGACGGACTTCTTTATTTGGTGGATGCAGCAACCGGGGAACCGCTATGCGAAAACCCGGTCCGACTTACCGGTAGCGCGGTGGCCAGTCCGGTCGTAACCGGCGATGCAGTCTTCGTCGGGCTGGAGTCGCCGCCAGGGGTCCACGTCTATGGGACCGGTTCCTGCGGAGTGCCGACCGCCGGCTATGCCGCCTTCTATCCCAGCTCGACGGCGATTCGCCTCGGTCCGGCGATGACGCCTGAGACGATGTACCTCATCGAGGAACGGAACCTGATTGCGCTTTCTCTCGATCCTTCCTTGTGGACCGATCCGACAGTCCTTCCATCACCCTGGGAGAGCACCTTCGCGGCCGACAACATCATTACTACTCCCCCGGTCCTGGCCGACGACATCGTTTACGTTGGCACCCAGGATGGACTGGTTCTGGCTGCCGACGCCGCCACCGGGACCGAGGCCTGGCG
>DATEDN010000014.1:0-55987 GCA_035281645.1 Acidimicrobiia bacterium | reverse complement strand
AAGCTGATCGCGGGTGCTACGCACTCCCGACTTGAGCTTCTCCTCGGTTTCGGAACTGGTTTCAACGGCGAGGGCGGCATCGAGGCTGTCGAGCACCGGTAGCAGCGCCGAGACCACTCGCTCGGAGGCGCGATCGACGAGCCCGCCCATCTCGCGCTGGGAGCGCTTGCGGTAGTTGTCGAAGTCGGCCGCTACCCGCCGCAGGTCGTCGAGGTAGGAGTCGGCCTCCTTGCGCGATCCGGCGAGCGCCTGGACCAGCTGATCGACGGCCTCCTCAGGATCATCGGAGAGGTCGAGCCCCAAAGTCTCGGCCGTGACCGCTTCGGAGACCTCCTCCTCTACCGGCTCTGCCTCGACGATCGTGATCTCAGGGAGATCAGGTTGCTTGTTCATCGCCCTCGTCGACGATCTCGGCCTCTACTACATCGTCATCGCTGACGCCCTCGCTCGTAGCTCCAGCCCCCGGCTGGGAGGCGGCTTCTTGGTACATCCGGGTAAACGCCCCCTGGCTGGAGGTCACAAGAGCCTCGATCCGGGAGCGAAGTGTCGCCGTGTCCGTGTTTTCGTCACCGAGGGCGGCCTTGAGGTCGGCGAGAGCCGAGTCGATCGAGCCTCGTTCGTCGGCGGAGAGCTTCTCACCCTGCTCGGCCAGCACCTTCTCCGTCTGGTGGACCAGCTGATCGCCCTGGTTTCGGGTCTCGATCTGCTCGCGTCGCAGGCGATCCTCCTCCGCATAGGCCTCGGCGTCCTTGACCATGCGATCGATGTCTTCCTTGGCCAGAGCTGTGCCGCCGGTGATGGTCATCGCTTGTTCCTTCCCGGTGGCCATGTCCTTGGCGTGGACGTTGACGATGCCATTGGCGTCGATGTCAAACGTCACCTGTATCTGTGGCACCCCCATCGGAGCCGGCGGGATGCCCGTCAGCTGAAATCGGCCCAGGCTCTTGTTGTCAGAGGCCATGGTGCGCTCACCCTGCAGAACGTGGATCTCAACCTCCGGCTGATTATCGGCCGCGGTGGTGAAAGTCTCGGTCCGGCGGGTGGGGATCGTGGTGTTGCGCTCGATCATCTTGGTCAGCACCGCCCCCTTGGTTTCGATTCCGAGAGTCAGAGGCGTGACGTCGAGGAGGAGGATGTCCTTCACATCGCCCTTCAACACGCCGGCCTGGATGGCGGCACCCGCGGCCACGACCTCGTCGGGGTTGACACCCTTGTGCGGGTCCTTGCCGGTGAGACTCTTGACCAACTCCTGCACAGCCGGCATCCGGGTGGAACCACCCACCAGCACCACGTGGTCGATATCGGCCACCGGAATCCCGGAGTCCTTGATCGCCTGCTGGAAGGGGCCCTTGCAGCGCTCGAGCAGATCCTCGGTGAGCTTCTGGAACTCCGAACGAGTGAGCTTGCGCTGGAGGTGGAGAGGACCCTCGGCGGTGGCGGTGATAAAGGGGAGATTGACCTCCGTCTCCGAAACCTGGGAGAGTTCGATCTTGGCTTTCTCGGCTGCCTCCTTGAGCCGCTGACTCGCCATCCGGTCCTTGCCGAGGTCGACCCCGTGGTCGTTTTTGAATCCGGTGATCAACCAGTCGACAATGGCCTGGTCCCAGTCGTCACCCCCCAGGTGAGTGTCGCCTGAGGTGGCCTTGACTTCGAAGACGCCCTCACCGATCTCGAGGACAGAGACGTCAAAGGTTCCACCGCCGAGGTCAAAAACCAAGATGGTGTGGTCGGTGCTTTCCTTGTCGAGCCCATAGGCCAGAGAGGCGGCGGTGGGCTCGTTGATGATCCGCAAAACGTTGAGCCCGGCGATCTGGCCGGCCTCTTTAGTGGCGGTGCGCTGGGCATCGCCGAAGTAGGCAGGGACGGTGATCACCGCGTCGGTGATGGTGTCGCCCAAAAAGGCCTCGGCGTCCCGCTTCAACTTCATGAGGACGCGGGCCGAGATCTCCTGGGCGGTGTAGTTCTTGCCCTCGATGGAAATCGACCAATCGGTGCCCATCTCTCGTTTGACCGAGCGAATCGTGCGATCTGGATTGGTGATTGCCTGGCGCTTGGCCACCTCGCCGACAAGGACTTGCCCCTCCTTGAATGCGACCACCGAAGGGGTGGTGCGAGAGCCTTCGGCATTGGGGATGATGGTGGGCTCGCCGCCCTCCAGAGTGGCGATGACGCTGTTGGTTGTTCCAAGATCGATGCCGACGGCACGGGCCATATCTGCTCCTCGTAGGTTGAGTGGGTTTAGCGATTATAACTTGAGTCGGGTATTGTCATATTCCAGCAAAGGGAAATATTGCCCCGGCGGGTGGCGTTTTTCCTAGACGATTTTTCAACAGGAGAACCCTTGAACCAAAACCTCGATACCCAGACTCTTCCCGTCCTACCCCTTCGAAACGGCGTGGTCTTCCCCCACATGGTGGTCACCCTCCGCATCGAGACCTCGGAAGGAAAGATCGCCCTGGCGGCCTCCGAGCAAGCCGGTGGTCGGTTGATCCTGGTGCCTCGGGTGGCGGGGAAGTACGCCTCCGTGGGGACCATCGCCGAAATCCAGCAGAGCGACGATGAAGGAAACGTCGTGGTGTCGGGTGTCGGGCGCGCCCGGGTGGGTAGCGGCTCCTCCGACACCGCCGGAGCCCTCTGGGTCGAATTCGAGCCTTATCCCGAGGTCGATGTCCACGACGAGGCCCTCGATGATCTCGTGGCCGAGTACCGGGCGGTGGTCACCGAGGTACTGGAGCATCGCGGCGTCGGGGCTGTGGCTGAGAGAATCTTGGGACTCGAAAACCCCTCCCAACTCGCCGATCTGGCCGTCTACTCACCCGACCTCAGCCTCGAGCAGAAGGTCGAGATCCTGGAGACACTCGATGTCAGGGAGCGACTCGGCAAGCTCCTGATCTGGATGCGAGAGGTCCTCGCCGACCTCGAACTGCGGCGCCGGGTCCGCGACGACGCCGCCGAACGAATTGACAAGAGCCAACGCGAGTACTTGCTGCGCCAGCAGATGGAGGCGATCAAGAAGGAGTTGGGCGAGGAGCAGGGTGCCTCAGACAGTTATCGAGCAAAGCTCGAAGAGACCACGATGCCCGAAAAGGTCAAGGAAGCGGTCGAACGGGAGATTGATCGCCTTGAGCGGATGTCCGAGCAGTCCCCGGAGCATTCGTGGATCAGGACCTGGCTCGACACGATGTTCGACATTCCGTGGGGGAAGCGCTCGGAGGACCGCCTCGACCTCAACGAGGCCTGGACCGTGCTCGACGCCGATCACACCGGGCTCCACGATGTCAAGGAGCGGATCGTCGAGCATCTGGCTGTTCGCAAGTTGAGACAGGAACGGGGCTTGAGCGAGGAGAACTCGCGGCAGTCCGGCGCCATCCTTTTACTGGTCGGCCCTCCAGGCGTCGGAAAAACCTCACTGGGGGAATCAGTAGCCCGCGCCCTGGGACGAAAGTTCGTGCGTGTCGCCCTCGGTGGCATTCGCGACGAGGCCGAAGTGCGGGGCCACCGACGTACCTATGTCGGAGCGCGTCCGGGGCGGATCGCCCGCGCCCTGACTGAGGCCGAGACCATGAACCCCGTCTTCCTGCTCGACGAGATGGACAAAGTCGGGAGCGACTGGAGAGGAGATCCATCCTCGGCCCTGCTCGAGGTGCTCGATCCCGCTCAGAACCACACGTTCCGCGACCACTATCTAGAGGTCGATCTCGATCTCTCGGACGTCCTCTTCATCGCCACCGCCAACGTGGTGGAGACGATTCCCGCTCCGCTCCTCGACCGGACCGAAGTGATACGACTCGATGGCTATACGGACGAGGAGAAGGTCGCCATCGCCCGCGATCACCTCCTGCCCCGTCAGATCCGGCAGGCCGGTCTCGAGCCCGAGGAGGTCGACGTAACCGAAGGTGCCCTGGGAGTAGTGGTCGATCGCTACACGCGGGAGGCCGGGGTCCGTTCCCTGGAACGAGAGCTCGGCAAGCTTTCCCGCAAGGTGGCTACCACGGTCGCCAAGCGAGAAGGCGATGAGAAGGAAGCAATCAAGATCGACGTCGACGACGTCGTCGAATACCTGGGCAAGCCCAAGGTTTGGCACGACGAAGCCAAGGATCGGACCGACGTGCCGGGAGTGGCTACCGGTCTCGCGGTCACGGGCACCGGTGGGGACGTGCTCTTCATCGAGGCCACGGCCACCGATGGTGAACCCGGTTTGACCCTGACCGGACAGCTCGGCGACGTCATGAAGGAGTCGGCGCGGATCGCCCTGTCATATGTCGAGGCCCACGCCCACGACCTAGAAGTCGAACCCTCGGCTCTCAAGCGACGCTTCCACGTCCACGTGCCGGCCGGGGCGGTGCCCAAGGACGGACCGTCGGCCGGAATCACGATGGTGACGGCGGTGGCCTCGCTTCTCACCGGGCGCAAGGTTCGCTCGGAGGTGGGCATGACTGGCGAGGTGACCCTTCAGGGGAAGGTGTTGCCGATCGGCGGGCTCAAGCAGAAGGTGCTGGCCGCCCACCGGGCGGGGCTCACTACGGTCCTCTTCCCCCAGCGGAATGAGATCGATATCGACGACATCCCCGAATCGGTGCGGGACAAGATGACCTTCCATCCGGTCGAGACGATCGACCAGGTCCTCGATCTCGCCCTCGAACCCGCCTAATTCCGGCGTAGAAATGGGCACGTTTATGTGCCCATTTCTACGCAATAAGGAATGCCCCCGGCTATTCGAGGCGCCGGTGGGCCAGTTCGATATAGGCGGGATCGATGTCGAAGCCCACATAGTGTCGGCCGCTTAGCGCAGCGGCGACGGCGGTCGTCCCGGAGCCGACGAAGGGATCGAGGACCAGGTCCCCGGCGTAGGTGTAGAGCTCGATGAGGCGACCGGGCAGTTCGACCGGAAAAGGCGCCGGATGCCCGACCCGCCTGGCACTGGCCGACGGGATCTCCCAGAGGTCGAGGGTGGCTTGCATGAACTCTTCGGCCGAGATGGTTGCCAGATGCGGCAACCCCCGTCGTTGTCGCTCGGAACGGCTGAGGGCACGGTCGAAGCGGCCTTTGCTGGCCACGATGATGCGTTCGGTGAGGTCGCGCAACACCGGGTTGGCAGGGCTCCGGAAGCTCCCCCAGGCACAGGAGCCACTCTGACCTCTCGCCTTCCGCCAGATGATCTCGCCCCGCAGCAGTAGGCCGAGGTCGTCCTGAAGGATGGTGATCACATCCGCCGCCAGTGAGCGATACGGGCGGCGGCCGAGGTTGGCGACGTTGATCGCCAGCTTGCCGCCTGGTTCCAGTTTCTTGGCACAGAGGGCAAAGACGTCTTTCAGCATCTCGAGATAGGACCTATAAGCAAAGGGTTCCTCGCCCTCGCCGATGTCCTCTTCGTATTCCTTGCCGGTGAAGTAGGGGGGTGAGGTCACCACCAGGGCCACGGAGCAATCGGCCACCTGCTCGTCGTTCATCGAACGGGCATCGCCGACGAAGAGCCGGTCGATCACAGCCGGGGGAGCGACGTCGTCCTCGGAGGAGATGGCCGGAAGCGGGAAGCGCCGGTAGAAGCCGCTCGAGTCATGGCTCTCGCGGCGGCCCGAGCCGAAGGACGAGGTAACGGTGGGGCGTCGGGGCACGGGGTCACGCTACCGGCGGTGGCTTCGCTCGATCGGGAATAGAACCGGCGTGCATTATGCTTGCAATTGCAAGCACCCGAGGACCAACATCATGATCAACACCCAACTCCCTGATGGGACTGACATCTCCCTGCGGCCCGTCCGCCCCGAGGACAAGCCTTTGCTGGTGGAGGGAATGGCAAGGCTTTCGGACCGATCCCGTCGCCAGCGATTTCTCGTCCCTACCGAGCGTCTGACCCGGTCGCAGCTCGCCTACCTCACCGAGGTCGATCAAAACAACCACCAGGCCTGGGGCGTGCTATCCGGCGACGAACCCGTGGCCGTTGGCCGGCTGATCAGGCTCGACCACGAAGAAGCGGAGGTTGCGATCACGGTGGTCGATGCCTGGCAGCGAAGAGGGATCGGCGAGATGCTCGTCCGCCTACTCGCCGAGAAGGCCCGCGATAGTGGCATCACCCGGTTGGTGTTCGTGTCCCTTCCCGAGAATCTCGGGATTGCCCGGCTCCTGGATCGCTTCGAAAACGTCCGCCGGACCGACGCCGGCCTGGTTACTACGAAGGTCGACGCCGCCTCAATTCCCCCGCCTCCTTTCGACGGCGGAATGCGCTAGAACTGATCGTCCTATACAGCGAGGAGGATCCAATGCCCCGAATCTCTTATCCCGATCTTGCATCCCTTGACCCGGGGGATCGCGAGATCGTCGAGTACGGCCGGACCCATTCCACCCCCCGGCCCGAGAGCCAGGCCATCCGCTCTCATGTGCCCGCCGTCCTCCACGCTTTCACCAATGCCTGGCGCACCACGTTCTTGGACGGCGTCCTCGATCATCAAATCAAAGAGCTCTGCCGGGTGTACGTCTCCAAGTCGATCAAATGTGAGTATTGAGGAGTCCAGCGGTCCGTCCAGGCTGGACGGCAAGGATTAACCGAAGCCCACTACGACGAGCTCCTTCAGTTCGAGGACTCGGATCGATACGACGAGCGTGAGAAGACCGCCCTCCGCTACACCAGCGCCATCCTCTGGGATGCCGAAATCGCCGACGACCAGCTCTGGGCGGATCTCCATCGCCACTTCACCGAACCCGAACTGGTGGAACTTGGCTTCTTCATCGCCCTGACCAGTGGGCAGCAACGCTGGATCAAGACCCTCGGGATCGGTCATCAGGAGGTGTTAGGCGACACCACCGTCGGCTTGAAGGCCGAGGGCACCTGATTGTGTGCAGACAAGGCACTGCCTGACGCGGAAGATTCGCCGCTAAGGCTCTAGCCGGGGACGGCCACCTGCGATGACAGGCGGTCGAGGAATGGTGTCTGGGCGGGGTTCAAGAGCTGGCGGGCGTATTCGGGCGAGCACCAAACAACCCGGTCGATCTCCGGGAACTCCTGAACTCGCCCTCGCCACATCATCCGGAAGGTGCCGGGGTCGAGCGCGGCGGGATCGAATTCGGCCGCCACCGCCCAAGCAGTGACATTCTTTCCCGATCGCATCCGGACCGAGCCCAGGTCGATCCAGTTCTCGGTCGGCGCCTGCCACCCGGTCTCTTCACGGAACTCGCGCAGTGCCGCAGACCGTGGATCCTCGTCGGGTGCGATCTCGCCCTTGATGACGCTCCAGGCCCCCAGGTCTTTGCGAGCAAAGAACGGTCCGCCGGGATGGGCGATGAGCACCTCGAGAAGCGGGCGGAACCGGTAGGGGAGAAGGCCGGCGCTCGTCCGCATTCCGACACCCTATCTCCAACCCGTAGCATCGCCCGAAGGTGTCGAAATCGGCCTCGGCCCATTCGTCTTAAGGCGGTATCCAGACGAAGGAAAGGAGACAGGATGCCTCTCTATGCAGCACTCATCTACTCCGAAGAAGGGGGAGAGGCCTCGCCCGAAGAGTGGTCGAAAGTGATGGCCGAGTACAACGAGTTCTCGGCAAAGGCCGGAGCCGCAGGAGTAGTCGAGGGAGGCGAGGCGCTCGAAGAGACCTCGACTGCGACGACTGTCCATGTCAAGGGCGGCAAGGGTGGCGAGGTTGTTCACACCGACGGTCCTTTTGCTGAAACCAAGGAAGCCCTGGGTGGCTTCTACCTTCTCAGGTGCGCAGATCTCGACGAAGCCCTCGGATGGGCCGCCCAAATACCGGGTGCGTGGCGCGGAAGGGTCGAGGTTCGGCCCTGCGTCGACTTCTCGCAGGCACAATGACCTGAGTAGATGACGATTGGGGAGACGATTCGGATCGAGGGTGGTCGGGTCCTGGCCACCCTCATCCGCTTCACTGGCGACATCTCTCTGGCCGAAGACGCCCTCCAGGAGGCGACGATTGTCGCCCTGGAGCGCTGGACCACAGACGGTGTTCCCGCCAACCCCGCCGCCTGGCTGACGGCGGTCGCTCGCAATAAAGCACTCGACCGGATTCGGCGAGAAGCGCGTCGTCGGGAGAAGGAAATCGAAGCGCACTACGGGCGGGCATTCGAGATGGAAGAAGACGACAGTCTTCGGCTGATTTTTACCTGCGCCCATCCAGCCCTGTCGATGGAGGCGCGTGTCGGCCTGACCTTGCGCTTGATAGGTGGACTCAAGACATCGGAGATCGCTGGCCTTTTTCTCGTGCCTGAGCCCACCATCGGCCAAAGGATCAGCCGGGCCAAGAAGAAGATCGCCCTGGCCCGTATCCCCTACCGGGTGCCCTCGCCACATGAGCTGCCAGATCGCCTGGCCGGGGTTTTGGCGGTGATCTATCTCATATTCACCACCGGCCATCACGCCTTCGAAGGCGCACTTGATTCCCGTTTCGATCTGTCCGCCGAGGCGATCCGTCTTGGTCGATTGCTCGTGGGGTTGATGCCCGATGAACCCGAGGCACAGGGATTGCTTGCCCTCATGCTCGCCACCAATGCTCGCCATCGGGCCAGGCTCGACGAACGGGGCGACATCGTTCTGCTTGCCGATCAGGACCGGTCGCTGTGGGATCTGAAAGCGATCCGCGAGGCCTCGCTATTGATCGAGCGCGCTCTGCGCCGTCGCAGGGCGGGGCCATATCAAATCCAAGGCGCCATCGCCTGCCTGCACGGTCAAGCCCGCTCGGATGCGGAAACAGATTGGCGCCAGATATCCGACCTCTATCGGTTCCTCGAATCGTTCAACGACGGCCCGGTGATCCGCGTCAATCGAGCAGTAGCCGAATCGAAGGTATTCGGACCTGAGGCGGGCCTGGAGTTGCTGGAGGGAATCGCCGGGGTTGATGGCTGGCATCTCTATTGGTCTACCCGCGCCGATTTCCTTCGCCAGTTGGGCCGCGAGTCTGAAGCCGCGGCGGCGTACCGATCCGCCTTGGCGATAAACATGAACGATGCCGATCGCCGCTTTCTCGAGCGGCGGCTGTCATCGCTGTCGTTAGCCTGATTTTCAGTGCCACACTTGCCGGCCTTGCCAGCGCCTGACTTCCATTTGATTCCCGGCGAGAACCTTTCCGGCGCCCTCCGACGGATCTCTCTCGAGCAATTCGAAGCCTCCCTCGACACCCTCTCCTCGCGCTCGGATCTCAACTCGGCCATCCATGAACTGCGCAAGTCGAACAAACGGGTGCGGGCGCTCTTGCGCATGGTCCGTCCGGTCATTGGCGACAAGGTCTACCGAGCCGAGAACGGCGCTCTGGCCCGGGCCTCCCGACTGGTGGCGCCGGTTCGTGACGGCAAGGTGTTGTTGGATGCGGTGACCCGGTTGCGGGGGCGCTACAGCCACTTGCTGGCTCCAGGTGTATTCGGCGGAGTCGAGGACCGGCTCCGTAGTCGCCACGATCGGAGGATGAATCGCATCCTCGACGATCCGGAGGTGCTGGCCGAGGTGACGGCGATCATCTACCGCGCCCGCTCCCGCTATGCGGCCTGGCCGACCGATCCCTCCGATCCCCGCTACGGCGCCCGCATTATCCCCAACTCCTTTCGCTCGATCGGAGGAGGTGTTGGACGCACCTATGAGCAGGGACGCAAGGCGATGGAGGGCGCCTACCGCACCCGGGACCCTGGGCAATTCCACGCATGGCGCAAGCAGGTCAAGTACCTCCGACATCAGATGGAGATCCTCGCTCCGCTCTGGCCGGAGGTGATTGGCGGTCTGGCTGCATCGCTCGAGCACCTGGGTGACGTCCTCGGCGACGACCACGATCAGACCGAGTTGATCGCCCTGGTGGCGGCGCTTCCCGAGCTCGCCCCGGATCCCGACGAGCGCAATCTCCTTATCGCCCTCTCCCATCAACGCCGCCGGGAGCTCGAGGGCGCGGCTCGGGTGATGGGTGGCCGTATCTACGCCGAAGCAGCGGATCAATTCAGCGGTCGTCTCAAGGCCTATTGGTCGGCTTGGTCCTACGGCCGCGACTAAGCGCCGGCTCGATGAATGAAATCCCTGATCCCGCTCTCGTCGTTCTCGTTGGTCCGTCCGGATCGGGAAAGTCGAGTTGGGCGGAGCAGCGCTATCGCCCCGAGGAAATAGTCTCTTCCGATCGTCTGCGGGCGCTGGTTGGTAGTGGCGAGCACGATCTGGATGCGAGCGAAGCCGCCTTCGACATCCTCGACCGCATAGTGGCCGCACGGGTGGGCCGGCGCCTGACGGCGGCCGTCGACACTCTTGGCTTCGATTCGGCCCGCCGCCAGGCGCACCGTGCCGCCGCCAGCAAGGCCGGTTTGCCTGCGGTGGCGGTGGTCTTTGACACGCCTGAAGCCGTTTGTCGGGCCCGCAACCGGAATCGATCCCGACCGGTACCTGCGACGGTCTTGACCGGGCAATTCCGCCGAATGCGCGAGGTCTCTGCCCAAATCGAAGACGAGGGTTGGGACCTGGTCGTCCGGGTTCAGAGCGAGAGTGGCGAGGTATCGCCCACCGCTGCAGTGCCGTCGGAGGAGCCATCTCGCCGCACCGGCCTCGATCTTTATCTGCAGGTTTCCCGGTTCCCCGACAAGCAGCCGCTCGGTCCCTGGTTGAATCAGATGGCGACCACTGCTCAAGCAGTGGGGTTCAGGGGATTGGCCGTGATGGATCATCTCGTGCAAATCCCTCAGGTGGGGCGGGAGTGGGAAAACATGGTCGAGGCCTATACGGGCTTGGCCTTCATGGCAGCTTCGACCACCAGCTTGCAACTGGGAACCTTGGTGACCGGGGTCACCCTTCGCAACCCGGCCCTCCTGGCGAAGATGCTGGCCAGTCTCGACGCCTTGACCGGAGGGCGTGCCTTTTGCGGTCTCGGAGCGGGCTGGTTCGAAGCGGAACAGCTCGCCTATGGCTACGAAGCGTGGGATGCGAGGAGACGCCTTCTGAGCCTGGAGGACACGATCCAGATCCTCCGCCTGATGTGGGCACCCGGCAAGGCCACCTATACCGGAAAGGTTCACTCCGTCCACCAAGCGGTTTGCTATCCACGGCCGCTCCACCCCATCCCGATATACGTCGGAGGTAAGGGCAAGCGAATTGTGGACCTGGCCGCCCGGCTAGCCGATGGTCTTAACGTCGTTGGAGAGGGGCGATTGGAAGAGGTGCTGTCAGCTGTGAAGAAGCGCTTGGATGGCCCATCCGCATTCCAACTTTCGATTCTCGATACTCCAGTAATGGGAAGCGATCGGTCGGCAGTAGCGTCGAAAGTCGAGCAGTGGCGGGGCCGAATGAGGGCTGAGGTTTTTGCCGAGCGCCATCACGCCGGAATCCCTCAACGCCACCTCGAGCGCTATCGGGATCTGGCGAGCCGCGGCGTTGGTGCCATATTCATTGCGCCGGTGGGTCTTATCGACCCGGGGGAATTAGAGGACTGGAAGCCGATCACGGGGGCCTTCAAGCAATGATTTTGTTTCCTCCCCAGCGCGCCCCCTCCCCGCCTGCGGCGGGACTCCCCCCTGCGGGGGTAGAAACCCGATAGTTTTTCCTCCCCCAGCGCGGGGCTAGCCGGCGCTGGTGGTGGTGGTCACCGCTCCCTCGGGGGTGATGGCGAACTCAAGCGTGTTCTGGTCAGCCTGATACACCATCCGATAAGCCAGCCCGTTGTGGGTGAGTGACCCGTCGATTCCGCCCAACTCCGGTCGATCGACGTCGAGGCCGAGTTGCGCCAGTAAGGCTTTGCGATCGCTGCCGTCCAGTGAGGGATCGGCGGTCCCAATCAGGATCCCGAGAGCGTTGAGGATCGCCCCGTCTCCTTCCGGGGTCCCGGTTGGGGTGGCTCGCATCGTGACGTTGCCGGCCACAGGGTCGAGCACCCCTTCCAGGGTCACGTTCGGAGTCAGGAGCAGGATGAAGGGGGAGGTGAGATCGGAGAAAAGCACCATGTTGGGAGCAGAGACCTCGGCCAATGTGTTCCATCGCTCGGTCAGCGTGGCCGCGTCGGTTTGAAAGAAAGTGGTATCCCCCAGGGCGGGGGCGGCAGTGGTGGCAACTGTCACCGGCGGAGCGGTTGTGATGACGATCGTGATCGGTGGAGCGGTGGGCTCGGGTTGGGTGGTGGCGGTGGCTCCCCGACTGCCGGTGCGTCCCATGAGAAGCATCACGGCATAGGCAGCTCCCGCCAGGATGGCGACGAGGCCGATTACGACTGCCCCTTTGATGAGCATGCCCCGAAGGTCGTTGGGACGGAAGCGGCGGGCGCGGACCGTCTTCCGATCGCTGTGGGCGCGTATCGAATCCGCGATCGTGACCTCTTCCCCTTCCTCCTCGACCGGATCGGGTTGGGGGATGACTTCCTCGACCGTAGGAGGAGGAGTCGGCACCGGCGTCGGTGCGTCCGCTCCTTCCGGCCGGAAGTTCTTGATGCGAGGCCGTCTCACCGGAGCTGCCGGCCCAGAGGCTTCGAGGGTGACGGGTGCGGGAGGCGGCGGTAGTGGTGCCTCGGCTTGGTGCGGCGGGTCCTCGACAGGTCTTTCGGTATCTAGCGGCTGCGGCGCGGTAGTGGCGGCGGCAATCGCGTTATCGAGTCCGGTGGGGTCGTCGGCCGTAAAGGTGAGGGTCTCGTCCTCGGCCTGGATGGCGAAGCGAGAAAAGGTGAGGCGGGCGATCTTGGCCTGGGAGTGCTCCCAGGTTCCGATCTCGGCGCCTCCGCCCCAAAGGACTATGCCGGTGCTTCCTACCACGATCGAGGAATTGAGGACCTCAGAACCCGTCACCAGAGTCCCGGTGAACCCCGGAGTAGGAGTGGTGGCGGCCGCGGTCAGGTTTGCAGCCGGTTGCGGCTCCGTCGGCGGCGCATCCGGCCCATCCGGCTCAGAGGATTCCGGCTCAGAGGATTCCGGCTTAGCGGCTTTCGTCTCAGGACCTGGAGCTGGCGGCTCCTCTGCAACCGACTCGGCGGACAGCGCGGACTCTGCGGCGGCGGGAGTCTCTGGGTGGCTTGACCCGTTGGGCATCGACCAGAGTCTTTCGTAATCCGAGTTGGCCCTGGTCAGAGGGCTCCAGGCCTCCGCCTTCTCATCTTCGACCGCGAAGGAGGGAACCAGATCGAGCGGGGGCTGCTCGGAGGGCGCCTCTGAAGAAGGCTCGCCGGCGGGAGTGGTTTCTGGCGTATCGGCCATAGTCAATTCTGATATTTATCGCCCCGATGCGCCAAGCATTGAAGGCAAATTGGCTAGGGCCTCTGGCTCATCCTCAGGTGGAGATGAATCCCTCACGGGTGAGCAGCACACGTTTGTTGTCGGCTCCCCCGAGCGAATAGGCCCCGAGGGAACCATCGGCGCGCACGACTCGGTGACAGGGAACGATCAAAGGAATCGGATTGTTGGCCATGGCACTTCCCACCGCTCGGGCTGCACCCGGATGTCCGGCCTGGCGGGCCAGCCATTGATAGGGCCGCACTTCACCCCGGGGAATGGTGGTAGCGATGAGCATGATCTCTCGTCGAAAGGCGGTAACCCCTCTTAGGTCGAGAGGAAGCTGACCCGGGTTTCCGGCCTCGATCCCCCGATTGATCAGTCTCTCCCAGCCAGCCGGCGGCCGGGCCTCGATGAGCCGACGACCGAATCGAGCGGCGAAGTATTCCTCGAAATCGAGCTCAGCCAGACTCACCGATGAAACGCCGCGGGGATTGAATGTCACCGCCAATTCGCCAACCGGACTCTCGAAGATGGAGACACCGTCGGCCAAACCGGTGCCGAGATCGACATTTGCCTTGAGCGATGCCGGCGCGTCCCGACGCAGATCGGCGAGGGTTTCCTCGATGTTCATTGTTCGTCCTCCATGATCTTTCTCAGTCTCTGTAGTCCGCGATGGACGTCTGCTTTCACGGTTCCGACCGGGCGCCCCGTCACCGAGGAGATCTCGGTGTAGTCGAGGCCAACCACATGGCGCAGGACCACGGCCTTCCTGATCGGGAGGCTCAGCTTCTGCAAACGAGTTTCCCAAGCCATCCAGTCGGCGGGCTCGGGATCATCCCTCCCCACGTCGAAAAGCTCATTGGCCGCGGTCGGTCGGCGGGCGCGATCCCGAAGATGGTTCCGTCCCAGGTTGAGGGCGATGGTCCAGATCCATCCCCGGAGCGAGAGGTTCCGGACCCGAGCGGCGTCGTAGCTCGCCAGGGCGCGATACGCCCGAATGAATGTTTCCTGGGCCAGGTCCTCGGCGTCCCCTCCGGCTAGCGACCGCAAGCCGGAGTAGAGCTCGGATTGCAGGCCTTCGACCAATTCGGGAAACGCTCCATCGAGGTTCTCAGCCAGCCGAAGGGGGAGATCGTCCATCAATCAAGGAACCCCAATGAGGTGCACTTGGTTGCAGTCATCTCAGATGGCGTGAGCGGGCTCGTTCCAATATCTCAAGGTGACCCGACGCCAGACGAGCCCAAAAACAATCGCTGCTAGCGCCAAACCACCGAAGATGGAGCGGACCGAATACGAGGTCGCCAGCCAACCGAACAGCAGCTGCGACATCGTCGAGGTGAGGGTGACAGCGGCGAAGTCGAGCCCGAAGATGCGACCTTTGATGCTGTTGTCGGCGTAGAGCTGAAGGCCGTAGGAGGAGAAGCTCCACTGGCTCCCCGCCCCGGCGTGTCCCAGGAACACGGCCGCGGCGGCGATGAGCAGCGAGGGGGCCGCCGCCGTACCCAGGTAGGAGAGGCCCCACAGCGCCATGCAAGCCCCGATGGAGGTGAGCACGGCCCGATCGGTGCCACCGACCATCCGCCGGATGATGAATGGGCCGATGACGACGCCGATTCCGCGGGCGGCGAGGAGCCAGCCGACGCCGTCGTCGCCTGCTCCGAATGAATCGAGGGCCAGGACCGGGAGGAGCGCCACCGCCCCACCGCCGAAGATGGCAAAGCCCGCCTTCGAAGTGAGCAGCGCCGCCACCGTCGGTTTCTGGGCGATGTAGGTGAATGCGGAGCGGAGACGGGCGGGCGGCTCGCCGCTGGCTCTTTCTTTGTGAGGCGAAAGATTGGTCCGCACTCGCCAGATCAGTGTGGCGGCGACGAGAAAGCTGGTGACATCCACCGCCACGGCCGCCCGGCGACCGAAGAAAGTGGCGACGACCCCGCCCAGCGCCGCTCCTACCGCGGCCATTGTGCCCCAGGTGGATTCGAGAAGAAAAGAGGCATCGCCAAGTTCGGCCGGTCTGACGATCACCGGCAGGGACGCCGAGGAAGCAGGAGTGATCAGAGCGCTGAGGGCGGCGAGGACCGACATTGCTCCCAGGACCAGTGCCACACCGAGCCCGTTGTCGCGGATGAACGATGAGTCGACGAAGAGGAGCGTCGAACTCGCTCCGGCGGCGACCAGGCTCGACCAGACGATGATCTTCTTCCGATTGATCCGGTCGGCGAGGACGCCTCCGATCGGCGAGAGCAAGAACGCCGGAAGGGTGTTGGCGGTGAGCACAGCCGCGGTCAGAAACGGAGACCGACTCAGCTCGTGAACCAGGCTCAGCATCGGCACCAACAGGAACCAATCGCCTCCGAAGGAGACGAGGCGGGCTAGGTACAGCCGGCGGAAGTCGGAGTTCTCGGCGAGCAAGCGGAGATAGCGACCCCCGCTGCGACCGGTCATATGTGATCCCCGCGGATGGCGTCGAACTCGACGGTCTCCTCAAGGAGGATCGAACCATCGGTCTCATGCATGTGAGTGTGGGTGGTGAGCAGCAAGTCGAAATCGGGAGGCCGCTCCACATCGACTGCGATGAGGTGACGCGACCTTGGTTCACCGGTTCGATCGAACGCCCGAGCTCGTCGAATCAGGGCGGCCGAGACATCATCGATGCGACGGTGCTGGTTGAGATGCTCTCGCCAGGAGACCACGAGGAACATCTCGATCAGCCGGCGCGGGTCAGCCGCATCCCGGTAGAGACGCCAGCGGTAGGCACCGGTGCGCAGCCGGACGAGCCGCAGGCCCTGCATCACCTCGAGAAACTCGTCGACACGGTCGGGCTCGAGATCGAAGACGTTAAGAACCATCACCGGGCCGCTGTCGAGTGTTTCGACGTGCTCAGGCGGACTGCGCTCAGGATCGAATTCCGGCGGGACGATCTCGCTCAACACCGGTATCCCCGAGCGGATGGCAGCTACCGCCAAACCGATGCCGGCCGCGGATATCAGCACGTACGAGGATCGAGTGCCGAGGGCATCGGCGACAGCCCCAGCCACTATCGCCCCGATCGGAGTCATCCCTGCGAAAGCCAGCGACCAAAGACTCATGGTCCTTCCTCGAACCCAACGAGGACTGAGCATCTGAGCAGTCGAGTTGAGGGTTGTGGTGGCGAGCACGAGCGAAGCGCCCGAAAGGAGCAGGCCGGGAATGGCCCATAGCAAGGACGGGGCCAGCCCAACCGCAATGCCACCGACCGAATACCCGCCGATAGCGGCGGGCACGGTCCACTTCCGCAGGACCTCTGCCACCCTTCGCCTCGAGAATGCCGACACGATGGCGCCAAAGCCCATCGTGCCGAGCAGCACCCCGTAGGCGAGCGAGCCGCCTCCCAGCGCCTCGGTGTGGCTGGGAAGGACGGTCGGAACCACGGAGGACGACAACCCGAAAAGGGCCCCAAACAGAAGCACTCGCCGAAAACTGTGGGTGTAGCGGGCGAATCGCCAACCCAGGGCCATCGCGGTCGTCAGAGGGGCGGCATCCGCCGGCTTCTGAGTGTCGGAGCGTCCGATGAACCAAAGCGCAACAACGACGGAGATGTAGGAAAGAGCATTGAGGCCGAAGCCCGCTTCGGCTCCGATGGTGGCGATGAGGAGGCCGCCGAGGGCCGGACCTACCGCCCGGGCGACGTTGAAGGAGACCGAGTTGAGCGCTACCGCCGACGCAATCATTTCCCGAGGCACGAGGTCGGGGACGAGAGCCTGCCAGGCGGGAAGATTGAAGGAGCCGGCGACTCCGATGAGCAGGCCCAGCACGAGGAGGCGGACCGGAGTGGCCTCGCCTAGGAAAGCCAGGATGGCCATAGCGGCTGCCGCTATGGCCATCGCAATCTGGGACACGAGCAGGATTCGCACCCGGTCGGTCATATCGGCCACGGCTCCGGCGAGTAGGGCGAGGGCGAGAAAGGGAAGCGTGGTCGAAGCGGAGATCAGACCGACCCATGTGGCCGATCCAGTGAGGTCGAGCATGAGCCAGGCAGCCGCTGAGGCCTGGAGAAAGCCTCCGATGTTGGAGAAAAGCGATGCCCCCCATAGCGAACGAAAACCACGAAGTTGAAGGGGGGCCACCGACGAGGACATGAGCCCGGCGAGTGTACGAGTGGATCTGCGCGGATTATTCCGGGCTATGCCCGGCGTAATCCGCGCAGAAGGCTTAAGGCGGAGCGATTAGCCCCTTGGCGCGCCGATGTTCACCATCCAGGGAACTCCGAACTGATCGACACACATGCCGAATTCGTCCCCCCACATCTGCTTCTCGAGGGGTACTGAGACTTGTCCGCCAGCCGAGAGCTTCTTCCAATACTCCCGGAGCTCGGAGGCATCCTCGCCGCTGAGGCTGACGGCAAAGTTATTCCCCGACTGGTGCTCCTGTCCGGGAGGGGTGTCGGCGGCCATCAACGTCATCCCGCTGTCGGTTTCGAGCTGGCCATGCATGATGTTGTTGGCCCCGGGCCCGTCAGGGGCTCCAAATTCCCCGAAGGTGCTGAGAGTGAGTTTTCCCCCGAAGACCGACTTGTAGAACTCCATCGCCTGACGGGCGTTGTCTGTGAACGATATGTAAGGATTGAGCCGAGTAGCCAATGGAACCTCCTTCTGCGGCCGGTCCACGACGCTAATACCCCTGGTTCTCTAGAGACCGAGAGGGGGGCGGGCGGAATAGCGCTCGATCAACGCCACTGCCCCAACGACCAAGACTCCACCCAAAACCTGAAGCGGGGTCAGGATCTGGCCGAGCCACCACCAAGCCACCGCCGCCGCAATCGCCGGCTCGAGCGTGGCGACGACGCCAACACTGCCGGGATCGGTGAGTCGAAGGGCAGCCACTTCGAGGAGGAAGGGAACCACCGACCCCAAGAGCACCAGCCATACAACCCCCGCCAGCACCCGCCCCTCGGTGGGCGGCAACGCCACTCGGAATGCGGCCAGCAGGAAAAGGGCCGAGAAGGCGAAGCCATAGGCGGCGATGGTGATGGTTGGTAGCTGACGACCGAGAAACCCTGACAGGATGATGTAAGTGGCGAAGCTGAGAGCGGCGATGCCAGCAGCCAAGAGGCCGAGTGGGTCGAGGCGGCCGAAGTGGGGAGCACCGCTGACCAAGGCCACACCGATCAGAGCGACCAGCGCCGCAACCCAGGCCAGCGCCGGCACCCGACGTTTGTTCACCATGCGAATCCAGGCCAAGACCAGTACTGGAGCACTGAACTGGATGGTGACGCCCGGGCCCACCCCGAGCCGATCGATGGCGACCAGGAAGGACAAGCTGACAACGGCCAGGTTGAGACCGAAGCCCACCAGGGCCAGAAGCCTGCCGCCGGTGGCCACAGCTTTCCGGCGGTAGGCGATGACACCCAACACCAGAGCGGCGAGGACGGAGCGAAGTTGAGCCACGTTGCCGGCGGGAATCGCCCTCAATAGATCGGCCGCAACTGCCCCGTTCACTCCGAAGAGCAGGGCCGCCAGCGCGGTATAGGCGACCCCTCGCCGATGCTTTTCAGATAGGGATGAATTCGTGGTCACAATTCGAGGCCATGTCCGGTTTGGCTTACTACGTCGGGCCTTCTCGGCCGTCCAACCCGGTCTTGTTGCTCCACTCTTGGCATGGGCTCAACGCCGCCACGAAAAAGCTGGCTGACCGCCTCGCCGACGAAGGCTGCACCGTACTCGTTCCCGATCTTCTCTCCCAGGCACTCCCCTCCACCCAGGCCGAGGCCGAGGAGGTGTTACGGGCGGTAGATCCCAATCACTTGGTCTCGGCCACGCTCGGCGGGCTCGAGGTATTGGGCAGTTCTGTGCCCGGCCCGGTGACGGTTCTCGGTCTGGGCATGGGCGGTTCGCTGGCGCTCTGGTTATCAGTCCGCCGACCCGAGCGAGTCATCGCCGTGGTTTCGTTCTACGGCACTCAGACCATCGACTTCGCCGGGTCAAGAGCTCGCTATCAAATGCACTTGGCAGACGAGGACCCTTGGGTCAGCTCCGATGATGCTGCCTTCATGGAGGCGACCATGGGCCTCGAAGGAATCGAGTTCGAGACCTTTCGTTACCCCGGCACCCATCCCGGCTTCTTCGAGGAGGGGAACCATTTCGACCCCGAGGCCGCGGATCTTGCCTGGTCGAGGACGCTCTTCTTTCTTCAATCAGTCCGGGTGAACTGATCTCCTGGAGCGATCGAACCCTCCACCAGCACCCGGGCGTACACCCGGGCGAACCCCGGGTGGAGTGACTGGCTGATTCGGGCGAATCGGCCGTCGACGAACCAGCCTGCATTCTTGAAACAGGGGGTGGTGTAGCTCGTCACCTCGATTTCGGCTTCATCGCCGATGCCCCAGCGGGTCCCGGGCGCAACATCGATCCAACTGACTCCGCTCACCGTCACGTTCTCCCCGGCCGCACCTGCAAAAATCGGGTGGCCCTCTGCCTGCAGAGCGGTGATGACATCATCCGAAAAGAGACAAACGGCGCGGAGAGGGCCTCCGTGATGAACCCGATCGTTGTGCCGATCTCCCTCGATGCCGTTGGCGGAGAGGAAGGCGCGGTCAACGGGAAGTTTCGGTACACCGCCAGGGGAGATGTTGACGGCGACGACGCGACCGCTTGTCAAACACCAACCTCGTGCGGCAGTGGAAACCAGCGCAGGGACTCCGCTTCGACATCGAGGATGTCATCGATGACGTCGGAGTCGACGGCAGCGGTGGCAAATAAGGTGCGGGCGTCGGTCAAGTAGCGGGGGTACTCATCGGCGCTGGCGGACGCTCGGCCCCTGGCCCGGTGCTCGAGCAGTCCGTGGCCGTAGTCGATCTCGAAGAGCGAGAGCGGCGGATAGGGCAGGCCCCGGCGATGTCTCCACAAGGCAGTGTCGGCCTCGAACCGATATTGGGGAAGCAGTCTCCAGCCGAACTGGGCGATGAGGTGTACTCCTTCGACGATGAAAGCGAACTCCTCCTCGCTGATGAAATAGTTGAAGTTGACCCTTACCCACCCCGGCTTGACAACTTCACACCCGAGGCCGATCTGGCGTTCGATCTGGCGGCTGGTGGCGAGGTCGATACCGAGAAGGCGATGTCCATAGGGTCCCGCGCAGGAACATCCGCCCCGTGCCTGGATACCGAAAAGGTCGTTGAGCAGAGCCACCACGTAGTTGTGGTGTAGGTAGCGATCACCAAAGCGGATGACGAACGAGACAATCGAGAGTCGCTCGGCCTTGGGATTGCCCAGGATCTGGATGTTGGGGTTTTGGGACCACGAATCGATCGCTCGCTGAATGAAGTCTTCCTCGCGCCGGCGAATCTCAGGGACCCCCACCGCTTCTTTGAGCTGAAACACCAGACCGGCCCGGATGGATTCGACAATGGCAGGCGTCCCGCCTTCCTCGCGATGCTCGGGATCGGTGAGATAACGATGGACGAGTTCGTTGACATAAGCCACCGTCCCTCCACCCGGAACCGATGGGACTCGATTGGCCAAGAGGTCTTTTCTGACGACCAGCACCCCCGGCGTCCCCGGGCCGCCAATGAATTTGTGCGGAGAAATGAATATGGCGTCCTTGTAATCGAGGTTGCCCCCCTGCTTCTGTCGCATGGATATGCCGACGTAGGGGGCGGCCGCGGCGAAGTCCCAAAAGGAAAGCGCTCCGCGCTTATGCAACAGCGTCGAGATTGCCGACGTATCGGTGATTATTCCGGTCACATTCGATGCCGCAGAGAACGACCCGATCCGGAGCGGCCGATCGGAGAATTCGATCAAACGTCGCTCGAGGTCGTCGAGATCGATGTGCCCGTCGGAGTCCTCGGCGATCTCAACCACGTCCGCGATCGTCTCCCGCCAGCCAAGTTCATTGGAGTGGTGTTCGTAGGGTCCGACGAATACCACCGGACGTTTATCGACCGGGATATGCCCGCTGAGATCGAATTCGTCATCCAGGGCGGCCGGCACCCGCACCCCGAGAATCGTGATTAACCGGTCAATGGCTCCAGTGGAGCCCGAGCCAGCGAAGATGACGGCATGGTTCTCGTCGCCGCCCACGGCGTGGCGGATGAGTGTCCGGGCATCCTCTCGGAAGCGAGTCGTCTGGAGACCGGTTCCCGAAGTTTCGGTGTGCGTGTTGGCATAGAGCGGCAGGACCGTCTCTCGTATGAAGTCTTCGATGAAGGAGAGGGATCGGGCCGACGCGGTGTAGTCGGCGTAGGTGACCCGGCGGAGTCCGTAAGGAGTGAAAACAGCGGTATCAGCGCCGATGACCGATCGTCGGATCGTCTCGATGAGCCGATCGGTTTCCATCCCCCTGAGGCTACCTGCGAACCCTGGGTTGGGAGGGTGGCTAGACCTATCTGCCAGCCCTCAGAACGAAAATTTCACCGCCTCGGAATATCCGGCCGGACTTGATAGGTTGCTCTCGGGGCCTCTCCGATGACCGACACCGTTCTTCCTGCCTCCGACGCTCCTCGCGTAGCCATGAGTCATGGCCAGATCATGGCTGTGATCTGGGGGCTGATGATCGGCCTCTTCCTCGCTGCGTTGGATCAGACAATCGTCGCCACGGCACTCCCGACGATGGTCGGGGAACTCGGAGGGCTCGAACAACTCTCGTGGGTGGTGACCGCCTACCTGCTCGCCTCCACCGTTACAGCCCCTCTCTACGGCAAGATTTCTGACCTCTACGGGCGCAAGATCGTCTTCCAGGCGGCGATCATTCTCTTCCTCGCCGGTTCGATTCTCTGCGGGCTTTCCCAGAACATGGGGCAGCTGATCGCCTTCCGCGGCTTGCAGGGTCTGGGAGCAGGAGGACTGTTTGTGATGGCGATGACCATCATCGGTGACATCCTCTCCCCCCGAGAGCGAGGCCGGTACCAGGGATACTTTGGAGCGGTCTTCGCCCTCTCCAGTGTGGCAGGGCCCTTGGCCGGTGGTTGGCTGGTCGACAACGTCGATTGGCGCTGGGTCTTCTACGTCAATGTCCCCATCGGTCTTGTCGCCCTCTTCGTGACCGCTTCGGCACTCAACCTCCCCTTTGTGCGCCGTGATCACCCCATCGACTACTGGGGGGCGGGGACGTTGGTCGTAAGCGTGTCTGCTCTGCTCCTGGCGATGGTCTGGGGCGGGAACGAGTATGAGTGGGGTTCTCCCCTGATCATCGGTCTCCTGGTCATAGGAGTGCTAGTGGCGCTTCTCTTCCTCTGGTGGGAACGCCGGGCTCAGGAGCCGATCCTTCCGCCTCGTCTTTTCCGGAATCGAACCTTCGCCCTGACGTCAGCCTCGGGATTCATCATTGGCCTGGCGATGTTCGGTGGGATCGTCTTCCTTCCCCTGTTCCTTCAGGTAGTGGTCGGCGCCAGCGCCACCAACTCCGGACTTCTCCTGATACCGATGATGGTGGGCATCATCGGGAGTTCTGTGATCGGAGGCCGGCTCATCACCCACAGCGGTCGCTACAAGATCTTTCCGGTGATCGGTTCGGCCCTGGCGACTCTGGCCTTCTTCCTCCTCTCGACGATGGGTGTGGGCACCGTTCTCTTTACGGCATCGGTATATATGTTCATCCTCGGAGTCGGGGTGGGAATGATCATGCCGGTGCTGGTGCTGGCCGTTCAGAATGCAGTCGATCACAGCGATCTAGGAGTGGCGACTTCCTCGAACAACTTCTTCCGCTCACTTGGTGGCGCCTTTGGCACAGCGCTGCTCGGTGCGGTTTTCACCAGCCAGCTCACCAAGGCGCTGGCTGGCCTCGTTCCTGAAGGCGGGAGCGGCCAACTCACCTCGAGCCCGGCGGCGATCGCCGCCCTGCCCGAGGCGGTGCGGACCCAGGTCGTGGAGGCGTTTGCCTCGTCGATCGGCACCGTCTTCTTGGTAGCACTGCCCTTCACCGTCTTGGCCCTCGTCCTCGCCCTGATGACGCCCGAACTTCCTCTCCGCGAGACGGCTCACCTCGGAGCGGTCGAGGCCTAGAGGCCCCGTCCGTCGCCTTCGGCGACACCTCACCCTGCGCTCGCTGGGGGAGGAAACAGGGTCACTTCTCCCCGGTCAGTCCCCACTCATACGCAAGGCAGATGAGCTCGCCGAGCTCGTCGTCCAACTCTTCGGTCTTGTTGACCCGAACGTCGTGGACCCATTCGTGCGGTCCCACCTGAAACAGTTTTCGAACCCGCGGATGCTCATGCCCCTTCGACATCGATAACCAAAAGCTCACTCCTCGATCGCTCAATGTGTAAACGGTGAGGAAGCGACCTCGAACCAAGAAGGCACTGCGGGTCTTCCCGGCGGCAAAATCGAACGGTCCGCATCTCCGGGCAAGGTCGACGAGACCGTCCCAAAACTTCTCTCCTCCTTTGTCAGCGAGGAACTGCTCGATTGTGTAGTGGGCGCCGAGGGGGGCGGAGGTTTCGGTATCGACGTCATGACGTTTACGTGAGGGCTGGACTCGCGTCGGCTCCCCAGCCACTTTCGGATATTGTGGCGGCCAGGGAGCATCGCCTTGTCCGTATTCCTCCTGGTCTCGGGTGACCCACTCCAGGAGAGTTTCGATCCGTCCAGGGGTCTCGTCGATCCCGTCGGTCAGGTCCCCTACCTCCGCGTAATGCTCGGCGAAGCCGTCGAGCGGAAAGCGCTCGATCGTGATTTCATCGATCTCTTCCCAGCGAAATGGCGCCGATACGAAACCGGTGGGACGGACGCCGTACGCGGCCGACACGGTCTTGTCGCGGGCGTTCTGGTTGTAGTCGATAAAGACTCCAGTGCGTTCTTCCTTCCACCAGCTGGTCGTAACCAGTCCTGTCATTCTCCGCTCGAGTTCCCGCGCCGCCGCTAGGACCGATCGTCGGGTTTGAAAGAAGTCCCACTCCGCTTCGATTCGCACGTAGACATGGATTCCCCGACTCCCCGAAGTCTTCGGCCAGCCGACCAGGCCGGCCTCGGTCAGCACTTGACGCAGGCCGGTAGCCGCCTCCCGCACGTGCTCGAAGGTGAAGCCCGGAGTCGGGTCGAGGTCGAAGCGCAGTTCGTCGGGATGGTCTGTGTCCTCGGCTCGTACCGGCCAGGGATGGAGGTCGAGACAGCCGCGCTGGATCAATCGGACGACATCAACCTCGGTGCGAGGCACGTTCATCAGACCCGGTCTCTGCGAAGGAAACTTCACCTCGACGGTTTCGAACGGGGAATTGGGCTCGGCCCGCTTGTGATAGATGGGGGCTACCTCGACCGACTCCATGTAGCGCTTCAACATGGTGGGACGGCCGAACACCGCCCGGAGAGCGCCCTCAGCCACTTGAACGAAGTGGTTCACCACGTCGAGCTTGGTCCAACCCTGCCGTGGAAAGAGCAGCTTGTCGGGGCTGGAGATACGGACCGTTTCCCCGCCGACTTCGACCGTGGTCTCGTTTGGCACGCCTGCAACCGTACCCTGCAGGCTTCATGACAGAGTCGATCGGTGGGCCGAACCGGTGAGGTTCCACCTGTTCAGGTTTCCGGTCGTAATCAGCCCCACCTTTTTGATCCTCGGACTCTTTCTGGTAGGCACCAATCTCGGCTGGCAGGGCATCGTGGCTTGGGTGGCGGCGGCGTTCGTCTCGGTCCTCCTGCACGAGCTTGGCCATGCCTTTTCGGTGCGTGGCTTTGGGGGCATGGTCAACCAGATCACGTTGCACGGCCTGGGAGGAGCGACCAGTTGGTCTGATCCCAATCGTCAGATTTCCTGGGGACGACGAATCGCCATCGCCGCCGCCGGGGCCGGGCTCGGCTTCCTCGTGGCCGGCATCCTCTACCTCCTCGTCCGCTTGGGCACGTTTGGCTCCGCTGCTTCCAGAGTCATCGACAGTCCCTTCCGGGTGTTTCTCGGCGACGCTGCCCGGGCCGAGCTGTGGCTGATCTTTTTTCTCGGCGCCTTCATTTGGGTGACAATCGCCTGGGGCCTGATCAACTGGCTCCCGATCGGTGGCCTCGACGGCTGGCACATCATGGCCGAGCTCCTCGAAAAGTGGATGCCGGGGCGGGGTCGTCGGGTGGCGGCTGTGATCGGACTTGTGGTGGCGCTGGTGGCGGCCTATTTCTTATTTCGCGCCGGGCTCCAATTCGGAGCCATCATCCTCGTGCTCTTCGCGCTGCAGACGATGAGCCGTCCCGGCTAGCCAACCACCACTTCGGAGAAACCGAGCCCGGTCGGACGCTCCAGCTGATCCATCGTGCAGCTGCGAGGATCCTTGTCCGGACGCCAACGATGGAAGCGGGTGGCATGTCGAAATCGACCCTCCTCCAGCTGGTCGTAGCTGATCTCGACGACGATGCCTCCTTCGATGGGGGTCCAGGAGAGATCCTTCCCTCCGGTCCAGCGGCTAACTGCTCCCGGGGCCCGGGCTGCGGCGCCGAACGAGCCCTCCGTTCTTAGCTCTTGGAATCTCTCGAAGATCGCCTCCCGTTGTCCCTCGGGAAAACCCGAACAGTGGCCAATGAAGTGCAGCTCCCCTTCCGCGTTGTACAGGCCGAGCAAGAGCGAGCCGATCTTGCCGCCTTCTTTGTGCTCGCGGTAGCCGCCGACGACGCAATCGGCGGTGCGCCGGTGCTTGATCTTGAGCATGGCGCGCTTTCCGTGCACGTAACCCTGACCGAGCGGCTTGGCGATGATGCCGTCGCATCCCGCCGGCTCAAACTCGTCGAACCAGCGTTTGCCAATCTCGGGATCGATCGTTGAGGGAGTCAGGTGCCAGGGGTGCTCGAGGCCCGACAGCAGATCGACGAGAAGCTCCCTACGTTCTGAGAAAGGGCGCTGTCGCAAGTCCTCTCCGGAGAGGGCGAGAAGATCGAAGGCGACCAGTTGGGCAGGAGTCTCGGCCGCCAAGCGCTTGATGCGCGATTCGGCGGGATGGATCCTTTGCTGGAGAGCGTCGAAGTCGGTGACATCGTCGATCACCACCACGACTTCCCCATCGACCACGGTGTCGGTTGGAAGGCGGCTGACCGGCTCCTCGAGTTCGGGGAAATATCGCAGCAGGGTTTTCTGACTGCGGGAGTCGAGCCGCACTTCTTTGCCATTCCAGGAGACGGCCCGAAACCCATCCCACTTGGGCTCGAAAGCAAACGCCCCCTCCGGCCACGACTCCACGACCTTGGCTTCCATGGTCTCAATCGGGGGTTTGAACGGCCACGCCATACGGAGACGGTAAACGTTAGAAAGGAAGCCCTTGGAGGTCCTCAAGTCGACATGGCGGCGTTTCTCCGATGAACGCGGGACGACGATGGCCGCCGCCATCGGCTATCGGGCGGTGTTTGCCTTGGCTCCGTTGATGTTGGTTGCGATCTCGGTTGCCGGGGCCATTTTCGGAGAGGACGCCGCCCAAGGCCTGCTCACCAGTCGCCTGCAGCAGCTACTCGGAAACGAGCTTGCCACCGACTTGGAGCGGCTTTTGACCGAAGCCCGTGGGGCTACCACGGCCGGGCTCATCGGGTTCGTCTTGCTGGTTTGGGCGGGAAGTGGGCTATTTACCGAGGTACAGGGCTCGTTGAATACGCTTAATGAGGTCCCGACGAGAAGGCTCGAAGGGATCGGACGGGCCATCCGGCAACGACTTCTGACGCTGGCCGCGGTTTTTGGGTGTGCGATCGCCCTTGCCTTGCTGGTGGGTTCCGCCACTCTTGCGGCTTGGCTGCCGGCGGAATGGGCGACGGGCACGGTGGCATTTGTCACCACGGCGTTCATCTTCTTTGTGGCGATCCTTGTCAGCTTCAGGTTCTTCACTCCCTATCGCCCCCCATGGCGGGTCGCCGCCGCCGGCGCCATCGCTACCGAAGTGGCGATGGTTATCGTCGGGGGATTGGTGGGCCTCTTCGTCGGTCGGGGAGGAGGAACCAGCGCCAGTGGGATCGCGGGTTCGGTGGTAGCGATTCTTTTGGTGGTCTATTTCCTGTCGGCCGTGTACTTGTTGGGCGCCTCCTTGACCCGTGAACTAGCCGATGCGCTCCCGCTTTCGACTGGCGCTTCTGTCCCCGTCAATCTCTAGGCTGGCCGTCAATGGCAATCGACATCGCTGGCTTCGTCGCCGACCTCAAGGATCATGCCATCGAGCATGGATTCCACGTCCACGACGAGCGCCATTTCATGGAGACCTATAGCTTGCGACAGTCCTGGGAAGTCGACGTTCATCCCGAGGATGCCTGCGGCGGACCGCTCGATCTGCATCTGAGCCTCGATGTCGATCCTCGGGTGGTGCTATCGCTCCAGGACCGGCTCGACGAGATGGACGACGAGTGGGAAGAGCCCGAGGATCTCTATCGACTCGACCTCTACTTCAACTGGCAGCTGCCGAGCCTGCTGTCGCCGCCTGACCTCCTGGTGGTGAGCACCGACCTCGCCGGTCTGGGAGGGGTTGAGCTTCCGATCACGGTGTCCTCCAACGAATCGATCGCCGCCGTCACCGATCCTTCGGCGCGCACCCTGCAGGTGGTGGGGAAGTGCCAGGTGTCGCTGGTCGATGTTCTGATGGCGCGCGAGCAGCTTTGCGAGGAGCTCGACCGGGCGAAGGCGGTTTCGGAGTACCTGCTGGAACGGGTCAGCGGCTGGCTCGAAAGCCCCAACTAGCTCGTTCTTGTTTCTTGCGTAAATTTGGCCACATTTATGGGGCCAGATCTACGCAAGAAACGCAGGACTGTTTACATACGCCTGGGACCGGGTTTCCGAGCCCACTCATGACTCAGGAGGAATTCGACTGTGAAGCAACGCTCAGTGGCGCTGCTGGCGGTTTTGGTCCTCGTGCTTGCAGCCTGTGGGGGCGGCGGCGCAGGGGACACGACGGTTACCGCCGACACCGGTGCCACTACCACTGCAGCTCCCGTGACCACCGCGGAAGCAACTACCACCACTGCCGCATCGGCTGACGTGAACCTGTTGGTGTGGGCCGATGAGGCTCGTACCCCGGTCGTCGAAGAGGTGGCCGCGGCCTTTACCGAGGCGACCGGCGTCACGGTGACCGTCGAGACGAAGGAGTTCGGCGATATCCGCGATCAGATGGTCACGGCTGGTCCTGCCGGTGAAGGCGCCGACATCTTCATCGGCGCCCATGACTGGGTCGGGGAACTAGCCGCCAATGGCGTTGCCGAGCCCATCGATCTCGGTGCCAAGTCCGGCGAGTTCGAGCAAGTGGCGATCGATGCATTCAGCTACCAAGGCTCGCTCTACGCAGTCCCGTACGCGACGGAGGCAATCGCCTTCTACTACAACACCGACCTCGTTCCGGAAGCACCGGCCACATTTGAAGAACTGGCTGGGATCTGCGCCGGACTCGAAGGGATCGAGAACTGCGTCGGGGTGCCCGGTGGCGGTGATGCTCCCGATGCCTATCACAACTATCCGTTCGTCTCCGCTCTGGGTGGCTACATCTTTGGTTATGACCCGGCTTCTGGTTACGACACCACCGATGTCGGTCTCGACAGCGAGGGTGCCATCGCCGGGATCACCTTCCTCGAGGAGCAGATTGCGGCAGGTGTGATCGGGTCGACCAACTACGACACCGCCAAGGCTCTCTTCCTTGACGGACTGCAGCCGTTCTGGATGACCGGGCCATGGGAAGTGGGGAACCTGGAAGGCCAGACGGAGATCAACTGGGCCGTTGCCAAGATCCCGACCATCGGTGGAAATGCTCCTGCGCCCTTCGTTGGCGCCCAGGGCTTTTTCCTCTCCGCCTTCTCCGAGAACATGGTCGTGGCTCAGTCCTTCCTGCTCGATTACATCGCCACGGCAGAGACCCAGCAGGCGCTGTACGACGCTGACCCCCGTAACCCGGCCTTCACCTCCGTTCTCGAAGGCCTGGCCGACAACCCGGTAGCGGCGACCTTCGCCGCCTCCGCAGCCGACGGCAATCCCATGCCGAACGTTCCCGAGATGGGAGCCGTGTGGACACCGCTCGGCGAGCAGATTCAGCTCGTTCGCAACGGCGAGCTTGCGGCGACAGACGCGATGACGGCCGCCGCCGCCGCAGTCCGAGGGGCAGTCGGCAGCTAGCTCCGTTAGGGTCGAAAGAGATGACTACCGGAGAAGGCAGGGAACCGACCCTGCCTTCTCCGCGTCGAAGGTTCAATCTCGGAAGCGCCTTCGTCCGCTTTGGGGCCGTGGCGCTGATCGATGCGCTGTTGGCCCTCGCTTTGCCGGTATTGATCGCCCAACGCTCCTGGACGCTGGTGGCGCTGGTGGGGCTTATCGCCCTGATCGTGAACGGCGTCTACCTGTATCCCCGCGCCCAGGCCTCGCGCTGGCTCACGCCGGGCTTGATTTTCATGCTGCTCTTCGTGGTGTGGCCCGTGGTCTACACCTCCTATGTTTCGCTCACCAACTATCGAACGGGCAACGTCCAGTCGAAGGATCAGGTGATCGCTCAGTTCGAGCGCCAGCCTCTGCAATCGACCGAAGGCGCCGTGGCACTCGCCTTGGAGGTATATCGCGACCCTGAAGGCACTTTCGCCTTTCTCGTGACCGATCCGGACGGCAATGTGTCATTTGGTGTCCCTCGACTCCGCTCGGAGGAACCATCGACCGACCCCCTGCCGACGCCCGACGAGCTTGGGGCCACCGATACCGATGGCGACGGGATCGCCGACCAGATCGGCCCCTTCACCAGGGTCCCCCCGTTGCAGCGATTCGGGATTGCCGATCAACTCGAAAATTTGGTGCTCGACATGCCCGGGGGCGTGGCCGAGGTGCAAACCACGTCCTCGGCGCGATTGGTGGCAGGGGCCCAGCGCTTTAGGTACGACCCCGAAAGCGATTCGCTCTTCGATGCCCAGCTGAACATCACGTGCCCGGCCGAGACCGGGAATTTCGTCTGCGAGGGCCAGCCGATCGATCCCGGCTGGGTCGCCTATGTCGGTTTCGACAACTACCGGAATATCTTCACCAACCGCGAGTTGCAGGGGCCCTTCTTCAAGGTTTTCGCCTGGAATCTGATCTTTGCCTCGTTATCGGTGCTTCTTACGTTCGCCGTGGGGTTGGCACTGGCCAATGCTTTCCAGGACGACCGCTTGAAGGGCAAGTCGATCTACCGATCGCTCTTGATCCTCCCATATGCCATCCCCGGCTTCATCTCGATCATCATCTGGCGAGGGTTGTTGAACGACCAGATCGGACCGGTCAACGACCTGCTCAACTCAGTGGGGATCTCAAATGTTCCCTGGCTCCTCAACCCCTTCTGGGCCAAGGTCTCGCTCTTGTTGGTCAACACCTGGCTCGGATTTCCGTACATGTTCCTGATCTGCTCGGGTGCGCTCCAAGCGGTTCCCGCCGAGTTGAAGGAAGCCGCTCGAGTTGATGGGGCGGGAGCGGCGCGAGTTTTTCGGACCATCACGCTTCCGTTGCTGCTGGTGGGCACAGCACCGCTTCTCATTGGATCCTTCGGGTTCAACTTCAACAACTTCGTCCTTCCGTTCCTTCTCACCAACGGAGGACCGCCGGTCCCGGGAGCGTCAGTGCCGGTGGGTGAGACCGACCTCTTGATCACCTTCACCTTCGACCTCGCCATCAGCTCGGGTCGGGGTAATCAGTTCGCACTGGGGTCGGCGGTAGTCATCATCATCTTCTTCATGGTCGCCGCCATCTCGGCGTTCAGCTTCCGCTACACGCGGCGTCTCGAGGAGGTCTACGGAAGTGTCTAGCCGTGCTGAGGCACTGACCACCTCGCGTACCGTGGAGGCGGTCGAGAACAAGATGCCTTTGAGCCGCTGGTTTCGCGAGCTGGGCTGGCGTCACCTGGTGGGTCTGGTTGGCGTGCTCTTCGCTCTATATCCGGTGGCGTGGATCGTCTCGGCCGCGTTCAACTCGGTGCAATCGCTCGTCTCTGCCCGCCTGATTCCCCGCAGCCTGACCACCGAGAACTTCACCTCGCTATTTGGCAATGCCACCACTCCATTCGCCAGATGGATCGGCAATTCCTACAAGGTGGCTTTGACCGCGGCCATCATCAACGTGTTGCTGGCGTCGCTCGCCGCCTACGCCTTCAGCCGCATGCGATTTCGCGGCCGGCGTATGGGGCTTCTAGCCCTCTTGCTGGTCCAGGTGTTTCCTCAGTTTCTGGGCTTCATTGCGCTCTTCTTGCTGGCCCAGCAAATCGGCGAGGTGTTTCCGCAGGCGGGTCTCGGCACTCACCTTTTCCTGATCATGGTTTATCTCGGCGGTGCCATCGGGTTCAATGCATTTCTCATCAAGGGCTTCATGGACACCATTCCCGCCAGCCTCGACGAATCGGCCCGGGTGGATGGCGCCGGCCCCTTCCAAATCTTCTGGAGCGTCGTCTTCCCTCTGGCGCGGCCGGTGCTGGCGGTCATCTTCATCATCACCTTCACCAACCTCTTCGCCGAGTACATCCTGGCAAGCACTCTCATCACCTCAACCGCGAACTACACCATGCCAGTCGGGTTGCAACTGTTCGTCTCGTCCGATTACTCGGCCAAATGGGGCAATCTCGCCGCGGCCGCCCTCATCGGCGCGGCACCCATCGTGGCGACTTTCCTCATCGCCCAGAAGCAGATCATTGGCGGGTTGACTACAGGAGCCGTCAAGGGTTGAGAACTCGTCGCTACCGCGACGATCTCGGGATCTTCGGTCTCCCCGGCGAAGTCACTCCCCGTGACGTGCGATTCGATCCGACGGATCGGGCATTTCTCGATCGAGAGCCCGACGGCCGGTATCGGATGCGGTGTCACACCGAACCTGAGCTGGTCGATGCCACTCTCGTTGTACGCCGGCAGCAAGGAGTTCGAGCAATTGAACTCGAGCTCGTCGCCGTCACCGCACGCCACGCCATCTGGGAGATCGTCGCCGACTTGGAAGCGGGCGACGAGTTCAGCCTCGCTTTCCGGACCGAGGAGGGGCGAGCTGTGTACTACGTGCCGTCTGGCATCTCCAACGCGGTGGAGCGCCTTGATCGCTGGACACTGGCCGACCTGGCTCCTAGCGAGGTACCCCACTGGATTAGAGGCGCGGTCATCTACCAGATCTTTCCCGATCGCTTCGCCAACGGTGATCCTTCCAACGATCCCGCCGATGTCGATCCCTGGGGCTCGCCCCCCCACCACCGCTCCTTCCAGGGAGGAGACCTGGCCGGGATCAGGCAGCACCTCGATTACTTGGCCGACCTAGGCGTCGACGTGATCTATCTCAACCCGGTCTTTCTGTCTCCTTCCAACCATCGCTATGACGCCGTCGACTTCGAACAGGTCGACCCTGTGCTGGGGGGAAACGCAGCCCTCTCCTCGCTCGTGGAGTCAGCACACGACCGCCGGATGAGGATCGTCGTCGATGCCTCGTTCAACCATTGCCATCCCCGCTTCTTCGCTTTTCAAGATCTGGTTGAGAAGGGCGAATCCTCTTCCTATCGGAATTGGTTCATCGTCGATGATTGGCCGGTTCGGATCAAGGTCCGAGCTCCCTTGCGGGGTTGGCGGGCCGAGTGGCTACCGATTTGGGCTGGGCAGGCAGGAATAGAGCTCGACTACCTCGATGACCCCGGCCCGGCCATCGAGCCCACCTACGAGGCTTGGTATGGCGTACCGACAATGCCCCGAGTCAACCTTGCCGATCCCGGCGCCAGGGCCTACATGCTCGAGATCGGGCGTCGCTGGATCAGCGAGTTCGGCATCGATGGATGGCGACTCGACGTGGCTCGCTATGTCGATCCGGACTTCTGGATCGACTTCCGCCAGGAAGTCCGGAAGGAGGATCCCGAGACCTATCTCCTGGCGGAAGTCTTTGGGGACGCCGGAGATTGGCTCCAAGGCGATCGCTTCGACGCCACCATGAACTACACCTTCCGCGACATCTGCCTCCGGTTTCTGGCCCGCGACGAGGCCGATGCTCGCGAAACTTCCGATGCCCTCACCCATCTCTGGGCTCTTTACTCCTGGCCTGTGACCCTCGCCAACCAAAACCTCCTGGGAAGCCACGACACGGTTCGCTTCCTCACCGCGGCCGGCGATGAGATCTGGCGTCTCGAACTGGCAACGCTTTTGCAGCTGACCTTTCCGGGTGCGCCCGGCATCTATTACGGCGATGAGATCGGAATGACCGGGAAGAGTGATCCCGATTGCCGGCGGGCGTTTGATTGGACCCGCGATCCACTCAGGCATCCTGTGGCCCAAGTCATCTCGTCTCTCACGGCGTTGCGGCGGCATCATTCGGTTTTGGTTGAGGGGGAGTGGCGTCCCCTTCCCTCCCGCGGCGAGGTCCTCGCCTTCACCCGCCACCAGCGTCGAAAGTCTTTGGCCGTGCTGATCAACCGGGGCGGTCGGACCCGTTACCCACTGTCTGGCGCTGGCGCCGTCCTCTGGGGGAACGCCAAGCTCGATGGCGATAGCCTCACGCTGGCCGCCCGCGCGGGAGCGATCATCGAGATGAGCAAATGAAGCGAGCGCTTCTTCTACTGATCAGCGCCGGTGTCGTGTTTGCGTGCAATCAGTTCACGGTTAACACAACCTCGGTGGATGTGGATCCGCCCAATCCCGCCCCGGACCAGCTAGATCCGCACTTCTACCTCAACCTGATCTGGCATCAGCACCAACCTCGCTATCCGTTGCTCCCCGACGGCACGGTCTCGAGGCCATGGGTGAGAGTGCATGCCACCAAGGACTACTACGACATGGCCGCTTTGGTTGCCGAGTATCCCAACGTCAAGGTGACGTTCAATCTCACCCCCATCCTTCTTCTCCAGCTGGAGGAGCTGACGCAGGGAACGAAAGACGTCTATTGGACCATGACCGAGGTACCGGCCGACGAGCTCTCGGGGGAGCAGGCCGCCTTTATCGCCTCCCGCTTCTTCGATGTCAATCCGCAGATCATCGGGCGCTTCCCTCGCTTCAGCGAGCTCGCCGAGCGGCGAGATTCTCCGGGCCCTTTCACGCTCGACGAATTGCGCGATCTCCAGGTGCTCTTCAACCTCGCCTGGACCGACCCCAGCTTTCTCGACACAGATCCGCTTGCCGCGCTGGTGGAGAAAGGGCGCGACTTCAGCGAACAAGACAAAGCGGTGGTGCTGGCCGAACACCAGAGGATCATCGGCGAAGTGATCCCACTTCACACCCAGCTCTGGGAAGAGGGGCGCATCGAGGTGATCACCACCCCTTTCGCACACCCGATCCTTCCCTTGATCTCCGATGTCTCTCTCGCCACGGTTGGCGATCCGGCCGCCCTGATGCCGGCCAATCGCTTCATGGAGATTCCCGACGCCGATCAGCACGTGATCCGAGGACTTGACGAAGCCGAGCGTCTCCTCGGTCGCCGACCGGTGGGGATGTGGCCCGGTGAGGGATCGGTGGCACAGCTGGTGATGTCGCTCTTTTCGAAGAACGGGGTGCAATGGGTGGCAACGGGCGAAGAAGTCCTGGCTAAGACGCTGGGGATAGGGTCGTTCACGCGTAACGAAGACGACCTCGTCGAGCAGGGGAACCAGCTCTACCGACCGTATGCGGCCCAACTCAATCGCAACGACCCGGTACCCATGTTCTTTCGTGACGGCCTGCTATCCGATCTGATCGGCTTTGAGTATTCAGGTACCGAGGCCAACGCCGCCGCCGATGATTTCATGGGACGGCTGCAGGCGATTCGCGACTCGTTGGATGTGGAAGCCGCCTTCGAAGCGGGGCGGCCATACGTGGTGTCGGTCATCCTCGACGGCGAGAACGCCTGGGAGTCATATCCCAACGATGGGATCGACTTTTTGCGGGCGGTCTATGAACGATTGAACGAAGCGGATTGGATCACGACCATCACCCCCACCGATTACCTGTCCCGCTTTCCCGACGTCGAACCCGCTCCCGACATCTGGCCGGGTGCCTGGTTCCAGCCCAACTTCGCTACCTGGATCGGCGAGGAGGAGGAGTCCACAGCCTGGGACTACCTCTTCCAGGTGCGAGGGGATCTCAGGTCCGAGGAGGAGAACCCGGGTTACGAGGCCGCCTACCGGCAAATGCTCTTCGCCGAAGGATCGGACTGGTTCTGGTGGTACGGGGCCGATCAAGAGTCGGGCGACGACGGCTACTTCGACGCCGCCTTCCGCGATCTTCTCGGCACGGTCTATGACGAACTCGGCCGCGAGCGGCCATCGTTCCTGGAAGTGCCAATCATTCCCGAGCGACCGGTCGCCACGCTGACACCCACCGAGCTGGGGACCGTCATCATCGATGGCAGCCTCGACGACTGGGAAGCAGCCCCCACCGACGGGGTCTTCTCGGTCCAATTCGACAAGAGCTATCTCTATCTGCGCGGGCCCGCCGGCACCGTGTATCTCGGGGCCCCGCGGGGAGAGAAATCCGCCACAACCGCCGAAGGCACTCCCCTCGGGTTTGGAGCGACCACGGTCATCTCGCTCGGCCAAAGCTGCGGAGTCGGTCCGGTCCTCTCCGAGTTCACCCCCATAGATTGCCGCGCCATCGGTGACGACGTCGAGGCGGCGATTCCTCTTGTCACCCTCGGGCCGCTGGCTCCCGGTGACCTGCTCATCCTCAAACACGATGACGGCTCCGGGGCTCTCTACCCGTCTGGTCCGCTGGCCCTCCAGGTTCCCGACATCTCCAATGTGGCAGTCTTCTTGGAGGTGGCCGACCCCCTCGGTGACGACCACGGGCCTGGGACTTACACCTATCCAACCGATGCCGTGTTCGCCGCCGGCAGCTACGACCTTGAGGAATTCAGTGTGGGGATCGAAGGCGATCAACTGGTCATAAACCTGGATGTGGTCGCCCCCATTCAGAACCCCTGGGGATCACCCCGCAACCTTTCGGTGCAGACGTTCGATGTCTATATCGATACCGATCCCGGCACCGACAACGGCGAGCGTCGCCTCATCGACGGCCGCAATGCCTCGGTGGCGGAAGGAACCGGTTGGGAGTTCGGCATCACCATCGAAGGTTGGGAACCGGCTATCTACGTGGCTGGAGCCGAAGGCACCGTCGAAGAGACCAGGCCCTCATTCGACGTTGCCGTTTTCGGAGACGAGGGGAGAGTGGTGGCCCGGATCCCGCTCTCGACATTCGGACCGGGCGACCCCGCCACCTGGGCCTACGGAGCGGTGGTGTTGAGCCAGGAAGGCTTCCCGTCCTCCGGCGTGCGCCGGGTGCGGGACGTCGAAGCTTCTGCCCAGCAGTTTCGGCTCGGTGGTGCCCCCACCGACGCCAACCACACCCGGATCATCGACGTCGCCTCGGCGACCGAAGGCGAGCAGGAGCAACTGCTTTCCAACTATCCCGGCGCCCCCTCCCTCGACGGTCTCTCGGCCAACGACTTCGGCTTGATCCCGCTGATCACTCCCCGGTAAAAGCGAACCCAGGGTTCGCAGGGAGGCTGTACCTACCTGCCAGCCCACAGAATGGGAACGCGCTCAGAAGGCGAGATTCATGGCCTCGGTGAGAAACCGCATGTAGGGCACCGAGGCCTTGGCCAGGGACGCATACTCGGTCATGAACCCGTCCGACGTCACCATCCGGTCGGGCAGACGAGCGCCGGCGATGAAATCCTTTCGCTTCAGATCCTCGACCAAAGGATGCTCGGGATCGAAACCCTGGGGAGGTTTTTGGAGCGACTCGCCATCGAGAGTGAAGCGACTGAGAAACGCCTTCCCGTGGGCGGCTCTTTTCCAACCCGCCGGGTCATCGACGATTGCCTGCCGGATCTGGCGCGCCACGGCTGCCTCCGGCCGCCAAAGCCCAACGCCGGCATAGGAATTGGCGGGCTCGAGGTGGAGGTAGAAGCCGGGGGCGTGGATATCGGAACCCGCTTCATGGAAGAAGCGGATCCCGACATTGGTCTTGTAGGGCGTCTTGTCCTTTGAAAAGCGAATGTCGCGATATGGGCGCAGAAGCGAGCCGCCCTGGACTCGAGGGTCGGCTTCGAAATGCGAGGAAATCTTGTGGAGCCGGGGGCCGAAGTCGGAAATGAAAGCCAGGGCCGGCTCCTGCACCAGGTCGACGTAGCGCTCCTTGTTGGCCGCAAACCAGTCCCGCTCGTTGTTGGCGGCCAATTCCCGCAGGAACTTGAAGCTGGCGGGTGTGAAGTAGGTAGGCATGCCCCTCTTATACAACTGCCCGAGTTTGATTGGAAGGGGTCAAGATCGGTGCTACCCGAGCAAGGCTCGGAGGGTCTGAATGGTGTCGGCTTCCTCGGGTCCCTTGTCCGATCGATATCGCTTCACGCGAGCAAACCGCAACGCAACGCCACCGGCATAGCGGGTGGAGGCTTGGACGCCGTCGATGGCGACCTCCACCACCTGCTGGGGTCGAAGGTAAACCGCCCATTGGTCTCGATGGGTTTCCAAGGTCGGAAAGTAGTCCGTCTGCCAAGCGAGGAGTTCGTCAGTCATTCCTTTGAACGTCTTTCCCACCATGACGAACTCGCCAGTGGCGTCATCGCGGGCGCCGAGGTGAATGTTTGAGAGATAGCCCGAGCGGCGACCGTGACCCCACTCCGCCGCCAGCACCACGAGGTCGTAGGTGTGAACCGGTTTGACCTTGCGCCAGGTCTTTCCCCTGCGCCCCGCCTCGTACCTCGAGGCGACGTCCTTGATCATGACCCCTTCCTGGCCTGCCGCCAGGGCGCCTTCGGCAAAGAACTCGGCTTCTGCCAGGTCAGCGGTCGTGATGCGGGGAACCCGCCTCTCGCCCGGGACGACCTTCTCGAGGATCTCGAGTCGCTGCTGCAAAGGGACATCGATCAGATCCGCTCCGTCGAGGTGGAGGATGTCGAAGAAGAAGGGCACCACCGGAACCTCGGCAAACGCTCGTTCCTCGGTCCCGAACCGGCTCATGGTTTCTTGAAAGGGTTGTGGGGTTCCGTCTGCGCGCAATGCCATCGCCTCTCCATCGAGAACCGTTGCCGCCACCTCTAGGTCCATCGCCGCCGCCACCACCTCCGGCATGCGGGCGGTGATGTCATTGAGATTGCGCGTGTACACCACCACCTCTTCGCCCAGCCGGTGCACCTGGATCCGGGCCCCGTCCAATTTCCATTCCACCGATGTCGGCCCTTTGATCGACTCGCCGATAGTTGCTCCCGGCGAGGCCAGCATCGGCTGGATGGGCGATAGCACCCGCAATCCGATGGTGAGAAGCCCCTCTTCCCCCTCGGTGGCGGCGACCCGAGCGACCTCGCCCAGGTCGGCTCGCAGCATCGAGGCTCGGCGGACCACCGCCGGAGGTATCGCGAACGCCCTTGCTACCGCCTCGGTCAGTATCCCGGCCAGAGCCCCTTGACGGATCTCGCCGGTTAGGGAACGACGCAGAAAGTCCTGCTCATCTCTGGTTGCGCGTCTGAGGAGGTCTCCCAAGAGATGGGCCCGCCGAGCCTGTGAACCGGGACCGGTGGATTCCTGCAACCGGTCAAAGTAGGCGTCAACCTCGGCGACGGTCAGGCTCGGATCCGCCGCCGGTTCCACCGAAGTTCCGAATGCCGAGGCATAGCCAACCCCGATCCGTCCTTGGCGGGGCTCGCCTCGCAAAAGCCCGATGGCGGTCGGCAACTCGACCGGATCGAGACTTCGAAGAAGCGAGGCCAAGCGGGAGGTCTTGGCATTACGCGAACTGGTTGTCGAGACGTCCGATGATGCCGCGATCAGCTCGGCCAGCAGAGTGGTCACCTTGGCACGATAAGCGAGGCCTACCGTGGCGCCGTGACCGACGACGAGGCCCTCTGGTCGGCGTTCCTCAGCTTCATCGACCGTGCCGAGGCTGCCCAGAATCCGGCGGCGCTCTTTGGTGGTTTCCGGGACGAAATGATCGCTGCAGGGATCGCAGAAGAGCGAGCCACAGATTCCATCCGAACTGTCATGGATATGGCCACCGTCCGTCGGGACTGGATGGCGCCGATGTTCGATCGCATCTATTCCTTCGGAGAACCCGGATTCAGCGTCCAACCCAACGCCCTCTTGGTGGAGACGGTCTCGGGCCGGGAGCCGGGAAAGGCACTCGATATTGCCATGGGCCAGGGCCGCAACGCCCTTTACCTTGCCTCTCAGGGTTGGGATGTCACCGGCTTTGATGTGTCGCGAGAAGGGATTGCAGCTGCGCAAAGGGCCGCGACGGAGCGTGATTTGCAAATAGAGGCGTTGGTCAGCGCCCACGATGAGTTCGAGTACGGCTCCAGCGCCTGGGATCTGATTGTGATGACCTATGCCCTGGTTCCCGTCACCGATGATCCCTTCGCCGCAACCTTGGTGGCGGCGCTCCGTTCGGGCGGCCTGATCGTTACCGAGAGCTATGCCACCGACCCCAAGCGTCCGCCGCGACCCGTGGAGATCGATCCCGATCTCCTCCGGCAGGCTTATTCCTCGATGCGGATTCTGAAATTCGAAACGAGAGAGGACGTTGTCGATTGGAGCGACGAGCCCGGGGTTGTGGTTCGGATGTCGGCAATCAAGGACTAGGCCCCACAGCCCGCCGATAAAGCCGCCACGGTGCCCAGATCGTCATCGACGTACTCCCATGCGGTGGTTCCGGATCCTTCGTAGTAGTGCGCGTCCACCACCATTTCCATTTTGTCATCGCCGTTGAGATCGACCACAGCAGTCACCACGTGAAAGACCACATAGGCGCTGTCAGGTGCGCCCTGTGAGAACTCGATAACAAGGATGGCCGGTTCAGAATCGAGGGTCTTCCGCATCATCACCAGGCTGTAGGACTCGGGATTTCCAAAAAGATCGTCGGGGATCCGGCGGACCACGAGTAGTTCCTCTTCAACCCCGTCGCCCTCGAGGTCGAACGTCAGATATTGCGCCACCGCTGGGTCGGGGTCAGAGAGCCCCCGGTCGGCGATGAAAGCGATCGCCCCCTCGACGAAGTCGGGTGGGGGAGGCCCATCCCTGAGTACCGGGCGCGGAAGCAAGTTCCAGGTGGCGCCAGCTATGGCGACCGCGCCCGGCTCGTTATGGCCTACCGGCAGGGGCGGATCCAATGCGATGATCGGAGTCTGGCTCGGCTCACAGATCTCGAGCGATGAACCGATGGCGGTGCCCCGTACACCACTGAGGTCGACCACTTGATACTCCTCCCCACCCTCCACCTCGAAGATTGCCTCGCCGGGCACCCAGTCAGTCCCGTCGTGATATCCGAGCAATCCCGAGCTGCTTACCACCAGTGGCAGATCCGTCACCATCGAGGTGGTGGTGGTCCGAGCCGCAGAGGTGGTGGTGGCGGCGATAGTCGTGCTGGTCCTGGTCTCGGTGGTGATACTGGTCGGCGACACGGTCGTCGTTTCCGAGGGTGACGAACTGTCGTCGGCACCCTCCGAACTCGCGTCCCCGCACCCCACGAGGAGCACGGCCAGGAGGGCTAGGAGAAGCCTCATCGAAACGAAAGCAAGTCGAGGTCGAGAGCTCGAAAAAGCCGAGCCAGAGTGTGAAGCGGGAGACCGCGCACGCTCGAGGGACTCCCCTCCACCCCCGCCACATACAAGGCACCGATACCGCCGAGCGAATAGGCACCCGCTTTGTCCATCGGCTCACCGGTGGCGACGTACTCGGAGATTTCATCTTCAGTGAGGTCGAGGAACCTGACCAGAGTCGACTCCACCGCCGACACCATTCGCACGGTCGGATCCATGATCGCCACGGCTACAGCGGTGAGGACGTCATGGGTCTGACCAGAGAGCCGCCGCAGCATCGATCGTGCCTCGTCTGGGTGCGCGGGCTTGCCCAGAACCCGGCCCTCGATGACGACGGTGGTGTCTGCCCCCACCGCCACCACGTCCGGGGCGGCGACGGCAGCGGCCTTGGCGCGGGCGATTCGCTCCACGTAGTCATACGGTTCTTCCTCGGGCAGCCGAAGTTCGTCGACTTCCGGTGCCTCGACCGCAAAGGTCAACCCCAGAGTCTCCAGCAGCTCCCGCCGTCGAGGCGAGGTCGAGGCGAGGACAAGCTTCATCGGTCGGCCATTAGTCGAACGAGGGGTGGAGCTCATCGGCAGACCTCAGGCGTCTAGCCGGCGACAATCTTGCGGATTCGCCCGTCGACGGTGATGACGTAGATCTCGCCGGCCGAGTCGACTCCGAAAGAGGTCGCCGAGCCCATATCTCCTACTTCACTCCAAATCTTGCTGTCGGTGATTCCTGATCCTGTGTAGCGGAAGGAACGCAGCGTGCCCTCACAGAAATCGGAATAGAAGTAGGTCCCAACCAACCCTGCCAGCGCTGTCCCTCGGTAGACATAGCCACCGGTGATCGAGCAGCCCTGATTGTGGGTGTATTCGGCCACCGGCCCGATGAAGCCACCGCAGGGGCCGCTGCGGCAGATGCTGCCCTCCAGATGAGGCCAGCCCAGGTTGATCCCGGTGGCCAACCGCGAGATGACGTTCACCTCTTCGCGGGCGTTCTGTCCCACGTCGGCCACGTAAAGCAGGTCACCGTCGAAGGCGTTGCGCCATGGGTTGCGAACTCCCATCACCCAGATCTCCGCTCCCGGATTCTGCTGGTTGACATTCATCCGCAGGATCTTCCCGAGCAGGCTCGACGCGTCCTGGGCGTTCCCGAATTGATCGTTGGCGCCTCCGCCGTCACCGAGGGCGATATAGAGCAAGCCGTCGGGCCCGAAACCTAGCCAACCTCCGTTGTGATTGGAGGCGGGCTGGTCAACGGCTAGCAGCTGGCGGGCACTGCCGGTGTCGGCTCGGTTCGGATCGGAGGAGGCCTCGTATTCGACCACCCTGGTGTCGCCTGCGGTGTTGGTGTAGTTGACGTAAAACCGTCCGTTGTTGGCGTAGTCGGGATGGAAGGCGAGACCGAGGAGACCTCGTTCACCGCCCGTGGAAACGGAAGCCGAGAGGTCGAGGAAGGTGCCCCCACCGATGATGCGAATACGCCCGGTTTGCTCGACTACGAACAACCGATCATCGCCAGGAGGTGACGCCAAGAAGAGAGGCCGGTCGAATCCGCTGGCGATAGTGGAAAGGGAGAGGCGACTGACACGGGGCGGGGGGACATTGGGAACCAGATCCCACCCCCGGGTGAGGAAGGTTGCCATCTGGTCGCGCAGGACCTGATCGAAGGGGCAGTAACGACCGCCGCCACATCCGTTCGTGATCCCAGCGGCGGCGATGGCTTCGACCGCCTCGGTGAAGAAGGCTCCCGGTCCGACGTCGCTGAAGGTGCCGGCATGGCTTCGGGGGGAGAGGCCAAGAGCCCGCATCAAGAAGAGGGCCATTTCCCCCCGAGAGGTCGGCACCTGGGGGCGGAAGGTGCCGTCGGCGTAACCGGTGGAGATGCCCATCTGCGCGATTCGCTCGACAAAGCCTGTGTACCACTGGCCGGCAGGAACGTCGCTAAAGGTCCCTGAGGCAGCCAGCGGGCTCTGCCCGAGGGCGCGGACCAGGAAGGCGGCCATCTCTGCACGCGTTACGGGAGCCGACGGGCAGAAGAGGTCGGGAAGACAGCCGGTGGTGATGCCGGCGGCGGCGATCGCCTCGATCGCCCCCTCATGGGGATTGCCGTCATCGTCGAGGAATGTCCCTCCCGGTGGGAGGGTGGTTTGGGCCTGCGCCGCCAGTCCCGAGAGCGCCAGGATGAGGACCAAAAACCAAAGGGCGCGGTGCCTTTTCTCCATCAATTCTCCCCCGATCGGTCGGAGAACCCTAGACCGGTCCCCAATCTGCGAGGACCCGAGGGTGATCGAAGACCACTTCGCCGCACCTGATGCCGGCCACCGGCCGGGTGAGGACGTCGACGTCTTCGGTGGGATCGGTCTCGAAGAGCAGGAGATCGGCACTGGCGCCGACTTCCAGCGCCGGAAGCCCGAGGTAGCCGTAAGCGTTAGGCCCGGCTGCTTCCACCGACTCACGAGCCCCGAGTCCGTACTCCCAGAGCCGAACCGCCTCGAGCGACACCCTTCCGTGGGGGAGACCGAGATCGGTCCCGGTGAGGACTGCGACCCCAAATTCGGTGGCCAACGGGAGGAGCCGCCGCACATTTTCTAATCCCGCCCCTAGCACCCGCGCCGCGGTCGATCCCGATGCAAAGCCCGACATCACGTCTTCGGTGTTGCACACGGTTGGTACCCAGGCGCCCCCGCGAGCACCCAAGCGCTCGAGGTCGTTCTCCGTGAGATAAAGGCCATGCTCGATCGAATCGCACCCAGCTCGAACCGCCATTCCCGGAGTGTCGGGGCCCATCGTGTGAATCGCCACCCGCAGCTCCGCCTGGTGAGCGATTTGGCAGGCCTCGGCCAGCGCCTCTTCAGAGAAGTTGATCACCGGTCCTCGACCCTTCTGAGGCCAGTCGCCGATCAGCTTCACCCAGCCACCCCTGGGATCGGATTCTGTCACCGCCGCGGCGAGCCCTGCATCCGATACCTCGACACCGAAACCCGGGAAGTAACCGTGCTGGCCGGTGATGATCCGTCCCGCCCCTCGCAGCTCGGGTCGTGTGGCAGGAGGGCTCTCGGTCAACCTCAGCACAACGTCATCACGCCAGCCTTTATCGATAACCAGGAAGACGCCACTCTGCAGCTGGGCAAAGGCGCGGCGCTTGATCCCCTCGATCTCGCCGGCGGCGGACACATCCTTCAGTGAATCCACCGCCAGGTGGGCATGGCAATCTGCCATGCCGGCGAGGGCCCAGAAGCGGGTCAGATCAATTTCGGGGTCGGAGGCGGGCTCGCTCCATGAGCCGTTGGAGATGGATAACTGCTTCAGCGAATCGTTCCATGTCCGAATCAGAAACGACATGTGCCGATGGAAGGTAGCGAAGGCAACGGCGAGAATGAGATGCGCATGAAGGCGGCGCTGGCTTTGGTCATTTTCTTGGGTTTTGCCTGTGGTGGCCGCGCCCCGGTGTCCACGAGTGCGGTCATGCCGATCGTTTCTGCAACCTCCACCACCTCACCGAGCGACCTCGAAGTCACCATCCAAGGCTGCGGTACGCCGCCGGTGACTTTCTCCGTGCTCTGCGAGGTGGTCGAGTTGATCGAGACCAGTCACTTCAGCCCACCTGATCGGCCGACCATGGCCGCCGCCGCCCTCGAAGCAGTGGCGACGTTTGAATCACCGGAGACCGAGCAGCTTCCCCGCGGTCTCGTCTGCGCCGTGCCATCGGAGGAATTCGCTCCCTTGTGTGGATCGGTTCGGGACGAAATGCTCGACTCCGCTGCCCCGGTTTCCGACATCGTCGAGGAGGCGGTCGATGGCGTCCTGGCGGCGATGGTCGATCCCTACAACGTCTATGTCCCCCCCGAGCTTTCAGGGTCGGTGGGCGAGGACGGGATCGTTCCCGGAGTCGGCATGGTGATCGCCGCCTTGAGCGCGGCTGGATCGCCGTGCATTCGGGTGGCTCCCTCGTGTCCCCTCCAGGTGGTGACGGTTCTTCCCGACTCGCCAGCCGAGGAGGCCGGCATCCGGGCGGGCGCCGTCATCACGGCCATCGATGGTGAACCGGTGGAAGGGCTGGGGACCGTGGAGGCGGCCGGCTTGCTGGCCGGGGAGTCCGGTACCACCGCGGTCTTGACCATCGACGCCTCTGAGGTCACCTTGACTCGGACCGATGCCGAGGCGACTCCGATGAGTGGGCAGATCGTCGGGTCAACCGCCTATCTGCGGTTGCCGGAGTTTGGGTTTGCCACCCATCTTGAACTCCATGCGTGGTTGACGGGCTTCAACGAGGCCGGGGTGGATCGCTTGATCCTCGACCTGCGCGACAACCCTGGAGGCTTCCTGTTCTCTGCTTCGATAGTGGGCTCGGAGTTCGTGCCCAGCGGGGTCCTCTACCGGACCCAGGAGCGGGAGGGGAACTTCGACTACCCGGCCGTCGAAGGTGGCATCGCCACCCGAGTTCCGCTGATCCTGTTGGTAAACGAGAACAGCGCCTCCGCGGCGGAGATCCTGGCGGCTTCGCTTCAGGAAAGAGGACGGGCGGTGGTGGTGGGCACACCGACCTTTGGCAAGAACCTGGTGCAGTCTTCGTTCGAATTGAGAAATGGTGGCCTTCTCCGTCTGACCATCGCCACCTGGACGACTGCTGATGGTGCCTCGGTGGCCGGGACCGGCGTCGTCCCCGATGTCGCCCTCACGGTCGATCCCACCGCCGATGTGGCGAGCGTGGTCGACGCCGTGCTCTCCGCCCTTGGGTAGAGATCGTTCTTGCGTAGATTTGGCCGCATAAATGCGGCCAAATCTACGCAGGAAGCGAATGTGAACCGGCTCCGGTCTCTTCTTCTCCTTGTCGTTATCGGGTGCGCGGTTCCTTCTGCTCCGGTCAGCACCAGTCCATCCTCGGAGCCGACACCGTCGGTGCCCTCGACCACCGCCGCTCCTGACCAGCCGCCCACCACGGTCGCATCCAGCACCACTACCACCATTGCCGTCGACTTCCGCACCTGTGAGCCCGACGAGCAATCGCTTCTTTGCGAGGCCCACCGGTTGATTGGCGACAAGTACGTCGACCCGGTCGCCGACTCGACGCTGGCCGCCGCCGCCGCCCTGGAGGTTGACGCTCTCGACGAGGAAGCAGGCAGCGCAACCGGCGAATGCGTGATCCCCAGCGCCGCCTTCGTCGCGGTCTGCCAGGAGTGGGTTGCAGAAGGAGTGCCCTACCCCCTGGCAGAGGAAGCCGCCGTATTCGGCCTGATGAACGCCTTGGACCCCAATAGCGCTTATCTCGATCCAGCGGCGTTGCGGATGTTGCAGGAGGATCAAGCCGGTTCCGTGGAAGGAATTGGGGCTCTGGTGGCCTCCGAGGATCTCACCGCCGAAGATCCCCAGTCCACCCCTTGCAGCGTGGTCTCGGAGGACTGTCGCTTGGTGGTCATCTCGGTGTTCGACGGAAGCCCCGCTGAGACCCAAGGCCTGCTCCCCGGCGACGTTTTCGTGGCGGTCAACGGGGAGTCGATCGACGGTTGGAGCGTCGACGAGGTGACCGCAGCCGTGCGGGGACAAGCGGGGACCAGCGTGAGCCTCACTGTCGAGCGTGGCCGCAAGGAGATCGAGTTCCAAATCGTGCGAGCTTCGATTTCGGTGCCTGTGGTCGAGTCCGAGGTGGTGGGAGATGTTGGCTATCTCAAGCTGAACGTGTTCACGGATACCTCCGACTCACAGTTCCATGACGCCCTCGATCGCCTCGTCGCCGCCGGGATCGACCAACTCGTTCTGGACTTGCGCGACAATCCCGGAGGGGCGCTCTACGCCACCGTCCAGATTGCTAGCGAGTTCTTCTCCGACGGAGTCGTGGTGCGCACGATTGGGCCCGACGACGAGGACGTTTACGACGCCGACGAGGGCGGTCTCCTCGCCGACGGTTCGCTTCCGGTGGCGATCCTGGTCAATCGCGGGAGCGCCAGCGCCTCCGAAGTCCTCTCCGCCGCCTTGCAGGAGCGCAATCGGGCGGTGGTCATCGGAGACAACACCTTTGGAAAGAACACGGTCCAGCAGCGGTATGGACTCTCCAACGGGGGAGCCCTCAAGCTCACCGTTGCCCGCTGGGTGACCGCGGCAGGGACCGACTTCGGCGAGAACGGTGTCACTCCCGATATCGCCGCCGACCTCGATGACGAGTTGACCGTCGATCAGTTAGTGCTGGCGGTCTCCGATCTCAGCGGCTGGTAAGCGAGCGGCGCCCTCTGTGGGTGGTTAGGGCCGTCCGACGGCCCTAACCACCCTGGGTCGCAAATTCAGGCGGAGCAGGAGACGCCAGTTCCTCCCAGACCGCAGTACCCACCTGGGTTCTTTCCAAGGTATTGCTGGTGGTAGTCCTCGGCGTAATAGAAGGGCCCGGCCGGTCTGATCTCGGTGGTGATCCGGCCGCGGTGGCCGGCCCGCTCGAGATCTTCCTGATAGGCGTCGCGACTCTTCTCTGCCTGCTCCTGCTGCTCGGGGGAGGTTGTGTAGATCGCCGACCGGTACTGGGTGCCGACGTCGTTTCCCTGACGCATTCCCTGGGTTGGATCATGTCCTTCCCAAAAGCGTTGCAAGAGTTCGTGATAGGTCACCTCGGCGGGATCGAAGACCACCAGAACCACTTCAGCGTGGCCGGTGCGGCCGCTGCAGGTCTCTTCGTACGTTGGGTTGGGCGTGATCCCACCGGCGTAGCCGGCGGCCGTGGTGTAGACGCCCGGCGTCTGCCAGAAGCGCCGCTCCGCACCCCAGAAGCAGCCCATGCCAAAGATCGCCGTTTCGAAATGGGCAGGAAACGGGCCCATGAGCGGGTTGCCGTTGACGAAATGGCGCGCCGGTACCGGCATCGCCTCCTCCCGGCCCACCAGAGCGCCCTCAGTTGATTTGTTCCGTCCGAACATTTGCAAGCTCCTCTTCTGTTGCGAGACTAAAACCGATCGGGGATACCCGGTTGTTCCACAGGCCCCGAAGGTTTTTCCAACTGGCGAAACGCCGGGTTGAAGAACCCATACAGGACAACGGCGAGATAGCACAGCCCGATGATGAGGAACGTGGTGACGACGCCCACGGCTTGCACCACCACCCCGCCCAACAAGACCCCGGCCGGGATCGCCGCCCAGGCACCCGCCCGCATCGTCCCGAAAACCCGACCCCGCAACTCGGACGGCACCTTTTCATAGGCCACCGTATAGATGACAGGGTTGAGCCCGCCCGTGGCAAATCCCACCAGGGCCAAAGTGATCAACGCCGCAGGAAGCGGCGGCAAGGAGGCCAGCACCAGGTACAACGCCGGAACCGCCAGATATCCGCCGAGCAGGACGGGGCGCCGGCGGAGACGGTGACCGAAGGCGCTGAAGAGCACCGATCCGAGAAGCGCCATCCCTCCGTAGGCGCCGTACATCAAGCCGAGCTCGGCAGCTCCTCCGTACGCCTCGTTGGCCAGAACCGGCATCGCCACCGAGAAGGGAGCATCTAGGAAGTTGGTGATGAGGACGGTGACGACGATCGCCAGGATCAATCGGTGATGGCGGACAAACCGCCAACCTTCGACCAGGTCGGTCCGGAAGCTCGTTGCTTCTTGTCGACGGTGGGGCGTCGGCGGGACTATCCAGGCAACCAAGGCAGCTGAGAAGAAGAAGCTGGCAGCGTTGGCCAAAAGCGCGGTCGGCGCCCCGAGAGAAGCCACCAGCAGTCCGCCGAGCGGTCCGCCAATGAGCTGAGACCCTTTCTGGACGCTGCCGCGGATCCCGCTCGCCCTCTCCATCGGGACCACTGCAGCCGTCGCCAGATCCGGAAGGATCGCAGCGCGGGCGGTCGCCCCCGGCGCATCGAGCAGCGCTCCGAGGAACACCATGCCCATCAACTGCCATAGCTCGATTCCGACCGTGGAATCCAGAAGAGGTATGGCGGCGACGGCGGCGGCGCTGGCGAGGTCGGCGATGACGCTCGTGCGACGAAACCCGAGTCGGTCCACGATCACCCCGCCGAACAACCCGGCCAGGACGGCGGGAAGGAAGTTGAAGAAGACCGCCAGGCCGGTGAGGACGGGACTGCCGGTGGTGATGAGGACGTACCAAGGGATCGCCAACTGGGCGACAGCGTTGCCGGTCAAAGAGATCGCGTCGGCTACGAATAGGGCGGTAAGCGGTCGGCGGTTCAACCTCAGCCTCCGGCTCAATTCCGGAGGTAGCGAATCGAAATATCCGGCGTTCCCTTACTATCGCCAGACATGGTTCGATACCGCAAGCCAACGGAACGTTCGGGCGACATCATCGACGTGCGGGGGAGCGGCGGCAGGCGTCGGCCAGGCGTTGCCATCGGCGCCGGCGGTGGGGGACTCGCGATCATCATCGCCATCATCGTTGCCCTTCTCACCGGTGGTGATGGAGGCGGGCTCGGCGACATCCTCGGCGACCTTGCTCCCGCCCCCCAAACCTCGGCGGTGGAAAACCCGCTCGACCCGGCAACCGATCCGCAAGCGGACATGGCCGACTTCATGTCGGTGGTGCTCGATGACAACCAAGCCATGTGGCAAGAGATCTTCTCCTCCTCGGGCCGTCAATATCAGAACGCGCAGCTGGTCCTCTTCACCGGATTTACCGACTCCGCCTGTGGCGGGGCCGACGCCCGGATGGGTCCGCATTACTGCCCGCTCGACCAGCAGATGTATCTAGATCTCGACTTCTTCCAGGAGCTTTCCGACCGCTTTGGGGCCACGGGCGACCTCGCTCCCGCCTATGTCCTCTCCCACGAGATTGGCCACCATGTTCAGAACCTGCTCGGCATCAACGAGCAGGTGCGTCAGCTCCAGCAGCAGGATCCCTCCCAGGCCAACGACCTCTCGATTCGGATGGAGCTCCAGGCCGACTGTTTTGCCGGGGTCTGGGCCTCAACGGTCTTTGTTGGTCAGCTCCAGACCGGGGAAGACATTGCCTTGGACCCCGGCGAGATCAGCGAGGCGCTCGAAGCGGCGGCGGCGGTGGGTGACGACCGGATTCAGATGGCCACCCAGGGGCGGATCGATCCCGAGTCTTTCAACCATGGCACCTCAGAACAGCGCCAGCGCTGGTTCCAGACCGGTTACGACCAGGGCGATCCCAACGCCTGCGACACCTTCTCCGGCAGCGTCTAGCCGTTTTCTCCCGCGGCCGAAAGGTTTCCTCCCCCGCGAGCGAAGCGAGTGTTGGGGGAGTGTCGCCGGAGGCGACGGAGGGGGTTTCGGTAAGGCGAGTTAGCCTTGCTTTCGAGTCATGGGCCTGCGACGTTCAGGAGTCGCCTTCATTGCGCTGGTTTTCCTGGTGGCTTTGCTGCCGGTGGTCTCTCATGCCCAAACCAGCCTCGAGGAAGCTGAGGACCGCCGGGAATCTGCCCACACCCTGCTGGCGGGGGCGGTGGCGAACCGCAACGAGTCGGAAGCCAAGCTGCTGGCGGCGCTCGAGGAATACCAGCGACTCTCGGCTTTGCTCGCCGACAAGGCGGCGTCGGTCGACCGACTCGCAGAGTTGGTCGGCGCGGCGGATAGCGAATTAGCCCGGGTCACCGCCCGCGTCGATGCCCTTGCGGCCGATGCCTATATGGAGGCCCTGTCGCTACCGGCAGGGTTGGTCTTCGAAAGCCGCAACATTCAGCAGGCCCTGATACGTCGGCCTGTTATTCAGCTGGTGACTGGCGACGAAGAGGATCGAGCCAATACCCTGGTTGTCAGTCGGCGAGATCTCGATCAACTCCGATCTCGGATGGCGATCGAGATGGCTCAGGTGACCACCCTCCAGGTTGCAGCTGAGGCTGCCGCGGACAACCTGGAAGCGATGTTTGCCGAGGCCGATCGGGCAGTTGGAGTCGCAATCGCCCAGGCTCGGGCCGCCGATCGCGCCTTCCTGGCCGAACTTGACCGCGTCGAGCGAGCCCAGGCGACGGCGGCGGAACAAGAGCGCCAGTCCGAACGCTCGACGACTACAACGACCGGGCCATCTCCCGTCGTCACGGCCACGCCGACCGCCAGCACTTCTACCTCGCTCCCCCCTCCTCCCTCGATCGGGACCAATCCGATCAAGCCGGCGGTGGAGCGGTGGCGGAGCCTGGTTTCGTCATACTTCCCGCCGGCATGGGTGGAGCCGGCGCTGCGCATCATCCAATGCGAAAGCCTGGGGGATCCTGAGGCTTACAACCCCTATTCGGGGGCCTCCGGCCTGTTCCAGTTTTTGCCGGGGACGTGGGCTGTGATCTCGTCCAAGGCGGGCTTTGGCGGGGCTAGCGCTTTCGACCCCGAAGCAAATATCGGTACTGCGGCCTGGCTCGCTGCCTACTACCAGAACCTCGGTCGCAACCCCTGGACTCCCTGGTACTGCACGCCCTGAACATCTTCTCGGTCCACGCTCCCTACGCGGAGAAGGTTGAACTCTGCCTCTTCGAGAGCGGAGTCGAAGAACGCGTCATCCTCACTCCCTCGACGGGTCCGACCCATTCAGTCGAGGTCGGGGTAGAAACCGGTCAGGCGTACGGCTACCGGGTCCACGGACCTTGGAGTCCCGAAGATGGCCTGTGGTGCAATCCGCAAAAGCTGTTGACCGATCCTTACGCCAGGTGCATCACAGGTCGGGTGACCGGCGACGACGCCCTCGGCGCCGGAGACCTCGAACCAGATGAACGCGACAGCGCCACGCAGACTGCTCGGTCGGTTGTCGCCGATCTCGCTTTCGACTGGGAGGGCGACTCTTTCCCTGATACCCCGTGGGAAAACACCTTCCTTTATGAGACCCATGTCAAGGGAATGACAGTCCGCCATCCTGAGGTGCCTCCCGATTTGCGGGGGACCTACGCCGGACTGGCCAGCCCGCCAATCCTCGACCATCTCACCGAGTTGGGCGTGACTGCGGTCGAATTGATGCCGGTGCATGCCTCTGCGACTGAGCCGGCGGTCGCTCATCGCGGCTTGACCAACTACTGGGGGTATTCGACCCTCGGCTACTTCGCGCCCGACACCCGGTTCGCCGCCACCTCGGAGCCGGTGAAGGAGTTCAAGGCCATGGTCAAGTCACTACACGAGCGAGGAATCGAGGTAATCCTCGACGTGGTCTTCAACCACACCGCCGAAGGCAATCAGCACGGGCCGATGCTCTGTTTCCGAGGCTTCGACAATCCTGGTTTCTACCGTCTCGATCCCACCGATCGGCGGCGCTATCTCGATCGTACCGGCACGGGCAACAGTGTCGACCTGACCTTGCCATGGGCTCGACAAGTGGTGCTCGACAGCCTGCGCTACTGGGTGAGGGAGATGCACGTCGATGGCTTCCGCTTCGACCTGGCCACATCGCTGGCCCGTAACCCCGATGATTTCGACAGCGAGGCCCCGTTCCTTGTCGAGCTCGCTGCCGACTCCGAACTGGCTAGCCGCAAATTGATCGCCGAGCCCTGGGACAACGCCGCCGGTGGGTACCAACTCGGTCATTTCCCTGCCCCGTGGCGCGAGCTCAACGGTCGCTACCGGGACACGATGCGCGAGGTGTGGCGAGGCACGCCTGGAACCATCGACGAGTTCGCAGATCGTCTAACCGGCAGCTCGGGAATATTTCACGAGCGAGGGCCAATCGCTTCCATCAACTTCATCACCAACCACGACGGCTTCACCCTGCGCGACTTGGTCAGCTACGACGTCAAGCACAACGAGGCAAATGGAGAGGAGAACCGGGACGGCGAGTCCAACAATCGCTCATGGAACAGCGGCACCGAGGGTCCAACCGACAACCAAGAAATCATTGCCCGGCGCGCTCGACGAGGCTCCAACTTCCTTACCACCCTGCTTCTTTCGCACGGGGTTCCGATGCTCCTGGGCGGGGATGAACTGGGGCGGACTCAGGGCGGGAATAACAACGCCTACTGCCAGGACAACGAGACGTCCTGGTTCGACTGGGCGTCCGCCGATCCTGGCCCTCGCCGCCTCGTGAGCACGCTCGCTCGCCTGCGCCGGGAGCATCCGGTCCTGCGTCGACCGACCTATCCCACCGGGGACCTGGCGCCCAACGGTCTCCCCGATTTCGGATGGTTTTCGCCGGCGGGCGAGATCATGACCTCCCGCGACTGGGAAACCTCCTGGGTAAGGACGCTGGGGGTCTACTGGAACGGAAGCGCGGTTGAGCCGCGTGACGAGTCTTTCTATTTGATCATGAACGCCAGCACCGAGCCCACCCGTTTTCACTTGCCGGACATGCTCGACGAGTGGTTTTGGCAGGAGGTCGTCTCGACCGGTCCCTCGCAGCGCAACGACCCCAACCCGACCCTGCTCCCCTTGGCAATGGCCCTCTACCGCACCCGCTAGCGCTTGGTTGGGCTTTTTATCAGTCAAACCGACCTTGGGGAGGTCGGTTTGACTGATAAAAACCCGGGTTAGTCGACCCGTTGGTTCTTGGCTATCGCAACCACACCGCTCGGCGAGAGCTCGAATCGGCTCTCGTCCTGCTCGCGATCGATACCGATGCGCGCATGCGCCGGCACGGTCACGTTCTTGTCGATGATCGTCCGACGCACCACCGCCCCGGTGCCGATCGTGACGTTCTCGAAGAGGATGCAGTTCTCGACCACCGCACCTGGCTCGATCCGCACATCCGGGGACAGAACCGAGTTCCGTACGTAGGCGCCCGAGACGATCACGCCATTAGACAGAATCGAATCGGCGATCTGGCCGGAGCCGTGATGAGCCACCGCCACCACCTTCGCCGGCGGGGCGATAACCGAGGCGGTGTAGATCGGCCACTGGGAGTTGTAGAGGTTGAAGATGGGTTCGGTGGCAACCAGGTCCATCGAGGCGTCGTAATAAGAATCGAGATGGCCCACATCTCGCCAATAACCGTGCTCGCGATCGGTGACCCCAGGAACCTGGTTAGCCGAGAAGTCGTAGACATGAGCGAGCCCGGCTTCGACCATCTGCGGGATCAGGTTGCCGCCTATGTCGTGGCGTGAGTTCTCGTCTTCGGCGTCGGCGGCTAGTTGGTCGAGTAGCACCTTGGTGGTGAACACATAATTCCCCATCGACACGAAAGCGTGATCGGGATCGCCCGGAATCGGTTGGGCGTCGGTGGGCTTCTCGCGAAAGGCATTGATGACGGTTCCTGAGCCGGTCTCGATCACACCGAATTGATATGCCTGATCGAGTGGCACTCTGATCCCGGCGACCGTGACACCGGCTCCGCTCTCCAGGTGCTGATCGAGCATGCTTTCGGGATTCATCCGATAGATGTGGTCGGCCCCGAACACGAACATGTATTCAGGTGAGGCATCCTCGACCAAGTTGAGGTTTTGATAGATGGCATCCGCCGAACCCAGGAACCAGCGTTGACCCAGGCGCATCTGGGCCGGCACCGATGTCACGTAGTTGCCCAATAGAGTCGACATTCGCCAGGTGCGGGAGACATGGACGTTGAGGGAATGGCTCTTGTACTGAGTGAGAACGATGATCTTTCTTTGGCCGCCATTGACCAGGTTGGAAAGGGCAAAGTCGATCAACCGGTAATGACCACCGAAAGGGACCGCTGGCTTGGCCCGGTCGCGGGTGAGCGGCATCAGCCGTTTGCCCTCGCCACCGGCCAGCACGATCGAGAGCACCTCAGGTCGGCGGTTCATCGCTCACTGGTACGAGGAAGGTTGCGGACAGAGGGGGAAGGTTAAGCATCAATGAGTCGGGTTGATCCTGGTGGGCCTTGCCCGTACTCGCAATCGCCGCGGACGGCGCCGAGCCGTAGCCGCCGAAGCGCCCTTGGTCGCTGCTCAATAGGACGCTCCAGTCGCCAGCGGCAGGCACGCCCACCTGATATCGATTCCAGGTCACCGGGGTGAAGTTGAGGAGCACCAGCACCGGGCGGTGCCCCTTCGCCCGGCGCAGATAAGCGAACACCGAGCGGGGGTAGTCGTCTGCTTCGAGCCACTCAAACCCCGAGCTGATCGCATCCTCCCGATACAGCGCCGGCTCGCTTCGCAAAAGGTCATTTAGCGCCCGCACCCAATCGAGGATCTGGCGGTGGCGGGGCTCGTCGAGCAGATCCCAGTCGAGAGACGAGTCGTGATTCCACTCCCGGATCTGGCCGAATTCGCCTCCCATGAAGAGGAGTTTCTTGCCCGGCACCGTCCACATGTACCCGAGCAGGGTTCTGAGCCCGGCGGCCTTCTGGTCCGGGTTGCCCCACTGCTTTTCGAACAGCGATCGCTTCCCGTACACCACTTCGTCGTGGGAGAGAGGCAGAAGGAAGTCCTCGGTGTAGGCGTAGAGGCCGCGGAAGGTGAGCAGGCGATGGCTGTCGGGGTGGGAGCGAAACAGCGGGTCGAGGCGGACGAAGCGGAGGGTGTCGTTCATCCAACCCATGTCCCACTTGTAGTGGAAGCCGAGGGAGTTCCGTTCGGGAGGACCGGTGACGTTGGGCCATGAGGTGGACTCTTCGGCCAGCATCGCCACTCCGGGATGCGAGTGGCGAACGCTCCCGTTGAGCTGGCGAAACAACTCGATGGCGCCCAGGTGCTCGCGCCCGCCTTCGTCGTTAGGCAGCCACTGTCCCGGCTGGCGGGAGTAGTCGAGATAGAGCATCGAGGCCACGGCGTCGACTCGGAGACCGTCGGCGTGATAGCGATCGAGCCACCAGTAGGCGGAGGAGAGGAGGAAGCTCCGTACCTCGCCGCGGTCATAGTTGAAGATGATCGAGTTCCAATCGGGGTGATAGCCCCTTCGCGGATCGGGGTGTTCATAGAGGTGGGTCCCATCGAAGAAGGCCAGACCGTGCTGGTCGGCCGGGAAATGGGACGGCACCCAGTCCAATATCACGCCGATCCCCCGCTCGTGGAGATGATCGATGAGGTACATCAGATCATGGGGACTGCCGTAGCGGGCGGTGGGGGCGAAGAAGCCGGTGATCTGATATCCCCAGGAGCCGTAAAAGGGATGTTCCATCAGCGGGAGAAATTCGACGTGGGTGAACCCCTGCTCGATCACGTATTGGGCGAGGGGCTCAGCCATTGCCCTATAAGAGACCTGGCCGTGATCTCTCCATGATCCAAGATGGACCTCGTAAATCGACACCGGTTCGTCGTTGGCAAGTCGGCCCGCTCTATCGGCCATCCACTGCGAGTCACCCCATTCGTAGGCGAGGTTCCACGCCCGACTAGCCGTGGCGGGGGGTTTTTCCATCAGCACCGAAAAGGGATCGGCTTTGTCGATTGAGCGATATCGGCTGGTGGTGACCTGGAACTTGTAGGCATCACCATGCTGGACTCCTTCGACTCGAGTCCCCCAGAAGCCGTTGCCGAGGGAGGAGAGCGGGTGGGCATTCCCCTTCCAGTTGTTGAAGGTTCCCACCACGGACGCCCAGGCGGCGCCGGGAGCCCAGAGCCGAAACGTGGCACCTGACTCGTCGAGATGGCAGCCGAGGATCTCTGGAAGCGCACGGTGTCGACCCGCCGCCATAAGCCAGCGGTCTTCGTCGGAGATCTCCCTGACCATT
>DATEDN010000013.1:0-10443 GCA_035281645.1 Acidimicrobiia bacterium | reverse complement strand
GGAATTGGTCGGCGTAGAAGGAGAGCCTTTCTTCGGCAGTCATCCGTTCTCTCGGGTAGAAATCATCGGTCTTCGTCAACGTTGGATCCGTCCACGAGCAGGTCCCGATGCGAATGTTGTCCGAGCCCAGCGCTTCGATTGATTTCTTCATGATGCCTCCAACGAACGAGCCAAGCGGGAGGACAGGCTGGCGACATAATCTCTCAGCTCCGCAGGCTCATGAATCACGAAGTCGGCGGCGAGCCATGTGATCTGGAATGCAAGCCACTCGAGCTGATCCCCCTCGAGGCGCAGCAAAGAATGGCCGTCATCGATTCTCTCGACATTCACGTCTCGTAGCTGTCTTGCTACTTCCTCTGCCGGAGCGGCGATGGTGGCCGATACGTGATAGCGGGCCGGGATCGAACGCAGGGATTCGGTGACGTAGCTGGCGGCATCCCCGCCGGGGATGGCTCGAGGCTTGAAATCGAACTTGGTGGCGCGGGGCGCCTTTATCCGATCGAGGCGAAAGGTCCGCCAGTCATTTCGCTCGCGATCGAAGGCGACGAGATACCAACGCTGGCGCAAGGAGACGAGCTGATGCGGTTCGACGTGGCGCTCGCTGTCGTCACCCTCGCGACTGGTGTACTCGAATCGCAGCCGCTCGTGATCCCGGCAGGCCTGGGCGATGGTGGTCAAGACTTCGGCATCGACTTTGACCCAGGCGCGGATCATGGGCACCACCGCCGACTGAAGCATGTTTATGCGGCGTCGGATTCGGGGTGGAAGCACGTTCTCCAACTTGGAAAGAGCCCGAAGGGACGTCTCCTCAATACCGGTGATGGTTCCACCGGACGCAGTCAATAACCCCATGGCGATGGCCACGGCTTCGTCGTCATCGAGCAGCAGAGGAGGGATGTCGCTCCCCGCTCCCAATTGGTATCCGCCAAAGGGCCCGGGAGTGGCCGCCACTGGATATCCGAGCTCGCGGAGTCGGTCAATATCGCGCCGGAGGGTACGCTCTGAGACCCCCAGTCGATCGAGAAGCTCGGGCCCCGACCACGTGCGGCGGGTCTGTAGGAGTGAAAGCAACCGCAGCATGCGGGCAGTGGTGTCGGCCATTGGGTCAGAATTCTAAGAAATCCGGCCAGTTTCTGGCATGAATGCTCGGTAAATTATTCTCCCTGGAGGATTTGACAGCCTGACAGCTAAGAGACATCATATAGATGTCATCACGCAGTCAGACTGCTACAAGGTAAGGAGGGACATGAACGAAGTCATATATGCAGAGGGGCTCGTCAAGCACTACAAGACGGTCACGGCCCTGGATGGCCTGGATCTCGCGGTCCCCGAGGGGAGGGTTCTTGGCTTGCTCGGTCCCAATGGCGCCGGAAAGACGACCGCGGTTCGCATCCTCACCACCCTGCTCGAAGCCGACGCCGGCCGGGCGGAAGTGGCAGGGGTCGACGTGGCGTCCGACCCTGACAAGGTCCGGGCGATGATCGGGCTTTCCGGTCAGTACGCGGCCGTGGACGAATACCTGACCGGTTTTGAGAATCTCGACCTTTTTGGAAGGCTCTATCGCCTCGGGCGCGCCAAGTCGCGGGCGCGGGCCCGGGAGCTTTTGGAGCGGTTCGATCTCGATGAAGCTGCCGACCGCCCGGTCAAAACCTACTCGGGAGGCATGCGACGTCGTCTCGACCTGGCAGGGGCGTTGGTGGCGGATCCGAAGGTGCTATTCCTCGACGAGCCCACTACCGGACTCGATCCCCGAGGAAGGGCCGAGATGTGGGAAGTGATCCGAGAAATGGTGCAGGGCGGCACGACTCTCCTGCTGACCACGCAATATTTGGAGGAGGCCGACCGCCTGGCGGACGAGATCGTGGTCATCGATCATGGCCGTGCCATTGCTCAGGGGACGGCCGACGAGCTCAAGAACCAGATCGGCGGTGAGCGGGTCGAGCTGGTCATCGAATCGGCCACCAACCTGGGCCGGGCCCGGGAGACGGTCAACTCCTTCTCCACCGGAGAGGTGGTAGTGGACGAGCAAAGCCGCACTCTTACCGCCCCGGTAACGGGCGGAAGCGGAGTACTGGTCGAGGTGCTCCGTCAGCTCGATTCGAATTCGGTCAAGGTGCTGGAGTTCGCGCTGCGTCGCCCCACGCTCGATGACGTTTTTCTCACGCTGACCGGACACGGAGCAGAGAACGGCAATTCCGAACAGCAGCAGATGAAAGTGGGTGCCTGATGAGTCAATTGATGTGGTTAGCGGCTGACGGCTACAACGTCACCCGACGCAACTTGATCAAGATCAAGCGGATGCCTGAGCTGATGGTTTGGGTCTTGATGTCCCCGATCATGTTCGTGCTGTTGTTCTCGTACGTCTTTGGCGGCTCGATCGACGTTCCCGGGGTCAACTACCGGGAGTTCCTCATCGCCGGCATTTTTGCCCAGACAGTGGTCTTCGGCGCGACCTATACCGGTGCTTCGTTGGCGGAGGACATGCAGAAAGGGATTATCGACCGGTTCCGGTCGTTGCCGATGACCAGATCGGCGGTGCTAGTGGGACGAACCGCAAGCGACATTGTCTACAACGTGTTGTCGATCGCAATCATGTCCCTTACCGGACTGCTGGTGGGATGGCGGATTCGAACCTCGCTCTGGGAGGCAGTGGCCGGCTTCGCGCTCCTGCTTCTGTTTTCCTACGCCTTCTCGTGGGTGATGGCAACGGTGGGTCTGGCGGTGCCAAGTCCCGAGGTGGTCAACAACGCCTCGTTCATGGTGATCATGCCACTCACCTTCATCTCCAATGCGTTCGTCCCGAGCGAGAACCTGCCCACGCCCCTTCGGATATTCGCCGAGTGGAATCCGGTATCGGCGGTAACCCAGGCAGCCCGTGAGCTCTTTGGGAATACCAACCCGCTGGCGCCGGCGTCGGAGGCGTGGTCGATGCAGAATCCCATTCTCTACACCCTGATTTGGGTGGTTGTGATCCTGGCGATCTTCGTCCCCTTCGCGGTGACTCTCTACAAGCGAGCCGCCCGCAAGTAGCCCCGGGCTTCAACTGTGGGGATTTACGCGGCCTCAGGCGCGTAATCCTCACAAATCGGCGTGGCGGGGGAGCGTGAAGCGGATCTCGCTCCCACCTTCGGGGCGGTTGCGGGCCCCGATCTCTCCCCCGTGAGCACGCACCAGGTCGCGAGCAATCGAGAGACCCAAGCCGGTGCCGGTGGAGTCTTCGCCTTTGACAAAGCGCTCGAAGATCCGGGGGAGGACATCGGCGGGGATTCCTGGGCCCTGATCGATGACCGCGATCTCATAGTCGGCGTTGCCCTCGACAAGTCGAACCGTCACCGTGTCGCCGGGCGACGAATGCCTGATGGCGTTGCCAAGCAAGTTCGACATCACTTCTCGAAGTCGCACCTCGTCGGCCACCGTCGACGCCGGCACGGTTTCGAGGTGGATCTCGACGCCCCTTCCACGATGAGACGCAGCAACGTCTTCGATCAGATCAACCAGATCTACTTCTTCCTTCTCCAGCTTGAGCTCACCCGCCTCCGACAACGAGAGCGTCCGTAGGTCATCGAGCAACCGCGACATCACCGAGATCTCATCCAGCAGCCGGTTGAGCTGTTCGTTGTTGGGAGGATGAAGGCCGTCGACGAGCGCTTCGATCTCCCCCTGCAGAACCGTGAGTGGAGTTCGCAATTCGTGGCCCAGGTCGGCCAAGAGCTGACGACGTTGGTCTGATGCAGCCTGCAATCGGCGGGCCATCTCGTTGAACGAAACCACCACATCACGGAGCGGACCCCCTTCGACTTCGTTGACGCGGGCGCTGTAGTCGCCTTCGGCCAGGCGAGAAGTGGCATTGACCAGGCTCCGAACCGGAAAGAACCGAGGCCGGTACCGACGCCGACCGATGAGGAAGAAGAAGAGGAAAAACAGGATCGGTAACCAAGGGAACCAGAAGAAGCCGCGACCGGTCTCCTTGAAGGTGTAGAACACTCCGCAGAGTCCGAAAAGCACGAGCGGGGGAAACAGCCACCACCACCGGAAGCGGTCGGCTGGGTGACCTGGGGGCCAGCGTTCCCCCTCTGGCCACCACTCTGGACGGCGGCTAGACATCGGCCAACTTGTAGCCGACGCCGTGAACTGTGATCAGATAGCGCGGTCGCCGAGGATCGGGCTCGAGCTTCCGTCGCAGGTTCTTTACGTGGGCATCGATTGCTCGCTCGTACGACGGAAACGACACCCCCCGAATCGCCTCCAGCATCTGGCCGCGGGTGAAGACCCGTCCCGGCTGGCGACCCAGGGCCGCCAGCAGGTCGAATTCGGTTGAGGTCAGGTCGATCGCCACCGGCCCCCGGCGAACTTCGTGACGCGGGATGTCGATGGTGAGATCGCCCACCACCATGACTTCGCGAGCCGACCCAGCGGCGTCGGTGCGACGCAACACCGCCCTCACCCGGGCCACAAGCTCTTTGGGACTGAACGGCTTCGTCAGGTAATCGTCAGCGCCCAATTCCAATCCGACGATGCGATCTGCCTCCTCGGTGCGAGCCGTGATCACCACCACCGGTACCTGGGAGAAGGTTCGCAACGATCGGATCACGTCCAGACCGTCGAGCCCGGGAAGACCAAGATCCAAGACGATCAGATCGGGCTTGGTTTGTCTGGCTGCGGCGAGAGCCCCAGGCCCGTCGGAGGCGGTGACAACGACGAAACCCGCCTGTTCGAGGTAGTCCCGGACCAGGCGGGTGATCTTCAGCTCGTCGTCAACCACCAACACTGTGCGCATCAGAGTTGATTATCGGGGCCCTGGCTAGGCCGTTGGGGCCGGACCCTCGTCTTTGTGGGCACGATCGTGCATCTCCCGGAATCGCCCTTCGATGTACTCGTGCCGCGATCCCCAGTCACCGCCCCCGGGTCCTCCCCAAGGGCCTCGACGCCTAAAGGCGGAGAAGATGAGGAGAAAGAAGAGCAGCGGGAAGATCCAGAAGAAGGGGAAGAAGCCGAAGCCGTAGCCCCGGTGGCCCCATCCTCGGTCCACCACCACAGTCGATGTCCCGTCTTGGGCACTGGCCGCGGCCGTCAGTGCCCCGGATTCGAAACCGTTCTGATATGCAACATAGATCGCGGCTCCGACCAGCACCACAGCCAACGCGATAGCCAAGATTCGTGATGTCCTGTTCACAAGGTCTCCTTTCAGTCCTGTGTTCAGACCAAGATGACCGGCGTTTGTGAAGGACTCGTGAAGGCAATGCGGAGGTTCTAATGAGGTCTTTGGTTGTGCTGGCGGCGGTCGTCTGCGGGATTGCCGTGGCAATTCAGGCCCAGTTCACCGGAACCATGCAGCGGGAGGTCGGCACGATGGAGTCGACCTTTATCACCTACTTCTCGGGCGGGATCATCATCGCCCTAGTCGCCATTGCCGCACGCGGAGGCAATCTGGCTGCGGCTCGGACCCTCCCCTGGTACGTGTGGGGCGCCGGCCTCCTCGGCCTCGTCATCATTTTCACCCTCTCGCTTTCCGTGGGTCAGATCGGCTTGGTTCCCGCTCTGGTGATCATCACTGTGAGCCAGTTCGTGGTTGGAGCGCTCATCAATCACTTCGGATTGCTAGGTGCGACCGTCAATCCGATCGATGTTTCCAAAATGGTCGGCTTGGCCCTGCTAGGGGCAGGCACTTTTCTGGTGCTCCGCTGAGTCAGGTCATTGGGGCGAAAGCGAAGGGGACGGCGAATCGCAAACACCAGATGAGGACGCCTGAATGCAAGTCCGGGTCGAATTCAGCGGGGAGCTTGTAGTTCTGGCCTCCCACGTTCCCTTTCAGTTTGCCGAGATCGATGTAGTCACCCGGTGACCCGCCTTCGTAGACGCCGCTTTCGATGATCCAAACGTATAGATCGGGTCCGTTTTGAATATCGGTGTCGTTCTCAAAGCGGAGAACATATGTGCCTTTTTCCTCGTAGATCGTGGCGGTGCCTACGGCGCGGTGACCGATTCCGGTGAACTGGCCGGTGGTGAGAGCGGTCAGGCCTCTATCGATAGGGGTCGTGGTGGACAAGGCGGCGTTTGCTGAGCTAGTAGAAACCGAAGGCGCAGTCGTCCCCGGTGGCGTCGGACCAGCTGGAGATGTGACGAAGGCTTCTGCCAGCGATTCGTCGATCGGGTCGTCGGCGAACAGTTTGTCGGGCCGGAAGAGGAGAAAGCCGGCGATGAGGGCGATCGCCAGGCCAAGTACGAGGTGAGTACGTTTCATGACGTTTGTAACCGCTCCCCCTGGCGTTTGGTTCCCCGAGTGGCACTAGGTTGGGCCGCAGTCGAGATCAGGAGTTGGAGATGAGCAGTGCGCTGGAGAATTTGCTGCAGGAGAACCGTTCGTTTCCCCCTGATCCAGCATTTTCTCGCGCTGCCAATGCCCAACCCGGCGTGCATGAGCTCGCCGAGGAGGATTGGAAGAGGTACTGGCTCGAGCAGGCGACTAGCCGTCTCTCCTGGTTCAAGGTTCCCCAGCAAACCCTCGACGAATCAAACGCTCCCTTCTATCGATGGTTCACGGACGGAGAGCTCAACCTCTCCTACAACTGCCTCGACCGTCATCTCGTCTCATCGTCAGACAAGGTTGCCTATCACTGGATCGGCGAGCCGGGAGAAACCCGCACCCTCACCTACCGCGACCTTTATCGCGAGGTATGTCGCTTCGCCAATGCATTGCGCTCGCTCGGTCTTAGGAAAGGCGATACCGCCGCTCTCTACATGGGAATGGTGCCGGAGTTGCCGGTGGCGATGCTCGCCTGCGCCCGGATCGGCGTAATCCACTCCGCAGTCTTCGGCGGCTTTTCGGCCGAATCCCTTATCGACCGCATCAACGACGCCCAATCCACTGTCGTCATCACTCAGGACTTCGCTTGGCGGGCAGGCAAAGAGGTGCCGCTCAAGGCCAACACCGACATTGCCGTGGCACGCACTCCATCGGTGAAGAACGTGATCGTCCTCCGCCGGACAGGTTCCGAAGTGGCGATGACCGAAGGGCGCGACATCTGGTGGGACGAGCTAGTCGCCGGGCAATCCGACGAGTGTGAACCCGAGCGGCTGTCGGCCGAAGACCCGCTCTACATCCTCTACACCTCCGGCACCACTGGCAAGCCGAAGGGCATCGTCCACACACAAGGTGGCTACCTCACGCAGGTCGTCACTAGCCACAGCCAGGTGTTCGATCACAAGCCCGACGAAGACATCTACTGGTGCGCGGCCGATATCGGGTGGGTGACTGGTCACAGCTACATCGTCTACGGGCCGCTCAGCAACCGGGCGACATCGATCATCTACGAGGGCGCACCCAACTTTCCCGATTTCGACCGACTCTGGGAGATCATCGAGGACTACAAGGTCACGATTCTCTACACCGCACCCACTGCCATCCGGTCCTTTATGAAGTGGGGGGAGGAGTACCCGGGACGGCACGATCTCAGCTCCTTGCGCCTGCTGGGATCGGTGGGAGAGCCAATCAATCCCGAAGCCTGGATGTGGTATCAGCGGGTGATTGGCGGCGGGCGCTGCCCGGTCGTCGATACCTGGTGGCAAACAGAGACCGGAGCCATCATGATCAGCCCGCTTCCTGGCATCACGACAACCAAACCAGGCTCGGCCACCCGTCCGTTGCCGGGGCTCTCGGCAGACGTGGTGGACGAGACGGGGGCATCGGTCCCGTTGGGGGATGGAGGCTTTCTCGTGATCGACCGTCCGTGGCCGGCGATGGCCCGCACCATCTACGGAGACCCGGACCGTTTCGTTGATACCTACTGGTCCCGTTTTCCGGGCCGCTACTTCCCCGGCGACGGCGCCAAGCGGGACGAGGAAGGATATTTCTGGTTGCTGGGTCGGGTGGACGACATCATGTTGGTCTCGGGCCACAACATCTCCACCACCGAGGTGGAGTCGGCCCTGGTGTCACATCCGGCGGTGGCAGAAGCGGCGGTGGTGGGGCGCAAGGACGATCTCACCGGGCAAGCCATCGCCGCTTTCGTCACGCTGCGCGGTCAGGTGGAAGGCGACGAAAGCCTTTTGCGAGAGCTGCGTGAGCACGTCGGCTCCACGATCGGACCGATCGCCAAGCCGAAGTCGATCGTTTTCACCAACGACCTTCCCAAGACTCGTTCTGGAAAGATCATGCGCCGCCTCCTGCGGGACATTTCCGAGAATCGCCAGCTCGGCGATGTCACCACGCTCGCCAATGAAGCGGTAGTGGACGAAATCGCCGAGATGGCTGCCAGCCGCCCCACCGAGGATTAGTGAGCCGCGCCAAGCTGGCCCTGCAAGCGCTGGTGGTCCTGGCGGCCGTGCTCATCACTGTCTGGTTGATCTATCGACCAGGAGGAGTGGCCGGCTATTGACCCAGGTTCGTCTGGCGGGCGCCGGCGACCTCCCCGAGATGCACAGGATCTGGTGGGCGACCGGCTCGTCGCCGGGCAAACACAACCCCTGGTTTGCTCATGTGCTGCGGACCGGCCGGATGGTGGTGGCCATCGATGGCGAGCAGGTAGTGGGCTTCGCCGGCCGGCGAATGGTTTGGCAAACCAACGTCATCTCCGATTGCTTCGTCGATCCCGCCCGCCAAGGTGCCGGCATCGGCACCGCAATGCTCACGTTTCTATTTCCGCTCGGCGAGCCGGTAATGACGCTGGCTTCCGACGATCCCAAGGCGCACTCGCTTTACCGGCGATGGGGTATGCGGCCGGTTGTCGACTGTCTATATCTTCGTGGCAAGGGCACTGAGCGAGTCACCATGGTCGAGAGCGACTCATATCCGATCCCGTCCGCCGACCTCCCCCACCTACGAGATGACCTCGGGTGTCGATTCGTGCAGGCCCAACAGAGTGTGGCAGCCGTCACCGACCACTCGATCGAGTCGTCCCTGCTGGCTCCCGGCGATGACCCGATCGCGGTTTTTGGCGCCTTGTTGGGTAGCAATGCGAGCGTGGAGATTCAGATGAGTGAGTCGCACCCAGCTCTCGGGACCTTCGAGTGTGTGGAGACTTTTCGCGACACCCTGATGGCTACCCCGGACGCCCAGATACCCGATCCGCGCCGGGTCACGTTCAATGGCGACCTGCTGGCGGTAGGTGACTGAGTTGCCGGGGAAAGGGCATCGCCTGGACCTCAAGCAGGCTCGACAGATTGCCGTCCGCGCACAGCTGCTCGACGGAGAGCGGCCGACGGGACTAGTCGATGTCGTCAAGCGACTGACCTTCATTCAACTCGACCCGACCGCGGCCGTGGCCCCCAGCGCCGACCTGGTTGCTTTCGGACGACTCGGCGCTCGCTACCGCCCGGAAGATTTGAACCAGGCGATCGAGCAACGGCAGATCTTCGAGCATCGATTTATGGAGCCGAACGCGCCGGCGGTGGCACTGGTGCGACCGATGGATGATCTCGGGCTGTTCCTGGCCCAGATGCGAACGCTGCCCCGTTATGCCCGCACCCGGGAGTGGCTTGGAGCCAACGAAGCGTTTCACCGCGACGTGCTCGATGTCTTGGGCCGATCGGGGCCGCTTCTCTCGCGCGACATACCGGACACCTGCGCCGTGCCGTGGGCTTCGACGGGGTGGACCAACAGTCGCAACGTAACCCAGATGCTCGAGATCCTCCTGGTTCGGGGCGAGATCGCAATTGCCGGTCGCCGCGGAAAGCAACGGCTCTGGGACCTGGCGGGACGGGTTTATCCCTCCGACATAGAAGAGGTGCCGCTCGAGAAGGCGATGGCGATCCGGGCGGTCGGAATCTTTCGGTCGCTCGGTATCGCTCGCTCCAAGGTCGTCGGCGAGGTGGGGGAGCCGGCTCTGGTGGCGGACACCATTGGCGAGTGGAGGGTCGATCCCGCAGCCCTCGGTCGCGACTTTTCTGGCCGCACGGTGCTTTTGTCGCCGTTTGACCGCCTCATCCACGATCGAAACCGGACCGTAGACCTGTTTGGTTTTGAGTACTTGCTGGAGATGTACAAGCCAGCGGCCAAGCGTCGATGGGGGTTCTTTGCTTTGCCCATCCTTCACCACGATCGCCTCATAGGAAAGCTCGACGCCACGGCCGACCGGAAGACGGGGACATTCCGGGTCAACGCCATCCATCAGGACGTACCCTTTACCAAATCGATGTCGAAAGCGGTGAACAGCGAGATCGAGGCATTGGCTGCATGGCTCGGGCTAGGAGTCGCTAGTAATCACCTTTAGATGCCGTTTTCAAGATTGAATCCGGACAACGACGTCGCATATAGGGCGGGCATCGAAGCTTCTCAACTTCGTTTCTTGCCTGAGTCGGCTATCTCCGAGCTTTTGGCCGACTCCTCCCGACTAGACATTCCAGCCGGCACCACGGTCCATCGCGAAGGGGCCACGGCGGCGCATGTAGAGATCGTCGTTTCGGGGTTGATCAGAGTCTTCGTCCAGTCGCCAGACGGTCGCACGA
>DATEDN010000012.1:0-3355 GCA_035281645.1 Acidimicrobiia bacterium | reverse complement strand
GGAATTGGTCGGCGTAGAAGGAGAGCCTTTCTTCGGCAGTCATCCGTTCTCTCGGGTAGAAATCATCGGTCTTCGTCAACGTTGGATCCGTCCACGAGCAGGTCCCGATGCGAATGTTGTCCGAGCCCAGCGCTTCGATTGCCTTCTTCATGATGCCTCCAACGAACGAGCCAAGCGGGAGGAAAGGCTGGCGAGATAGTCTCTCAGCTCTGCAGGCTCGTGAACCACGAAGTCGGCGCCAAGCCATGTGATCTGGAACGCAAGCCATTCGAGCTGATCTCCCTCGAGGCGCAGCAGGGAATGGCCCTCATCGATGCTCTCGACATTCACGTCTCGGAGCTGTCTCACTACTTCCTCCGCCGGAGCGGCGATTGTGGCCAACACGTGATAACGCGTCGGGATTGCACGGAGAGATTCGGTGACGTAGCTGGCGGCATCTCCCCCGGGGATGGCTCGAGGCTTGAAGTCGAACTTGGTGGCCCGGGGCGCCTTGATCCGATCGAGGCGAAAGGTTCGCCAGTCGTCTCGCTCGCGATCAAAGGCGACGAGATACCAGCGCTGGCGCAGGGAGACGAGCTGATGCGGCTCGACGTGGCGTTCGCTGGCCTCACCCTGGCGACTCGTGTATTCGAAACGCAACCGCTCGTGATCCCGGCAGGCCTGGGCGATGGTGGTCAAGACTTCGGCATCGACTCTCACCCAGGCCCGGATCATGGGCACCACTGCCGACTGCAGCATGTTTATCCGGCGCCTGATTCGGGGAGGAAGCACGTTCTCTAACTTGGAGAGCGCCCGTAGGGATGTCTCTTCGATGCCGGTGATGGTTCCGCCGGAGGCAGTCAAGAGCCCCATGGCGATGGCAACGGCCTCTTCGTCGTCGAGGAGAAGTGGGGGGATATCGCTCCCGGCCCCCAACTGGTATCCGCCAAATGGCCCGGGGGTGGCGGCCACCGGATATCCGAGGTCGCGGAGTCGGTCGATGTCGCGCCGGAGGGTACGCTCGGAGACCCCAAGGCGATCAAGAAGCTCGTGGCCCGACCAAGTGCGGCGGGTTTGCAGGAGCGAAAGCAATCGCAGCATCCGGGCCGTGGTGTCCGCCATGGGGTCAGAATTCTAGAAAATCCGGTCAGTTTCTGGCATGAATCGCCCGTATATTGAAGCTGTCCGGATTTGACAGCCTGACAGCTGTCAGACATCATAGCGATGTCACAGCGCAGTCATAGAACGGCAACGTAAGGAGAGAACATGAACGAAGTGATTCGCGCCGAGGGGTTGGTCAAGCATTACAAGGCGGTCAAGGCCCTCGATGGTCTGGACCTCGCCGTCCCCGAGGGGAGGGTCCTGGGCTTGCTCGGCCCCAACGGCGCTGGAAAGACCACCGCTGTTCGTATCCTCACCACCCTGCTCGAGGCCGACGCCGGCCGGGCGGAGGTGGCGGGGGTCGACGTGGCGACCGATCCCGACAAGGTTCGAGCGCTGATCGGGCTTTCGGGTCAGTACGCGGCGGTCGACGAATACCTGACCGGGTTTGAGAATCTCGATCTCTTTGGAAGGCTCTACCGACTCGGCCGCGCCAAGGCGCGCTCGCGAGCCCGTGAGCTCTTGGAGCGATTCGATCTCACGGAAGCTGCCGACCGTCCGGTCAAGACCTACTCGGGAGGAATGCGCCGCCGGCTCGACCTGGCCGGGGCGCTGGTGGCAGATCCCAAGGTGCTTTTCCTCGACGAGCCCACCACCGGACTGGATCCCCGCGGAAGGGCCGAGATGTGGGACGTGATCCGAGAAATGGTGCAGGGAGGCACGACTCTCCTACTGACCACCCAGTACTTGGAGGAGGCCGACCGCTTGGCGGACGAGATCGTGGTGATCGACCATGGCCGCGCCATCGCCCAGGGGACGGCCGATCAGCTCAAGAATCAGATTGGCGGGGAGCGAGTCGAGTTGGTCATCGAATCGGCCGCCAACATGGAGCGGGCCCGGGATACGGTCAATTCCTTTTCTACCGGAGAGGTCGTGGTGGACGAGCAGAGCCGCACTCTTACCGCGCCGGTTACGGGCGGAAGCGGAGTGTTGGTCGAGGTGCTCCGTCAGCTCGATTCAAACTCGGTCAAGGTGCTCGAGTTCGCGCTGCGGCGGCCGACGCTCGATGACGTCTTCCTCACCCTGACCGGACACGGAGCCGAGAACGGCAACTCCGAACAGCAGCAAATGAAAGTGAGTGCCTGATGAGTCAACTGATGTGGTTAGCAAGCGACGGCTACAACGTCACCCGGCGCAACCTGATCAAGATCAAGCGGATGCCCGAGCTGATGGTGTGGGTCTTGATGTCCCCGATCATGTTCGTGCTGTTGTTCTCGTACGTCTTTGGCGGATCCATCGACGTCCCCGGGGTCAACTACCGCGAGTTCCTCATTGCCGGCATCTTTGCCCAGACGGTCGTTTTCGGTGCGACCTATACCGGGGCCTCGTTGGCCGAGGACATGCAAAAGGGGATCATCGACCGCTTCCGATCGCTGCCGATGACCAGGTCGGCGGTGCTGGTGGGACGAACGGCAAGCGACATTGTCTACAACGTGTTGTCGATCGCAATCATGTCCCTGACCGGGCTGCTGGTGGGATGGCGGATTCGAACGTCGCTCTGGGAGGCGGTGGCCGGCTTCGCTCTCCTGCTCCTGTTCTCCTACGCCTTCTCCTGGGTGATGGCAACGGTGGGGTTGGCCGTGCCAAGCCCGGAGGTCGTCAACAACGCTTCGTTCATGGTGATCATGCCGCTCACGTTCATCTCCAATGCGTTCGTCCCCAGCGAAAACCTGCCTACCCCGCTTCGTATTTTCGCCGAGTGGAATCCGGTATCGGCGGTAACCCAGGCGGCTCGTGAGCTCTTCGGGAACACCAACCCGCTGGCGCCGCCCTCAGAGGCCTGGTCAATGCAGAATCCGATTCTCTACACGCTGATATGGGTGGTGGTGATCCTGGCAATCTTTGTGCCGTTCGCGGTCACTCTCTACAAGCGAGCCGCCCGCAAGTAGCCCCCGGGCTTCAACTGTGAGGATTTACGCGGCCTCAGGCCGCGTAATCCTCACAAATCGGCGTGGCGTGGGAGCGTGAAGCGGATCTCGCTCCCACCTTCGGGTCGGTTGCGGGCCTCGATCTCGCCTCCATGTGCGCGCACCAGGTCGCGGGCGATGGAGAGGCCCAACCCCGTGCCGGTCGAGTCCGGCCCCTTGACGAACCGCTCGAAGACCCGGGGGAGGACATCGGCGGGGATTCCGGGGCCCTGATCGCTTACGGCGATCTTGTAGTCGCCGCTGCCTTCGACAAGGCGAACGGTCACGGTGTCCCCGGCCCGCGAGTG
>DATEDN010000011.1:0-16271 GCA_035281645.1 Acidimicrobiia bacterium | reverse complement strand
CGATGATGTACGGCCTCGTCCGGTTCCAATGCTCGACCAAGAAAAACCGCCATGATCAAACGGTGCTCCGCTGAGCTACTTTCTCCATTAGTCAGGTGTCTCAAGCTTGGCGGTACCGGAACCCATCTGTACCCGCGGTGGAGATAGCCGATTCCCTCGACTTCACGAATTGGTACTTCGGCCTTGACGTCGCCGTGGATTCGGAGTCGATCCAAGTGCGCGTGGCAAAGACCGCGGGCATTCGCGGTTCGCGTGCACGCATCTACAGAGCACTCCTTGGGTTTGCGGTCAGAAAGCAAACGACTTGGCCACTCGCCTCGCCTGAGCAGAGACAGGTAGTGACCATGACACAACGTTCGAGCCTCGGCTGGGTTTGGACAACCTTCGACGCTGCACGGCTTGATAACGCTTCGGGCTCCAACCAACGGATCGCCGTACTTTCGCCAACGCCGGTAGTGCGTATCGCAGAAGCCGCGAGAGACGGCCCGCTTCTCGCACTCGACAACCGAACACTCCATGGTGGGAACGTATAGGCGGGGTGTGACACTTTTGGAGAAAATTGGGCTAGTCCGAGCGCAATCAATTGACTATCGCCCGCCCGCCTGGAGAAGCGGCCGATATCCTCTCCCCCATGCTTCCGATGATCGCCGGCTACGTCCTGGGCAGCCGGGCATCCACCCGCGCTTCCAGTATGAGCGTCGTCGCCAACGCAATGTTCGACAAGGGCTCGGTCGCCGACGTGGATGCGCTGGATCTCCGCGTCGATCGGCTGCTGCTCGTGGTCGAAGCACTCTGGACCATGCTGAAAAAGGATGGCCACACCGACCAAGAGCTCGCCGACATCATCGCCGAGCTCGATGCCTCGGACGGAAGCGCGGACGGACGGCGCTCAAAGGTCCCGATTACCTGTCCCTCGTGCGGCTCAAAGGTGGCACCCAATCTTCCCAAGTGTCAGTTCTGCGGGCATGCCACCGGGCACGAGCCTTCGCCCCTCGAGCGCATCTAGAAGGTGCCGCAGCCAGAACATCTTCACGCTTTAGAGGGAGTACCGGTCCCTTCTCGCGAGTCGGTCTCCGACGAAACCGGTGCTTACTGGGACAAGTGCCTCGAGAAACTCGGCCTCGTTCCCAATGTGATTCGGGCCTACAGCTTCGATGACGAGAAGTTGGGTGCCTTCACGCGGATGTACAACACCTTGATGTTGGGCGACTCGGGTCTGAGCAAGCTGGAACGAGAGATGATTGCAGTCGTCGTCTCTTCGGTGAACCGCTGCTTCTACTGCCTTACCGCCCATGGTTCGGCCGTGCGAGAGCTCTCAGAGGACCCCGAGCTGGGCGAGATGCTGGCGATGAACTATCGGGTGGCTGAACTCTCGAAGCGAGAACGAGCCATGCTCGATTTCACCTGGAAGCTGGCCGCCTCCCCAGCCGAGATGGAGGAATCCGACCGCGAAGCCTTACGAGCAGCGGGGTTCGAGGATCGCGACATATGGGATATCGCCGCCGTCGCTTCCTTCTTTGCGATGAGCAATCGCATGTCGAGCGCCATCGATCTCATGCCCAATCCGGAGTATCACCGCAAGTCCCGCTGAACCCGAGTTGGTCCAATTAACGGACCGTGCGAACGGTCCACAATTTCCAGCCCGTCTCGGTTGGACGCAGCTCGATTTTCCAGTGATAGGTCTGAGCAGACTCGCCGGGCCGAGATACCGTGACAGTGCCGACTACGAATCCCGGGGCAGTCACCTCTGCCTCTGATAGGACGAAGGTATAGGGAGGACCCGCTTCGATGACCTCGCTTCTCAGTTGCGCCAACTGGGGACCATCATCGAACGTTTCCTGCAATCGGGAGGTGTCACCGTCGCCGGCGAACAGGCCCCAGGCGGTCAGGGCGCTCTGAGCCGCTTCGATCTCGTCTTCGGTTTTGTCACGACCTCCCACCCACCAAGTTCCCGCTAGCAGCAGCACCAAGATCAGCGCCAGTACCCAACGCAGCCGGGTGGTCACGGGCTGAACGGATAGGCCACCGCAACTCCCGTCACCTCGAAGCTTTCGTCCGCCACCGACAAGAAGCGGATCAGCCCAAACGGGACTTGCCGTTTCAGCTCGACTCGCACCGAGCTGCCGTCGTCAGCCACCTCGATCACTGGTGGTGCCGCCAAGTGAATGGCACCACTTGATTGCGAGATCACGGCTAGGGCCAGGCTCGAGGCATCCGTCGGGTCAAGGACCGCGATGCCCCGTTCGCGATAGATCTCGAGATCGATGGCGCTGGCCGCAGCCAAGGCCGCTCCATCTGCCATCGCCACCAACTCTTGTCGCTCGCCCATGATTCGCCACAGCTCGGCCGACATCGATCCCAGCATCAGCAGACAAAAACCCAATCCCAGAAACCAGATCGGGACCGAGCCTCGCTCATTGCTCAAGGCCGGCTCCGATAGAGATCTACTTGTTCGCTGTGGCGCGCCCGAACCTGGATCTCGCCGATCGGCAACAACTCCGAGATTTGACGGACCGGCATCGACACCTCGACCACGAACACCGCCCCCCGGGCGAAGGAGCAAGGGTTTCCATCGCAAAAGAGCACCGATATTTCTGGCGTGGCGACATCCATGCCATCGGCCACCGCGGCGATCGCTGCAGAAGCGGCGATAAGGGGTTCACCTCCAGCGAGCACTCCTGCCCGCGCACCCTCGGCCGCCGCTCGCCGGACGAAATTCCTAGCCTCGAAAACAGGTGCTACCAGCAAGACCACCAGGGCCAGCGGCAGAACGATGGTGAGAAGTCCAAGCGCGAACTCGATAGGGGTGCTGCCGCGTTCTCTAGGCATCGCTTTCCTTGACCCCCGCTACCTCCACTTGGAAGGTGACGTCGGGCACTCCCGGAAACCAGCCTGAAAAAGCCCCCTCAGCCGAAGCCACGACCCGTTGGTTGACAAAGAGGCACTGGAAGGTCACGTCCTGACCTAACGGTCCACCCATGAGGTCGGCGAGGACCCGATCGATCGCGGCGACGCAGTCGGACTCCTGAGCCGCCGCCGGTGCTCCGATCCTCACTCCCTCATCGAGGGCCGACCGCAAGACGCCCCTGGCGTACTGGAGGGCGATGAGATGAAGCAGCAGTGCCATAAAGGCCATGGACATGGCCGCCACCACCATGAACTGGGCGGTGGCAAAACCGCCCTCTCTTTTAAGACGCCTTACGCGGCTCCCAAGATCTGGGTCCGGATCCATTCGACGACCTCCACCCCGAGCGCCTCCAGCACTCCCCAGATCACGACCAATGCGGCGATCGCTAGCGCGGCATTCCCCAAGAGCTCCGCAGTCGAGAGCCCTCGCTGATCGCGGTGCAATCGTCGGAAGACGAACACCAATCGCTCAACTAAGTCCATTCCTTTTTCTCCTCCTTTCTTTCTTATTGCCAGCCGAAGATCACCTGCGGAAGCGGCGCTCCCACGAAAAGCAACATCACCGGAGCGAGGATCCCGATGATCGGGACCAACATCGCCGCTCTTCGTCGCGTGGCCGAGCGCCTCATCGCCTCCCGCCTAGCCTCTCGTACGTCCTCGGATAGTTCCAGCAGGGCGCGCGCCAGATCAGCGCCGCGCTCGTCAGCAGCAGCCAACACGGAGTAGGTCCGCGCGCAGCTCGGCTCCGGTGTCAAGGAGGCAAGCCGAGAGAAGGCGTCACTCGCTCGCATGCCGGCACGATGCAATCGCAAAGCTTCGGTGAGTTCGCTGACGACCTCACCTTGCCCTCGCTCCACGATCTGTTGCACTGCGTGCACGACTCCCCCACCGGCGCGTACCCGCATGGCTAGCAGCTGGTTCACGGTGTAGATCTCGATTCGCATCAGTTCCTGGCGATTGCGAATCGCTCGATCGATCTGGCCCCGATTGCGGGTGAGTCCGATCAATATTCCCAGGGCACAGAGGGCCATTGCCCGAGGAACTGGCAGCCCGAGGGAAAACGCCACGCCAATGGTCGCCGCCAATGTCAACGCCATCGCGGCCATCTGGCGAAATCGATAGGCCTCGAGGGCCTGCTCATCGTCGAACCCGTGGTAGCGACCGGTTTGGCGAAGGCGAAGCTTTGTCGAGGCTCCGTCGTCGCGGTCGAGCCAACGTCCCACCCTTGTTACGAGCGGGGCGAGCAGCATTCGTCCCAACCGCGCCCAGACGGATCCGGTGAAGACACCGCCAACACCCGTGCCATAGCCAGCACGGGTGGTGGATGTGTAGGGGCGAACTCGTGCTGCGAGGCGGGAAGGGGGCGGCACCAGCCATCTCACAAACATGCCAACCGCCAGTGCCGCAAGGAGCGAAGCCGCAACTGAGCCAGACTTCATGACGGCTCTCCGCCGAACACCCGTGGTTCTTCCATCTGACGACCAAGCCGAGAGGCGATTCCTATCCCGACAAAGCTCGCCATGGCCCCGATTGCCACCACGACCCAGCCGGCGGGAGAGGCATAGAAGTCGCGAAATGGACCCGGCCGCAATGTGATGAAGGCCAGCACCGCCCAGGGGATCACAAACACAACTCGAGCGTTGAGTTTCTGTTCGAGCGAGAGTGTCTCGATCTCCTCGTACGCCCAAACGTCGCGGGTAGTTGCCGTCGCTAGATCACGCAGAATTTCGAGCACGATCTGCCCGCCCTTGGCATGAGCAACGATGAGAACTTCGATTACTCGGTCCGAGGCGGGATCCGCCAGCTCTTGTCGGATCACCTCCAGCGCGGAAGCGACCCCCATAACCCTTGCCAGATATGGAAAGCGAAAAAAAGCCCGACGCAGTGGCATGGGCCCAGCTTCCGCCAACAGCTCGATCGCCCGGCCAAGGGACATACCAGCGGAGATGGAAGCGATGAGATCTCGGATGCCATCGGGCCACGCCGATTGCAGGGCCAAGATCTGTTGGTTACGTCGGCGCATCAACCAAGCCCGCGGCAAGAAACCGGCCACGATGGCTGCCGGCAGAGCCACAGTCATCAGCCCGGTGATGGACCAAACCACTAAGAAAGCCACGACAACTGTGCCAAGGGTCAACAGGACGTACTGACTGCGGCTGATCCCGACCCCGGTTTGCTGGAGCCACAAACCCTTCTCTGGAACAACTGCTTTCAGCCGCCTCGGCCCGGGCCAGGCGCCCGTGACCCAACCGACAATGAGTGCCGCCGCCAGTGCCGATAGTCCCGACGCCACCACCCTCACCAGACGGACGCCGTCCCTTCCAAAACGGAGGACAGCGAGGTCCCCGGCGGGAGCACCCTCTCGAGCCGATTGAGGAGGGAATCGGGTGGGAGCGCCCCCGTCCATTCCAATGGGTTGCCAAGACCGCGCCTGACGAATATGGGCTGGGTGGAGAAATCGTCGTGAAGCGCAGGCACTAGGGCGAGAATCTCCATCACCTGCCTCCGCAATGGCCCCTCGGTGGAGCCAGTCAAGTCTCGGTCAAGGTGCAGAACAAGGTCGAGCGAGCTGCTGAAGACCTTGCGCACCACCGTCTCCCCCACGTTCTCGCCAGCCATCATCGCCGCATTGACGAGCGCATTCAGGGCGTCGCGGGCTGAGTTGGCATGGACGGTGCAGCCAAAGCCGCAACCGGCATTCACCGCCCGGGTCAACTCGAAAGCCTCGGCCCCGCGCACCTCGCCGACGATGATGCGATCTGGACGCATCGCCAAGATGACCTTGACCAAGTCACGCAGCGAAATCTCTCCCCGCCCATCGAGCGCCGCTGGCCGAGCCTCGTAGTACGAGCCGTGCAAGAGGGGGACGTGTAGTTCCCGAACCTCCTCGCAGCATCGAATACATAGCCCGGCCGGGCTGGCCTGGATGAGGGCGGCGAGAAGCGACGTTTTTCCGCTTCCGGGCGGTCCCGAAACCAGATAGGAAGCGTTTGTGCGGGCGACCAGGGCCAAGAAGTTCGCGGCCGGGACTGTCAATGAGCCAAGTTCGGTCAGTGATTGCAACGACTCCCGCCGCAGGGCGTAACGACGAATGGTCACCGACAGTTGGTCGGCAATCGGCGAGATCACTGCCGTCAAGCGAGCCGATCCCTCGAGAACGCGAGCCTGCACGATCGGACTCGACGCGTCCAGACGGCGATCGCTCTCCGCCAAGAGCCGATCGACCACATGACGATTCTCTGCCTCGCTGGTGGGCTGGTCGAGCCCGCGGAGGCGGCCGATCGAGTCGATATATGACACGCGGCCTCCTTCGATGAAGACTTCCTCCAGATCGCGGCGAGCCAACAAATCCGTTAGCGGACCCAGTTCAGAGACCGCTCGCAAGACCCGATCGATCATGTCGGTCGGGTTGTGGAGCGCCCGCCCCTGCCCCAGGCGAGCCCGCGTCTGGTATTCGTCGACCGCTCCACGCACCACCGCACGGGCCGCCTCGCGATCACGTACCGGGTCGATGCGGGTCGATTCGACGAGCTCGAGCGCCCGCTGGCGAATCTCGTCGTAGGCCGGAGCGCTAGGCATGGGCCATCAACTCGCGGGCCAGCTTGCCGGCCGAACGAAAGAACCGCCCGCCGGCCACCCGATTCCCTGCCCACGCAGCCGCCTTGAGCTGCGCGTCCTCAGGGAAAAACCGGACCGGAGCCATGCCATTGGCGCGCTGCAGTTCTTCCCGGAGCTCCTCCCGGCGAAATCGACTTCGCGGAGCGCGGTTCACGACGATCCTCGCCTCGGCGGACTTGCTTAGCTCTCGGGCCTGAACGAACCAGGCGGTCAGCCGAGAGACGCTCACCGGGTTTGGAAGAGAAACCATCACCAGCTGATCGGCCGCGCTCACGCCGGCGCGACTGACGCTGAACCGTCCACCTTGGCCGAAACCGACATCCCCAATCTGCGAACCCACATTGCCAACCACAAATCGGTAGCGACTCGACATCTCGCCCAGCACCTCGGCGACTTCATGAGTCCTGAGCTCCATCCAGTCGCGCTCACTCGACAACCCCGTGAGGACATCGAAGCGACCAGCTGGCTGCAGTGCCTTCTCGAGGCGAGCTTGGCCGTGAGCTACCGCATCGACCGCCGTGCGAAGGTTGGGCAGCATGGGGAGCGAGAGACGCTGAGCGATGGAGGGCGCGGTGTCGTCCAAGTCGAGCAAGGCGGTGGAGCCAAAGCGGGCGAGATGGGTGGCCAAGGCGATGGAGATCTCCGTGGCGCCACAACCTCCGGGTGGTGCTCCCACGCAAATGAAAACCCGATTCCGTCGCTTCTCGGGGACTTGAGAATCGGCCACTGGAGGCTCGGGTGCCAAAACCACCAGCGCCCGGAGAGCGACGACGAACTCGTCGGCCGATGCATCTGATTCGATTACCTGATCAACGCCCGACTCCCAGAGCCTTTCCTTGGCGTCGGGCGAATCGGCAGGGTCGAACACTCCGAGCACTTGACGTCGGCGGCGCTGCACCTCCGCCACCAATCTTGGGGTGAGAAATGAACTGACATCATCAATGATGAGAACTTCGTAGTCCTCGGCAAGCGCGTCTTCAGGAGTCAGTACCTGGGCTCGCACTCGGGCACCTCCGTGATCGGCTAGAAACCGATGCAGGCGATCGGGCCAATCCCGGGCCGAGGCAGAGAGCGCAACGGCAATCTCGTTCATGGTTGGGTCGCCGCAGGCGAAGAACCTGTTGATCGCGCGATCTCAATCTCACCCGAGCGGATAGCTGTCGCCACCGCAAGAGCCTCCTCGTCGTCCACGGAGACGACCACAAAGAAACCAGTTGCCCCCGTTAACGATCCTCGGGTGGTCGAGGGAACCTCGAGGACCTCCGCTCCGGTGAGGATGTACTCGGAGCCGGTTTCGGATACAGATATCAAGTCGATCCGATCGCCGGCCACGAGGCCGCCTCCCACGGCGTGCTCGATCTCGATCGGAATCGATAGGGCGCGCTGGGAGGATGGTGCCGCCGCTGGTCGAAGGTCGTCGACCGATAGCAGGTGACCGGACTCGATCGTTCGGGTGGCGACCATCCCCACCAAAGCCGATGACTGCTCTCCCGGCAAAAGGGTTACAAACAGGCTGTCGTCGACATCAACCTCCGCCACCGCGAGATCGCCGACTTGGATGACACGCCCGGCTTCGATGCGGCCCGTAGCCACCACGGCCGGTCGCGTCGTCTCCTGACCGCGCAGGACCATCAGATTGGTGGCGAAAGCGAGAATCGCGGCCAGCATCATCAAGAGGTGAGATGCTGTGATTCGGGTCAGCGGGTTGCGGCGCCGGGGTCGCGGCAAGTCAGAAAACGCCGGTTCATTCGCCTGCGCGCTTGTCACACAAGCCTCCCACTTCCCCGCTCCCTGCGGCCAGGTGGCAACCTATCCACAGGTTGTGGGAAATCGAAAGGAGCGCGAAAAGTTGACGTGGGACCCCGATGATTTCGAGGAGCTGGGCAGTGAGCTACGCCGCCGGATGGGCGCCGAGATACGGGACGAAGCCGAAGAGATCGAGCATCTCGCTGATCTGCAGCGGCGCCGCCGAGCCTCGCTCATCGACATCGCCACTGCGGCGATGCATCGCGGAGACTCAGTCACGATCGGCATCGGCGAACGCTCCTGGAAAGGAACGTTGTCGGGGGTCGGCGAGGACTACCTGCGGCTCGCAAACGAACAGGTAATCATCGAATGCCCAACCGAAGCCGTGGTGCTGACCGTGCAACGATCTCGGGTGGGGGGCCATTCGGGTAAGCCCGCCTCCCCCACGTGGCGGGCGAGACTGGCCGAGATCGCTGCCGAGGAGAAGACCGTACGGATCCTCGTGCGCGGTTCCGACGATGTCGTGGGTCGAATCGAGGTTGTGGCCACCGACCACCTCGAACTTTCGAGCGAGAACCCGACCTACATACCGCTGGACTTGGTCGTGGCGATCACTTTCGATCCTTAGCCGCACGGGCCCCATCGCTTTCCGCCGCTGCTGGATGTGCGCGCAGGAAGTCGATGATCTCATCTCGCAAAAAGCGAAAGGCCCTTCCGCCGGGCAGCTTGTAAGCCGGCAGCCGGCCCTCCCGCGCGTAGCGCCTCACCATCTGCACGTTCATGCTCAGCATTTCGGCAACTTGGGCCGCATCGAGGATCGGGGGCATATCGCCGCCGTCCGCCAACCTGTCCTCCTCTATGTCAACCGTTCGATCATATGGATGTGGAGGGGCGGTGGGAAGAGGGTTGTTATGGCACTCCCCAGTTAGCCTCGGCGAATGACCGCCAGAGAAAATGAACAATCCGCCCCGGTTGCCCCTGACGCGATCGACCCGGCGCCGGCGCCGCCGCAACAGCCTCAGGGTGAGCAGGGACCCCCCGGCGTGGGCGTGCCCACCAAGCTGATCCGGATCGCGTCGATGACCCGGGCGATGCTTGATGAGGTGCGACAGGCGCCCCTCGACGAACAGGGCCGAAATCGGCTGGCGTCGGTGCACTCCGCCACCTTGGGTGAGCTGCGGGAGATGCTGACCGCAGATCTACTTGACGAATTCAACGAGATCATGGTTCCTCTCGATGGGCCAACGCCCTCGGAGGCCGAGTTGCGAATCGCTCAAGCCCAGCTGATCGGATGGCTCGAGGGCTTGTTCCATGGGATCCAGGCCTCGCTGTGGAGCCAGCAGATGGCCGCTCAGGCCCAACTGCAGGAGATGCAGCGTCGCTCCTCTCTCGGTAGGGGGTCCCCGGAGGAACGGGAAGGTTCGGGCCTCTACCTCTAGTCGCTCGTTTCGTGCTGCAAGCGGAGGGGTAAAACCGGCCCACGACCTGAGGAGACAGCATGCAATTTCCCTGGCAACGGCCCGCCCATCCGCTGGGCCAATTGAGTCGAGCCAATCCGATCGGTCGCATCGGTGCCGGAATCGGTGCCGGCTTTCTAGCGGGCATTGCTGGAACCGCGGCCATGACTCTGTCCTCCAAGGCGGAGATGAAGCTGCGGGATCGCAAGCCATCCACCACTCCCCAGGACGCGGCCGCCAACCTGCTCGGATTGGAGCCACGGAACTCCGACGAACTCAGGAAGCTCGGCCAGGTGGTTCACTGGCAATACGGCACCAGCCTGGGAGCCATCAGAGGCTTGATGAGCGCCGCGGCCCTGCGCGAGCCGTTGGCCTCGATCCTGTTTTTCACCGCCGTCTGGGCCCTTGATCTGGCAGTGGTGCCCCAGGTCGCAGACGCCAAACCAGCGACGGAGTGGGCCGCCGACGAGCTAGCGATCGATGCTTTTCACCACGTCGTGTTCGTCGGAGTAACCGCCCTTGCCCTTCGGGCGCTACTCAAGAAGCGCGGGCGTTAATTAGCTGACTTTGCGAGCGACAATGCGCTGACGGCGAACCCGACGGCGCTCGCGCTCTGACATGCCACCCCAGATGCCGAACTTCTCTCCGTTGGTGATGGCGAAGCTGAGGCATTCCTCCCGAACTTCGCAAGCGTTGCAAATGGCTTTCGCTTTTCGAGTGGACGCTCCCCGTTCTGGAAAGAACAGATCGGCGTCGGCGCCCCGACAATTGGCGTAATCCTGCCAGGACAACTCCCCGATGGCGAGAGCATCGATCAATGTCGACCTCATGAGATCGACTCCGCGCACCCTCCGGGCCAGGTCTCTCCCCACATACTGCGCTCCTCACACGCGTGTAATTACAACAATGTGATTGTGTCAGTTGGGGCGCGCGTCGTCAAGAGGGTGTGGATAAGTCTTTCGAGCTAAAAGCGAAGTCGTTCCGGCTTTAATGAGGGTTTGTGACCACCACCGACGTCCCCAGCAGACGCAGGTCGTCGTTCTTCGCAGACTTCTATCGGTCGGCGGTCGGAAAGAAATGGGTGATGGCGATCACCGGGATAATCCTCCTCGCCTATGTGATCGCCCACACCGTCGGCAACCTCAAGATCTACCTGGAGATCGAGGCGTCAGGCGTCTACGAGATCGACGAATACGGGCACTTTCTCCGGGACTTTCTCTATCCCATACTCCCCCGCCATCTGTTCCTCTGGATCATGCGGGTCGGGCTGCTGATCGCCACCTTTTTTCACGTCCACGCCGCGGTCGCCCTCACCTACATGAACCGGCGAGCTCGCCCGATCGGCTACGAAGGTCCCCGTCGTTACCTGGTCGCCAACTACGCGAGCCGCACGATGAGATGGTCCGGCTTCATCGTGCTGGCGTTCGTGCTCTTCCACCTCGCCGATTTCACATGGGGGATTCAGCCGTTCTCGCCGGAGGGTTGGGAGGCGGGGGCGGTTCACGCCAACTTCCTCCTCACCTTTTCGCGCTTTCCGGTGGTAGCCCTCTACGTGATCGCCAACCTTGCGCTCGGGCTCCACCTTTATCACGGCGCTTGGTCAATGTTCCAAAGCCTCGGCATCAATCGACCCCGCTTCAACCCTTGGCGCCGATATCTCGCCATAGCAACCGCCTACGCGATCACCCTCGCCAACATCTCGATGCCGATCTCCGTCTACGTCGGCTGGATCACATGACGGTTGCGCTCGACAACAAAGTTCCTCCTGGTCCCATCGCCAACAAGTGGGATAACCACCGCTTTTCGATCAAGCTCGTCAACCCGGCCAACAAGCGACGGTTCAAGATCATCGTCGTCGGCACCGGCCTTGCTGGGGCTTCGGCAGCCGCCAGCTTGGCCGAGCTCGGGTATCAGGTTGAGGTCTTTACCTTCCACGATTCCGCCCGGCGGGCACACTCGATAGCCGCCCAAGGGGGCATCAACGCCGCCAAGAATTATCGCAACGACGGCGATTCGGTTTACCGGCTCTTCTACGACACCGTCAAAGGCGGCGACTACCGCGCACGTGAGGCCAACGTGTATCGCCTCGCCCAAGTCTCGCTCAACATCATCGACCAGGCAGTAGCGCAGGGGGTCCCGTTCGCCCGGGAATACGGCGGCCTACTCGACAACCGCTCTTTCGGAGGAGCCCAGGTATCTCGAACGTTTTACGCCGCCGGCCAAACCGGCCAGCAACTCCTCCTCGGTGCCTATCAGGCGATGATGCGCCAAGTCGGGCTCGGCACCATCTCTTTGGACACGCGTAGCGAGATGCTCGATCTGGTGACGAAGGACGGACGGGCAGTAGGGATCATCACCCGCGATCTGGTGAGTGGCCACATCTCCCGCCATGCGGCCCATGCCGTGGTGCTCGCCACCGGCGGTTACTCGAACGTCTTTTTCCTCTCCACCAACGCCATGGCCTGTAACACCTCCGCCATCTGGCGAGCCCACCGTCGGGGTGCCCTTTTCGCCAATCCTTGCTACACCCAGATCCACCCCACGTGCATCCCCCAGAACGACGAGTTCCAGTCGAAGCTGACCCTGATGTCGGAGTCGCTCCGCAACGATGGACGCATCTGGGTGCCGAAGGATCGCGACGAACGTCGGACCCCAACCGAGATTCCTGCCAGCGATCGGGACTACTTCCTCGAGCGCATGTACCCCGCCTTCGGCAACCTCGTCCCCCGCGACGTGGCCAGCCGGGCGGTGAAGAGGATGGTCGACCAGAAGCAGGGCGTCGGTCCCCGGAAGAACGGTGTCTATCTTGACTTCTCCTCGGCTATCGAACGGCTCGGGCGCGACAAGATCGAGGAGCGCTACAGCAATCTCTTTGAGATGTACGAGCGCATCACCGACGAAAATCCGTACCTCTCGCCGATGCGGATCTATCCCGCCCCCCACTACACGATGGGTGGCCTGTGGGTCGACTACAACCTCATGACCACCATCCCCGGCCTTTATGCCATCGGGGAGGCAAACTTCTCCGATCACGGCGCCAACCGCCTCGGAGCCTCGGCGCTCATGCAGGGTCTGGCCGACGGATACTTCGTCTTGCCTTACACGATTGGCGACTATCTCTCCGACCAATTGGGAGACCCACCGTTATCAACAAGCGATCCCGCCTTCGACGAAGTTCAAGTCGAGGTGACTGAGAGAGTGCAGGGCTTTCTCGCCAATCGCGGCACCCGGTCGGTCGATCACTATCACCGCGAGCTGGGCCGGATCATGTGGGAGTACTGCGGGATGAGTCGCGACCGGGTCGGCCTCGAGAAAGCACTGTCGGAGATTCCCGATCTCTACGAGGAGTTCCGCGGCGATGCCCGCGTTCTCGGGGGCAACGAGCAGCTCAACCAGTCGCTAGAGAAGGCCGGACGGGTCGACGACTTCTTCCAGCTCGCTGAACTCATGTGTAGGGACGCCCTTCATCGTGAGGAGTCCTGCGGGGGCCACTTCCGAGAAGAGCACCAGTACCCCGACGGCGAGGCCAAACGCGACGACGAGAACTTCTCCTACGTGGCCGCCTGGCAATGGACCGGCGTCGAGCCGGTCCTCCACAAGGAACAGCTTCATTTCGAAGAGGTGCACCCCACCACTAGGTCTTACAAGTGAGGCCGATGGCGTGAGGGTGGTACTTCAGGCATGGCGCCAGCCGGGACCAAGTGCGGCTGGTGCCTTTCAGACCTACATGGTGGAAGACATCTCCCCCGACATGTCTTTCCTGGAGATGCTCGACGTGCTCAACGAGCGCCTGATCGGCCAGGGCCAGGAGCCGATCGCCTTCGAGCACGACTGCCGCGAGGGCATCTGCGGGAGCTGCGGGGTGATGATCAATGGCGAGGCCCACGGCCCTCAACTGGGTACCGCGACTTGCCAGTTGCATATGCGCAAGTTCGCCGACGGCGCCACGATCACGGTCGAACCCTGGAGGGCAGCCGCATTCCCTGTACTCCGTGACCTGGTGGTTGATCGCTCCGGCTTTGACCGCATCATTGCCGCCGGCGGATTCATCTCGATTCCGACCGGGGAGGCACCCGAGGCCAATCTGACTCCGGTTCCCAAAGAGGCAGCAGACGTGTCCCTCGAGGCGGCGGCCTGCATCGGGTGCGGGGCTTGCGTAGCGGCCTGTCCCAACGGCGCTGCCCAGCTTTTCACCGCCGCCAAGGTCGCCCACCTCAACCTCCTCCCTCAGGGATTGCCCGAGCGCTACACCCGGGTGGAGCGGATGGTGAACGTCATGGAGGAGCTGTTCGGTTCCTGCACCAACCACGGCGAGTGCGAACGGGCTTGTCCAAAGTCGATCTCGCTCGACTTCATCGCCCTTCTCAACCGGGACTACATCAAGGCCAAGACGGTGAATCGACGGCTTCTAGCTCGGCTTTAAAACCCGACCGGGTACTAGTCACTCGGTCGATCTTTTGAATATCGCTGTCCGGCCGGGTGGTCTTCACCGAGATTGTGGTCATGACCACTGTGAGTGGTAAATCCACCACCGCCTCGACAGCATCGACAAAAGTCTGTAACGCCATGCGCCTTCGTCGTACTTTCAATTTTTGGGTCTGTCGACCACTGGCAGCTTCCTTGCGATCAAGGAGCCTGCATGCCATGGCTCAAAGAAGGCGTACCAGATCTAACCAGCGGGGTGCTGCCCTGATCGAAACCGCCCTGGTTCTTCCAATGCTCCTCATGCTCACCTTCGGGATTTGGACCTCGGCCAGAGCATGGAACGTTCGCAACACGATGGAGCATGCGGCTCGCGAGGGCGTCCGCTTCGCGGCAACCGAACTTCCATGGGACACAGGTTCACCGGGCTCAGTGGCTGATGTGGAAGCCGTAATGGACGCCGAGCTGATTACCTCTGCCATTCCCGTCGCGAATGTCAACACTCTTTGCATCGACAAGGCGACAAACCCTTGCGGATTCAACCCGACGTCCCAGGGCTATCAGCAGGTGGCGGTCCGAATCGAGTACCCCAACTATCCGCTCAACTTCCTCTTCTTTCAAACAACCGTCAACCTGACCGTTGAAGCAGTTGGCCGGTACGAGGGCTAGCCGTGAAAGACTCATCTCAGGAATCCGGCTTCTCGGCGATCTGGGTTGCCCTGTGTTTGCTCTTCCTTCTCGCGGCCACCGCCTTGGCCGTAGATGTGTCAGGTTTCTACGAAACCGCTCGAACGGATCAGACAACGGCCGATTTGGCATGTCTCGCTGGCATTCCAAGCATGCCCGAGAACCAATCGATGGCGCGCGCCGCGGCAGCTGAGAACGCTCAGCGCAACTTCCCATCTTTGGCTTCTGTCACCCCCACTACCTCGGGCAACACGGTCATGCTTGCTGATGCCTTTGGTAACTCGGTTGCGATCACCGCTCCGTTCGGAGCTGATAACAACAAAATGCAGGTCACAGTCACAGAGACCGACCAAGCCACCTTTGGAAGGGTGATAGGTGCATCAGATGTTCCGGTCACACAAGTCGCCTATTGCAAGGTCTTTGCCGGCGGTAGCGGCAGCGTGCCTTTCGCTGGAATGCCGGGTGGCTGGACGGGAGGTCTTCAGGCACCAAATCCCTGCGGCGCCAATAGCGGCAACTGCGGCCAGCTTTACGTTCCGAATGCGGCAGTGAACGGGAACGGCGGTCCGGTATTCGAAGAAAACGTCGCCGAGGGCATCGATCGCATGCTCACTCCGGGTCTCTACCCGAGCCTCGTCAACTGCTCGAGCACTGCGTCTGGTGGTTCGTGCAACGTGGTTCAGACTGATCCCGGTGTCAATGCCGGCACGCTTGGCGACGGCTTCTTGCGAAGGCTCTCCGACACGAGCGGATCGAGCCAGACGTTTACCCGCAATGGAAACACCTATGACGCCGATACGGTCGCGCAGATCTTGGGATCGACGCCCTCTGCCCTGTCGTCTCGTCCCCCGGCGTGGGAAGACTGGATTCATGGACCCTGGGGCACGGCTGACGTTTCCAACCACAAATGGTGGGACGATGTGATCGCGAAGTGTGATTCCCCGCGGCTGATCAGCTTTCCGATCGTCTCGGAGGAGATGGACTGGAGCGACGCTCGTTACCAGGCCGGTGACCCCTACCCGCAATGGCCCAACGGCGGTTCCAAGGACATGCGAGTGATTGGGATGTACACCGCCATCCTCGTTAATCCAGACGACGCCAACGACTTTCTGGGGAACGGAAACCTGAAAAATGCCGACTCGACGATCGTTTGGTTTGGCCCCAACGCCCGCTGCGTAGGGCCGGACGGCTCTACGACGGCGTTCTCGACCGGCTCAATCAAGACCTACCGGCTGGTGGATGAAAACGCCTAACTAGTTAGGCCGATTGGTTGAGCACCTAGCCTGACCTCGCTCTGGTCCGGCTGTTAGATTTGCGTGCAATCTCAGGCATAGGGGCCTTTTTCGCATGCGTCGGGGTACAACTGATCGCGGTGCCAACCTGGTCGAGTTCGCCATTCTGGCTCCGCTTTTGATCGCTCTCGTTCTCGGCATT
>DATEDN010000010.1:0-17165 GCA_035281645.1 Acidimicrobiia bacterium | reverse complement strand
ACAGGCCTTGACAACTCCCGGTTCGAGCTGATGCCCGTCCTGGCAATCCTGGCGTTGGGAGTGTTCGGAACCGCCATCGCCTACATCTTGATGGGAGGCCTTGCCGGCCGAGTCGGCGCCACCCGGGCCTCGATCTCGACTTATCTCATCCCCGTCGTCGCCATCCTTCTCGGGGTCATCGTGCTTTCGGAGCAAGTGCACCCGTTGAGCCTGGCCGGCTCCGCACTGGTCCTGGTCGGAGCCTGGCTCGGCAGCCGCCGCGGCCGCTAGTCGCGGGCGTTCTGTGGGCTGGCAGGGAGGCAGGGCCTATCTGCGAACCCTGGGTTCGCAAAAAGTTAGGGCTTGGTGACGGTGACCAGCGGGTCAGAGCCCAGGGAGGGGACACCGGGTTGGTTGAAGGGGACGTAGACCACGCCGTGACTCAGGCTCGGGTCGACGCGGACGGTAAGGCGGGCCGAGCCCTGGGAGGTCTTGATATCTGCCTGGTCGCCGTCGCTGAGCCCAACACGGCGGGCGTCGTCGAAGTTGAGATAGACGGCGGCCCCGGGTGCGAGGTGCTCGAGGGAGGGACCGTGGCGCATCAACACCCCGTCGTCGAACATGGTCCGGGCGTAATGAAGAACGAGTTCGCCGGAGAAGGACTTGCCGGGGGTGTCGGCGGGCAAATAGACCAGAGGCTGGGTGGCCTCGGGTAGCGGCACCACCACCCCGTCCTTCTGGGAATCGAGCAGATCCCACGTGATTCCGACGTAGGCCGGAGCTTCGGAAGCGATCTCTTTGGCGATTGCTTCTGCCGAAACCAGGTTGATCGAGCGACCCATCCGATCGGACAAATCGTCGAGAATCGACCAGTCGGGCCGACTCTGGCCCGGTCCGGGCACGACTCGATTGACCTTCTGCACCCGCCCCTCAAGGTTGGTGACCGTGCCCTCCTTCTCGGCGAACCCCTCAACCGGCAGCACCACATCGGCCAGTCGGGACGAATCGGTCAGGAACTGATCCAGCGCCACCACAAACCGCGCCTTCTCGAGCGCCAGCCGGGCCAGCTCCCCATTGGGGGCATCGCGCACGGGATCGGCTCCCACCAATAGGCATCCGAGGACCGCCCCCTCGGCCATGCCCTCGAGAATTTGGGCGGCGTTCTTGCCGGGACTGGGGGCCTGAACTCGCCCCGGCATCAGAGTCGGCGCCATTCCCATGTCGAGCGCCCCGTAGACGTTGCTGCGGCGGGCCAAGGGGAGGATCTTCCCGCCCAGGCTGCGGACATGAGCGGCGACCGCCTCAGACAACCGGCCATCCTCGCCGTAACCGGTCCTCCCCAACAGTGCCACCAGCGGGCCCTCGGACAGGGCCGAAGCCACCTCACTCTCCTCGCTCTGCAGCCTGGTGAGCAGCGCCGCCCCCGAGCCGGGACGATATGCGAGCTTATGGGTGGCACGGTCGTCAAGACCGTTGCGCCAGGGATGGATGAGAACGAGACGTGCTCCCCTCTCCTGGACCGCGTGGCGGACCCGCAGGTAAAGAGTGGGGTGCTCCTCTTTGAGATCGGGAGCCCAGACCAGGATCGTCTTGGCGGTGTCGAGGTCCGCGATCAGGGCTCGATCGGCCGTGGCGGCGAGGAATTGGGGGTCGAGGCCGTCGTCGAGCTGGCAATCGATGTTGTTGGTGGAGAGGACGTCGCGGGCGAACTTGGCGAGGGCGTAGGCATCCTCATTGGTCCCCCGGGCCCCGCCCAGCACCGCCAGTCCCTTCCCGGCTTCACGAATCTCGGTCAGGCGGCTCGCCACCAGTTCCAGCGCCTCGGTCCAGGTCGCCTCCGAGAACGAGCCGTCTTCCTGACGGATCATCGGTGTGGTCAGGCGATCAGGTGATCCGATGAACTCGAACCCAAAGCGGCACTTGTCCGACAGCCAGCTCCAGTTGGTTGCCTCGGCATCGACTCCGAGAAAGCGCACGACCTCGTTTTGACTCGCCTGGACGGTGATGCGGTCGCCGGTCGTGCAATGGGGGCAGGTCGATTCGATCGACACCAGGTCCCAGGGGCGGGCTCGGAACCGATAGGCCTTCGAAGTCAGGGCCCCGACCGGGCAAATCTGAACCGTGTTACCCGAGAAGTAAGAAGCGAACGGTTGATCGGGGAAGGTGTTGATCTGGGTGAAGTTGCCGCGGTCGAGAAACTCGATCAGAGGATCACCGGAGACTTCGTCGGAGAACCGGGTGCAGCGGGCGCAAAGGATGCAGCGCTCTCGATCTAGATAGACGAGATCCGAGATCTTGATCGGCTTCTCGAAATGACGCTTCTCCTCGACGAATCGAGACTCCCCCGGTCCATAGGCAATGGTGTGGTCCTGGAGCGGACACTCGCCACCGCGATCGCAAACCGGACAGTCGAGCGGATGATTGATAAGCAGAAACTCGAGAACTCCCTCTTGAGCTTTCTTGGCGACATCGGACTTGGTGTCGATCACCATCCCGTCCGCCACCGGGTTGGTGCAGGCAGTGATGAGAACCCTCCCTTTGGGGGTCTCCATCTCAACCAGGCACATGCGACACATCCCCACCGGTCGCATCCGGGCGTGCCAGCAGAACCGGGGAATGTAGGTGCCGTGATCCTGAGCGGCCTTGATCAGCATTTGCCCTTTGGGCGCCTCAAACTCCTGGCCGTCGACGGTGACCTTCACCATCTCCGAGCCGATCGAGACCTTGATCCCTTCGCGGGTGAGATCGGTCATGCGGCCGGCACCTTATAAACGCTGACATGTCGCGGACTCTGGGCCGTGAACGGCTCCTCCTCCCAGCCGCCCCAGCGCGCTTCGAGCTCGAGCCCGGACAATCGCCCCATCAGGTCGAGCTCCGAGGGCCATGAGTAGCGGATCATTACTGGCCGGACCTTGACTCCCTCATCCGATAACTCGATCCACTGCGACGTCACAAGCTGGGCGAGGGCATCGTGCCGGCTGGCCTCCAAGACGACGCTGTTTTTCTCGACGATGGTTGCCTGCACTCGCTGACTTCGATCGAACCGTCCGAGGTCGGGATAGAAAGCTTCGATCACAAACCTTCCCCCGGGTTTGAGGTGAGCAGCAACGTTCTGAAAACAGCGAACTTGATCGCTTTGCTCAAGCAAAGCAAAGAGGGTGTTGGCGACCACGTAGACGAGGTCGAACTTGCCCTCGACCGCAACGTCGGCGAAATCCCCCATCACCACCGGAATATCTGCCCCACCTGGTTTCTGACGAAGCTTTTGCACCATCTCTGATGAGATATCGATGCCGGAGATATCGAGTCCCTTGTTCTTGAGCGGACCGGCGACACGTCCGGTGCCGATCGCCAGCTCCAGCACCCGGCCGCCCTGGGCTAGCTGAGCGAGTCGATCGATCATCCCCGGCGCCACATCGGGGAAAATCTGGTCGTAGGCGGAAGCCCACTCAGACCCGTAGGTACCGGCTTCGTACTCTTCCATCAGGGCGGGAGCGGGCATCCGCCATCGTGAATATGGGTCAGGATCTCGCCCTTGAAATACTTGGTGATGGAGATGATCGGGGAGACGGCCGAAGGGCCGAGCGGACAGATCGTCGTCATCCTCGGTGGCCAGGCGAGCCCGACCGAGATGTTGTCGGATACGTCGAGTAGCAGGTCCAAGTCGACCTCGCGTCCCTGGCCCGCCTCAATCCGGCGCAGGATCATCTCCAACCAGCTCGTTCCCTCGCGACAGGGCGTGCACTGCCCACAAGACTCGTGGGCGAAGAACCGGACGATTCGCTCCGCCGCCCTCACCACACAGGTGGCTTCATCCATCACCACTACGGCACCCGAGCCCAGCATCGAGCCCGCCTTGGCGGCGTCGTCTTTGGTGATCGGCAGGTCAAGATGATCACTCGGCACGAACCAGGGAGCAGAGGCGCCTCCCGGAATCCAGGTCTTAAGCCGTCGCTCGCGCCGCATGCCTCCGGCCACGTTGAAAATGAGCTCGTTCCAGGTGATGCCGTGGGGCAATTCGTAATTGCCGGGCTTTTTGACATGGCCGGAGATCGAGAAGAGGAAGGTGCCGGTGTCCGCTTCGTGCCCGAGCCCTTTGTAGGAGTCGACCCCCTGGTTGAGGATGTGAGGCAAGTTCGAGAGCGTCTCGACGTTGTTGACGATCGTGGGCTTGTTGTAGAGCCCGACCGCGGCGGGGAAGTAGGGGGGCTTCAACCGAGGCTCGCCGCGGAGGCCCTCGAGAGAGTTGATCAGGGCGGTTTCTTCGCCGCAGATATAGGCGCCGGCGCCGAGGTGGACGACCACGTCGAGGTCGTAGTCGGAACCGAAGATCCCCTTCCCCAGGTAGCCCTGGGCATATGCCTCCTCGATCGCCTTCTGCACCCTTCTCGCGGGTTTGGGATATTCGCCCCGCACGTAGACGAACGCTCGGTGGACCTCGTTGGCGATGGCGGTGATGATGATCCCTTCCACCAGCTGGTGAGGGTCGCGTTCGAGAAGCTGGCGATCTTTGAAGGTGCCGGGTTCGGATTCATCGGCGTTAACCACCAGATAGGCGGGGCGAGCCGGGGCGAGAAAGCTCCACTTGAGACCGGCCGAGAAGGCCGCTCCGCCGCGGCCGAGAAGACCCGAGTTCTTGATGGCCTCGACAAGCTCGTCGCGGGTCATACCAACCGATTTGCGGGCCGCCTGGTACCCGCCGGTGGCTTCGTAGCGTTCGAGGGTGTGGGAATCGCCCGGGAAGTCGATCATGCGCTTGGTGACCACCAGCGGGTAGCTCACGATTGTGCATCCTCTGCGCTTGCCGGGGCGGTGCTGCCGAACGATCCAAAGGCGGGGTAAGGGCCAACCGCTCCCACGTCTTCTTTGATCGCCCATTCGAAGGAGGTGGTTCCACCGAATAGCTGCTGGAGTTCGTCAGCGTTGACTATCTCGGGGCGGGCCTTGCGCAGCCATTGCACCAACTGACGAGCCTTGTCGGGAGCAACTCCTTCGATGAGCTCATAGTTGACCTGAACCGCCGGAGCTCCGCCGCATGCACCGAGACACTCGGCATGCTCGACTCCGATCAATCCTTCAGCATCGACCTGGCCGTGGAGAGCGCCGGCTTCCTCTTCCAGTGCATGCATGACCAGGTCGGAGCCGAGAAGCATGCAGCTAATCGAGGTACAGCACGAGATCAGGTACTTGCCGACCGGTTCTCGTTTGTACATCGTGTAGAAGGAGGCGACGGCCGCCACCTGAGCTGGCGTGGTGCCGGTCCAGTCCGCCACCTCGACCATCCCTGTCTCAGTGAGATAGCCGTCCTGCGCCATCGCCAGAAACAGGAGCGGCATCACTGCCGAGCGGCGTTGAGGGTATTGAGCGACGATGGCCCGGGCCCGTTCCTGTACAGCCTCCGGCCACTCGCTCATCCCTGCCGAGCATAGAGAGAGCGCCTCTAACCCCAGAAATCTGCGACCCAGGGTGGTTAGGGACGTACAACGTCCCTATTAGCCCACAGAAGGCCGGAGTCGACGTCTCCGTCGGTCTGCTGTTATCGGGTGTAGGTGACACCGTCGAGTACGGGCCTCCGACCGCTGCATGGATCGCCGGACTCGGTGGGAGTGAACGTCAACGAGTCGCCCTCGACCGCCCATTGGTAGACACCGACTCCGTCGCAAAGGTTGCTCCCTGAGAAAGTGATCAGATCCCCGTCCACCGAGATATCCCCGCTGCCCGAGTTCCCACCTCGAGTGATGCCGTAGTCGGTCCCCCTGAGGGTCAGCTGTACCCGATCGCCGTTGCCGAGGTCTGTCCGCCACACACCCTCCATCTCGGGGGGCGCCGCATCGACGGCCGCCGTTGTCGACGTGGTGGGTGGCGCGCTTGTGGTTGGCTCGCCCGTGGTAGTAGTCGACGAGACCGCTCCCGCAGTCGTGACCGAAGGTTCGCCTGCCGTGCTGGAGCAAGCGGTAGCCACCAAGGCAGCCAGGACGAGCCGGAAGATCGAGAGGTGGGGCATTCGGCCAATCGTATCCGGGGTCGAAATAGGTGCTGCGAACCCCTTTATTGAGCGCAATTCTCCGGGTAGCTTCTCGCCCAGTTTCGATCTGGAGGGAAAGATGTTGCGCCGGCCCGTCGGATATCTCATTGCGGTGGTAAGCATCGTTTTCGGGCCCTTGGCGGCAGTCGACGCGGCACCAGAGACCGAGCGAGTAATCGTGGTCCTCAATCCCGACGCCGGGCCGGCGGAAGCGGCGGCGAAAGGACTGGCTGAGGCGTTCGACGGTGAAGTCGGATTTGTCTACCAGCATGCCTTGCAAGGGTTCTCGATGACCGTGCCGGTCGCAGCCCAGAACGGGCTCCGCAACCACCCGCTGGTGGCCTGGATCGAACCCGATGTCGAGGTGGCCATCACTCAGAGCACCGAGGTGGTACCGACCGGGATCGACCGCGTCGATGCCGACGTCAATCCGCCCACCTCGCCAATGAACGTGGACATCGCCATCCTCGACACTGGGATCTACCTCGGCACCACCCCGACCGGTCAAGCCCGGTCGCACGTCGATCTCAACGTTCGGTTCGTGACTGACTGCACCCAGGCCATCTTCTATCCGACCTTCGGCGGCTGCTCGGGCGCCGGCAACTTCCAGGATGAAAACGGCCATGGCACCCACGTTGCCGGGATCGCCGCGGCCCTGGACAACGAAATCGGCTCGATCGGGACCGCCCCCGGCGCTGTCCTGTGGTCGGTGAAGGTGATCGGAGCTGATGGCAGCGGCTTTCTTGGCTCGATAATCGCTGGGATCGACTTCGTCACCAGCCAAGCCGCAAACATCGAGGTGGCCAACATGAGTCTCGGTTTTGTCGGGACCTCGGCCGCCCTCGACACCGCCATCACCAACTCCACCAATGCGGGCGTGACATACGTCGTAGCTGCTGGCAACAGCGCTATCGATGCTTCCCAATTCAGCCCCGCCTCCCATCCCGACGTGATCACCGTCTCCGCTTTGGCGGACTTCGACGGCATCCCTGGCGGTCTCGGCTCGCCCACCTGCCGTCCCGGTGTCGACGACACCCTGGCCGACTTCTCAAACTTCGGCCCCTCGGTTGAGATCGCCGCTCCCGGCGTCTGCATCTACTCGACCTTCCTCAACGACGGCTACCTGGGGACGTACAGCGGGACCAGCATGGCCTCCCCTCATGTCGCCGGCGCAGTCGCCCGCTACATCGCCGAGACCGGTCACCCGACCAACGGCCGTGCCGACGTAATGGCGATTCGGGCAGCGGTGATCGCGGCCGCGGCAGCGCAGTCCTCCGAATGCGGGTTCAGCGGCGATCCCGATACCAGCGCCGAGCCCCTGCTTTATCTCAACTCGGCGGCTTTCGGCGGATCCGGGACCTGCAATGCCGGTGATCCTCCCCCGCCGCCACCACCTCCCGACAATCAGGCGCCCGTGGCGGGGTTCAGCAGCTCCTGTGTAGATCTCACTTGTAGCTTCACCAATACCTCGAGCGACCTCGACGGCGACGACTTGACCTACCAATGGGACTTCGGCGACGGCACCGGCTCGACCGCGACGAGCCCCACTCACACCTACGACGTCGGTGGTGACTACATCGTCACCCTGGTGGCCGACGACGGGACCACGACTGATTCGGCCACGGCCGGGGTCAGCGTCAGCGAGCCGGCGACCGATCCGGTCTTGACCGCTGCCGTGTATCCGATCCTGGTGGCGACCAATGGCCGCATCGCCTCGATTGCCATCGACGTATTCGACGCCGGAGGTACTGGAGTTCCCGCGGCGACGGTGTCCGGAACCTGGACCTATGAGGATCGAAGGGGTCGGACCAAGACCTTGAACCAATCCGGAGTGACCGATAGCGGGGGCGGGGTCACGCTCACCACCACCTTCCCGAGGAATTCGACGATCGTGAGCTACTGCGTGACCAATGTCACCAAGTCGGGTTGGGAGTATGTCCCCGCGCCGTTCACCTGTGGTTTCCCCTTGGATTGAACCTCGAATTGTGAGGATTTACGCGGCCAAGGGCCGCGTAAATCCTCACAGAAAGGGCGTTGGAGATATGGGCTTAGCGACCGATAGCCTTCATCTGTGTTCCTCGACCCCCAGAATCTGCTCGTCACCTTCGGGACGATCGGCCTCTTCCTAATCGTCTTCGCCGAGTCGGGGCTGTTCTTCGGGTTCTTCCTCCCCGGCGACTCACTGCTTTTCACTGCCGGGCTCTTCGCCGCCCAGGGGACACTCAGCCTGCCACTGATCCTGGTGGGCTGCTTCATCGCCGCAGTGGCGGGAGACCAGGTTGGCTACGTTTTTGGGCAGCGGGTGGGACCGGCCCTCTTCAAGCGACCTGACTCGCGACTCTTCAAGCAGGAATACGTCGAACGAGCTCGGGCCTTTTTTGAGAAGCACGGACCGAAGACGATTGTCCTTGCTCGATTCGTCCCCATTGTCCGCACCTTTGCCCCCATCCTGGCCGGTGTCGGCCGGATGCAGTACCGAACCTTTGTCAGCTACAACCTGATCGGCGGCTTCCTTTGGGCTGTCGGCGTGACGTTGCTCGGCTACTGGCTCGGCAACCTGATTCCAGACGTCGACGCCTATCTGCTGCCGATCGTGGCCCTCATCATCGCCCTTTCGTTCGTACCGATCGGTATGGAGTGGCTGAAGCGGCGCCGGGAGTCGGCTAAGGCTGACGCATAAACCACTCGACGAATCGACGACAGCGACCGTCGGGGGTGAACTCCAGCTCCCACATGTTCCAAAAGATCCGACCGTCCTGATAGGTGGTGGTGCCGGTTGCGGTCGCTTTGTTGTCTTCCACAAGATGGGGTTGATACGAGGCCGACCAGCCGCCAGGGGCGTCTTGACTACTGAGCCAGCTATCAGCGATGGCGCTCGCCCCCACAAGGGGTTCGTCGTAGGGGTGATACCGGTACTCGGCGTCCTCGGTAAAGAGCGATTCGATCGAGGCCCGGTCATAGGAGCGCCAGGCCGCCGCGTAGCCATCGAGCCAAGCCTGCACGTCGGCACGGGTCATCAGCGGTCGACGTCTCCCATTACCGGATCGAGCGAGGCGATGGTGGCGATGGTGTCAGCCACCAGCGAGTCGGCCATCATGATCGGCAATGCCTGCAGGTTATAGAACGACGGCGCCCTGACATGAACCCGATAGGGAATCCCTTCACCATTCGAGACGATGTAACAGCCGAGCTCACCGCGGGGCCCCTCCACTGCCGCATACGTCTCCCCGGGCGGCACTCGAAATCCCTCAGTGAAGATCTTGAAGTGATGGATCAGAGCTTCCATCGATTCGTCGATCCGCGCTCTTGGCGGCGGGGTGACCTTACGGTCGTCTGATCGGAAGTCGCCCTTGGGCATCGCCTCGGCTACCTGCTCGACGATTCGGGCTGACTCCAAGATCTCCTCGATGCGCACCCGATAGCGGTCATAGACATCGCCCCGCTCACCGACCGGGACGTCGAACTCGTACTGCTCTATCCCCGAGTAAGGGAACACCTTGCGCAAGTCCCAGTCGACTCCCGTCGAGCGGAGGGTCGGGCCGGTGATGCTGTAGGCCAAACACTCGTCGGCGGTGATGACTCCGATCCCCCGGGTGCGGCCGGTCCAGATCGGGTTCTCCTTCAGCATGTCGTCGTAATCCCCAATCCGGGCCCTCATGTTTTCGGCGATGGCCTTGACGTCGGCCCGCCAGCCGGGGGGAAGATCAGCGGCTACCCCTCCGGGGCGGATGTAGTTGTGGTTCATCCGCAGCCCGGTGACTTTCTCGAAAAATGCCAACACCTGCTCACGTTCGCGGAAGCCGTAGGTCATGATCGAAAGCGCCCCGATGTCCATGCCGTTGGTGGCCATGGCCACGAGGTGGGAGGAGATCCGATTGAGTTCAGTCATCAGCACCCGGATCGCATCGGCCCGCGGCGGTACCTCGATCCCCAGGAGTCGCTCGGTGGCGAGAGAAAAGGCGAGCTCGTTATGGAAGGAGGCCAGGTAGTCCATGCGGGTGACGTTGGTAGGGCCCTGCATGAAAGTCAGCGCCTCGGCCGTCTTCTCCATCCCGGTGTGTAGATAACCGATGACGGGCTTGGTCCTTCGGATGATCTCGCCTTCGAGTTCGATCTGGAGTCGTAAAACGCCGTGTGTCGAAGGGTGCTGGGGACCCATGTTGACGATCATCCGCTCGTCATCGGAGAAATCGTCGTCAAAGACGTAGTCGTCTGAGACCACCGCACCCACCTGCTCGGCGAGCCGGAACCCGCTCTCCTCCTGACGCATCTCCTGGGCGCCTTCGTGGGTGGCAGCGGTATCGGGCTCCTCAGTTCCCGAGATCCAGAGATCGATTTCCTGACGGGTCTTCTGATCGGTCATCTCAGCTCACCTTGTGCGAGCCCTTGAACTGCACCGGCACCGATCCGGTGGCGAAGTCCTTCCGCAATGGAAAGCCCTCCCAGTCGTCCGGCATCAGGATGCGGGTGAGATCAGGGTGGTCGGCGAAAATGATTCCAAACATGTCGAAGACCTCTCGCTCGGCATAGTTCGCCCCCGGCCAGACCGGGACCAACGACGGCACCGTTGGGTCATCTCCGGAGGCGCCGACGATGATTCGCAGCCGCAAGCGGTGTTGGAGGGACAGGAGGTTGACGACCACATCGAACCGAGGCTCCCGATCCAACCAGTCGACGGCAGTGATATCAGAAAGGAGCTCGAAACCCGCTTCCCGAGCTGCTTCGGCGAATCCCCGCAAGCGCTCGGTGGGAACCCGCACCACCTCCTCACCGGCGCTCTCGAGCCATTGCGCATCGCTGAAACCGCCGAGGAGGGCCTGGGATGTTGTCAAGCCTTCCCCGCCATGATGTTGTCGTGGAGGGTGAGGATCCCATGCATAAGGCTCTGCGGGCCGGGGGGACAGCCCGGAACATAGATGTCGACCGGCACCACCTGATCGACACCCTGGACCAGGGCATAGTTGTTGAACATTCCGCCGGTGGAGGCACAGGCCCCCATCGAGATCACCCATTTCGGGTCGGGCATCTGGTCATAGACCTGGCGCAGGACCGGAGCCATTTTCTGGCTCACCCGCCCGGCGACGATCATGAGGTCGGCCTGACGGGGCGAAGCTCGAAACACTTCCATCCCGAACCGCGCCAGGTCATAGTGGGCGGCGCCCGTCGCCATCATCTCGATGGCGCAGCAAGCGAGACCGAACGTGGCCGGAAACATCGACCGACTCTGGGCCCAACGCGCCGCTTTGTCGATAGTGGTCGTGAGGAGATTGGTGGGGGCAGTCCGACGAACGCTCACGCCGCCCGCTCTTCGTCTCCCGAGCGGTAACGAGCGCGCCGGCTGACGTTCCAATCGAGGGCCCCCCGCTTCCATACATAGACCAGCGTCTCCAAAACGAAGAGGGTGAAGATCCCCATCGCTGCCACGCCGTACCAGCCGAGATCAGGAAAGCGAGTCGCCCAGGCGAAGAGAAAAATGATCTCGACGTCGAAAATCACGAACAGCATCGCCACCAGATAGAACTTGACCGGAAAACGCTGCACGGGCTCGGTCTCGGGAAGGATTCCGCACTCGTAGGGAGCGAGCTTCTCGGGGGTGGGATTGCGGGGCGAGAAGAACCGGGAAACGAAGAGCGAAACTCCAACGAAGCCGACCGCCAGCGCGGCCATGATCGCAATCGGCAGGTAGTCGATCAGCTGCATCTAGACCGAGCTTAGGGACGAGGAAATGTCACCAGATCACTTGACCGGAAGCGGCCTGACGGCGGCGGCCAGCACGTTGTAGGCCCTTTCCCCGGCCGATTTCTCATTCTCGTCGAGCAGATTGGACATCACCTTCAACGTCCACTCCATCAACGGCCGGCTGCGAATGCCTACCTGGGCCAGCGACCTCATTACCGACGGGTAGGCGATCAGCTTGACGAAGACTCGGGCCATCTTGTAATAGAGGCCGAACTCGACGTCGAGCTCGCGCCCGTAGCCGGCCAGGACTTCTGGATCGTTGCGGGCCATCGCTTCGGAGATGTAGCGGGCGGCGATGGCGCCGGTCTCGTAGGCGTAGGAGATCCCTTCACCATTCCACGGATTGATGGCGCCGGCGGCGTCGCCGATCGTGAGCCAATTGCCTCCGGTCGATGGCGAGCGCGAAAAGCTCATGATCAGCTTGCCACCCACCGGCTCGGTCAGCTTCGACGCCTCCGACAGTTCCCAGTACTCGGGAGCGATGCGAACGTAGTCCGCCATCATTTTCGAAGTGTTGACCCCCTTCCAGCGCTGCGAGGTGGAGAGCAGCCCGACCCCGACGTTGACGGTGCCGTCGCCGAGGGGAAACACCCAGCCATAGCCCGGCATGTTGTCTCCACGTTCGTCCCTCATGTCGAGCTGGCTTTCCAGAAAAGGATCTTGCGATCGCGGAGATGAGTAATACCCGCGGGCGGCCATTCCCATTGGGTAGTCCTTGCGTCGCACGGTCCCTAGCTCGCGACCGAAGCGGTTCATCGAGCCGTCGGCGATGACCACGAAGGCCGGTTCCACGGTCCGGGTTTCGCCTTCGTGGATCAGGTCGACCGCTTTGAGCTGTCCGTTCTCTACCTGCGGCAGGGCCTCGGTCTTCTCGAGCACTTCGGCCCCTTGCTTGCGGGCGAGTGCTGCCACCTGGGCGTCGAGGTCGCGACGGCGGATCACTCCTCCCCAGTTCGGATACCTGGAGTGTTCGGGCCAGCTCATCTCCAGGTAGAGCTCTTGTCCGGCGTAGGAGCGAAGTCCGGTGATGCGATGGAACTCGGGGACCTCGAAATCGAAGCCCATCTGTTCGAGCCAATAGATCGCCCGTGGGGTCAAGCCATCGCCACAGGTCTTGTCGCGGGGATACTCCTTCTTCTCGACCAGGGTCACTTGATGACCAGAACGGGCCAGCCAGTAGGCAGCCGCTGAACCAGCCGGACCCCCGCCGACTACGAGCACCGAGGAATCGGGCATCGCTTGCGAGGTTACCGTTGGGTGGGTGAAGGACATTCCGCGGGCCACGGTCGGTCGGCTGGCCCGCTATCTGCAGGGCCTCGACGAAGTCACTTCACAGACGGTCTCATCTAATGACATCGCCGACGCGGTAGGCGTGAGCGCCGCCCAGGTGCGGAGGGATCTCTCCTATCTCGGTCATCAAGGAATTCGCGGTGTGGGTTATGAGACTGACCACTTGCGCTCAACGATTCGACGCGAACTAGGGCTTCTCGAGAACGTGGGCGTGGCGATCGTCGGAGCGGGACACCTTGGCCAGGCGTTGGCGGGTTACGGTGGCTTCGACGAGCGGGGGTTCACGATCTCGGGGCTCTACGACGTCGACCCACGCAAGGTCGGCAGCGTGGTCCACGGCTATCCGATAAAGCACATTGACCGGCTCACCGACGATGCCCGCGCCCGCCGATTTGCCATCGCCATCATCGCCACTCCGGCCGAGGCCGCCCCTGAGGTGCTGAGGCGTTTGGCCGAGTCAGGGGTTCGCTCGGTCTTGAACTTCGCTCCGGCGGCCTTGCGTCCGCCGTCGTCGGTGGAGGTGCGCAATGTCGACCTCTCGACCGAGTTGCAGATCCTCAGCTTCTACCGCGGTCGGAACGGCCAAGGCTGAGGGAGGTCGTTCTACGCGCCAAAACCGCTTATGTGCGAGCGGTCTGACTGATAAAAACGCTGGTTATGCGCCTTCGGCGAGCTCTTCGTGTTGGCGGAGGGCGACAAGGAAGCCGACGAAGAGCGAGGCCGAGACCACCAAGTAGGTGATGGGGATGATCCGGACCTCGAAGGAGTTGAGACCCTCGATATCCGCCGGGCGGGGTCCCCTGGGGGCATAGATCACAAAAAGCAGCGAGGAAATGGTCAGCCAGCCAAAGATGCCCGCTCCCACCAGCAAGAGGCCCAACCGCTTTCCGGTATTGGTGTAGAGCAGCAGGTAGATGGTGCCGTAGAAGATGGCGAAGGCGGCCAGGGTGAGGATGATCCCGGTCACGAAAAGATTGGCCGACAACAGCTCGCGGAAAAACTCTCTCATTCCTCGGCGGCCCCTAGTCCATTGAGATTGCCGGTCCGCAGATATCTGGCGATGAGCTCGATGTCCTCCATGCTCAGCACCCGGCCGAATGCCGGCATCCGACCGCTTCCGATCCCGTTGACCCCGTAGGCCTCAGCTGCTGTCGAGCCCTCGGTGATGAACTCGACCAATGCTTCCTGGTCGAGGAACTGGACATTGGGCCTCCCCTCCCAGAGAGCGGGGCCGAGAGCCCCCGATCCCGCCTCCTGGGTAAACGGCAGCCCGGCCGACCAACCGGCGGTGTGGCAGCGGGCGCAGTAGGCATTGAACAGGTAGACCGCCCGGGCGGCGTCCTCTGCATTCCCATCGAAGCCTTCCGCCACTCCCTCGAGGTCGATCGTCCACTTCGCGTCTGCGGCTGCCTGCTCGAGGTGGTCGAGCGCGGTTTGGGCATTGGTTAGGAGACGCTCTTCGTTGGTCCGAGTGACATCGGTCTGCAGGGCGATGCTTTCGTTGGCCGATACCCCGCGCTCGGCCACTACCAGGTCGGCTTCGCCACTCGACTCAGGATTTGCCGGATCGAGGTTCAGCACGGCGAGGCCGTCGGGTCGAACTGCCGCCAGGGCATCGGTGAGCAAGGTCGAGATGGTGCCCTCGGCGGCATCGCTGATTCCATCTCCGTCGCCGTCATCGCCGGTTTCGGACCGCGCCGCCTCGATTCGCGCTATGAAAGAACCGAGGAGAGGATTGGCTTGGACCTGCTCGGTAAGCCCGGTCAAAACTTCGTCGAGCACTTCGTCATCAGGTAGGCCGGTCGACTGGCCATTGGCCGGATCGAACGTGACGGCTTCGACTCCGGGTAGGTCCCAGATAGCCGCAAACTCCGCCGACAACTCGTTGAGCTCGGTCTCGGCTACGTCGGAGAGGCCATCGCCATCGGTGTCGATGCCGGAAGCCGCCGTATCGAGGGTGTCTCGCATCTCCACCGTCAGCGCCAGCGCTTGATCGGCGATTCCTCTCGCCGCCTGGATGGTGGCTACCAGCTGGGCTTGTTCGGCGATCACCGCATCCATCAAGGATTCGGCGCTGGCCAGCTTCTGCTGCTCGGCGCTGATTCGCGCCCCGACTCGCCCGAGGGCTTCTTGTTGACTGATCTGGATCGACTCGATGTAGTTGACGATGTCCTGCACCTGGTTCTCATTCATCGCTCCACCACCGGCCAGTCCCCACGCTGGCATCGGCGTGTTGGGCCGTCCGAAGGTGATCCAGTAATTCACCTCATCCGCTTCGTAGCGATAGAAGATGTCGTCGAGGGAAGGGACACTCCACTGCGTACTGACCCCGGTCCGCTTTTCGATGTAGACCGCGCTTCCACCCGACCCGCCCGGCCCGTGACAATCGAAGCATCCGAACTCCGCCACCAGATGCTCCCCGCGGGTGATGGACTCTTCCCCGAACTGATCGACGAAGCTCTCCTGTCGGGCCCCTTCCCCGAGGAAATACAGGGGAAGGCTGACGGCCAGGAAGCCGGCGAAGAGCACTGCCCCTTGCTGCACCCGCTCGAGCCGGCGTGTTTCGAGCTCCTCGTCGGTTCGACCGGTGGACTGGTTGGGGGGAATCTCCTCTTTGCCCCGGGAGCGGAGGGCCGACACCCCGAGGAAGGCGAGCCAGGCCACGCCGCCCACGACGGCCAGAGTGATGACGAGGCTCGAACTCATCCCTCGGCAGCCACCAGGGCGATGCAGGAGGGACCCTGCGGATAGGGAACGGTCCGGGACGGGGCTCGGGGGGTTTGGATGATGCTGCCGGTGTGAATGATGAAGCGATCGTCGATCAACTCCACTTGGAAACGATCGAGATTGCGCGGGGCCGGGCCGGCGAAGTACTCCCCGATCGCGTCGTATTTGGATCCGTGGCAGGGACACTCAAAGCCTTGCGATGTCGCACACCAGGGGACCCGGCACCCGAGGTGGACACAGCGCTGATAAAGGGCCATGAGACCGGCGGCCGCCACGCCCTTGCCTTCGAACTGGGCACTGAGGGTCTCCGTCGCCGGAACCACGTAGGCGCGGGCTTCGGGAATGAAGGCGGGGATAACTCCGCCGTCGGCGGTACGGGTGGCGGCCAGGAGGTCGGAGGGGGCACCGGCATCGATGCTGGCCCCGAACCCGCCTTTGAGCTTGGGCCACATGAAGGCAAGCAACTCGATCCCGAGGATCGCCAGAAACGACCCGAAGGTCGCAGTGAGGGCACGGTTGAAGAATTGCCGGCGACTGACGCCGGCTTCCTCGGGTGACGCCTCGACCACCCGCTGCTCGTGCGTAACCGTCACCGCGGCAGGAACCGCCTCTCGCTCCTCCTCGGCCTCGATCTCCACTGGCTCGCCGGCGGGCTCCACCAGAACTGGTTCCTCCACCACCACAGGGGGCGGCGACTTGTCGGCTCGCCTTGTCTCCCGAGACACCGCCTCGCGCCATGAGGGGGCGCCAGTCGATCGCCGCCAGGCAATGGCGAAGGCGCCGAGGGCTGCCAGGAGGGCGACTCCAGCAATACCTACCAGCAGCAAGGTCTGGCTCATTCGAAATGCACCCAGTCTTTGATGTCGTCGAAGAACACCCCGTCCTGCCATGGATAGGCGAAGTTGAACCCGCGCCCACGGAAGAGCACCCCGAAGATGGTCAGGGTGGCCGAGCCCGCCATGAAGAGCGTGTAGAGCATGATGGCGAACTTCCGATCGGAGGGCTTCGTCGAGGGGTTGCGATCGACGTAGGGAATCGCCATGAAGCCGATCAGCCCGACGATGGTCGGAACCGTCACCCCGGCGATCTGGGGATCGAAGTAGGAGAGCAGTTCCTGGAGTCCGAGGAAGTACCAAGGGGCCTTCGAGGGATTGGGCGTGGCATTGAAGTTGGCAGGGTCGAGCAAAGGGGCCTGGAGGATGATCGAGAGGATCACCAGCACTCCCGTGACAGCGAGCAGCGCCGAGAACTCGGCCAGCATCAAGTGGGGCCAGGTGTTGACTTTGTCGGTCGGCTCGGTCTTGACCTGCTGGATGGCCCGTGCCTTGACCACGGTGAGGAGCCTTTGGGTGCGAACGCCTTCCGGTGTCCCTGCCGCCGGAACCACGGGGCGAGTGGCGACCAA
>DATEDN010000009.1:0-39197 GCA_035281645.1 Acidimicrobiia bacterium | reverse complement strand
GGTCACCGCCGATATCCGTCCGGGGGTGGTCTCGATTCCTTACGGGTGGGGTCACGGTCGCCTGGGATCGGCGATGCAGGTGGCGGCGGCTTACGCCGGTGTCAACGTCAACTTCCTCTCGGACGGGTCGATCGATCCGGTGTCGGGTAATGCGGTGCTGAACGGCATCCCGGTCACCGTCGGGCCCGCCTGAGCCAGCCATGACTCAGCCGGAAAACCCGGGCTTTGAGACCCGGGCTGTCCACGCCGGAGTGAGGGCCGACCCCGCCACCGGAGCGCGAGTGATGCCCATTTATCTCACGGCTGGCTTCGTCTTCGAGGACACCGAGCACGCCGCATCTCTTTTCAACCTCGAACGGCCGGGCCACATCTACTCCCGAATCTCCAACCCCACCGTGGCGGCATTTGAGGAGCGGATGGCTTCTCTCGAAGGGGGAGTAGGGGCGGTGGCGACGGCCAGTGGGCAGGCGGCCCTCGCGTTGGCGGTCATGACGTTGGTTGGAGCGGGTGGGCATCTGGTTTGCTCGGCGGCGGTGTACGGCGGCACCGCCAACCTGCTTCGGGTCACGCTTCCCCGCTTCGGCATCACGACCACGTTCGTGCCCAGTGATGACCTCGACGGGATCAAGGCGGCAATTCTCCCCGAGACTGGTGCCGTGATCGCCGAGACGATCGGCAACCCCGGAATGAGTGTCATCGATCAACCCCGGGTGGCTGAGATCGCCCACGAGGCCGGAGTACCGCTTCTGATCGACAACACCTTCGCCACGCCTTACTTATGCCGGCCCTTTGATCATGGAGCCGATCTCGTCATACACTCGGCGACCAAGTTTCTCGCTGGCAACGGATCCGTGATCGGCGGGGTACTGGTCGATTCCGGTCGTTTCGATTGGAAGTCCTCGGGTCGTTTCCCCGCACTCACCGAGCCTTACGCCCCCTATCACGGCGTGGTCTTCACCGACGAGTTCGGTCCGGCGGCTTTCATCGCCCGAGCGCGGGCGGAGGGCCTGCGCGATTTCGGCGCTTGTCTCGCCCCGGAGACCGCGTTCCGACTACTCCAGAGCATCGAGTCCTTACCGGCGAGGATGGATCGCCATCTCGCAAACACCGACCGCATCGTCGACTTTCTCGCCGCCGCCCCCGAGGTGGAGCGAGTTCTCTATCCAGGGCGACCCGATCATCCCGACTACGAGGTAGCCCAGCGTTTGCTGTCACCGGGAGCCGGGGCAGTGTTCGCTTTCACGGTCAAAGGGGGCCGAGAGGCAGGGGCCCGCTTTATCGAAAGCGTCCGGCTCTTTTCCCACCTGGCCAATGTCGGTGATAGCCGTTCCCTGGTGATTCACCCGGCCTCCACAACTCATCAACAGCTCGATGCCGAGGGTCTGGCCATGGCGGGGGTCGATCCGGGCATGGTGCGGATGTCGGTCGGACTCGAGAGTCCTGACGATCTCATCGCCGACCTGCGACGGGGGCTTCGATCGAGTCGGGGCTAGTAGTCCTCATCCACGGTGCGGGCGAGAACCGCACCAGGTGGCGATACCAAGCGCGTTGGCTGCGAAGCCGTGGGCTCCAAGTTCTCGCCCCCGATCTTCCCGGGCACGGCGAGGATCAACACCAGCCTCTCGAGAGCGTCGAGGAGATGGCTCAGTGGACGGCACAGCAGTTTGATCGGTCGGCTGCGGTAGTCGGCCACAGCATGGGTGGTCTCATCGCCCTCGAGCTGGCGCGGGTTCGCCCGGATCTGGTGGGGCGTCTGGTCTTAACCGGTACCTCCACCTCGATCGAGGTCAATCCCGAGTTACAAGCTGCGGCCGACAACCGCCTCGCTAAGGCAGTGTCGATGATTATCGGGTGGTCCTATGACCCGATCGGGCGGCTGGGCGGGCATCCCGATCCCGGTATCGCCCCCGCCATCGTCAGCGGACGACTCCTCGAATCAGAGCTTGGCAACCTCGGGATCGATCTCCGCGCCACCGGGGCTTACGAGCGTGGAGCGGAGGCGGCCGCCAGCGTCAGAGTTCCAGCTTTGATCATCGCCGGAGAGCTCGATCGCATGGTGTCTCTCAACTCAGTGCGGCGGCTGGCGGCGGCGATTGATGCATCCCGACTCGAAGTGATACCGGGGGCGGGTCACATGATGGTGACCGAGGCACCCAACGAGGTTCGAAGGCTTCTGGCGAGCTTCCTGCTGTTAAGTTTTCGCCCGGCATGACTCACCCGGTCATTTGGCTCACACCCATCATTGCTTATCTGCTGGGGGCGCTGCCGTTTGCATTCCTGATCGGAAGAGCGTTGGGCGTCGACCTTCGCAAAGTAGGTAGCGGCAACGTCGGCGCCGGCAACCTGACCCGGGTGGCGGGGCTGAAGGCGGGATTTGCGGCTGCCATTCTCGACGGCTTCAAGGCCCTGATACCTGTGGTGTTGATGCGTGAGCAGTTGCTGGGGCCGGCTCTGGTGGCTGTTTCGGGACTGGCCATCGTCATCGGACACAACTGGTCGATCTTCATGCGGGGCCGCTCGGGACGCGGGTTGGCGCCGTCGGCGGGGGTCCTGTTGGGAATCGATCCGTCGTTGATCGTCTGGCCGGGGGGCTGGGCGGTAGCGGGGTGGAAGTTCGGCGGCGGACTGTGCGGGTTCTTGGGCTGGGCCTCGCTGCCGGTTCTCGCCGTGATCTTTCAACGACCTGCGGCTTCGGTTCTTGGCTGTCTGGGCTTGAGCCTGCTCATGGTCGGTCGCCGGATGCAGGGCAACCCCGGTCGGTTGCCAGGCCTGCGGGCCGCACTTCACCGAGCAGTCTTCGATACCGACGGGCAGCATCTCTCGAGAGCCACGGAGCCGGTTCGCTTCTAATGCGGCGTCTTAGCCGCCGCGCCATTTTTGCCATCGCCGCAGTCACCGCCCTGGTGTATGCGACTGCCCTCGTACTGACGCTGACCAACCTCGACATTCCTCCTTTTGGCATCCTTTCCAGCATCCTCTTGCTCGTGGCCGCGGCCGGCCAGCTCGCCGCCCTCTGGGTCTTCGGGCTCCAGTTCCTTCACGGGGTCGTCGAGACCGGAGGCCACCTCCAGCCCAGCACGGCAGTGAAAGCAGCGTTGGTCGGCGCCGGTGTGGCTCGGTTGATCCCGGCGGGCGGTGCGGTCACGCCAGTGGCGATGTCGTGGATGGTGCGGAAGGAGGCCCGCGCTTCCGGAGGTGCGGCCGTGCGCGCCACCGTCCTCAACTACGCCGGGCTTTTGCTGGGGACCGGGTTTGCGTTGCTGTGGGTGATAAACCGCGGCCTCTATGAATCGCTCGAAGCCGGGACCTGGGTTTTGGGAATCATCGCCATCACGATCGGCCTGCTCTTGTTGTTCGGCACCCGGCTGATCGGCCTGCTGGCCACCCGCCTTCCCCCCCGGTTTCGCGATCGTCTCGGTCCCCCCACGGAAAGCCACATTCCTGACGGTCGCTCGCAATTTCTCCTCTGGTCGAGGCTGGCTCTCGAGGCGTTCGCCCTTTTCTTAGTAATGCAGGCCTTCGGCCTCCACCTGACCCCTATGCAGACCGCTGCCGCTTTCGGAGTGGGCCAACTGGCCGGCGGCCTTCCCGGGACTCCCGGGGGAGTGGGGTTTGCCGAGGCCGGCCTGGTGGGCGCGCTCGCTGCTTTTGGCTTCGACGCCGAGATCTCGCTGGCCCCGGTGCTGATTTACCGGATTGTGTCTTACTGGATCCCCTTGATCGCTGGCCTGGTGGCGGGAGGATCCTCGTTCTTGAAAGAAACCACTCAGGAGGCGGCGGGTCTTCCCGGACCCGGGGGTCCGGCGAATACCTGAGCAATCTCCATCCAGTGGCGAGCGGTCTCGCCTTCGATTTTCAGGTCGGTGTCGCGATAGTTGATGCGCTGGGCGACCACCAGGCAAAAGTCGGCAACCGGTCCGGTGATCGATTCATTCGCCTCCGCATTCCAAACCCTGGTGTTCCCCGCCGGTCCGCTCAGGGTCACCCGGACGCGTTGGGGCGGAACCTCGAAACCTCGATTGATAAAGCTCCACGAGAAAGTCTTCACCCCGAGCTCGGCGATGTGAAATAGGCGGTCGGTCGGAGGCCTTTCAAGCGAAAGGGCCTGAGCGACGTCATGACCGTGGGCCCAGGTTTCCATCAGCCGGGCGGTCGCCGCCGACCGCGCCTTCATTGGAGGCCCATACCAGGGGAGTTGCTGTTCGGGCGCCATCGTCCACAGCGCGGTGAGCTCCTCGGCCCGTGCCCTCCGCCACCACTCGAGGACTTCCGGCGGCTCCACCGAGCGGCCATGTTCGAGACCGATCGCCATGTATTGGTCGTAGTCGCCGGTGAGACGCTGATTGACTTCACGGGCGAAACCTTCCGGGTCGAGAATCGCCTGCGTCTGGCGCTCATCGAAGAAGGCCAGGTGGGAAATGGTGTCGCGAATCGACCAGGGTTCGGCGGGAGTTGGTAGGTCCCATTGTTCCGCTCGCAATCCCGCCACCAGCCGATCGAGATCGTCCTGCTCGGCTACCAGATCAAGAAGGACCTCACGCACGGAAGGTGTCGCCGGCTAGTTGACGGAGGGCCTTGATGAGAGCGTGATTGCCCTCATGTCCCAGCCCGGACTGCTGCAAGGCCCGGTAGAGCTGGAAGATGAGCGCCGTTCCCGGAAGAGGGGCGCCGATCTCGTCGGCGGTATCGAGAACCAAGCGCAGATCCTTCTGCTGGAGATCGATGGTGAATCCCGGCTCCCAGTTATCGGTGATCATCTGCGGACCGCGATTGGCCAGCATCCACGATCCGGCCGCCCCGCCTTTGACGGCATCGAGAGTGCGCGCCAAATCGAGCCCCGCCGCCTCAGCGAAGAGGAGCGCCTCTGAGGCGGCGAGCTGATTGCCAACCACCAGGATTTGATTGACGAGCTTGGCGAGCTGTCCGCTTCCCACCGGGCCCAGGTGGGTGATGGTGGTCGAATAGCACTCGAGTATCGGGCGAGCCCTCTTTAGGTCGGCGGCGCTGCCACCGACCATGGTGGTCAGTGTTCCTTGTTCGGCCCCCTCGGACCCACCGCTGACCGGCGCGTCGAGCCAATCGACTTTTCTCTCGACGAGTTCCAGCGCCAGCCTCCGAGTCTCGAGCGGGGAAATGGTGGAGTGGTCGATTATCAGGTGTCCCTCGCCGAGTCCATCCTTTAGTCCCGAGACGACTTCCACCACATCGGGGGTGTCCGAAACGCAGATCACGATGACGTCGCTGCCTTTAGCGAGAGAAGCCAGACCGTCAGCCTCATCGACGTTGAGGCCCTCGGCTTTGCCCGGAGTCCGATTCCAAACCATCGGGCGATACCCCTTGGTCGCCAGGTTGGTGACCATCCCCCGACCCATGATCCCCAGTCCCACGAACCCAATTCGATCCTGCATCCGCCGACAACACTATTCGTGTGGGGTACCTTGATCGGATGGACGAGCGCCCCACCATCGTCAGGCAGGCTTCGCGGTGGCCCTACGCGCTGGTGGCCATGACCGTTCTCCTGTTACTGGCAGGCTTCCTGGCCGTACGAGCCATCGTCGACCGCATCCCCACGGTCGACGACATCTCCAGCGCCTTTGAGGGAGAGCCGTTCGAGGAAGTCGGACCGGTGGTCATCCGGTCGATACGTGAACTGGCCAACCTCACCACGGTCGAGTACGTCGAGTACACCGTCGTCGAGAAGGGCACCAACTCAGGGATCCTCAACTGGGCGACAGGCGATTCACTGACGCTGTTGGCGGTGGCGCGGATCGGAGCGGGCGTCGATCTCTCCGAGCTCGACGCGGCCTCATTCGATGTCAACCTCGAGACCGGCGAGGTGGTGGTACGCATGCCGGCGGCCGACATTCAATACGTGGCGGTCGACAACGAGGCCACGCAGGTGCTTGACCGTTCGACCGGAGTCTTCCGCCAGGGCGATCCCCGCCTCGAGACCGATGCTCGGCAAGTGGCAGAAGACGTACTGGTCGAGCAAGCGCGGGTCTCGGGCATCATCGAGGAGGCGGAGGCCAACGCCGCCGAAGTCCTCACCAACTTTCTCTTGGGACTCGGCTACAGCGACGTTCGGGTGGTGCAAACCAGCTAGTTGACATGTGAGTAAATACTCACCTATTGTCCCGGAAGTGGATGAGGTCTTCCGAGCGCTCAACGATTCCGGTCGGCGGGTGCTTCTTGATCGCTTGTTCGCTCGTGACGGGCAAACCCTTGGCGAGCTGTGCCAACACTTGCCGCAGATGACCCGGTTCGGGGTGATGAATCACTTGCGAATCCTGGAGGAGGCGGGTCTCGTCGTCACCCGCAAGTCCGGACGCAACAAGCATCACTACCTCAATCCCGTTCCCATCCGCCGCCTTCACGACCGGTGGATCAGCAAGTACACCGCCCCCTGGGCCGGCGCTCTCGCCGGCCTCAAGGCTCAACTCGAAGGAGGTTCCCCCGCCATGTCAGGCCCGGTCCATATCTATCAGGTGTACATCGGATGCCAGGTGGCCGACGCATGGCAGGCGCTGGTCGATGGTGAGCAGACCCAGCGCTACTACTACGGCACGCGGGTCGAGTCGGATTGGTCCCCCGGCTCGGACCTTCGTTATCTCTACCCCGACCGCACAGTCGCCGCCGATGGCAAGGTCATCGCCATCGATCCGCCCAACCGGCTCGAGATGTCCTTCCAGCCGCGCTGGGATCCGGAGATCGAATCTTCCGGGCCGGCGCGAATGGTCTGGCTGGTGGAAGAGGTGAGCGGGACGACGCGGGTCACCGTCGAGGTTTACGACCTTACCCCGGGTACGAGCGCTTACGAAGACTTCGTGGGGGGCCTGCCGATGATCGTGTCAGGGTTGAAAACGTTGCTCGAAACCGGTCGCCCGCTGGTGGCGGGGAGAGCGAACTAGGCCTCGACGACCACCAGCACCTGGTCCGCCGCCACTTGCTCTCCCTCGCCGGCTCGGATGTCTCTCACAATCCCAGCGTGGGGGGCTCGCAGGCTGTGCTCCATCTTCATCGCTTCCAATACCAACAGGGCTTGTCCTTCGGCGACGGTCTCGCCCTCAACCACCAGCACCTTGATCACCCTGCCTGGCATCGGGGCATGGAGTGAGCCCGCTTCTTCGTCGATGGACGATTCGGGAAAACGCGGGATCTCCCGCAACCTCACGTAGCCGGTCGGTCCATCGACGTGAACAACGTCTCCCACCCGATGGACCGCGAATCGGCGCAGGTGACCGTTGACCAAGAGGCCCACGAGGTCCTCGTTCACCTCGTGAACCTCGATTCCGGGTAGGGGGCGACCGTCGACCTCGACCGTCACCCTTTCATCCTCATACCGGTACCTGGTACGGATCTCTTGGTCCCCCTGGGCAAAAGTGACGGCTTGTAACTGCGAGGGATTGTTCCGCCAGCCGGAAGGAAGGGCTGGGAGCAGCGCAGCGTGATCCCGACGGGCCGAGGCGGCGGCCAAAGCCGCGGCCACCGCCCCTAGCTCGCACTCTTCCCGGGTGGGTAGGGGGACCCCGAGCTCTGCCGGCGGGTTGCGATCCAGAAAATCGGTGTCGGTCTGCCCGTCGAGGAATTCCGGATGCCGGAGGATGCGGACCAGGAGGTCGCGGTTGTTGGTCGGTCCATGGATCCGGGCCGTTTGGAGGGTCCGGGCCAATAGCGAGGCTGCCTCGTCTCGGGTCTCCGCCCAGGCGATGACTTTGGCGATCAATGGGTCGTAAAACGGACTGATGACCGAGCCAGACTCGACTCCCGGCTCGACTCGGAGCCCGAGCACCTCCGGGAACTCGAAACGGTCCATCGTCCCCGTGACCGGCAAGAAGTCGCGCATGGGGTCCTCGGCATAGAGCCTGGCCTCGATGGCATGGCCGATGTGAACCGGCTCCATGATTTCTTCCCCCAGCCGTTCGCCGGCGGCAATCAGGATCTGCCAACGGACGAGGTCGACGCCACAGATCTCCTCGGTCACCGGATGCTCCACCTGCAGGCGAGTGTTCATTTCCAGGAAATAGAACTCGCCTCCATCGAAGAGGAACTCGACGGTGCCGGCTGATTCGTACTCAACCGCCTTGCAGATAGTTATGGCCGCCTCACACATCCGCGATCGGGTTGGCTCGTCGAGGGCCGGCGAGGGAGCCTCCTCGACGATTTTCTGATGGCGTCTTTGGATCGAGCACTCCCGCTCGAAGAGGGCGCTTACCTGACCATGGCGATCGCCTACCACCTGAATCTCGATGTGGCGGGGCCGGTCTAGATAGCGCTCAATGAAGACCGTGCTGTCTCCGAACGCGGACTCCGCCTCCCTGGCAGCCGATGCGACCGCCTCAGCGAGATCTGGAGGTCGGCGAACGATTCTCATCCCTTTGCCACCTCCCCCCGCCGAGGCCTTGACCAGCAGGGGGTACCCGATCGTTTCGCCTGCCTTGGAGATCCCAGCCTGGTCCACGCCGGTCAAGGCGACTGAGGGCAGCGTCGGTACTCCCGCCCCTTCCACGAGCCGCTTCGATTCGAGCTTGCTGCCCATGGTCGTGATCGCTCGGGGGGTGGGGCCGATCCAGGTGAGACCGGCCTCCACTACCCGAGTGGCAAAGGAGCCGTTCTCGGCCAGAAAGCCATATCCGGGATGGATGGCATCGACTCCGGTCACCCGGGCCGCCTCGAGCATCTTTTGCGGATCGAGATAGGACTCTCCTGGAGTGTTGCCTCCGAGGGCAAAACCTTCATCGGCATCGGCAACGAACGGCGAGTGGCGATCGGCGTCGGAAAAAACCGCCACGGTGGCGATTCCCATGGCCCGGCAAGTGCGGAAGATGCGACGGGCAATCTCGCCCCGATTGGCGACGAGGACCTTTCGAATCGGTCTGCTCACGGACGCCGAGCGTAGCTCTCTAGGGCGCGGCCTCACCTGAGTCGGTGGCCACTTGCCATGCGGACACGTCGACGGCTTCGAACGCCGAACCGGGGATCACGCCCAGTTCGTGAAGAAGGTCGTTGTCCCAGCGGGAGTCGGGGGCACCGGAGAGGTACCAAGGGGATCCGTTGTCGGCCAGGACCATCCCATAGTGCTTGAGAGCGGTGAGGATCACCTGCACTTGGGGCGAGTACCCACTCTGATCGAACGAGGCTTTGAGTCGGAATCGTTGTCCCATGGGCGGCAAGCTCGTGGAGGTGTTGGAGGAGGCGAAGTGCCGCGCCGGCCACACGTATGCCCGCTGTGTCTGGGGAGCGGTGAACCTGATGGCATGTCCGATGAACCCGGAAGCGACCTCCTCGTAGCGAACCAGTCCGGGAAAGATCGGGAGGCCAGCGGCGTCGGCCGAAGTCCAACCCTCAGGCCGGAGGGCGTTGGAGCGGAGGTCGTATGCCGCCCCTGAGTCGGCGGTCCAGGCGTTTGTCTGCGGGAATGCCCGATAGAGCTCATAGAGACGACACCCAGATTGGTCGAGGGCAAGAACGTGGCGATCGCCATCGGAGCTGGGCCCACCTTCTATCGGCGCGGTGAGCGGAATGGGGAACGGCCCGGGGTCGCTCTCGTCGCCATATGCGGTGTAGATGATCGGAATCGGGCTCGCGCCGGCGTCGACGAATGGGATGCCGATGGGTGAGGTTGATCCAGGAGGCCAAACGCCGGATCCAAAGTCGGCATGCACGTGGGAGGTGGCCCCGATCGACGACACGTATTGGGACGAAAGGGAGTGAACCGGTGCCTGGTCGACTCGGGTGTTCCAAATGTTGTTAGGGGGAAGTATCTGACACTCCGCGGGCGCTGGTACCGGGATGGGGGAAAGGTCCTCGGCCCGGACGAGGAAAGTTGCCATCTGGTCGCGTAGCACCGCCTCGATCGGGCAGAAGCGGTCCGCCGTGCAGCCAGTGGTGATACCGGCGGCGGCGAGGCGGTTGATCTCATCTTCGAAGCTCGAGTTCTCGTCGTCGACAAATTGGTCGCCGGCCGCCACGCCGTAGCCGTAGCCCCGGACCAAGAAGGCCGCCATCTGCTCGCGGGTGACCGGGTGGTTGGGACAGAAGTTGTCGGTGTTGCAACCGGTGGTGATCCCGCTTTGCGCCAGGCGATTGATGAAGTCTTCGTAGGGAGAGCCTTCGTCATCGGTGAAGTAGTCAACCGCGGTGGGTGCCAGCGATAGGGCCCGGGCGAGAAACGTGGCCATCTGGCCGCGGGTGACGGCTTCGCTCGGACAGAAGCGACTCGCCGCGCACCCGGAGGTAATACCGGCGGCGTAGAGCGCCTCGATATTTGGTTCGTGAGGGTTGCCGTTGTCGTCTGTGAAGGTGCCGCCGGGCGGGAGGTCAGCCGCCAGCAGGACGACAAGGCTGAGAACGCCGAGAGACCTTGGAAGGCGCACCGAGCACTTATCGGCTGGGTGGTTGAATCGCTCAATGACTGGATCTAGGCCGCCGGAGAGCGCAGATGTCGACGCCTACCTTCGTCGGCTGGGACTGGATACCGAGCCGCCCTCAGCCGAGGCACTGGTTCGTCTCCATCGGGCCCAGGTCGAACATGTGCCCTACGAGACGATCTGGATTCATCTTGAACAGCAGTGGGGCATCGACCCGATCGATTCGTTCCGTCGCGTGGCACATGAGGGACGAGGCGGCTATTGCTATCACTTGAATGGCGCATTCTTCGAATTGCTGGGAGCCCTCGGCTACCGCGTGAGCCGGCACATCGGCGGCGTCCATGGTCCCGAGGGGCCTAGTGCGGAGTCGCTCACCAACCATCTCGTCCTCGTCGTGGCAGGTTTGCCGACTGACGCCAATCCCGAGGGCAGGTGGTACGTCGACGCCGGGTTGGGGGACGCGTTGTATGAGCCCTTGCCGCTGGTGGCTGGTGACTACCAGCAAACACCGATGCGGTTTGGGCTGGCCGAGACCAACGATGGCGTCGGCGATTGGCACCTCGCCCATGACCCGATCGGTTCTTTCGCCGGGATGAGCTTCCGACTGGGGGCGGTCTCGATCGACGCCTTCTGTGAGCGCCACGCCTACTTGTCGACATCGCCTGACTCGGGTTTCGTGAGAGTGCTGACCGCTCAGCGGCGCCATGCGACCGGGGTCGACATACTGCGGGGTCTGGTGCTGACTCGGATTGACGGCGAACAACGCTCAGAGCGGGTGCTCGAACAGCGCGGCGACTGGCTGGCGGTGATTACCGACCTGTTTGGTTTGCGCCTCGATGTCGAGCCCGCAGCCCTCGAATCCTTGTGGGCCAAAGTGGTGGCAGCCCACGAGGCCCGCTTTCTCTCTAGCGAAGGGTGACGGGCTCGCCCTCCGAGCGAAACTTGATCGAGCATCCCAGCGAGGGCACCTGCTCGACTTTGACCTCTTGGCGGGCGAGAACTGCTCTCGCTGCCGCTCGCAGGCTTTCACCGGTCACTTCCACGTCGTTGCTTGGTCGCGCCCCATCGAACTGGCCCCGATAGGCCAGGTGGTGATCGTGATCAAATAGGAAGAAATCGGGCGTGCAGGCGGCGGTGAAGGCGCGGGCGACCTCCTGGCTTTCGTCAAAGAGGATGGGGAAGGTAAATCCGACTTCATCCGCAACTCGAGCCTGGTTCTCGGGAGCATCCTCCGGATAGGCCTCGATGTCGTTGGAAGCGATGCCGACAATTGCCAGTTCCGTACCGAGAAAGTCCTTTCCGAACTGAGCAAGCCCGTCCTGGATGCGCTTCACATAGGGACAGTGGACGCAGATAAAGGCGACCAGCACTGGCCGATCAGCGAAGTCATCGGATCCGACGCTCTCGTTGGTGCGAACGTCGTTGAGCAGGAACTTGGGTAGCTCGGTCCCGAGGGCGAGCATGGTCGATGTGGCAGCCATTTGGTCAGGGTAAACCCTTTCGCAGACTTCAGATTTCAGACATCAGACATCAGATTGGGGTCGAGCCAGACTTTGTTTCGATTTGGTCGTTCAGGCTTCTGAGTCGGAGAGCTGTGGTCATCTTCCGGATCTGCTCGATTTCCCCTATCAATTCGACCGTTCGGGCAGGATCGGCCGGGCCGACGTCTGAAACGAGGATCAAGTGATGTTCAAGCTCGTGAGCGCTGGCGATCGATGTTTCGAGAAAGCGAGCTCGGTCTTTCCCGCCTTCTCGGCCGCAACCGTGCTCGTTCTACAAGGCGAACGGCCTTCCCGGTATGGCCTCCTTCGAACAATCTGACTGGGTCTCGGGGACTGGGGGCCGGTCTCTGAGTTCACAGAGGCCGACTCCCTACTTAACCGGCTCACAGGCCCTAAAAATCGAGGGTCTGGTCTCTCAACTGCTCGCCTCGCTCATCGGTCCAAGTGATTCTGATCGTCATTTGTCGTGGATGTGCCAACGACAAGGCGACGAGCAGGACGTGTTTATCGCCTTGTAGGAGTTGATCACCGAAGGTCTGCGAACCCATGAAAAGGTCCGGGTGGCCCAGCGCCTCCACGGACATGAGCACGGCCGGTCCAGGCCCTTGGTTAACCACAGCTAGCTCCACGATTTTCCCTCTGTGCAAGACATGCGCCGCCAGCGTGGCTAATTGGCCAGCACGGATCGCTTCCAGCCGTTCCGTCGATTCGCGTTGGTCTCTTTCCTTATCTCGTCTATCACGCCTCGCAGCGAAGATCAGTCCTAACACGACTCCAGCCAGACCGAGGAACCCCATCGTTTCATCTGACATCTGACATCTGAAATCTGAAATCTGAAATCTGATCTCACATACGGAAGACGCCGAACTCGGCCGAGCCCTGCACTGGCGCTGAGTGGCTGGCCGAGAGGGCGATTCCGAGGACGTGGCGGGTCTGGCGGGGATCGATGAGGCCGTCGTCGCGGATGCGGGCAGTGGAGAAAAAAGCCTGCTCCTCGTGCCCGATCTGCGTCTCGATAAGAGCGCGTCGCTGTTGGTCGGCATCTTCGTCGAAAGGCCGCCCCTGATCGACCGCCGCCTGCCGGGCGATGATCGACATCACCCCTGCCAGTTGCTTGGGCCCCATCACCGCCACCTTGTGATTCGGCCACCCAAAGACAAACCGCGGGTTGTATGAACGCCCCGACATGCCATAGTTGCCGGCTCCATACGAGACCCCTGCCATCAGGGCAACGTGGGGGACGGTCGAGTTGGCGACTGCGTTGATCATCTTCGCCCCGTCTTTGATGATCCCCCGCTGTTCGTACTCCTTGCCCACCATGTAGCCGGTGGTGTTGTGGATGAAGAGCAGCGGTGTGTCATAGCGGTTGCAGAGTTGAATGAACTCCGTGGCTTTGTGAGCCTCCTCGGAGAAGAGCACACCTTGGGCGTTGGCGAGCACGCCGATGACGAAGCCGTGAATCGATCCCCACCCGGTAACGAGTGACGTGCCGTAGGTCGCCTTGTACTCCTCAAAGCGAGAGCCGTCGAGGGTGCGAGCCAGGATCTCGCGAGGATCGAAGGGTGTACGTAGGTCGGCCGGGATGAGGCCGAGGATGTCGTCAGCGTCATGGATCGGGGCGTCGGGCGACTGGGTGGGCCCGTATCCGTGCTTGCGCCAGTTGAGGTGGGCCACGATGTCACGGCCGATCCGGATCGCGTCAGCTTCATCTTGGGCGAAGTAGTCCGAGAGACCCGAGACGCGGGAATGCATTTCGGCGCCGCCCAACTCTTCGTCGGTGGACTCCTCGCCCGTCGCCATCTTCACCAGAGGCGGGCCACCGAGAAAGACCTTGGCCCGCTCCTTCACCATCACCGAGTAGTCACACATCGCTGGCACATAGGCGCCGCCTGCGGTCGAGTTCCCGAATACCAAGGCGACGGTTGGGATACCGAGGCGTGAGAGCTGGGTGAGGTTTCGGAACCACTTTCCCCCAGTGATGAAGACCTCGGCCTGATCTGGCAGGTCGGCCCCACCCGATTCGACGAGGTTGATAAGCGGCAGCCGGTTCTCCCGAGCGATGTCCTGAGCTCGGAGGGTCTTGGCCAGGCTGTACCGATTGGACGACCCCGCCTGGCTGGTGGGATCGTTGGCCGAAATCATGCATTCGACTCCCGAGACGACCCCGACGCCGGTCACGGCGTTGGCGCCGAGGTTTTTGTCGGTCCCCCATGCCGCCAAGGTCGAGAGCTCGAGGAAGTGCGAATCGGGGTCGAGCAAGAGCTCGATCCGCTCCCGGACCAGCATCTTCCCCCGGGAGCGGTGGCGATCGATGTACTTCTGACCCCCACCCAGCCGAGCCTCCGCTTGGAGCGCTTCGAATTCGTCGAGCCGAGCCCTACTGGCCCGGTAGTTGGAGGCGAACTCGTCGCTCCGCCGATCCACCCGGCTCCCGAGAACCTGCATCCATTTCGAGGCTAGCTCCCACTCAACTTCGCCACCGATAGGACCGATACATCCCTGGTAACTCAGGAGGTCGACGAGGGATGCTTCTTTCGGGGAGTCTTAGCAACTGGTCGGTGAATGACCTGTTGCAGATAATGCGGGTCACGGCCAAGACGGCCACATTGCGAATTGATGGCTCGCGCCCCGGGGTAATCCATTTCGGTGATGGCCGCATCGTTGGTGCCGGCCTGGCGGGCCAACGGCTTCCTCGCAATGCGGAAGAAGCGCTGCGGGCCACCGTCGATGCGCTGCATGTGCTCACCTCGACAGCAGATGGCGCCTTCCTTGTTGCCGAACCCGACTTCGACCCTGCCTTGCGCGGGTGGGACGTCGCCGAAGTGATGATGGAGGTCGACCGTCTCCGGCATATGGAGCAAGAGGTCACATCCCAGGGCGTCACCGAGTCGACTTCCCTCCGTCTTGCCTCCGAAGTTGCGACCCCGGTCACTCTCCACTCCGAAGAGTGGGCCGCGGTTTGTTCCCTTGTTCCCTCCTTCAGCCTGGCGTCCCTGCAAGATGCGTTTGGCAACTCCCGCGCCCTCCAATTCCTCAGCGCCCTCCTCGGGCGGGGACTGACGGTCCCGGCCCCAGACACTGAGGTTGAGGTAGCGATCGACACGGTCCCGGTTCCCGAACCCATCGTTCTCAACGAGGTCAGCGTCGTCGTCAACTCGGAGCCTGAGCTACCCGTCCTCGATTGGCTCGGCGACCATCAAGTCCCGGGGGCCGTCGACCTCAGCCCCGGGACCACCGATGACGAGTACGACGACGACTACGAAGACGACGACGAGGATGAGGATGGGAACGAAGAGGAGTATGAAGTCGATCCCAATCGGCGTGCTCTGAGGTCCGTGGTCGCTGCTCCCGAGACCACTCTGGTCTCCAACGTTCTGGGCGACATGCGGAAGCTGAGGACCGGCCACTCCTAAGGGTTCTTGCGTAGCATCGCCCCCTTAATCCCGGGGAGACATACGCAAGAACAATTGGTGATCGGAATCGCCGGCGGATCGGGCTCCGGCAAGACCACTATCGCCGCGGCCGTCGCCTCCACCCTGTCTGGGGTCACCATCATCCAGCACGACGCCTATTACCGGCATCGACCCGAGCTGGCGTTCGCTGAACGAGCGGCAGTCAATTACGACCATCCCGATTCTCTGGAGACCGAGCTGTTAATCGAGCACCTCATCCTGTTAGGCAAGGGTGAGGTCATCGAGATCCCGACCTACGACTTCTCCGCTCACCTGCGCGCCGCCCAAAGAGTGCGAGCCGAGCCCACCCCAGTGGTGATCGTGGAGGGGATTCTGGTGCTGGCCGACCCCGACCTTCGTTCTCATCTCGACCTCAAGATCTACGTCGATACCGATGCCGATTTGCGACTGGCGCGTCGGATCGAACGCGACATCGGTGAACGGGGCCGAACTCTCGATTCGGTCTTGAACCAATACTTCTCCACGGTGCGCCCGATGCATCTCGAGTTCGTCGAGCCTTCGAAGCGCTACGCCGACCTCATCATCCCCGAGGGATACAACCCCAACGCGCTGGCGACGGTGCTCGAGATGATTCGCACCAATCTGGCCGTAAGCGACCCGTCCATATACTCGCCGGGATGACCAGGCGCCCAACGGTTGCCGTTGTCGGAGTCGGCGCCATGGGCGAGGCTCTCGCCGCCGGATTGCTCAATGCAGGGTGGGAGCCTTCCGAGCTCACGTTGATCGTGAGACGCCCGGAGAGAGTGCCTCAGCTTCGGCAACGGACCGGGATCGAGGTGACGCTCTCACCCAACGACGCCGCGGGCCGCGACGTTGTCGTCATCGCGGTGAAGCCGCGAGATGTCTCCTCGCTGCTGGACGAGCTCAAAGGGGCGCTTCGACCCGGACAGGTATTGCTCTCGATAGCAGCCGGAGTCCCGACCTCGACCTACGAGTCGGTCTTGGGCGAAGTCGCCGTCGTTAGGGCGATGCCGAACACCCCAGCCTTGGTGAAGGAAGCGGTCACCGGCATGGCCGCAGGCCGCCATGCCGGGCTGGAAGAACTGGAAAAGGCGCGGCTGGTCCTCGAGGCCGTCGGCGGGGTGCAGCAACTGGACGAAGGTCTCCTTGACGCCGTCACCGCGGTCAGCGGTACCGGTCCTGCCTACGTCTTCCTTCTGGCCGAGGCTCTCACCGAAGCGGCCGTGCGCGAAGGCCTGCCTCGCGATATCGCGGAATCGTTTGTCAATCAGACCATTAGGGGCGCAGGCCATCTACTCACCGAGACGGAGCGAGGGCCGTTTGAGCTTCGGTCGCAGGTGACCTCTCCAGGGGGGACCACGGCCGCCGCTGTTCACGTCCTGGAGGAACGCGGGTTCCGGGCCTTGGTCGAGGACGCGGTGCGAGCTGCCGCCCAGCGAGCTAGGGAGCTCGGCTCGGCATGAGCCTCTTTTCCCGCCTCGTGGTGGGAACAGCCGAATCGCCCCCGCTCCAGCGTCTGATCACACGTACCAGAGCCGGACAGCGACTAGCTCGTCGCTTCGTCGCCGGGGAGACGCTCGATCAGGCAACCGAGGTTGCTCGGCGGCTCAATCGGTCGGGTATGGCAGTCTCCCTCGATCTGCTGGGCGAAGAGGTGACATCGCCCGCCGAGGTCGAGCGGGCCTACAAGGACTACGACGAGTGCCTGGGCCGCATCGCCGACGAAGGCCTCGACGCGAACATCTCGGTCAAGCTCACGCAGCTAGGCCTGGCCATCGACCAGAGCCTCGCCGCCGCGACCCTGGATCGATTGGCCGCCACCGCGGCCGACCTGGGGCTGACGATCACGATCGATATGGAGGATTCGCGCTACACGGCCGCGACAGTCGAGCTCTACCGCTCGGCGCAGGAGCTCCGTGGAAATCTCGGTCTGGCCCTGCAGGCCTACCTGTATCGCACGCCCGGCGATGTCGACAGCCTGATGACCCTTGGAGGACACCTGCGGCTTTGCAAGGGTGCCTACGTCGAGGATCGTGACGTTGCCTTTACCGATCGTGATGATGTCGACGCCGCCTTTGCCCGCCTGCTGGAGGTGTTGATGGCGGTCGATCAGGTCAAGCCCGCCATCGCCACTCATGACCCGAAGTTGATCGAGCTGACCAGGCGACTGACGCGGAAACGGAATGGCCCTTTCGAATTCCAGATGCTCTATGGAGTTCGGACTAAGGCGCAGTTGGAGCTATGTGAAGCGGGGTTCCCAGTTCGCATCTATCTCCCGTACGGCTCGCACTGGTATCCGTATCTGGTGCGCCGGCTGGGAGAACGCCCCGCCAACCTTGCGTTTTTCCTGAGAGCGCTGGTCGGCGGATAAGGTCGAACTATGAGCGTCGATTTCACCTTGCCCGATCAGGACGGACAACCGTTCTCCTCGGCCGACCACCGAGGGCGAAAGTTGATTGTCTTTTTCTACCCGGCAGCGATGACGCCCGGTTGTACTGCCGAGGCCTGTGACTTTCGCGACAACTACACCGCGCTTTCTCAGGCTGGCTACGACCTGGTGGGAATTAGTCCCGATGCCCCGGCCAAGAACGCCCGCTTCAAGGAAAAAGAGGGCCTCAATTTTCCTCTGCTTTCGGACACCGACCACAAAGTCGCAGAGCAGTTCGGGGCCTGGGGCCCGAAGATGCTCTACGGGAAGGAATCGGTTGGCCTCATTCGGTCGACCTTCGTCATCGACGCCGACGGTGAGCTCGAGCGCGAGTTCCGCAACGTCAAGGCCAAGGGTCACGTCGCCCGTCTGACCCAAGAGCTTGGCGTGTCGTGATCGGGCTGCTGCTCCTGGTCGGGTTGTTGGTGGCCCCAACGGAGCAGGCCGGATCCGATCTCTCCCCCATCCTCGACAGCCTCGAATTGCGGGGCTACTACCTTGATGCGGGAGTAGACGCCCGAGTCGACGAGCTCGAAGCGCTGGTTGACCGTTTCGAAGGGTTTTATTTCGTCGGCCTTGAACTTGACGCAGACGCCGACGCCGTGGCGGACAGATTGCTTGATGGCGTCGGTTCCGGGACGGTCGTCGTCTTGACCCCAAGCGAGATCGGGGCCGTCAGTACCGAATACGACGACGATGAGATCGACGCCGCGCTCGACGACACCGTCGCCACCGGGGGCAGCAGTTACGAAGAGGACTTCGGGGAGTTCGCCGCTTTCTTGACCGGTGCCGCGCCTGTGTCGGAAGGGGGAGGATTCAACTTGGTCCCGGTGCTGGTGGTAGTGGGAGCGGTGGCCCTGGTGGGCTTCTTCGTCTGGCGAGGAAACGCAGAGCGGAGTCAAGCGAAGGAGAAACTCTTCGGTGAAGCTCGAGCCGAGATCCGCCAACAAATGGATGTGATTGCCACTGCCATTGTCGAACTCGCCGATGACCCTCGGGTGGCGGGCAACGACACTGCAACCGCGCATTATCGAGAGGCCTCTGAGACCTTCCGCCAGGCGGAATCGAGGCTCACCGAGGCGTCATCTCTGGACCAGCTCGAAGACCTCTCCGATGATCTCGACCGCGCCCGCTGGCAGCTCGACGCGGCCCAGGCTCTTGTAGAGGGACGTCCACTACCCCCCGAACCGACCGAGACTGCTCCTCCTCCGCCTTGTTTCTTCGACCCCACCCATGGGACCGGTCGGGTGGAAGCCGAGATCCAGACCCCGGCGGGAGCGAGAAAGGTGATGGTCTGCGAGGCCGATGCGGAAAAGCTGCGGAGGGGCGAGTCGCCCCATCCCCGTCAGATTCCCTACGACAGCCAGCCCGTTCCCGCCCCGCAGGCCCCCCGCACCCACGGAGGACTGGGCATGGACTGGCTCGACGTTTTCTCGATCCTGGTCGGGGGGATGGGGAGAGGATTGCCATACGACTGGTCGGGCGGTCCCCGCCGGAGGGGTGGGAGCCGTCCGGGGCTTCCGTTCCCGAGCCGTGGACGAGGAAGTGCCTCCCGCGGCTCACGTGGCCGGGGCCGTCGCACTCGCTAAGCCGGTATCCTCGCCGAGCGGACACGAAAGGCGACAAATGCTGCGGCGCATCTGGAACTACTTGCGAACTCTTTTTGGCATGGCCGCCGAACGAGCCATGGATCCGTCGGTCGAGATCGAGCAGGCGATAAACGAGGCCAAGAGGAGAGACCAGGAGTTACGCAACCAGGCAGCCAAGGTGATCGCTCACCGCACTCAAATCGAGGCCAAGATCGAGGATTCGGCCAAGGATGTGGGCGAGGCCCGCGAGATCGCCAAGCAGGCCTTGCTGAAGGCGGAATCGGCCAAGAACTCGGGAGACACCGCCAGCCAGACCAAGTGGACCAATGCCGCCCAATCCGTCGCCCTCAAATTGCAGGCGGCCGAGTCGAACTTGGAGGGGCTCAAAGAGCAATACGAGATCGCCATCACGCAAGCGGATTCAGCCAAGAGCGCTGTCACCCAGAACGCCATGCGCCTGCAGGAGTTGGCAGCCAAACGCATGCAACTGGTGGGTCAGCTGGAGCAGGCTCGGATGCAAGAAGCAGTCAACCGCGCCGTCGAGACAATTTCGGTCTCGATGGAAACCAACGCTCCCAGTCTCGACAAAGTCGAGGAAAAGATTCAGCGCCGGTTGTCGGAGGCGCAGGCCCGTGCCGAACTGCGCGAAGCGACGCCGGAAGGAGCCGAGAGCGAATTGCGCGAGGCTGTTTCGATGGCCCAAGCCGACGCCCGTCTCGAGGAGTTGAAGAAGGAGCTCGGCCTCGCTTGACACACACCTAGAAGAAGAGGCGCAGGCTCCCGAAACCGAAAAACGGCTGAAGGCGTCGGCCCTCATCGGGCCGCTGACTGGCGTGGGTGCACTAGGCGCGGTCCTGCTTGGGTATCTGGGGACCCTGCCCGAGGTCATCGAGCCCGAGGTGGGACGGGTCGTGTTCGGCAACGTCCCGGGATGGCTGCAAGCGGTCTTCTACGTCACCACCGCCGCCTTCATCGCTCTGGCAGGAGCGCTCTTCTTCCTTCGTGCCCGATCGTGGGAGAGAGGTGCCCGCGACCCCCGATCCGGCCTCTGGCGGGAGCGAGTGCGACAGCTTTTCCGCGGCCTCTCGATGCAGACCCTGCTGCGGGATCGGGCGGCCGGCCTGATGCACTCAATGATCTACTTCGGTTTTTTGATCCTCTTCGCCGGGACCGTCATTCTCGAAATCGACCATCTGCTACCCAACAACCTCAAATTTCTCGAAGGCGGGGTCTATCTCGGGTACTCGCTGATTCTCGATCTCACGTCACTTGTTTTCCTCGGGGGTCTCGCCTGGGCATTCGTTCGCCGCTATCTGCAGCGACCTTGGCGCCTGCGTTCTAAGACCAAGCCCGAGGATGCCTGGAATCTGATCACGCTGGCGCTGCTTGGCGTCACCGGCCTCACCACTGAGGCGGCTCGAATCGCCCTATCCGGACGACCCAGCTTCGAGCGGTGGTCGGCAGTGGGCTATCCGCTGTCGTTCCTCGTTCCCGAGGCTTCGGCGGGAGCGGTTCATCTCACCTCGTGGATGGTGCACGCCGCGGCTTTCCTGGCCTTTCTCGTCATCCTCCCCATGACCAAGCTCCGGCACATGTTGACGAGCCCCACAAACATGTTCCTCTCTCCCCATGGACGGCCCAAGGGAGCGATGAGGCCGGTGGTCAATCTGGCTGAGGTCGAGGACATCGACACCATCGGCGCTTCGGTGGTGAGCGACTTCACCTGGAAACAGCTCTTCGACACGGACGCCTGCACCATCTGTGGCCGATGCACGGCGGTGTGTCCGGCCAACATCACCGGCAAGCCCTTGGATCCTCGTGAGATGGTTCTCAAGGTGGGTGAGGTAGCCGCCGTCACCGCCGGCGTCTCACCGCCGGTGAGCATGGTCGACGGCATCGAAATCAGTGGCGACAACGTGATGCAAAGAATCCGGCCCGAGGAGGTGTGGTCGTGCACCGCTTGTCGAGCGTGCGACGAGATCTGCCCAGTGAATATCGAGATTCTCGATCGAATCCTCGACATCCGCCGCTACCTGACCATGATGGAGTCCTCGTTTCCGAGCGAGCTCTCGAAGGCCTTTGTGGCGATGGAGAACCAGGGCAATCCCTGGGGCATGAGCAGGGAAAAGCGGGGGTCGTGGACCGCAGCCCTCGACTTTCATGTCCCGATCCTGGGCGAGGATGCCGACAGCGCCGAATATCTCTGGTTCGTCGGTTGTGCGGGGTCTTTCGATGATCGCAACATGGCGGTCTCAATCGCCTTGGCCAAGCTGTTGCACCAGGCGGGAGTCGACTTCGCCATCCTCGGCACCGCCGAGGTATGCAACGGCGACCCTGCCCGTCGCGCCGGCAACGAATATCTCTGGCAGCAGTTGGCGACACAGAACATCGAGACGTTCTCGGCCCGGGGCGTGCAGAAGATCATCACTCAGTGCCCGCACTGCTTCAACACCCTGGCCAACGAATATCCGCAGATGGGCGGCGAGTACGAGGTCGTCCACCATTCCCAACTTCTGGCCGACCTCCTGACCCGGCAGAAGCTCACTTTCAGTGGCAACGGATCGGTTCGGAAAACCACGTATCACGACCCCTGCTACTTGGGCCGGCACAACGACATCTATCTGGCGCCTCGAGAGGTGGCGGCGGCGACTGGGGCCGAACTGGTGGAGATGCGCCGTCACGGCACCAGGGCGCTGTGCTGTGGGGCGGGCGGTGCCCGCTTCTGGATGGAGGAGCACACCGGCAAGAAGATCAACATTGAAAGGGCGGAGGAAGCCTTGGCGACCGGGGCCAGCGAAGTCGCAGTCTCCTGCCCCTTCTGTTATGTGATGCTTGACGACGGGATCAAAGAGCTCGGGAAGGGCGATGACGTCCGGGTCCGGGATTTGGCGATGATGCTCGCCGACGACTGATAGCTAGTACCGGCGATGCAATCGCGGCTAGTTATCTGCTCCGTGGCCATCGCCCACTTAGAGTGATGGTCGATTGATCTGGGAGGTAGGGGCAAATGACGATTCTTCGCACGTGCGCCAACGCGCATGACTACGTGACAACGGGAAACCGCAGCAAATGCAGTCGGTGTGGTGCCGTTCAGGTCGACCTGACCGAGACCGGGACCCAGGGTGTGGCTGATCCGACCAAGGTCTTCGGCGCGCGCCGCCCGACGCTGTTCTCGGTCAAGCTTGAGGAAGCCGGATCGGAGGCCGGATTCGGAAGGGCGCGTCACCGCCGTTAATGGACAAGCCTAGGTTCGACCTAGGCTCGATTCCGATGCGCCGGTTCGTCGGGCGGACCTTTCTGGTTTGCATGGTCGCCTGTTCGGCTCCGACCACCGAGGCCGCGGAGCCAACCCTACCGCCAACCACCACCACGGCCGCGCCTGCGAATGCGGCCGAAGCGGTCGCGGTGTTCGAGGCCTGCATGAAGGCCGCTGGGTTCGACCTATCTGAGATCCCAGTCGGCGATGACGGTCGACCAGACCTGGGTGCTCTCGCCGGAGAGGCCGCCACCGATCCGGGCTTTCGTCAGGCCGTCACTCTTTGCGCGGGACCTCTGAGCGAATTCTTGGGACTTGAGAATTCGCCTGGTCTGCGAGTGATGGTTCTCGCCCAGCTCCAGGACTATGCCGCGTGCATGCGGGCGAGTGGAGTCGAGGACTTCCCCGATCCGGTGGACGACTTCGATGGCACGTTTGCGCCCTTTCCTCCCGAGCAGATCCCCACCGACGATCCCGACTTTGCCCCCGCGGTCGACGCCTGCGCTGCCGCCTTGGGAGTAAGCGGGGAGTAGTCGACGGCCGCCATGTCGACGTTAAGTTGCCTGCGGTGCGCATCGGCTTTCAAGGCGAGGAATATTCATATTCCGACCAGGCCGCTCAGGAGCTCTACCCCGACGAGCGCCGAGAGGGCTTCTCGACCTTCGTCGCCGCGTTTGATTCGCTCCAAACGGGGGGAGTCGATCTGCTCGTCATGCCGATCGAGAATTCCACCACCGGGAGTGTGCTCGCAGTCTTGGATCGACTTCTCCCCGGACAGGTGAAGATCGTCCGCGAACACCTGGTGGAGGTTCGACATGTGCTCCTGGGGCATCACGGGGCTTCGTTAGAAGACATCAGGGAGGTGCACTCCCACCCCGAGGCGCTGGCACAGGCCGAGGCAATATTGACCCATTGGGGGTGGAGCTCCGTTCCGGCCCACGACACCGCCGGAGCGGTGAGGATCGTTTCCGAATCGGGCTCCTTGACCAGCGCTGCGTTGGGGCCCGAGCGGGCGGCAGAGCCTTTCGGTCTCACCGTCCTCCTCCGAGATGTGATCGATCGCCCCCACAACACCACCCGTTTCGTCGTCCTCAGTGCAGGTCAACCGACCATCGCCGACGATGCCGACAAGACAACGGTTGCCTTTACCACCGCCCATACCCCCGGGTCCCTCGCCCTGGCCCTCACCGAACTCGGTTTGCGGGGCGCCAACCTGACGCGAATCGAGTCCCGCCCGACCGAACAAGCGTGGCGCTACCGGATGTTTGTGGATCTCACCCACCTGCCAGGGCCAGAGGGCGTCAAGCGCATCTTCGAGCCCCGTCCCTCAAGCCTCGACGATCTCGAGTTCCTTGGCACCTATCGATCCGTGCTCCGTTGACCGATACACATCTCGGAGACATACGATTTCTCTAACCATGACGACCAAGCCCCTCGAGAGACCGGTGACCGACACGGTCATCGATTCGGATCTTCCGTGGCAAGTAGTGGTCTGGAACGATCCGGTCAACCTGATGGATTACGTGGTCTGGGTACTGCGCCGACTGTTTGGGCATTCGGTGGAGGAGGCGACGCGCCTGATGCTGGCAGTTCACAACGAGGGCAAGGCCACCGTGGCGCAGGGACCGCGGGAGCAAGCCGAAATGGACGCCTATCGCCTCCACCAGCACGGCCTCTGGGCCACTATCGAGAAGTGATCCCCTTCCTTCCGGTAGAGGACGGCATCCTGGTCACGCTCACTCCCGAGGACCTCGACCTGCTTTCTCAGCTCCCCGAGTTCCTGAACAGCCTCGGAGATCCGGCGAATGACCCCGCTGCCGCTCGCCTGCAATCGCCCGTCTATCGAGAGGACTCCAACGCCTCCAATGAGTGGTGGCGACTGATGGGGGATGAGTTCAGGGAATCACGGGCGGCGGATCGCTCTGCCTTTGAGCTGATTCTGGAAGCCGCTGCCGCCGGCACTGTGGCTTCAGTGGCAGAGGCTGAGGCTTTCATGCGAGTGTTGAACGAGTCACGGCTAGCCCTGGCCGCCCGCTTGGGAGTCGAGGAAGAGGGGGACATGGAACGTCTCGAAGAAGACGACCGAGGCGCCCTCGAATATTTGGCCAGTCTCCAGCAACTACTCGTTATCGCCCTGATGGGCGAAGAGCTCGAATACGAAATAGAGCCCTAGACCGTTTCGATCGGCACGCGCTCGCGCTCCTCGAGCCGACCATCGGCGTGGATCGCGAACCTTCCCGCCCGGCGGTCATGGACCGGTTCGGTGGTTGGCCAGGGCCATCCTCCGAATTGGGTCATTCGGTAATCGAGCACGGCTCGAGAGATCTCCTCCGGGCTGTTCATCACGAAGGGACCCATCTGAAAAACCGGGGCACCGATCGGTTGACCTTGCAGCATGAGGAACTCAGCAGGGCTGCCATGGTTGGTGAGCGTCGTCGCCAGCTCAGGTCGAAGGCGGGCTCCGGTATTAGGAGCGATTCGATGACGATCAACTGCTGCGTCGGTTCCATCGAAGAAATGGAGCATGCGATTCACCCCGGGGTGGGTGGCGGGGAGGTCCCAGGTGGCCCCGGCCCCGAGACGAATGAGCCATATCCCCAGTTCGGAAGAGTCGCGGGCGGCCCAGGAGTCGGGTGGGGGAGCGGGGGCTCGGTGGTTCTCGAATCGGCCGGCGATGATGTCAATGCTGGTCTGGCCGTCTTCGGAGACCACAGTTGGGATTTCCTCCGACCACAGCATCCGGAAATAGGCAGGCACCATTTTCTGGGCCGGGGGAAGGTTGAGCCAGATCTGGAACAGCTCGAGCTCATTCGCTCCTTCGGTATTGACGAGCGGAAACATTTCTGAGTGCTGGATTCCTCCACCGGCGGTCAGCCATTGGGTGTCGCCCTGGCCGAAGCGGGCCGTGGCCCCGAGAGAGTCGGAATGATCTATGAAACCGCGCCGGACGACGGTGACGGTCTCGAAGCCGCGGTGGGGGTGCTGAGGAAAACCCGGAACCTGACGGCCGTGATACATGCTCCAGCCGTCCCGATACGAAAAGTCCGCACCGATCTGGCGTCCCGCCACTCCGGGCTGGGGGCCCTGGGACTGGTTGCCGGCCGGGTAGTGATCGACGTGGTGCACCGTGAAGATGAACGGGTCAAGCCCGATCCAAGGCATCGAGAGGGGGACGAGTTCGAGGACGGAATTCATTGCACGCAGAACCAATTGCCTTCGGGATCGAACATCTCGATCCAGATCTCGCCCGCCATGCCGGTGGCCTCTCGCTGGTAGACGGCACCGAGCTTTTCCAGGCGCTCCCGCTCCTCAGCCAGTCGGACCCGGCGCTGGTCATCGGGAAGAGGGCCTAAGTCGCCCACCGAATTGACGTCGATATGGACCCGTTGGTTGGGTCGACCGCCGTCGTAGCGCTCGAAGAAGAAGCGGGGACCCTTGCCATCGGGGTCCACGACCGCAGATAGGTCATTGCGTTTCTCGCGGGGGATCCCGACGGAGTCGGCGAAGTCGTCCCAGGTTGCGAAGCCTTCCGGTGGCGGCTGGACGATATAGCCCAAAGCCCCCGCCCAGAACTCGGCGAGTCGATTCGGATCCTCGCAGGCGAAGACCACCTGAATTGTGTGTGCCACGAACCCTCCTGCCTATCGTGAAAAGTTATGGACTTCGGGGTCGTTCTTCAAACCAACCCACCCGCCCGAGAAGTTATTTCCCGAGCAGTGGACGCCGAGCGGCTCGGCTTCGATCACGTCTGGACCTTCGATTCCCATGTCCTTTGGCAGGAACCGTTCGTGATCTTCAGCCAAATTCTGGGCCAGACCACTCGACTGAAGGTGGGCCCGATGGTGACCAATCCCGGCACCCGGGACTGGACGGTGCTGGCGTCGCTATTTGCCACGTTGCACGACATGTACGGCCCCAGGCTCGTGTGCGGAATGGGAAGAGGCGACTCTGCCCTTCGCTACATAGGGCGCACTCCCACCACTCTCGAAACCACGGCGACGGCGACCAAGGTCATCAAGGACCTCGTCGCCGGCCGCACGGTCGAATACAACGGCAAAGAACTGTCGATTCCCTGGGTGGGCTCAGGCTTCGATCTACCGGTGTGGATGGCCGCCTATGGCCCCAAGGCCCTGGCATCGACTGGGACTCACTACGACGGTTTCATCCTCCAGCTGGCCGATCCCCAAATCGCCGAATGGACGATTGGCGCCGTCCGCTCGGCGGCATCCGAGGCGGGCCGCGACCCTGACTCCTTGTCGATCTGCGTCGCTGCCCCCGCCTATGTGGGTGAAGACCTGGAGCATCAGCGAGATCAGGTGAGATGGTTCGGGGGCATGGTCGGAAACCACGTCGCCGATCTGGTCAAGCGTTACGGGGAGAATTCACCCTCGGTCCCGAAGGCCCTGACCGATTACATCAAGGCCCGCGAGGGTTACGACTACGACCACCATGGCAAGGCCGGCAACCCCTCCACCGACTTCGTCCCCGACGAGATCATCGACCGCTTCTGCCTGCTGGGCGGGGTTGAGAGCCATCTCGCCCGGCTCAACGAGCTGCAGTCGCTCGGAGTAGATCAGTTCGCCATCTACCTCATGCACGACCAGATGGACGCCACCTTGGAGGCGTACGGCCGATCCATCATCCCCACCCTCCAACCGCAAACCTAATGCTATAGGCCGCGCTTTCCACGGCTTCCTGCACGCGGTTTCGTCAGGAGGCGACCGCGAAAGCCTGGGCGACCATTGCTCGAACCATTTCTGGCTCGTCCATCATCATTCGGTAGGTGATGCGCAGGACCCGCCAGCCGGCCAGCTGGGCATGGTTGTCGCGAAGTCGATCTTCTTCGAAAGCATCGAGGGTGGAGTGCCACCTCCGACCATCGATTTCGATGATGAGTCGTATTGAGGGATAGGCGAAATCGACCCGACCCTTTCGCGACGAGCGCCACGGCAACGGGTACTGAAGATTTGGATCCGGAAAGCCCCATTCCCGCAGCAACCTCAGACCATGCATTTCGAGCTCGCTCTCTCCCATGAAGCCTTCGCCAGCCCGCATTTCGAGCACCTTGTGCATCGTTTGCATGCCAGGCTTCCCATGGCGCGCGAGCGCACCGACCGCTTCGACGATTTCCTCGATGGAGGTGTCACCTCGCACCACGGCATGGTCCACGATCCTGCCGATGACACGTGGCCTTCTCTTGGCGGCGAGGTCGATCGCTGTGCGGACAACCGAGGTAACAGCTAACCCGTCTTTCTCAACTACCTGGGCGTTGGTCAGATCGGTCGACTGGTGCACCACGACATCCGGGAATCGATTCGTCTTTCTGGTCGGTACCGTGACTACGGCCATACCTCGTTGGACTCCCGGTAGGTTGTGAAGCTCGGCCGCCGACTCATGGGACACCACAGCTCCGAGCGTGACCGTCGCGGCCATGAGGCGACCACGCAAGGTTGGAACAAATCCGGGGATCATGTAGAGACCAGGTTTGGCGCGAATCCAACGGCGCGATTCGACTCTTCGGTCAACGGCATCCGGAGACATACCGCATGCAAGAGCCTGACGCCGAGTCACGTACCCCGCCTGCGTGCCCGCGATTTGGTTTACCCGAATCTCTGCCCCACTGATCATCGTCTGATCATTCGCCACGACAGCCCCAGGGTCTAGAGGGTTGTCGGAGTCTGCTTCGGAATCCGCGGGCTATAGGCCGTGGTTTCCGCGGCCTATAGCATTAGGTTTCGTTAACGGCCGTGTTGGGGGAACCCCAGGTCGACCCCGCGGTAGATGGGGTCGGGCCAGCGGGAGATGACCACTTTCTGGCGGGTGTAGAAACGGATCCCCTCGGGCCCGTAGATCGGGCTCGATCCGAAGAATGACGATTTCCAGCCGCCGAAGGAGTAGAAGGCCAGAGGCACAGGGATCGGGATGTTGACTCCCACCATTCCCACCTGGATCTCATTTCCGAACTTGCGGGCTGCCCCGCCGTCGTTGGTGAAGACCGCGGTTCCGTTGGCATAGGGATTGGCGTTGATGAGATCGATCGCTTCCTGGTAGTGCTCGACCCGCACCATCCCCAAAACCGGCCCGAAGATCTCGTCCTCGTAGATCTTCATTCCCGGCTGGACCCGATCAAACAGGGTGGGTGCTACGTAGAACCCTCCCTCGTAACCCTCCGGTGAATAGCCGCGTCCGTCGACCACCAGGTCGGCCCCCTCCGCCTCGCCTTGGCTGATGTATCCGACAACCTTGTCCCGGTGTTCGGGGGTGACAAGAGGCCCCATCTCGGAATCGGGGTCGTGTCCCGGCCCGGTGCGCAGCTTGGCGATGCGGGCGGTGATGTGGGGCAGCAGACGGTCGGCGGCATCACCAACCGTGACCACCACCGAGATCGCCATGCATCGCTCCCCGGCCGATCCATAGCCAGCCGATACCGCCGCGTCTGCCGCCAGCTCCATGTCGGCATCCGGCAGCACCACCATGTGGTTCTTGGCCCCGCCGAGCGCCTGGACCCGCTTTCCCGCTTTCGTCCCGTTCTCGTAGATGTAGCGGGCGATTGGCGTTGACCCGACGAAAGAAACCGCCGCGATGTCGGGATGCTCGAGGATGCGGTCGACGGCCACCTTGTCGCCATTGACGATGTTGAAAACCCCTGGTGGAAGGCCCGCCTCCCTCAGTAGTTCCGCGCAAAGCAACGAAGGCGAAGGATCCTTCTCCGACGGCTTGAGAACGAACGAGTTGCCAGCGGCGATGGCCAGGGGATACATCCACATCGGGACCATCGCCGGAAAATTGAAAGGCGTGATCCCGGCGACGACGCCGAGCGGCTGTCGCATCGTGAAGGTGTCGACGCCCGTCGAGACCTGCTCGGAAAATTCGCCCTTCATCAGATGAGTGATGTTGCAGGCGAACTCCACCACCTCGAGTCCCCGCTGCACCTCGCCCAAGGCATCGGGCTCGGTCTTGCCGTGCTCAGAAGTGATGAGCTTGGCGATCTCGTGCCGGTTCTGCACCACCAGTTCGCGAAAAGCAAACATGACGTTCTGACGCCGGGTGATCGGGGTATCGCGCCAGGCTGGATAGGCCTCCGAAGCGGCGGCTACGGCGGCATCGACCTCTGGGACTCCGGCCAATGCCACCTCGTTTTGCACCTCTCCGGTGGCCGGGTCGTATACCTTTCCGGTACGTTCGGGTTCCTCGGACCATTGCCGACCGTCGATCCAGTGACTGATCATGGGAGAACAGTGAAGCACATTCTGAAACTGACGTTGCTGGCCTTTGGATTGGCCGCTTGCCAATCGGGCGCCACAACATCGACGACCCTATCTACCCCGTCGACCGCGCCGCCCGCCAGCACTACCACGGTGCCCGAAGGCCTCATCACAACGGTCGAAGACCTACCGCTGGCGACGATTCAGATCGTCTCCACCGGCACCTTCGTTACCCCCGATTTCGGAAGCTTCGAGGGAGGTGGGAGCGGTTCCGGATTCATCATCGATCCTTCCGGCATCGCGGTCTCCAACAGCCATGTCGTCAGTGGTGCCGGGCTCCTCGACGTGCACATCGGCGGATCGGCAGAAACCGTCAATGCCCAAATCCTGGGAGTCTCCGAATGCAACGACCTGGCCGTCATCGATCTGGACGGAGACGGTTACAACTATCTCGAGTGGTACGACGGCAACATCTTCGCCGGCCTCGAGGTGCAGGCGGCCGGGTACCCGTTGGGAGAACCTGAGTTCGCATTGACCCAGGGGATCATCTCCAAGGCCGATGCTCCGGGGGAGACCGAGTGGGCCTCGATCGATGCCATCTTGGAGCACGATGCCCGCATACGGGCCGGGAATTCGGGGGGCCCGCTGGTGACGGAGGGCATGAAAGTGGTCGGAGTCAACTACGCCGGCCGTGACGACACCGATCAGAACTACGCCATCAGCGTCGAGGAAGCACGAAGCGTGGTCGATGAGCTTGCCACCGGCCGCGATGTCGATTCGGTTGGGATCAACGGCTACGCGGTTACGGCCGATGACGGCACCACCGGCGTGTGGGTGGAGACGGTTCAGCCCGGGTCAGCCGCCGACCAGGCGGGTCTGGCGGGCGGCGACATCGTCACGCAGATGGCCGGGGTATCACTGGGACTGGAGGGGACGCTCGAGGAGTTCTGCGATGTCATCCGCACCCAGGGCGAGCAGGGAGTGATCGACATCGATGTGCTGCGATATGACACCGCACAGTTCTTGTCCGGCCAGCTCAACGGCGAGCCCCTTACCGAGCTCTACTCCTTTGCCGAAGAGCTCGAAGAGGAGGCGACGGTCGAGGAAGACACAAGTGTTTATGCCGAGTACTCGGTGATCACCGACGAAACCGGAGCGATCTCAGTCGAGGTTCCGGTTGAGTGGGGCGACGTCGACGGCGCCCCCTACGAGGATGAAGCCGGAAACTTCATTGTGGATGTGCGGGCGGCCAGCAGCCTCACCTCCTTTTTCGATTCGTGGTCGACGCCCGGGATGATCTTCTCGGCGTCCTCGGATTGGGCCACCAGTACCAGCGAGGAGGCCTTGCTCGACGAGATCCAATCCAACTTCACCGAAGTTTGCGAGTTTGTCGGACGCGAGGTGTACGAAGATCCGCTCTACAGCGGTTCCTATGACACCTTCGTTAACTGCGGCGACGAAGCGGCCACCTACGTGGTGGTGGCGGCCCACCCGGTCGAGGCCAACTACCTGGTGCGCGTCCAGGTACAGGCCAACGCCGACCGCGACTTCGAGGCCCTAGACCGGATCCTGGCCAGCTTCATCGTCACCGGCGACGTCTAGTCGCCGAGGTATCGATCCTCGGCCTCGTAGTCGAGAAAGGGAGCGAAGAAGGGATCATCCGAAGCCGGCCTTCGCTCTGGCTCGTTCACGAGCCAGTCGATCTCTTCGGTCACGGTTTCGGCGAAGCTCCCGGCGGGCTGATATCCGAGCTCGAGGGCGGCGCCGGTATCGAGGACAATCGGGAATGCAGCGTCCCAAGGATGCGAACCCAGGCCCTCGTTGCGTCGATCGAGCAGGACCTCTTGCCACATGTGATCGAGATGCTCAGCCACGACGCGGGCGATCTCAAGAGCCGAGGGAGCGTCGGGATCGGCACTGTTGAGGACCCTCCGACCAGGTAGGGCCGCAACCCGTTCGACGAGAGCGGCGATGTTGGCCGCGGCGCTGGTGTGATCGATGCCCTCGCCCCGATTGGCCAGGAAAACGGCGGGGCGATGATCAAGCACCCGTTTCACGAAGACCCATTCGCGGGGACGCTGCGCCCCGGCCCCATGAACTTTGGATGGCCTCAGGACTGTCAACGGGGCGCCGCTGTCCAGCAGAACTTGTTCGGCTGCCACTTTGTTTGATGCATAACCCTCGGCAGTTCGATAGTCCCCGTCGGCCGGTGTCACTGTCGGCTGGGATTCGCGGATCGGCAAGGGAAAGTGCGGTGGGGATTCCGAATTGACGTGTCTCCCCCTCTCGTCGACATAGACCGCCTTGCTGGAGATCATCACCGCCGATTCGACGTCGGAGAGGATGGGGAGGAGGGAACGGGCGTCGACGGCCGTGTAGCAAGCACAGTCAACCAAGAGGTCGGCCCCATCGCTCAAGGTCTCTCGCAGCATGTGTATGTCGGAGCGATCAGCCTGCCGGAACTCGACACCCGCCCTGATGAGATCGGGGGGGAGGCGACCACCAGTTCGTCCGGTTAATTCCACCGACCAGCCCACCGGAATCAGCCTCCGGGCTATCGCCTGGCCAATGCTTCCGGTTCCCCCTAGCACCACTGCTCGGGGCACTAGCGGGCAGCGCCCTCCATCGATCCGGTGATCTTCGATAGATCGTCGTTGTAGAGCGCACAGATGATCTCGCGATCTTCGTCCTCGTTCCAGCTCTCCTCAGTGGGAAAGATGGGGAACACCTCCAGCACCGAACTCTCGTAATCGATCCCGACGTATCCAGCGAATTGTGCCCTGCAAAGCTCTTCTGAGATTTCGGACATCTGATCCGTACCCGGATAGGTATCGGTCTCGGTGTACTCGATCAGGGCGAAGACCTCGTTGTCGTGGGGCTCGGCGCAATTGACTTCCGGCACCGACGAGATCTCACCATCAGCTTGGTCGTCGAAGCAGGTGCCGACCGGGAGGCTGAACACGGATTGCTGCCCGCAGGCGAGAAGCACGAACGCAAGAGCGGCGAGAGCTGATAGCCGCCGCATCAAACGAGGTACTGATTGAGCTCGCGGATTAGATATTGCCCGTCTCCCTTGGATCCGCGGTATTGGTCGCCGGAGATGATCACCCGCCCCCGCGACAGCACCGTATCGACCCCACCCGAAACCTCCATCCCTTCGTAACAGGAGTAGTCGGTGCGCATGTGGTGCGTCGCCGCTGAGAGCTGGTGGCGCTTCTCGGGATCGAAGATGACGATGTCGGCGTCGGAGCCAACGGCGATCGTGCCCTTGCGGGGATACAGGCCGAACATCCGGGCCGGAGTTGTGGCGCAGACCTCCACCCAGCGCTCCAACGACAATCGCTCCTCGGCCACGGCACCGTGGTAGATCAACTCCACGCGGTGCTCGACTCCGGGGAGTCCATTGGGGATCTTCGAAAAATCGCCCTCACCCAACCGTTTCTGCCGCCCGAGCTCTGGATGATCCTCGAAGCAGAACGGGCAGTGATCGGTGGACACGATCTGGAGGTCGTTGGTGGCAAGGCCGGACCAGAGCGCCTCCTGATGACCTTCCGCTCGATCGCGAAGCGGCGGCGAGCAGACGAACTTGGCGCCCTCGAAGCCATTTCCGAGATCATCGAGATCAAGGAACAGATACTGGGGACAGGTCTCGGCGAAAACGTTGAGCCCCTCGTCGCGGGCGTTGGTCACCTCTGCCAGCGCCTCGAGCGCCGACATGTGCACCACGTAGAGGGGACACCCGGCCAACTCGGCCAGCTTGATGGCCCGATGAGTGGCCTCGCCTTCGAGAATCGAGCGACGGACGATGCCGTGGTAGATGGGATCGGTCTCGCCTCGCTCCAGCGCCTGGGCGATGAGCACGTCGATCGCGATTCCATTTTCGGCGTGCATCATGATCGTGGCCCCGTTTTCGGCCGCCTTCTGCATCGCTCGGAAGATCTCGCCGTCGGTGGAGTAGAAGACGCCCGGATAGGCCATGAACATCTTGAACGAAGTCACACCTTCGCCCATGGCGATGTCCATCTCCTTGAGCGACTGGTCGGTGACATCGCCCACGATGAGATGAAAGCCATAGTCGATGGCGCAATTGCCATCGGCTTTGGACCGCCAGGCCTCATAGCCGTCCATCAAGTTTTGACCCTTGGTTTGGACGGCGAAGTCGATGATGGTCGTGGTTCCTCCCCAGGCGGCCGCCCTGGTTCCCGTCTCGAAGTCATCCGACGCGAACGTGCCGCCGAATGGCAGCTCCATGTGAGTGTGCACGTCGATTCCACCCGGAACGACGTACTTGCCCGTGGCGTCGATGACCTCGTCCGCCTCGGTGCTGGTTCCGCGGGCGGAGACGCGATCCACCTTCTCGCCAACCACCAGTACGTCGGCCTCCTGCTGGCCGGAGGAGGTGATGACAGTTCCGTTCTTGATCAGGATCGACATCAGCTTCCTTTCGGGTAGTGACTCTGATAGTCCTGCTGGGCCGCCTCGATCAGGCGGCCGGCGTGCTCTGCTCCGTAACGCTCCTGAATTGTGATCACGTCGGGCTGCCCCGATATCTGCTTGTAGGTCTCGAAATAGTGGGCGAGCCGGTCGACCAAAGCAAGTGGGAGCTGCGCCAGCTCCACAACCCCTCCCCAAACCGGATCTTTGCTGAGAACCGCCACCACCTTGTCGTCGGCCTCGCCTTCGTCGACGATCTGAAGGCCGCCGACGGCCCGCGCCGTCAGGAGGATGTCGGCTCGGTCGATCGGGCGCTCGGAGATCACGCAGATATCGAGGGGGTCGCCATCTCCCCCGTTGGCACCAGGGCAGAGGGCAGCGACGGCTTCGGCGCAGAAGGTCTGAGGAATGAAGCCGTAGAGGGTGGGAGGCGAGGACGAGGTTTGCTGGGGGCGGTCGACCTTGAGGTAGCCGCTCGGCTTGTCGACCTCGTACTTGATCACGTCGAAAGGAGTGATCTCGATGTAGGCGTTGACCAGCAGGGGCGGCTCAGGTCCCACCGGAAGGCCGTGCCAGGGGTGGGGCCGCCACGAGGTGAACATGCCAGGAAACCTAGACGGCACTCCCGTCGGCGGCTCGTTAACTTGGCGATCCACAGTGTCGAAGGAGGCACACCTGAAACGGAAATTCATACTTCTCCTCGTATTCGGGCTGCTGGTTACAGCCTGCGGAGGAACAGCAGCAACCACCACCGCTCCAGCCCCTGCCACCACCGCCGGCGAAGCGCCGGCGACGACGGCCGGGGGAGGAACCGAGACCACGGCCGCCGGGGCCGGGGGCATGGAAGACCTGATCGCCGCCGCCCAGGCGGAGGGAACCCTCACCACCATTGCCCTCCCCCGAGACTGGTGCAACTACGGAGGCGTGATCGACACGTTTACCGAGAAGTACGGCCTCACCTACAACGGACTGGCTCCGGATGCAGGATCGGCCGACGAGCTTGAAGCCATCCGAGCCAATCAGGGAAGCACCGGCCCCCAGGCTCCCGACGTCGTTGACATCGGTCTCGGCTTCGCCGAGCCGGCCAAGGAAGAGGGTCTCCTCCAGCCCTACATGGTGTCGACATGGGATTCAATTCCAGAGGATGCCAAGGATCCCGAGGGCTACTGGTACGGGGATTACTACGGAGTGCTGGCCTTCGAGGTCAACGCCGATGTGGTGGAGAACGTCCCCCAGGACTGGGCTGACCTGTTGAATCCCGAGTACAACGGCGCCATCGCCCTGGCCGGTGATCCCCGGGTCTCGGCGCAGGCCATAGCGGCTGTTACGGCTGCCGGCCTGGCCAACGGCGGTTCGCTCGACGATGTCGAGCCCGGTCTCGAGTTCTTTGCCCAACTGGCGGAGGCAGGCAATCTGGTGCCTGTGATCGCCGAGTCAGGAACGGTGGCGTCGGGTGAGACCCCGATCACTATCCGCTGGACCTACAACGCCCTCGCCAACCGCGATGCGAACGCCGACATCGCCAATATCGAGGTGGTGGTGCCGGCGAGCGGACGTTATGCCGGGGTCTACGTGCAAGGCATCAGTGCCTATGCGCCGCAACCCAACGCCGCCAAGCTCTGGATGGAGTTCCTCTACTCCGATGAGGGACAAAACCTGTGGCTCGACGGTTACTGCCATCCGATTCGTTATGAAGACCTCGTGGCGAACAACGCGGTGCCGCAAGAGAAGCTCGATCGACTGCCAGACGTCGAGGGAGCAGTCTTCCCGACACTTGATCAGATCGAGGCGGCTAGCGAAGCGATCACCACCCAGTGGGACTCGGTCGTCGGCGTCAACGTCGGAGGCTGAGTGACCTCAATCAGTGAGGTGGGGGGCAACCGCCCCCCACCTCGCACCTGGAACTGGGTAGGGATCGTTCCCTTTCTGCTGTTCTCGACCGCCTTCCTGCTCGGTCCGGCCGCCATCCTGCTGGTCCGCAGTTTCCAAGCCAACGAGGGTGGGTGGACCCTTCTCAACTACCGACAGCTAACCGACCCCCAAGTCCTCGAGGCTTATGGGCTCTCGGTTCGCATCAGCCTGGTTACCGCCATCGTCGGTGGCGTCTTTGGTTTCCTCATGGCCTGGGCGGTTATCTACGGCGGGTTGCCACGGCCGTTTCGGTCGCTTCTCACCACCTTTTCCGGGGTGGCCTCCAACTTTGCCGGTGTCCCCTTGGCGGCCGCCTTCATCTTCACCCTCGGGCGGATCGGCCTGATCACCGCCCTCTTCGGCTTCTTCGGCGTCGAGCTCTACCAATCCGGATTTTCCCTGTACAACTTCTGGGGCCTGTCGGTGGTGTACATGTTCTTCCAGTTCCCGCTGATGGTGCTGACCATTACTCCGGCCCTAGAGGGTCTAAAGAAAGAATGGAAGGAGGCCTCGGAGAACTTGGGAGCCACCTCCTGGCAGTACTGGCGGCACGTCGCATTGCCGGTGCTGTTGCCTTCGATCCTCGGCACCATCATCCTGCTCTTTGGCAATGCCTTTGGCGCTCACGCCACGGCATACGCGTTGACCGGCGGCACTTTGCGCCTGGCCACGATCTTGATCGGAGCCCAGATCTCCGGTGATGTGCTTCAGAACCAGGGGCTCGGGTACGCAGTGGCGATGGGGATGGTGGTGATCATGGGGATCTCAATCGGCATCTACACGATCTTGCAACGGCGGGCGGAAAGGTGGCTGGGATGACCGTTACCGCCGCCCCCACCGCGGTCGAAACTCCGGCTGCGGTGGTGACTCCGGCCAAGGCCGGCACCGGCAGCAAGGTCATGGCCTGGCTGATCCTCCTTGCCGGCATCGCCTACTTTCTTACTCCCCTGATCGCCACGGGAGAACGGGCATTCCGGGCCATCGGTGGCACCTTCAGTTTTGAGGCGTTCCGCCGCGTCGTCTCCGATCCGGAGTTCTTGCGAACGTTCGGGGAATCGGCCATCAATGCGGTCCTCACCATCTTCGTCTCCCTGCTCGTCATCGTTCCCACCGCCTATTGGGTCACCCTGCGGGTGCCGAAGCTCCGTTCGGTGATCGAGTTCATCACCCTCCTCCCTTTCGTGATTCCGGCAGTTGTGCTCGTTTTTGGCCTGATCCGGATGTACAGCCGCCCCCCGCTGGCAGTCCTCTCCACCTACGGATCGACGCGGGTGATGTTGATCTGCGCTTACGCCGCCCTCTCGTTTCCCTATATGTATCGCTCGGTCGACAACGGGCTTCGGGCCATCAACGTCCGCACCTTGACGGAAGCGGCCCAGAGTCTGGGGGCGAAGTGGCCGACGATCATTCGCCGGGTGATTTTCCCCAACCTCCGGGTGGCTCTGCTTTCGGGGGCCCTACTGACCTTCGCCATCGTCATTGGCGAGCTGACCATCGCTTTGTATATGGGACAGCACACATTCGGGCCCTACATGTCCAATTTGGTCCGTAACTTCGTGGCCGAACCGGCTGCCCTAACCGTGTTGAGCTTTGCCATGACCTGGTTGGCAATGGGGATCATTTCGTTCCTGGCTCGACGCCAACCCTCGTCGAAGCCGAAGAAGGCGGTCTGATGGCTTTTCTAACACTCCAGCACGTGCGCAAGCAATTCGGCGCCAATGCCGCGGTTGAGGATTTCAATCTCGATGTCGAGGCGGGAGAGTTCGTCTCGTTCCTCGGGCCCTCGGGGTGCGGCAAGACCACGACCCTGCGCATGATCGCCGGCTTCGAGAAGCCCTCGAGCGGGCGCATCAGCCTCAACGGTCGCGACATCACTAATGCCCGACCCAACGAACGCGATGTGGGAATGGTATTTCAGCAGTACGCGCTCTTCCCCAACATGACCGTTGGTCAGAACGTCGGTTTCGGACTGAAGCTCAAGAAGACTCCCCGTTCCGAGATCAAGTCCCGAGTGACTGAACTCCTGGAGCTGATCCATATGCCGGACAAGGGAGACAACTATCCCCACGAGCTCTCCGGCGGCCAGCAGCAGCGGGTAGCCCTGGCCCGAGCGCTGGCTATCAGCCCGCAGGTGCTGTTGCTCGACGAGCCGCTCTCCGCTCTTGACGCCAAGATTCGTGACGAGCTCCGCAACGAGATCCGCCGCATTCAGCGCCAGCTCAACATCACGACTATCTACGTCACCCACGATCAGGAAGAAGCGATGGCCCTCTCCGATCGGGTGGTCGTCATGAGCCGGGGAGCAATGGAGCAGGTGGGACCCCCATTCCAGATCTACAACTATCCCGAAACTCAGTTCGTGGCTTCCTTCGTCGGCAAGCTCAACCAGCTTCCTGGCCGGGTGATCGACCCCGCCGCCGGGACGGTGCAATGCGGTGACGTCGCCATTCGGACCACGACCCCGATCGAGGAACCGGTGGGGGCCCCAGTGAATGTCATGGTCCGACCCGAAGAGCTCGACCTCGGGGCGGGGGAAGAGAATCAGGTGTCGGGGGTCGTTGAGTCGGTCAACTTCCTAGGGGCCATCGTCAGAGTCCGCCTCGAACGTGCTCATTCCAACGGCGCCGGAGAATCGATCACCGCCGATCTCTTCAACGAGCGCCTGCTCGAGTTGCCGAGCGTGGGGGACACGGTCACGGTCTCCTTCCCGGCCCACGCCTGCTGGGTGCTGACCGCGCGATAAGTTCGGTGAAGTTTCCAGCTGGATTCGCCTGGGGGGCGGCGACCTCCGCCTATCAGATCGAGGGAGGGCGCACGGATGGGAAGGGCCAGTCGATCTGGGACACCTTCTCTGATCAAGGGAGGCTGAACGATCGGGGTGACGTCGCCTGCGATCACTATCACCGGTGGGAAGAAGATGTGCAGCTGATGGCGGACCTGGGGTTGGCCGCCTACCGAATGTCGGTGGCCTGGACCCGGGTGATCCCCGACGGGCTCGGAGAGGTTAATCAAAAGGGTCTCGACTTCTACCGCCGCCTGATCGATGGGCTGCTCGACGTGGGAGTCCAACC
>DATEDN010000008.1:0-18510 GCA_035281645.1 Acidimicrobiia bacterium | reverse complement strand
GCGATCAGCGGCACCGACATACGCCACCGCGTGGCCACCGGCGTTGGCTATCGCTTCATGGTCACGGAAGCCGTTTACGAGTACATCGAGGAGCAAGGGCTCTATCGGCTACGAAGGGCGTGACGGGCACTGACCATGATGCAGCTGTCGTAGTCGTAATCAAGTCCAGAGTTCTCGAGGTAATCGATCAGCTCGGCGCTCTCGGCACCCGGCTGCAACCACACATTGTTCATCGAGAGATCCGTAGCGGTCCGCGCCACCCGGAGGCCAATGGGGGCGGGAACGACAAAGTCGAGGATGTCGGGTCTTTCCGGCAGATCGCGGAGCGTGGGGTAACAAGGGTCGTCGTCGACCGTGTCGCGACTGGGGTTCACCGCCAGCATGTGGTAGCCCCGAGATTTGAGGTCGCGGTAGATAATCGATCCGTACTTCTCGAGGTTGTCGGTGGCTCCGATGACCGCGATCCTGGTCTCCCGGGACGAGAGGAGTGGGGTGAAGTCTTTGCGCACGGCCTCACCCTAAAAGGCCCGAGGGTTGTTCTCGTCTTGACCTAAGCTTTCTTGACCAGGTTGACGTAGGAGGTCATTCCCGTAGACGCAGTTACAACAGCCCGGCTGGCTGCCGACGCCATCGCCGATAAGAAGGGGTTCGACATCGCTCTGCTCGAGGTCGGTGACCTCTTCATAATTACCGAGGTATTCGTGATCGCCACCGGGACTTCCCGCCCTCACGTTCAGGCGCTGGCGGAAAGGGTGGAAGAACTGCTGAAAGAAAACGGGCGCGAACCTCTACGGGACGAGGGCCTTCCGGAGGCCGAATGGGTCTTGATGGACTATGGGGATTTCATGGTTCACATCTTCCAACCGGAGGCCCGCGACTACTACGACCTGGAACGCCTGTGGCGGGATGCGCCCCGCCTGGAATGGATGCCGATCGCCAACTAACTGGTTCAGACGGTGGGCCCACTGGTACCCTTTAGTCGATCGGGGGCTGTAGCTCAGTTGGCAGAGCGCTTGCATGGCATGCAAGAGGTCAGGGGTTCAAATCCCCTCAGCTCCACAAGAGGTTTCCTTCTCAGGACCTTCTGAGCTACCTTCCAGGGTGGACACGCGAGAACAGCCGGGGCCCCTCCAGAGGACCGAAGCGTGTTGGCGGCGGACCACTCGAATTGGTAACGATCCCGTAGCGCCCCCCTCGATATCTTCGTTCGGACGGCGACAAGGAAGATCATGGCTGTTACCGGTGCTGGTCCCCTGTTTTTTCAAAGGCAGTTATCTGGCCGGGCCTTAGTAACCGCGCGCGTCGGATGGCTTCTGGTGGTCGTTCCTACCTTGGCCCTGACTGCCTTTGGTTTTGCCGCCGCGATCTCCGACCCGACTCTTTCGGCACCAGCGTCGATCCTCGCCGCACTCGGTCAGGCCAATATCAGTGCCACTGCCGCCCTGATAGTGGGGCTAATCCTGCCCCTGGTTTTGGTCGCGGTCATCGGGGTGACCATGTTCTGGAAGCGGCCGACCGATCCCATGGTGTTACTGACTTCCGTGGCGGTTATCACCGACCTGGCAGCTTTCAGCAAGTCTCCTTTCGCCGCCATGAGCGCTGTTCCGGAACTTGAAGGGCTGGTGCGAGCGATCTTTTTTCTGGGTTTTGGCTCGATGGTGCTGCTATTTGCGCTTTTTCCCAACGGCTGCTCGGTGCCGGCCCGGGCCTGGATGGCGGCGCCGGTGGCGGCGACCATCGCCGCCGCTCTACCCGAGTTCCCGCGGGCGTTGGCGCTGCTTCCGGATCGGCCGACCGATTTCGATCGAGCCAGCTGGACACTCCATCTGATGTTTCTTTTCGTGGTCTCCACAGTGGTGGTGGCTTGGCAGGTGTACCGCTACCGGAAGTGGTCGAACCACATCGAGCGTTTGCAGGCGAAGTGGGTAATCCTGCCGCTGACCGTTTCTTTCGCTCAGCTCACTCTGGTCTTCGTCCTCGCTCAGCCGGTGTTCCGACTCAGCGACGCCGCCATTGGGTGGGTACAACTGACCGTGGCTCCCGTGGCGCTCTTGTTTCCTGTCGGCCTGGCTGCGGCCATCCTTCGATATCGGCTCTATGACATCGAGCGGATCGTCTCACGCACTGTCTCCTTTGGTTCCTTGACCGTCCTCCTCTTTTTCCTCTATGCGGCCCTTGTCTTCTTGCTGCGCCAGTTGACGCCGGTGCATGGAGACTTTGCCGTTGCCGTCTCGACTCTGGGCGTGGCGGCCGTGGCTAACCCGCTGAGACGTCGGATACAGCTAGCGGTCGATGAGCGTTTCAATCGAACTCACGCTGACGCCAGCCGAACACTGAATGAATTCACCGAAACGCTGCGAATCGCCACCGATCTTCGAACCATCGCAGACGAACTGCAGGGAGCCGTGACGAGAACATTTCGGCCCGATCGACTCGGCGTCTGGGTGCGGCCTGCCCGTCCCTTTGCAACCGCCTCTCCCATGAGGGCGACAGCTCGGTAGACGATCTCGACTGTCGCTGAGTGCATGATGCACCGAACGCTCCAAGGGGACTTCATTACGATTTCGGAATGCCTGTTCGCGCCGTGCTGGAACGGGGTTCGAAGGGGAAAAAAGCGGCGGCCTTCGCCGTCGATTGGGCGTTGTTCGACGGCGTCGCCGCCCGGGTATCTCCCGAGATGCGCAAAGGCGACCGCGGAGGGGGTCGGGATCGCGACCGAATTATCAGCCAAACCATCCGCACGGAGAGCGAGGATTTCGCAAAGAGGTTGGGGATACGGATACCCGAGAGGGCGGCGCTCACCCCCGAGGGCTTGCCAGCCCATCGGGAGGCCTATGTGGCGCCGACGGTCGCCTACAACCTGGGCGAGGGACAGCGGATGCGCTCGTGGAACCTGCCTTTTCTGATCCGCCACAGCGCCTTTCACGTACTGGACCACGCCTGGGAGATGGAAGACAAGGACCTTTCCGGCGAGTCCGGAATCTGAACATTGGGAATGCGAGCTCTCTTGCACAGACTCAAGATCACGGGATCGTTTCCCTTCAGATCGCCTTTCCTCATCGCCGTCCTACTGGCCTTCACCGCCTGCGGCCGCTCTGATTCCGGAAGCACCACCAGCACCTCCCTCGCCACCGATGTCCCACCTACCGGCGTTGGGGCGATCGTCGACTGGGAAGACCCGTCAAAAGTCGCCGAGTTGGAAGGCGGATGGGCTGTTCGAGCCTGCGAAGGGGAGGCTCCCCTGCTCTGTGTCGAACGCGCCGGACAGACGGTCGGGTTGGTCGAAGCCATGTCCTACCCCATCGCATCGTTTGAAGATCTCGATCCCAACGGCGATCGCGATGAGAATCTCGATCGCTTCGCGGCCGGTTTCGTAGAAGCGATCGGCTCCGATCGGGTGCTGGGGTGTGGGGCCGAGTATGGCTTCGATCCCTTCCCGGTCGAAGACTTCGTCTTGGGAGGAACACCGGGAGCCAGCTTCGGCTTCGTGGGGACTCTGCCCGACGGATCGAGCTCCGAGCTCAATCTGCAATATGCGACCGTCGTCGGAGACGAGATCCTCTCGATTGTGGCCATAGCCTATGACGAGGGGGGGTGCCCGGGTCGTGACGACCTCGGCGGATTCGACACGGCCACCCTCAGCGAGTTCCGCCCTCTACTGGAGGAGGTTCTCCATGAGTCGCCCCTCCCTGAAGTCGTGCAGACTCCGGTCGATATCGGCTACTAGGCCAAACGCTCTGCCTCCACGAATCTGCGATTGGCAAGGGCAGATCTCGGGTAGGTCCCGCTTCATGGTCGACTCGGCTCGACGATTCCTCGCCATCTACCTGCGCGACCATCGGGCGGGAGCAGTGGCCGGACGTCGATTGGCCAGGCGGCTGGCGAAAGCGAATCACCATCCGCAATGGGAATCGCTGCGGACGGTCGCCCGGGAGATCGAAGCAGATGAAATGACCCTTGTTGTCCTCATGAAGATGTTTGGGGTGGCCGAGGGGGTTATCAAGAAAGCGGCGGCCGCGGCAATGGAGGCAATCGTAGGACTGAAGCCCAACGGTCGCTTGGTCCGGTACTCGCCGCTGAGCCGGGTGGTGGAGCTGGAGAGTCTCATCTCGGGAGTGGCCGCCAAGCGCCGGCTGTGGGTTTCGCTCCGGCAGCTAGCCCGTCAAGGCAACGGCTTGGCGGGAGTCGACCTCGAGGAACTCGACAGGCGGGCCGTCGATCAACTGAATATCTTGGCTTCGCTCCACGACACCGCGGCTCGCTTGGCCTTTCTCGAAGACCAATCGCCTCCGACCGCGAACCGATATCGGTCTGCGAACAACGCGGGGGCGGTTTGAAATTTGGCCTTTGCGGGCACAGTGGCAGCGCAGAAAGAAGGAGAGACCTTGGATATTGGGACGATCGTCCTCTATATCGTTATCGGACTGGTGGTCGGAGCTCTGGCCCGAATGGTGATTCCCAACACGGGCGGGATGAGCTGGGTGCTCACCATCGTCCTGGGAATCGTCGGGGCGCTGGTCGGTGGGTGGCTGGCGGGAGCGGTTTGGCCCGATACCGAAGGTGTCGACTGGATCGCCTCCATTCTGGTGGCCGCGATCCTGGTGTTCATCGCAAGCCGAATGGGCACCGCTCGAACGACTACCTGATCCTTCAGACCGTCCTCGTGACTTTTCGCAAGCCACGGGGACGGTCTGGGTCGTATCCGCGGGCAACCGTCAGGTGATAGGTGAAAACCTGGGCGGCGACGATGGCCGGAATCGGAGCGAGCCATTCCGGTGTAGTTGGGATTCTGAGCAGATACTCCGCGGGCAGGTCATCGCGGTCTGAGATCGCAACTACCTTGGCCCCGGCCGACCTGACCTCGTCGAGCAATTCGGAGAGTTCGGCGAATAACGGGCCCTGGCTGGCGATGGCCAGCACCGCCAAACCGGGCTCGACCAAGGCGATGGGACCGTGTCGAAAGTCCGCCGAAGAAAAGGGCTGGGCCACGAGGTAGGAGAGTTCAGCGATCTTCAGCGCCCACTCGTGAGCGGTAGCGTGATGAAATCCACGGCCGATTACCACGCACCGGTCGTGGCTGGCGAAGTCGAGAGCAACCTTTCTTATCTGCTCCCCAGCGGCGAGCACCTCATTGACGGCGGGGGCGAGTCCGCGAAATTGCTCCTCCTGGTCTCCGCCGGCAATGGCAGCAGAAACAAGGGCAATGGCCAGAAGCTGGCCGGTGTAGGTCTTCGTAGCGGCGACAGCTTCTTCCTTCCCTACTCCCAGCTCGAGAGACCGGGTGGCGAGTTGTGCCATCGGGGACTCGGCATTGTTGGTAATTGCCAATGTCGGTCGGCCCTGCCGATTGGCTTCTTCGATGACTCCGAGCAGGTCGGGAGACTCTCCTGATTGGGAGATTCCGACGACCAAAGCCCCTGCCAGGTTGGGCGGGCTTGAATAGGCTCCGAACAGCGACGGAGTCGTCAGGGCCACACAGAGTCGGTTGCGGGCTCCCCACAGATACTGGGCATAGCGGCCGGCGTTGTCCGAGGAGCCGCGGGCGGCAAGCAGCAGGTGGGTCGCCCCCGAATCCCGGATCCATTGGCCGAGCGGCCCAACTTCGTTCCTTAGCCGCTCGTGGGCGGCGGCAAGGACGTCCGCCTGGCTGTTGATCTCGGCCCAGAGGGTCATTGCCGGCCTCGCTCGAAAGAATGTCTTCCGAGCACGGTGAGCGGATTCTTGGTTGCCGCGGCGATCGACTCTGATTCGGTGCAGCCGGTGAACGCCACCAGGTTGCGAACCGCCTCGTCGAGGAGGAGGCTGCTTCCCGCCAACTTCCCATCGGCGTTGACAACTCGGCCTCCCTCCACCGATACCGGGACTGTGCCGATCGAGAACGATCCATCGCCAAGCCCAGCCGCGGCCATCGCGTCACTCACCAGCACTAGTCGGTCGGGCCCGAGCAGTCTCCAGGCGGCGGCAACGGTTGCTGGATGAACGTGAATGCCGTCCACGATCACGCCTGCGGTGACTCCCTCTTGGACGAGGAGGGCCCCGATCGGTCCCGGTTCACGGTGATCAAAAGGAGGCATGGCGTTGAACAAATGAGTGACGTGGGTAACCCCCCATGAGAAGGCAGCCGTCGCTTCCTCGTACGTTGCGGCTGAATGACCGAGAGCCACCACCACGCCCTCTGACAACAACGCCTCCACGACCGCACGCGCACCAGGCAGTTCGGGCGCCAGAGTCACCATCAACACACCGGCGGAGGCGGTCCAGCCCTCGATGACATCGAGCGACGGCGACCGCAGGAACTGCTCCGGATGCGTGCCCCGGCGAGATGGAGCGAGCATTGGTCCCTCGACATGAAGCCCGAGCGGGCGAGCCCCCTGATAATTGGCGGGGGGACCTTGTGCCAGGACGGCGAGGGCTCGCTCGACAGTTCCCTGGGGAGAGGAGATGATGGTGGGGAGAAACGCATCGACCCCGGATTCGGTGAGCCTTTCTCCGACCAACCAGATCGAATCGGGAGCTTCGGTGAAGTCGTGTCCGAAACCGCCGTTGATCTGAATATCGACGAGACCGCTTATCCCAGTGCTCATTGCTTCTGGTCATAGTGGCCGACCGGATACAAGCCAGGCACCGCCGCGGGCAGGCGGCCGCTCATCGGTGCATCCCCGAACAATGCCGCCGCCAGCGCTTCCATCGATGCCGGATGGATCCCGTAGGTGCAGACATATGTTCCGGCGGTGGGATAGCGGGCCAGGTCGTAAGGAGTGCGGAGGGCGACGGCAACCACTCGCTGGCCCGTTTCCATCAGGGCACCGACCAACTTCGCCTGCCCGGGGCCGGCATCGATGGTTCCGACGACGATCAAGTGGTGGTTTGTGGCCGCCTCGAGCACGGCTCCGATCTCTGACTGTGAAGGTTCCTGGTTAATAAGCAACTCGGTGGTGGAGCGGTGACGGGTCCTGATCGCCGATGCCAAGCCGGGTTGAACCATTGAGGAGGTGTCGGCCGGCGTCAGATCGGTGGGCCGCGGCATCACCGCCAGTATGTGATCGTGTGACCCGATCTTGATGGGAAGCAGGCCCGCGGAATCGCGGACCAGAGTTATTGAGCGGCGGGCGAGGGTCGCTGCCAGACCTTGATGATCCGAAGCTCCCACCGCGGTTAGCGGCGGCTGTTCGTGGGCCGAGAGCCAGGTGGAGAGCTTTTCCAGCCTCGGATTGGCTTCTCCTCGCCATGAGGGGAGCGATCCGACTTGGGCGGGGCCATAAAGGAGCAGGTCGGCGCCGGCGGAGAGCGGAAGCTCGGTAGCGGCGGAGCCAAAGCCTCCCATGTCAAGGGCATCGGTGACGATCACACCTTCATAGCCGAGCCGTCCTCTGATCAATTCCTTGATCGCCACCTCGGATATCGACGTTGGAGTCGTCCGGTCGCCGATCACCGCCGGCAGGCCGTAGTGACCCACCATCAAGAGCTGCGCTCCCGCGTCGATGCCTGCCCGAAACGGTGGAAACTCCACTCGCTCCAGTCGGGCGAGGTCGAGGTCGAGAACCGGGAGGCCATGGTGAGGATCCACAGTGGCTTCACCTTTGCCCGGGAAATGCTTGATGGTGGCCGCCACCCCGGCGGATTGGAGCCCGGCCACCATGGCGGCGGTCATTTCTCCCACCAGCGCCGGTTCCTCGCCGAAAGCCCTGATGCCTAGGGAGGGGTTCCAGGGACGGCTGGCAACGTCGGCAACCGGGGCGTAATTGATTGTGATGCCCAACGCCCGGAGCTCGGTCCCGATCGCCCGTCCGACCTGCTCCGCCAATCCCGGATCACGGGTCGCCCCCAGAGCCATGTTGCCGGCGAAATGAGTGGTCTCGGGGCCGGCGGCGGTGAGCTGGCCCCCCTCCTGATCGACAGCGATCAGCAGCGGACGCCCGGCGGCCTTCTGTATGTCCTCCGTGAGGCGTCGGGTCTGCTCGGCGTTGTCGATGTTGAGCCGTCCGTAAAGAGTCACTCCGGCCACGCGCGGGTCGGAAAGCATGTTGCGCAAGCCCTGGTCGACCTCCAGACCTTCGAAGGCGATCAAGGCGGTGGCGGCGCCGTCGCCGGGGGCCACCGGGCTTAGCCCTTAACCGATCCCGCCAGGAGACCGCGCACAAAGAATCGCTGGAGAGCGAGGAACACCACCAGAGGAATGATCATCGACACGAACCCGGCCGCGGTCAGAAGGTGCCAGGCCTCACCCCGGGTCCCCACCAAGGAGGCGAGCTTGACCGTGAGGACGGCGACATCGGAGCTGGTCCCCAGGTAGACGAGAGAAACCAGAAGGTCGTTCCAAACCCAGAGAAACTGAAAGATGGCGAAGGAGGCGAGGGCGGGGAAGGAGAGCGGAAGCACGAGCCTCGTGAAGGCGGTGAACGGAGTAGCCCCATCCACATAAGCCGATTCGAAGATGTCGCGCGGGAGCTGTGAGATGTAGTTGAAGAGGAGATAGATCGCCAGGGGCAGGCCGAAACCGGTGTGCGCGAGCCAGATCCCGATGAAACTGCCGGTGAGGCCCGTCGACTGATATACCCGGAGAAGAGGAACCAGCGACATCTGGAGGGGGACCACAAGGAGGCCGACGATGACGGCGAAGAGGAAACCCCGACCACGGAACCTGGTCCAGGCGAAGGCAAAGGCGGCGAAGGCGGCGATCGTGATCGGGATCACCGTGGAGGGGATGGTGACGATGAGGCTGTTGACGAAAGCGTCGAACATCCCGTCCTCGGTCAGGACCCGGGCATAGTTGTCAAGGGTCCACTGCGACCGGAATGGTTGCGCGATCGCGGCCCACCAACCGGAGAGGGCGATCTCGCTGCCGGGGCGGAAGGAGCTCACCAACAATCCCAGGGTCGGCAGCGTCCAGGCCACGACGATGGCGAAGACGCTCAGCCGCACCAGCCAGCGACCTTCCCTGGTCGACCGGGGTGACCTCAGGACATCGGCGGCAGTGGCCTGACTCTGGGCGCCGAGGGTCACATCAGTGGCGGTCATGAGCCGATGCCCTGTCGCCTGAGATTGCGAACGTTCACGACCATGATCGGCACCACTGCGACGAACAGAATGACCGCCATCGTCGTCGCCTGGCCAAAGTTCCGGAACCTGAACATCTCGTCGAACATGCGGACCGCCACCACGTTGGTGTCGAATTTCCCGCCGGTCATCACGAACACGATGTCGAAGACCTTGAGCACGCCAATGGCGATCGTCGTGAAAACGGTGATGATGGAACCCCGAATTGACGGAACCAGGATCCGGAAGAAGGTCTGCAATTCGGAGGCGCCGTCGATACGGGCGGCTTCGGTGAGCTCGTGGGGGACACCCTTTATGGCCGCTGACAGCACCACCATGGCGAATCCGACCTGAAGCCACACCATGATCCCGATCAGGGCCAAGGTATTGGCGGGTATCTCCTGCAGCCAGGGGATCGGTTCGCCGCCGAAGGCAACAACTACCGCGTTGAGAATTCCGGTCTGCGGCTGTCCGGGCGGCCGCCAGGCATAAACAAACCGCCAGATGACTGAGGCTCCCACCATCGAGATGGCTAGCGGCAGGAAAACAAAAGACTTGGCCAGGGCCTCGTGCTTGATGCGGTCAACCATGGCCGCGAAAGCCAAGCCGATGGCCACCGAGATCGCCGGTGCCACCGCCAGCCAGATGAGGTTGTTGCGTATGGCGAGGCGCACATCCTCGTCCCCGAAAGCATTGGTGTAATTGGCCAAGGCGCCTTGTCCTTCGGGCACGTCAGTGATGCTCTGAATGAAGGTGCCGATAGCCGGATAGATGAGATAGAGGGTGACGATGGCAATGGCCGGCAACACGAAGACCCAAGGTCGGAGAACGACCACCATCCGCGCCGGCAGGTGCTCGACTAGCGAGTTCGCCACCATGTAGAGGGCCCAGATCCCGCCGACGCCGAGGACGAGGGCGACGGCAGCCTGAGCCAGCTTCCCGACGGTGGGCCCAAGGCCGGCCAGCGCCTCGGGATCGCGGAGGAAGCGGAGGCCAAGCCAGAGGAGGGCGATCACGGCGGCGGCGATGATCAGATCGCGCAGCGCCCCCATCAAGCGGGAGTTCGGGGTTGGGTGGCGTTCGAGAGCTTGGGTCAAGGCATTCTCACGGTAGGGCCGGGAGGCGAGCGCCTCCCGGCCAGTTACCTGTTTTGGTGCTAACTCAGCTGGATGGCCAGCTTGATTCGATCTCCTCGAAGATGGTCTCGGTGCCCTCGCCATCGGCGGCGACCCATTCCACCATCCCTTCCCAGAAGGTCCCGGCACCCACTTCGGCCGGCATCAGGTCCGATGCATCGAAACCGAAAGTGGTGGCGTCGGCAATCAGCGCCGCCAGTTCAGGGTTGGGGTATCCGGAGTACCACTCGACCGGGACGGTCTTGTTGGGGGAGACAAAGCCCCCACGCTCGATCCATCCCCGAGCCGCCTCGGGCGTCGCCAGGTACTCGAGCAGAGCTCGCACCTCGGGCCGGTCGTTGAACATGACGATCATGTCGCCAGCTCCCAACACCGGATTCCCGAACTCCTCTTCAATCGGCGGCAGGTAGAAGAAGGAGACATCCTCGCCTGGCACGTTCGGCCACTCGTCGGGTGAGGCGGCATCCTTGTTTGCGCCCCAGAAGCCCGGGATCCAAGCTGCCTGCTTCTGCATCCAGCACTGTGGTCCGGCAGGGTCGAACATCGGATCCTGGGTATCGCCGATGAAGGTGTTGTTGATGTAGGTGCTGCCGCCATAGGCGTAACCGGGCGTGAACCAGATCTGGCGCATGAACTCGGCAGCTTCTAGGACTTCGGGGTGGTTAAACGGGATCTCGTGCGCGTACCACTGCCGATAGATGTCTGGGGGGGCGGTTCGCAACAGGATGTCCTCCATCCAGTCAGTCGCCACCCAACCATCGGCAGCCTGGCTCTCGATGGAGATGCACCAAGGGCTGGTGCCATCGGCCACGATCTGATCGCTCAGCGCCAGCAATTCGTCCCAGGTCGTGGGAACCGCATAGCCGGCATCGGCGAAGCCCTGGACTGGATACCACACGATTGACTTGACGTCGGTCTTGAAGAACACTCCGTAGAGGTCTCCGTTATGTGATCCCAGCTCGACGAAGCCACCGACCAGATCGTTGGAGAGCTGGTCGACGTTGAACCAATCACTGAGGTTGACCAGCTGCCCGGCCTCGGCGTATTGCACCATCTTTCCGGGCTGCGCGATCTGGGCCAGGTCGGGGGCGTCGCCTCCGTCGACTCGCGCCTGCAAGACCGTTTCATACTCGGGCGTGGGTTCGAAGACCACGTCGATCCCCGTCGCGTCACGGAAGGGCTGGAGCGAGGCGTTGAAGTTGTCGGCTTCCGCGTCTTGCCACTGGGCCACAATCTCGACCGTCGTGCCCTCGAACTCGCCGGCGTATGCCTGATTGAGATGCTCGTATGGGGTCTCGGCTACCGGAGCGCCGCTGGTGGTGGTTTCGGCGGGGGCAGCCGTGGTGGCAGGCGCCTCGCCCTGGGTGGTTGCGGTGGGCGCAGCCGTCGTCGTCCCTGCGCCTCCGCCTCCACAGGCGGCGACGACCAGGACCAGGCTCACGACCACCAACAACCAGGTTCGATTTCTCATATCTCTCCTCCGTCGGTTGGTGTGCTTGTTGCTTTGCTCGGTATGAAACTGGTGAGAATCCTGTTGGCTTGGGCTCGCTGGGCAAGGACCGCGGCTCCGCGGGGCCCGGTCGAGCCATCGATGGGGGCGAGCGTGACGGCGTTGGGATCGATACGTTGGGCGGCCAGACTCGAGTTCTTCGCCACCTCGCGCAGCCGTCCCCGGACCGAGTCGAGGAAGGTGTCGCCCGCTTGACTCACCCCGCCACCGAGATAGATCTTCTCGGGGTCGAAGGTGGCTGCGATCCAGGTGATGGCCTCGGCGATGAACCGGCTGACCTGTGTGGCGACATCGTTCGGGGCGAGGTTGGGAGTTAGCCGGGCGATGGCGGGTCCGGCGGCAACCGCCTCGAGGCACCCCGTTTGACCGCAAGCACAGACCGCCCCCAGCTCGTCGACCACCACATGGCCGATCTCACCCGCCATCCCATGGCTACCGCGGTACAGGTTGCCCTCGATGACGACGCCAGCGGAGATGCCCGTGCCGATGTTGAGCAGCACGAGACTGGTTGGCGCCGAATTGCGTTTCTTGAGCGCCTCATGGATGCCCAGTGCCGCGACCTTGACGTCGTTCTCAACCGTGACCGGGACCCCGAGCTGTTCGGATAGGGCGGGACCGAGCGGATATGGATCGTCACCGATACCCAAGTTGACGGCCAACCGCACGTCCCCCGTGGCGGGATCCACCCTTCCTGGAACCCCAACTCCGGCCACGTCGACGACCTCTTCAAGGGCCAGGTCCGACCAGGCTTCGAGAACCGATTCGATTACCTGTTCACCTCCGCCAACCGCGGTCGGAACTTGCGAGCGGGCATACGCGGTGCCCTCCTCATCGAAAGCCATGGCGCGGACGGAAGTACCGCCGATGTCGACTCCGACGGTGACCGTCATCGAAGGACGACACCTAGACGATCGGCCAACACAGCCGATGCCGCTCCCGCCAGGACAAGGTCCGCGCCGAGCGGGGTGGTAGCGATTTCGACCAGCTCAGCAGTGCCCGGGAGCATGCGTCTCCGGATGGACGAGCGAACCTCTTCGATGAGAACGTCACCTGCATTGCGAAGGTCAGAGGCGATCGTGACCTGGCCAATGTCGAGCATCGCTAAGACCGTGGCGAGCACGGTGCCCAGGTGACGACCCGCCTCACGGATGGAACGAAGGACCGGTTCTTCGCCGGCGATCCCCGCCAGAGTCAGGGCGTCCCAGGCATCCCGTTCCGGGTCCGCCCCCATCCGCCGAAGGATGGCGGGAACGCTGGCCACGGTTTCGAGGCATCCCTGATTGCCGCAAGTGCAGAGTTCACCATCGTCTTTGACCTGTACGTGGCCAATCTCGCCCGCCGCCGAATGGTCTCCGCGGTAGAGCGCTCCGTCGATGACAACACCGGAACCGATCCCTCTCCCAATCTTGAGCAAAAGCAGATTGCGCCGCTCGGCACCATGTCGGCGGTATTCGGCGAGGGCGGCCGCCTGAGCGTCGTTGGTAACGGAAACAGGAATCGAGAAGCGGCGACGGAGGTCGGCAGCCAGGTCGAGGCTATGCCACGCCAGATTGGCGGATTCGATCACCCTCCCGTCGGCGTCAACAACCCCCGGGGTTCCGACCCCGATGCCGAGGACCGGGGCGGCGGCTCGGTTGAGGACTTCCTCGATCAGCTGAGCGGTCTGCTCGCGGGCGGCTTCGGCCCGGACGGGTTTCGCCTCGGGGGCGGCGTCGACCCGTTCGTGGATGCGCCCACCGAGGTCGACCAATGCGGCTCGGAAGGGTCGGCGGCCGAGGTCGATGGCGACGATGTCTCGACCTCGCTGGTTGAGGGCGAGAAGAGTGGGTGGCTTGCCCCCGGCCGACGTTCCCTGCCCGACTTCACGGATGAGACCCTGATCCAAAAGCTCGGCCACCAAGCTCGACACCGCCGCTCGGGTGAGTCCGGTCTGGCGAGCGATCTCGGCCCGGCTCGTCTGCCGCTCGTGGGAAACCAACTCGAGAGTGGTCCGCAGGTTGTTGCGGCGGGAATCATGCTTGGTCGCCTTGGACGGGATCCGATGGGTTCGACCGCCTGAGTTCTCTGTCGACATGCTGCCCCGCTAGGTGATGAAAGTTCAGTAAACATACAAAGCCCAGGCAGCGATTGTCAAGCGCATTCGGGGATCTGTCCCTAGAGGGTGGACGGGAGGGCGGCGGTGCGGGCGTCTCGCTCGGCAAAAGCGATAAAGACCGCCCCCCAGAGCAGACAAATGATCCCGCCGAGACCGGCGGAGGAGGCGTCGTCGGGTGTGGCCAGGGAGACAATCCCGTAGTAGGCAACTGCCGACCCGACCGACCAGGCGGTGACTCGAAAGCCCAAAACCCGGATCGCCACAAGGAAAGCCAGGATCACGAGGCCGATGGCGAACGCCGCCATTGCCGACCAGTGGCCTGAATGCTGGATCGTTTCTCGCTGTTCCTCGGGAACGCCGAGCTCGTCGAAGACTTCGGAAATCGCCTGCTCGAACTCTGCCGGCGTGGCGTCGTCGGGGATATCGAGTTGCGCAAAAACGGGGGCGCCGAGTTCGGCAGCCTCAACGCCCGCCCGGGTCTGGGCGACGGCGAAGATCAGCCCCGGGATGGCCAACAACACCGCCATGGTCACGAGCGCCGGCGAGGGCTGCGAAGTCGGTTTGAAGACCTGACGCCGGGAGGGATGTAAGAGCGCTAAGAGGATCGGGAGGACGCCGAATAGAAGAAAGAGGAACCCGGTGTCCGGCCCGAGCCCGTTCACCAGGAGCTCGACGATGATCAAGACCAGGATCGGCACGCCCACCTGCTGCATAGGAGCGACCTTGGCGGCGGTGGACCGAACCTGGGCGAGAACACCGATCAAGCTGATCACGAATAGGACCCCGATCGACACCTCGTGCACACGATGAGAGGTCCCGTTGCCGGTCAACAGCCAGCCGATGAGTGCATACGGCAACAGCGAAAGCGGACTGATTAAGAGCAACCCGTAGGCCGCGGCGAGGACCGCGAAAGCGAGCTTTCTTCCCCGGGACCATGTTGTAGTAGTAGCGCTCGCTTGCGCGTTCAAGCCGCCCCTTGACTCGTCAGGATGCTCGTAACGTAGTGTCCCCGGGCCAATGTTTGAAGCTGCGACCGATCGACCAGAGCCGCTGAGCCGTCGATTCCTCGCGTCCGCAGGCTGGGTCGCCAACGTCGCCGTATGGGGCACCGTCTTTGCGCTTTGTCTGATTTTGGCCGTGGTCGGATTTCAGCTGCTGCTTCGACAGGCACGAGCGGGCCTGGTGTTCGGTGAGGGCGTATTCGGCATCTCGCAGGAGGTGGCGAGGACTCTTATTGGGGCCGGCATCTCACAGGTCGCCCTTGCCCGCTGGTTCGCCATCGGTCAGCTAGTTGGCTGGTCGCTCTTTGCGCTTACGGGGCTGGTGATCTACGTGCTCAAGCCCAAAGATCGCGGTGCCTTCGTCACCTCCCTGATGTTGCTCAGCCTGGGCTCGGCGTTGCTTCTTCCGATGGCACTCATTCGGGCCCGCCGTCCCGAGCTAGTTCCGGCCGTGGCGTTGATTGGTCAGGCTGCCTCCCCGTGGCCCCATTTCGGACGGTCAATTGCCGGAATCTCGTCGTTGGCGGCACTGCTGTTGCTCCCCGACGGTCGGTTCGTGCCGAAGTTCAGTCGCTGGCTCCTGCTCTTCATGGTTGCCTTCGCGGCTCTTTGGGTTGTTTTCCCACACCTGTTCGCGATCACCAATTATCCGGCAGGCGTGCAGGTGCTGTGGGTGTGGGGTCTGCCCCTGGCTGGGGTCGCAGCCCAGATCTACCGATACGCAAAGGTCTCATCCAAAGAAGAACGCTGGCAGACGCGCCTGGTGCTGGGCTCGGTGTTTCTCGGGGCTGCCGTCTTCACGCTTCTGGTTGTCCTCGACCCTGATCTCGGGGAGGGAATTCTCGATCTCGGTGTGGTGACACCGGAGCTGGTGGCGTTTTACGAAGTCATCCTGCTGATTCTCCTCGGGGCGGCGGTGGTCTTCCTACCCCTGTCCATTGGTTGGTCGGTGATGCGGCGCCAGCTCTTCGACGTTCGCTTTTTGATCAATCGCGCTCTGGTCTATGCCCTGCTGACGGCGTTGTTGGTGGGCATGGGTTTGGCGGCAGTGTTCCTCTCCAGCCGGGCATTGGGCCTGCTGCTCGGTGAGGTGGTGGCGTCGGATCTCGCACTGGTCGGCTCCACCGTGGTGATCACATTGATGTTTGGGCCGGCCCGACGCTGGGCGCAAGGGGTAATCGATCGGGCCTTCGATCGAGGGCGCTACGACGCCGCCCTGATCATGGAAGGCATCAGTCGTCGGCTGGGAACCGAGACCTCATTGGAGTCTGTCGCCACCGAGCTGGTTTCGACGATTGACGAGGCGATGAGCCCCCGCTCCATCCGGGTCTGGCTTCGAAGCTCCGATCCGACGGGGTAGGCAAGGGCATTCTGTGGGCTGGTAGATAGGTACAGGCGCCCTACCAACCCTGGGTTCGCAGTTGGCGGGCTACTTGGCGATGGGCTCGATCATGATGCACTCGCCCGGGCATTCCTCAGCCGACTCGAGTGCGTCCTGGATCAGATGATCGGGGATCCGGGCCACACCACGGGAACCGTCAGGCCCGTGGCCGTCGCCGTCCATCCCGTCAAAGACAACGGTCTTGCCGAAGTGCTTGGCCTCTTCTTTCACTACCCAGAGGCCATCGTCGCGGGCGACAAAGACGTCAGGGGTGATCTCTTCACAGATGCCGTCGCCGGTGCATAAGTCCTGATCGATCCACACCTGCAATTTCGTTGCTGTCGCCATGTCTCAACCAGCGTAACGCGTCGGGGTTCCTTTACCGGGCCGGGTTTTCGCTCCCGTACCGGGCTAGCTTGGTCCCGAATGGCCGTTGCGATTTACGAGCCCGTCAACAAGGTTCGGTTTGTCACCGCGACAACGCTTTTCGACGGTCACGACGCCTCCATCAACGTGTTCCGCCGGATGTTGCAAGCGTCGGGAGCCGAGGTGATCCATCTCGGCCACAACCGGACCGGGACCGACATCGTCGATACGGCGGTGGAAGAAGACGCCCAGGCGATCGCCGTCACCTCGTATCAGGGCGGGCACATGGAGTTCTTCCGGTACATCCGCGACCTGCTGAGCGAGGCGGATCGCCCCGAGATCCGGGTCTTCGGCGGTGGCGGGGGGACGATTCTTCCCGCCGAGGGCGCCGAGTTGATGGCCTATGGCATCACTCGGATCTATTCCCCCGACGACGGGAGGGAGCTAGGCCTGCAAGGAATGGTGAACGACATGCTCGCCCAAGCCGACTACCCGACCGGGGAGCTCGACGAGGCGATGGACGTCGCCGAGGCCGACCGGGGGACACTTGGTCGGCTGATCTCGGCGGCCGAGAACTGGCCGGAGAAATACCAGGATCTGTTTGACGACCTGGCCTCCCAGGCTGCTGCGCTGAAAGTCCCCGTGGTTGGGGTCACGGGCACCGGGGGATCGGGTAAGTCCTCGCTGGTGGACGAGGTAATGCGGCGCTTCCTGCTCGATTTTCCCGAGCGCCGGGTGGCAGTGATCTCGGTCGACCCCTCGAAGCGGCGAACGGGCGGGGCCCTGCTTGGCGACCGCATTCGTATGAACTCGATCCCACACCCCCGCGCATTTATGCGTTCGATGGCCACCCGTCAACCCAATCTCGCTCTCTCACGGGCGGTGGGGGCGGCGGTTAACGCCGTCTCGGTCGCCGGATACGACCTCGTGATTCTCGAAACCTCGGGAATCGGCCAATCCGACACCGAGATCGTGGATGTGGCTGACCTGACGTTGTACGTGATGACGCCCGAGTACGGGGCCGCATCGCAGCTCGAGAAAATCGACATGCTCGATTTCGCCGATCTCGTCGCGCTCAACAAGTCGGATAAGCAAGGCGCCGACGATGCTCTGCGGGAGGTTCGGAAGCAGTATCGACGGAATCGAGTCCGGTTCGAGGGACCGGACGACGACCTTCCGGTGTACCCAACCATCGCCTCGGACTTCAACGATCCGGGTACCAATCGCTTCTATCGATCGTTTCTCGAGGCTTTGAACGAGAAGACCGGATCAGAGCTCAAGTCTTCGTTGAAGCTGGTTGTCGACCCGGTCGAGAAGCAGGCCGTAGTCCCGCCGGGAAGGGTTCGGTATCTGGCGGAGGTAACGGAAACCATTCGCGGGTACGACCGCTGGGCCAATGAGCAGGCCGCGGCGGCGGAGGAGTACTACCGCTTGCTCGCCGGGGGCGATCAGCAGCAACTGGAGGAGGCGCGTTCCCGGCTGGACCCCCACAACCTGGCCCGTCTCGAAAGCTGGGAGCAGCGGATGGGTGCCTACGGCCAGGAGAACTACGTGTTCCTGGTCAGGGGAAGGGAGGTTTCGGTCCCGATCAGCTCCGAATCCCTAGCCCATTCCCGCATCCCCAAAGTGGCAGTTCCGCGGATGCGGGGGTGGGGAGACCGATTGGCATGGCTGCTACAGGAGAACCTTCCGGGGAGCTTTCCCTATACCGCCGGGATCTATCCCTTCAAACGGACGGCCGAAGATCCCACTCGCATGTTTGCCGGCGAGGGGCCCGCCGAGCAGACCAACCGGCGCTTTCACTATCTCGCCCAGGGCATGCCGGCCAAACGGCTCTCGACCGCCTTCGACTCGGTAACCCTTTACGGCGAGGACCCTCACGAGCGCCCCGACATCTACGGCAAGGTGGGCAATTCGGGAGTGTCGATGGCGACCCTCGACGACGCCAAAAAGCTCTATTCCGGATTCGATCTATCCGATCCCAC
>DATEDN010000007.1:0-5960 GCA_035281645.1 Acidimicrobiia bacterium | reverse complement strand
TGTTGCTAGTTCTCTTCCTCGCCGGCTATTTGGCCGAACGCCAGCCCGCCCTGGCCGAGAAACCTCGCAAGTTCGGGCCCTTCCGCTTTCCCGAGCCCCGACAGCTCTTCCCGGTGGTGGTGGTCTGGTTGGGAAGCCTGGTGGTTCTGATCGTCCAGCGCGACCTCGGGGCCTCGGTCCTCCTCTTTGGAGCCTTTGTGGGGATGATCTATGCCGCCACCGGCCGCCCCTCGTATCTTCTGATTGGGGGATTGCTGACCATCGGCGGTGGGATCGCCGCCACCCGGGTGTTCGACCATGTCAGCCGCCGCGTGGTGGCCTGGCTGCAGCCGTTCCAGAACTTCGACGGTGCCGGCTACCAAGTGGCGCAAGCCTGGTTTGGGATGGGAACCGGGAGTCTGGCCGGGTCGGGCATCGGCTTGGGGAGACCCGACCTGATCCCCAACGCAGCGACTGACTTCATTTTCGCGGCGGTGGCCGAAGAGCTTGGTTTCGCCGGCTCGATGGCGGTCCTCGCCTCCTTCGCCCTTCTCATCGGGGCCGGTTTCGGGATTTCGCTGCGATGCCGGGACCGATTTCGCAAACTCACCGCCGCCGGCCTCACCTGGGTGCTGGGTCTGCAGGCATTTCTCATCATCGGCGGTGTCCTCCGCCTGGTCCCTCTCACCGGGATCACGCTCCCGTTCATGTCCTATGGGGGATCATCGCTCGTGGGCAACTTCCTGCTACTGGGGTTATTGGCTCGCATCAGCCATGAGGAGCAGACGTGAACCGGCCCACCCGCCGGCTCGCCGCCGCCGTCCTCGTTTCCTTCGCCCTCCTCGGCCTCATGACCACCTGGGTTCAGGTAGTAGCCGCCGATACCTATCGCCTCGATCCCCGCAACGCCCGATTCAATCTCACCCAGACGGGAAAAGAGCGCGGTCTCATCGTTTCCGCCGATGGAGTGGTCCTCGCTCGGAGCGACCCCGACCCCGCCACCACCGGCTCGTTCATCCGCTCCTACCCTGAAGGGGCCGTCTTCGCCAATGTCGTCGGCTATTCGTCTTTGTTATTCGGTGAACAGGGGCTGGAACGCGCCTACTCGGCTGATCTCCGCTCCCGCCGCGACTTCACCATCTCCGATCTTCTCTCGGTGGTGCTGGGGCGCGACCTTCGTCCCGAGAACCTCCAGCTCCACCTCGACGCCTCCCTCCAGCGTCTGGCCTATCAGGCGCTTGGGGGCCAGGCGGGGGCGGTGGTGGCCCTCGACCCCCTCACCGGGTCGGTGCGGGCCCTGGTCACCTCCCCGAGCTATGACCCCGCCCAACTTGTCGGCTCCGACGCCGCCAACCAATATCAAGTGTTGCTCGAGGACCCCGCCCGACCGCTCTCCGATCGCGCCACCCGCGAGCTCTATCCACCGGGTTCGACTTTCAAGACGGTGGTGGCGGCCGCGGCCATTGACAGTGGGACCGCCACCCAGGAAACCACCTATGCCGACCCCGCCCAGTTTCCGCTCCCCGGATCGACCGCCGTCATCGAGAACGCCGGCCGCGGACCATGCAACAACGGAACCAGCACCACGCTCTTGCAAGCGTTCGTGCGATCGTGCAACACCACCTTCGCCCGCATCGCCATCGAGACCGGGGCCGAGCCGATTGGGGAAACTGCCCAACGAATCGGGTTCAATCGCGAGATCCCCTTCCCCTGGCCGGTGGCGGAAAGCACATTCGCTACGTCGGTTCTCGCCAACGACGACGCCGCGCTCGGGCAAAGCGGCATCGGCGAGCGTGATGTCCGGGCCACACCGCTGCAGATGGCAATGGTGGCGGCGGCCGTCGCCAATCAGGGCACGGTCATGGTCCCCAATCTTGTGGCCCGCATCTTCGATAGCGACGGCAATGAGGTCGAGACGATCGAGCCCTCCGTGCTCGACTCCGCCTTCTCCCCCGAAACCGCCTTCGTCATGAGCCAAATGATGGAAAGGGTGGTCACCGAAGGCACCGGACGACAGGCTGCAGTTCCCGGGATCAGAGTGGCGGGAAAGACCGGCACGTCGACGGGGATTGAGGGTCGACCCCATGCATGGTTTATCGGTTTTGCTCCCGTCGATGCCCCAACTATTGCCGTGGCGGTCTTCGTCGAGGCGGGGGGGAACATCGGTGAGAACGCCAGCGGAGGATCCGTCGCCGCTCCGATAGCGTCACAACTCATCAGCGGGTGGTTGAACCGGTGATCTCTAGAATCCTCCGCAGTTCTCAATGAACTTCCCTCACCCCCTCACCGATCGTTATCACCTCGCGTCGCACTTGGCCCGGGGAGGGATGGCCGACGTCTATCTCGGCCAGGACAGCCTGCTCGGGCGCAAAGTGGCGATCAAGGTCCTGCACTCGCAGTTCTCCACCGACGAGGCCTTCGTCAAAAGGTTTCGGCGAGAAGCGCAGGCGGCCGCCAACCTCACTCATCCCAACATCGTCGGCATCTACGACTGGGGTCAGGCCAACAGCACTTATTTCATCGTCATGGAGCTGGTCGATGGCCGCAGCCTCCGCGACGTCCTTCGTTCCGAGGGGGCGTTGCTCCCCCGTCGGGCGGCGGAAATCACGGCCGAAGTAGCGTCGGCCCTGTCCGCTGCTCATCGGGCCGGACTGGTCCATCGGGATATCAAGCCCGGCAACATCCTGCTTTCGAGCGACGGCACCGTAAAGGTCACCGACTTCGGTATTGCCCGGGCTTGGGACGACTCCCAGGAGCTGACCAGGACCGGAGCGGTGATCGGCACCGCCACCTATTTCAGTCCTGAGCAAGCCCAGGGCAACGATGCCGACGAACGCTCTGACGTCTACTCGTTGGGGGTGGTGCTCTACGAGATGCTGGCGGGGCGGCCACCCTTCTCCGGCGAGAGCCCGGTGGCTGTCGCCTACCAGCACGTCTCCGCCAGCGCCCCGCCCCCTTCTTCGATCAATGTCGATGTTCCCACCGAGCTCGACGCCATCGTCACCCGGGCCCTCGAGAAGGATCCTGCCTTTCGATATCAGAACGCCGACGAGATGCGAGCCGACCTGCTGCGGGTCCTGGCCGGGCAGGCGCCGGCGGTGTCGCCAGTGGCGGTCCCAGTAGCGGCTCCCACCCAGGTGGTCGGGGCCGACCCCGGCAACACCCGGGTCTTGACTGCCGCCCCGGTGCGAACCGCCGGTCCACCCACTCAGACCATCCCCCCCATCGAGGAACGACGAAGTCAGATCCCCTTCATACTCACCGCCTTCGGGTTGCTGGCCCTACTGGCGACGATGGTCTCTTTGGTCTTCCGTATGGCCAACGAAGGACCGCCTCCCACCACCACCGTTCCGCCGATCGAGATTCCCAACGTGGTTGGAGAAACCGAGGCCCAAGCAGTCACCATCCTCTCCGGACTCGACTTGGAGCCTGAACTACGCCAGGAGGCCTCGGCCGATGTGGAGGAGGGCATCGTCATCCGCACCGACCCCGCCGCCGGCACGGTGGTAGAGGCGGGTCGGCTGGTCTTGGTCTATGTCTCCGCCGGCGTCACACCGGTGGAGGTCCCGACCCTGATCGGCGAAACCAGGGAACAAGCCGAAGCCCTGCTCAACGAGGCCGGGCTCACGGTCGGCACCGTCACCGAACGGGCGGACCCCGAGGCCGAACCGGGAATCGTCATCGAACAGAGCCCGGTGGCTGGGATCGAACGCGATCCTGGCGAGCCGGTCAACTTCGTCGTCTCCACCGGGGCCGAAGAAATCCCCCTTCCCGACCTCTCCGGGCAGGCGGATAATGACGCCTTCGCCGAGCTCAATCGGCTCGACCTCGACTGGGAAACGGTCACCGAGGCTTCGAATGATTTCGATGAAGGAACCGTGATCCGGACCCAGCCGGCAGCCGGTGAACTGGTGAGGGCGGGAGACACCATCACCGTGGTGGTTTCCACCGGTCCCGCCCAGGTGGAGGTGCCTGACCTCTTCGGCCTCACCTTCGACCAGGCCCAGCAATCCCTCGAGGACGAGGGGCTCGAAATTGGCGAGAACCCCAACATCACCAGCACCGACGATCCCGAGCTCGACGGGCGGATCATCAACCACACTCCCCCGGCCGGATCCTCGGTAAACCGAGGGACAGTGGTCAACGTCACCATCGGCTTCTTTGAGGAGCCGCCAGGGAACGGCAATGGGGGTGGGGGCGGCGGCTAGCCGGGCGTTGTTTCTCCACTCAAGGGCTGAGGGGGATGCCAAGGAAATTGGCGAGAAGCTTCTTTCCTTCAGAGGTCATGATGCTTTCGGGGTGGAACTGCACACCGGTAACCGGGTCGCTCTCGTGCCGGAGTCCCTGCACCACCCCGTCCTCGCTCCAGGCGACGGCGATGAGCTCGGGTGGAAGCCGGGTCGCCGCCAATGAGTGGTAGCGGGTAGCAATGAACGGGTTCTCGAGACCCTGGAAAATTCCCCGACCGTCGTGGCGGATCTCACTCGTCTTTCCATGTCGAGGCTCCGGCGCCAGATCGACCTCACCCCCATACGCCACCGCGATCGCCTGGTGGCCAAGACAAACCCCCAGGGTGGGAATCTCCTTCGAGAAGGCGCGGATGTAGTCGACGGAGTATCCGGCGTCTTCGGGGATGCCTGGCCCGGGCGAGATCACCAAGCGTTGGAAGTCGATCTCTTCTTCTGCTTCTCCGGGCTTGAAAATGTCGTTGCGGATCACCACCGGGTCAGCCCCGAGCTCTCCCAGATATTGGACCAGGTTGTAGGTGAACGAGTCGTAGTTGTCGAGAACGAGGACCCGGTTTGACACCGCGGGGTCCTAGCGGAAGTTGGTAGTCATCAGGAACCCGACGGCGATGGCGACGAGTCCGCCGATAAGCCAGAACTGATTCCAGTTGAAGATGAAACGAGCCAGCACCGCCAGCACTCCTAGGCCCATCAGACCCGACATCAACGCCACATACCAGGTGGGGCTGGGCTCCTTCGACTTCGCCTTGGAAGCCGCCGCAGTGGCAGCGGCGACGGGGCTCGGACCTCGCTTGGTCTTGCGTCTCTTCGACTCGGGCATGCCCGCAGACGCTAGCTGCGCCAGACCGGAACCATATCCTCGCGGCAGTGGCGCGGGGCCGAGAACTCGGTGGCATTCACGTACTTCAAAGTGAGTTCGGCGCCGCACACCGAACAGCGGTAGTCCTGGTCCGCCTCGATCACATCTTCGGGATCGACTTCGGGTGGCGGGGTGCTCAGGGTCCGAATGAAGTACATTGCCACGTACCAAATCAGGACCCCAAGGCCAATGGCCAGGAGCACTCGGACGATTCCCACCGGGACTCAGATCAATTCGAGAATGGTGGCGTTGGCCATGCCACCGCCTTCGCACATCGTCTGAAGGCCGTAGCGAGTTCCGGTCCGCTCCATCTCATAGAGGAGCGTCGTCATCAACCGCGCTCCGGAAGCCCCCAAGGGGTGGCCAAGTGCAATGGCTCCTCCATTGACGTTGGTCCGGGCCCAGAGAGCATCGGGGTCAGCGCCGCCGTGCTCGATCCGCCAGGCCGCCACCACCGAAGCAAAGGCCTCGTTGACTTCGATGAGGCCGATCTCGTCGATTGACAGACCGGCCCGATCCAACACCTTCGAGGTAGCGGGGATGGGACCGGTCAGCATGATCACCGGATCAACCCCGGCGAGGGCGAAGGACACGAAGCGCGCCTTGGGCTTCAGGCCGAGGGACTTCGCCTTCTCCTCGCTCATCACTAGCACCGCCGCCGCCCCGTCGGAGATCTGTGAAGAGTTGCCGGCCGTCACAAATCCATCGACTTTGAAGGCTGGCTGTAGGGAAGCGAGCTTCTCAAGAGAAGTGTCCCAACGAATCCCTTCATCGCGGGTCACTACTTCCGATCCACCCTCGCCCTTGACGGTCACCGGCACGATCTGGCTCTCGAATCTTCCTTCCTCGGTGGCCCGGGCGGCCCGCTGGTGGGA
>DATEDN010000006.1:0-9681 GCA_035281645.1 Acidimicrobiia bacterium | reverse complement strand
CTCCTACACCTTATATATGGGCGCCTCCAGCCCGACCGCGGGGCCATCCGGTTCAACGACATCGACGTCACTTCCCTCCCGGTACTCAACCGGGCCCGGATGGGGATGGGCCTCGTGTTTCAGATCATCTCGGTCTTCGATGGCCTTACGGTGAACGAAAACCTGCTGCTGGGAGCGCTGCCAAAAGGCCCCGTTTCTCTCCCCAGGGGCGAGTATCCAGAAGGGGGGAAGGGGGCCAGCTCCTCGGTCAATCAGGAGACGGTCGAGAAGGTGATCGACCTGGTCGGTCTGCGCCCGCTGCGGCAGCGGAGTGCCGGCACCCTCGGTCACGGCGAGAAGCAGCGCCTCGAGATCGGGATGGTCCTTCTCACGCGCCCGACACTCCTGCTGCTCGACGAACCCACCTCGGGCATGACCGAGGCTGAGAGTCGCCACACCGCCGGCTTGCTCCAAACCCTGCGCTCGGAGGGAGTCATCGCGGCGGCGATCGTGGTGGAGCACAACATCGAGTTCATCCGGTTGGTGGCCGATCGAGTGACCGTCATGCACCGGGGATCGGTCCTGGCCGACGGGCCCATCGACCAAGTCCAAGATGATCCCGCCGTGCAAGCTTCCTTTCTAGGGAGGCTGCATTGACACCATTACTCGAGGTCGAGGATCTCGCCACCGGCTACGGCCAGACCCAAGTCCTGCGTGGGGTTTCGTTCTCGGTGAAGTCGGGAGAAGTGGCGTGCATCATGGGTCGCAACGGCGCCGGGAAGACCACGCTGCTCCGGGCGCTGATGGGAGTCCTCCCCATGACCGGGGCGGTGAGGTTGTCGGGCACGGACATCAGCCGCTGGCCGGGTCATCGGATCCATGCGACCGGCATGGTCTGGGTCCCTCAGGAGGATTCGGTGTTTCCCGGCCTCACCGTTCGCGACCATCTCGCCATCGCCCTCAAGGACCGGGTCGACGAGCACGAGGGGGTGGCCGCCGCCGGCGAGCTTTTTCCGGTGCTGGGCGAGCGATTGGGCCAGGAGGCACAAACCCTTTCCGGGGGCGAGCGCAAGATGCTGGCGCTGGCGCAGGCCCTGATCGTCAAGCCCCAAGTGGTGCTGATGGACGAGCCGACCGAAGGCGTGGCACCGGTGGTGGTCCAGGAATTGATCCCCGCCATCGCTGCCTCCACGCAGAGTGCGGCGGTGGTTCTGGTCGAACAGAACATCGACACTGCTCTCGCCCTCGGAGAGACCGCACACCTTCTCGAGCAGGGATCGGTAGTCATCTCGGGGTCGGTGCGCGACCTCCACGACCGCGGCGTATTCGAGCAAAGGCTGGCGCTTTGATCCTCGGCTTTCTTCCCGTTGACTCGTTCAACGTCATCGTCCTGGCGGCGGTGTTCGTCCTGGTGGCGACCGGGCTGCACTTCACGTTCGGGATGCTCAACGTGGTCAACCTGGTTCACGGAGAATTGATCCTGATCGGGGCCTACACCACTCTGCAGGTGCAAAGGGCCACCGGCAACGTGCTCCTCGGAATGGCGTTAGCGCCGCTTGTCGCTGGAGTCGTCGGCGTGGCCATGGAGCGCGGGGTGTTGCGTTTCCTTTACGACCGACCGCTCGACTCGCTCCTGGCGACGTTCGGGCTCTCGGTGATTATTCGCCAGGTAGTGCAATTCATCTTCTCTCCCAATCCCCAGATCGTTCGCAGTCCCATCGGTGGATCCTTCCTCCTCGCCGGCTTCAACATCCCCTGGTGGAGGCTGATCATCGTTCTCGTAACCGCAGGGTTGATCATCGGCGTGATCGGGTTCCTGGGGCGGAGCCGCTTTGGTCTTCACGCCCGCGCCACCGTTGCCAACCCCCGGCTGGCCGAAACCATGGGCATCAACTCCGGGTTCGTCCGAGCAGGACTCTTTGCCTTGGGATCGGCTATCGCCGGGCTGGCCGGGGCGATGCTGGCACCGATTAGCACCCTCAACCCTCAGTTCGGTCTGCTCTTCCTGGTCAACTCATTTCTGGTGGTGATCATCGGGGGCAAAGGTTCGCTGCGGGGCCTGGTCGTGGCCGGCATCGTGCTGGGCGGAACGCTGGCGGCTCTGCAATTCGTCATGTCGACCGTGCTGGCACAGATCCTCATCCTCGTCATCGCCATCATCGGCGTCCGGCTCCGCCCCCTCCTCGGCCTCTTCCGTGAGTCAAACCGCGACCCAGGGTCGATAGGGACGTACAGCGACCCTATCTACCCACAGAATTCCTAGATCACGCCCCGCCGGCCGAGCTCTTCGATCGCGGCGTCCGATAGCCCGAGCTCGACCAGTACCTCACGGGTGTCGGCACCGAGCGCTGGCGGAGGCCGGCGAATAGAACTCGGCGTACTCGAGAGTTGAAAGGGCAACCCCAGTCCCTTCGTTGACAGGCCGCCTTCAAGCTGCAGGTCGACCACCAATTGTCGGGCAATAGTCTGAGGGCTGGCCAGTGTCTCTGCCACCGAGTTGATCGGCCCCACCGGGATGCCGGCGTTATCGAGCAGCTCGATCCAATCGGCGCGGGATCGAGTGGCGATCACCGCGGCGATTTCGCTGTCGATGGTGTCACGGTTGCGGACCCGGTCCTGATTGCGGCTGAAGCGGGGATCCCTCGCCCACTCCGGTCGCCCCAGAACCTCGGCCAGCGCGGCGAACTGTCGGTCGTTTCCCACCGCCACGGCCACCTCGCCGTCGTTCGCTCGATAGGTCCGGTAGGGAACGATATTGGGGTGGCTGTTTCCAAAGCGCCCGGCTTCCTCACCCGAGACGAGATGATTCGAGGCGACGTTGATCAGCATCTGCAGCCCGACATCGTGGAGGCTCACCTCGCAGCGCTGACCTCGACCGGCACGAGACCGAGCCTGGAGGGCGCCGAGGACCGCGATCGCCGCGGTCAACCCGGCGCAGACGTCAACGATGGCGACGCCCAGCTTCATCGGGCTTCCCTCGGCTTCGCCGGTGATGGCCATGAGCCCGCTCTCGGCCTGGAGGATGAAGTCGTAGCCCGGCTTTGACGCCTTGGGACCGGTGGCGCCGTAACCGGTGATCGAACAGCGCACTACCTGCGGCGCATGGGCCTCGAACCACTCATCATCAAAGCCCCAGATCTCCATCGTTCCCAGCTTGAAGTTGTCGATCACCACGTCGGCGCCGACGATGAGGCGACGAAGCACCTCGCGCCCTTCCTCACTCTTCAAATCGAGAGTCAAGCTGCGCTTGTTGCGATTGACCGCCAGGTAGTAGGCGGAGAAGGGACCGACAAAGGGAGGACCCCAGGCGCGGGTGTCGTCCCCGTATCGGGGCTCTTCCACTTTGATGACGTCGGCCCCCATGTCGCCGAGAAACATCGTGCAGAGCGGCCCCGCCAGCACCCTGGTGAGATCGATGACCCGAAGCCCCGCCAGCGCCCCGCCTTTCAAGTCCGCCGCAACCACGACCGCAACTTAGAAGGACTGACACGTGGTGAGGCGCTGCGGAGATGGTCAATCGATTCGTATGATCGAACGATGGAAGCCCAGCCTTTCTTCAATACGGTCGCCGGACTGTCGATCAGCCTGGCGGGTTTCGGAGCTTTGATCGCTTGGCTAAGGGACGACCCACGGTCCTGGGATGTGATCAACCTCTGGAGGCTCAAGACCATCGTCAAGCACGCTCTCACGCTCGCCTTCATCGCCCTCAGCCTGGCGCCTGCCTATTCGCTCTCCGGCTCGGTCGAGACAACCATCCGTTGGGGTGCCGTCGCACTCATCCTCGCCGAGATCAATGACATGGCAGGCAATCGACAGCCCGATCCGGAAATCTGGAAGGATCGGTTCGCCTGGCGGGTCAACGTTTCCGCAGGGGTGCTGATGGCCGGCCTGCAGGTCGCCAATCTCTTCTGGGCCAGCGTCGGCGTCCTCCAGATTGGAGCCCTCATGTGGCTCGCATCACCGGCTGGCATCTTTTCTAACTTTGTGCGGGAGATCGGAGCCCGCAAGCAGGAAATTCCCACCTCAACGGAGTGATCAAGAACGGGAGTACCGTCTCTGGGGATGATCCAACTGGTTGACGTTGAGCGATAGTCCCAGCATCGAGTCGATGTGGCGGGACATGCTCACCAACCGCGAGGCCCCGCTCTACAAGAAGGGGCGGATCTTCAAGCATGTCCCCGGCGACCCCCGATGTCGATTGTGCAAAATCCCCCTCGGCGGGATCGCCGGTCCGGTCCTCAAGCTGACCGGACGTCGACCGGCTCGTTACAACCCCCACTTCTGCAATGCCTGTGAGGTTTGGTCGACCAATCATCCGGGCGGGGCGGTGATCGACCTCACGGTGCTCTTCGCCGATGTCAGGGGTTCGACCGCATTGGCCGAGGAGATGGGGCCGGTGGCCTTTGCCGACCTCATGCAACGCTTCTACCGGGTGAGCAACAACGTCTTTGCCGAAGGCGACGCCTTCATCGACACCCCGGTGGGCGACGAGGTGCGGGCCTTCTACTTCCCGGTGTTCGCTCCCGACCACGCCGGCGCCGCTATGCGCACCGCCCAAGCGCTCCTCCTCGCCACCGGCCACGGTGAGGCGGAAGGCCCTTGGGTCCCGGTCGGAGTGGGTCTCCATACCGGCCAGGCCTTTGTAGGGACGGTGGGGATCGAGGGGACTGATGGTTACGACGTCACCGTCCTCGGGGATGTCGCCAACGTCACCTCGCGACTGGCTTCCCTCGCCCGCCAGGGAGAGATCCTGGCCAGCGAGGACACCTATCAGGCGGCGGGTATCGACCTGGGGGATCCGGAACGCCGTACGGTCGAGCTTCGGGGGCGGTCCGCCTCCCTAGATGTTCGAGTCATCACTGTTCAACGGGTTGGCGTCTGATCGGAGGAAGGCAAATGGAAACTTGGGATGCGATCAGAGCCCGCCGCAACGTTCGTCAGTTCTCTCAGCAGCCAATCGAGCCGGACGACCTCGACCGCATCCTCGAGGCGGGGCGACTGACCCCGTCGGCGAGCAACTGGCAGCCCTGGGACTTCATCGTGGTGACCGACCCCGCGCGGCTAAAAGAACTGTCGGGGGTGTGGCGAGGAGCGTGGCACGTGGCCGACTCGCCCGCGGCGGTGGCGATCATCACGCCGCCAGTGGACGCCGCCCGCGAGAACATGCTTCATTTCGACGTCGGTCAGGCAGTGATGTCGTTGATGCTGGCCGCCGCCGACCTCGGGATCGGAACCGGACACGCTCACGTCGACGATCAGGAGCTTGCCCGGAAAGTGCTCGGTTTCCCGGCAGACCGGCATTGTGCCCACCTGATCTCCTTCGGCTTCCCAGCCGATCGCCCCCTCCGGCCTCGAACCAAGGTGAACCGGCGGCCATTCGAAGAGGTAATCCACCGCGACCGCTGGTAGCGCTTAGTCGGTCGCGCTGACCTTCGCCAAGGCCAGCACCTCTTCTCGGCTGGTCTCCATGTTGTGCACGCGCCGTCCGTGATCTTGCGCGGCGACGACGACCTCTTCCTCCGTCCCCGCGATCTCCCATCCGCAGGCACAAGTCAACGTCAGTCGCTGGGTGCTCATCCGATCTGTTGAAAGGTAGCGGGCACGTACTTTGAGAGCGCCTCGCGCCAAGCTGAGCTCAGGGAATCCCGAACCGCCTCGTCTTCGCGGCCCAGCCAGGCGAGATGGCGGAGGGCGTGGTTCAGCACCTGGTTGCTTTCGATCTCAGCCGGCGGGGCGGTGGGCGAGCCCCGAGCGAGTTCTCCAGTTGAAACGAGGCGCGATTCGCCTCTGCCCTTGGCCACCGCGGCGATGAAGGTGAGGACAACCGCCGTCCCCTCCCATCTCCAGGAAGTCGAGTGGAGCAGGAACATGTCCGGCAGTAGCGCTGTGGCGGTGCGACGGATCTCCTCCATCGGATTCTCGCGACCATGGGTCTCAATCAGCCACGGACGAGGTCCGTCCGGTCCGGTGAGGAAGATCTCCGAGCCTTCTTCGAACACAACGAAGACCTCTCCCCGCACCGGACCCTGGATATCGAGAACTTGGTTGGTGGCCACCTCGCCATCCTCGCAGAGGAAAAAGGGACGCCCGTGAACTGTTGGAACCTCGGCGGCGTCTCCGGTGTAAAGCATCTCGGAGGTGCCAATGCGACGACTGTTTCACCTGACGACGATTTTGGTCCTGGTCTTGGTCCCCGCCGTAGCCGGGGCGGGGGGTGGAGGGTCGTTCTCCCTCTGTCCGGCTTTTTCCTCCGGCACCACCGTCTCGGTATTGGATTCCTGTTTCAACGGGATCGCCCATACCGCTCCCTTGGGCGAAACGCTGACGGTGCGTAACGACGGCGAGTTCCCCCACACCGTGACCGCAATCGATGGCTCCTTCGACACCGGGCAGTTGGCCCCCGGCGAGACCGCCACCCTCAGCTTCGACGAGGCCGGGATCTACAAGGTGTACTGCACCCTCCACGGGTCGGTGGACGGCTCGGGCATGGCCGGGTTGCTCATCGTCGGTGAGCCGGATCCGGCCTTTGTGGCGGCGCCGATCGACCCCGAGCAGATCAAGTCCGATGTCAGCGCGGCGGTGGCCGATGGCAACCAAACGCTCGCCGCCACCGTGGCTGGGCACGAACGACTCCTCACCGCGATCGTGCAGGGTCAGACCGCGTTGAGCCAGAAGCTCGACCGGCTTGACTCCGCCCCCGAGGCCCCGATCGTGGTCTCAGTGCCAGAGGCCGAAGGCTTCACATTGCTGGCGGTGGCGGCAGGATTTGGAGTCGGACTGGCACTGGCCGCGCTGCTCGCCGTTTTCCTCCATCGGCGCTTTGATATCCGACAGGGAATCAGTCAACAGCCGATCGAGATATCTCAGTTTCCCTCCGAAGATCGAGAAAAAGCGAGGGTCGTGGCCGTAAATACGCGATAGTGAGGCATGCCTGATCGTGCCTATCTCCCACCGCGCTGGTTTATCAGATCGGCCTGGGTCGTTCATAAAGCGCTGGCCCGGTGGAGCGGCGGCCGCCTGGGGCTGGGGGTTCCCACGGAAGACAAGTGGGGGACGCTGCGCCTCAACACGGTGGGACGAAAGAGCGGAGAGCCGCGATCGGTCCTGCTGGGTTACTACGAAGACGGTCCCAATCTCGTCACTCTCGCCATGAACGGATGGGCGGCTCCGGAGCCAGCGTGGTGGCTCAACGTTCAAGCCCACCCCGACGCCACGGTCGAGCTCGCCGATGGCACCCGTCACGTTCGGGCGCGCGCCGCCATCGGCGAGGAGCGGGATCGGCTTTGGGCTCGCATGCGCGAACACGAGAGCAATCTCGACGCCTATGCCGCTAGGCGGCCCACCCAGACTGCCGTCGTCGTTTTCGAGCCTCGGAGCTGAGTCGTCAGGAGTCGGTGGCTTCGACGTCGCGAAACTCGGGCCGTCCCTTGGTGCGATAGGTCGAGATCGTCACTCCGGATCCCGTGGTCTGCGATTTCTCCAGCTCCAGGCGGGTTCCGATGCCACTCTCGGCGAAGAAGCGGCGGCCGGCGCCGAGGATCACCGGGAAGACTTGGAGATTGAGACGATCGACGAGATCGTTGTCGAGGAGGAATTGCACTAGCCGCCCGCTGCCGTGGACCTGGAGCTCGCGTCCCTGCTGGTGCTTGAGCTTTTGGATTCCGGCGGCAAGATCCCCGTCGATGACGGTCGAGTTATTCCACTCGGGATCTTTCAGCGTGGTCGAAGCGACATACTTGGGCAGGTTGTTGAGACGATTCGCCACCTTGTTATCCGGGTCGGTGATGTTCGGCCAGTAACGGGCAAAGATGTCGTAGGTACGACGTCCGAGGAGAAAAGCGTCCACTCGGTCGAAGACCCCATCCATGAATTGCCCGGCCGCCTCGTCGAAGTGGGGAGCCAGCCAGCCTCCTCGATCAAATCCCTCGCTCCGATCTTCGTCTCGCCCTCCGGGACCCTGGTACACGCCGTCGACGGTGAGGAAGGTATTGACAACTAATTCCACGGCTCAGTCACCTTCCAATACTTGGCGGAGCTTCTTGGCGAAGGCGTCCGGTACACCTATCTGGCCGTACTCGCCTCCGAAGAACCCGCCATGGCCGCCCGGGAAGAGCACTAGCTCGGACCCCAGTCGCTCGGCGATGATCACCGCGGCCCGGTAGGGAATGATGCCTTCCGATTCCTCTCCGGCGGCGATGACCACACGGGTCGGCGCCTGTCGCACCGCCTCCAACTCGGGTTCGTACCGCGAGCCGCTGATCATGTTCTGGCTCATCAGCGGATCGGTGCGGGTGCCGTCGTCCTCGGTAGGCAACCCGAACTGGGCCGGATCCGGCCCAGGCTGTTGGGCCCAGCCGTCGGGAAACTCACCCTGGTGGCTGGCTACGGCGATGAAGTGCGCCATGCCGGCGCCGAACCCTGAGCGCATGTAGGTCTCATGAACCGCCTGCGATGCCGCCAGGGCGTTCTCGCGATCGGGGAGAACCGTGGAGACCGGCGGCTCGTGCGCCACCAGCGTTCGCACGTCCTCGGGATGGCGCGCCACCAAGGCCAAGGAATTGGTCGCCCCGCCGCTCGAGGCGAACATGTCGACAGGGCCACCAACCTTCTCGATGATCCGGTGAAGATCGTCGGCGTGCTCCTCGGGGGTCGAGGGCGCCATCATGTCGGGCTTGGTGCTTCGCTCGGACCCGCGGGGGTCGTAGGTAACGATCGTGCGATCGGGAAAGTGACTCGCCAGCGTTTCGAAACCGGCAGCGGCCATCGGCGAACCAACAAGGAAGAGAGGTGGTTCATCGCCGCCGCCGCTCCGGATGTCATAGGTCAAGGTGGCGCCGGGAACTTCGAGCGTATGGGTCATCATTTCGGTGGTGTTCATCTGTGCCTCCTTGATTGGCACCGGTCATCCGATGCGAGCATGTCCCTCGGCGAGGATGGCGTCGATCTGGCCGAGCGCTTGTTTCATGCCCTCTTCCATACCCATGGCGAGGACCTGTTCCATCGCCTCGGTGCTGGGGAAACGGTTCTCGATCGACATCCGGGTCCTACCGCCGCCGATCGACTCGATCGTCACCCGACCCTCGCCCTCGGGCAGGGCTTCATTAGGCGAGCCGTCCTCGTTGGCAAAGCCGTCGCGAAAAACGAGCAGCCGCGGGGGATCGACCTCGACGATGTCCCAGTAACCATGCGGTTGATCGCCTTCGGGCCCGGTCATGTGGTACTCGGTCCGCTTGCCTGGTGAAAGCTCGTGGGTGGTAAAGGTGGCCGGGTAGGTCGGTGGCCCCCACCAGCGCTCGAGCTGGCGGGGATCGGCCCACAGCTGCCAGACCCGTTCGGGGGTGGCTTCGAACTCGGCGGTCATGGTCATGGTCAGGGCCTTGGGGTCCTTGCGGACGGCGGTAACGGTCATCGGTCAGCCTCCTCGCTGGTCTCATTGATGATCTGGTTCATGCGGTCGATCCGGTCCCGCCACAGGTCCTGGTAGCGGTCGAGCAGGTTCTGGGCGATCCGGATGGCACCGACGTTGGTGTGAACCAGCTTGCGCCGGCCCCTCCGTCGCTTGGTAACCAGGCCCGCCCGCTCGAGGATGGCGACGTGCTTTTGCACCGCGGCGAAGCTCATCGAGTAGTGCTCGGCCAACTCGGCGACGCCCTCCTGACCGTCGATCGCCCGGCGGACGATGTCACGGCGGGTGGGGTCGGC
>DATEDN010000005.1:0-65748 GCA_035281645.1 Acidimicrobiia bacterium | reverse complement strand
GATCACCAGATAGCGGTCCGAGTACTGGGTGCGGGAGTCCTCACCGGAGACCCTTCTCCTTTTCTCCAGCATCCCATGGAGCTTTCCCAGCGAGTAGTCAGGGGAGAGGGAGAGGCACTCGGCTGGAGAGAGCCCGGTCTGGGAAAGTTCGACCAAGAGCGCCGCCCGATCCATGGAGAGGGCTCCCTTCCCCAGCTCGGTCTTGATCTGGGAGTCGGTGGCATAGGCCAGGGTGCGAAGCCGGCGAGCGGTTTGGTGGGAGATGTCGGGGACCGAAGAGAGCCAGTCGGTGACATTGCGATCCCCCGAAGCCCAGGCGATCTGGTGGGGATCGAGCCTCCCCACCAACTCCGCCTGCTCGGCATACAACCGGTTGATCTCGGTCTGGTTGGCGGAAAGCTTCTCCTCCCACCGATCGATCTGGTCTACCTCTCCACTCCATTCGAACATGTGTTCATTATGAAGAGGGGGTGGGACAAAAGTGTTCCGACCCGAAGATTTTCAGAAAAGAATCCGAAAAAATCTTGCGGGTCTAGGACCTGGCCACGAGAAAGAGCCGGCTGATCGGCAAGACGGTGCGACCAGCTGCCGACGGGGGATAAGCGCGGCGGTAAGCGTTGGCAAGCGCAACAGCAAGGTCTGAGAAGTCAGCAGTGGGAAGGACTGCATGCACTGGTACCAGCACTGACCCTCGAACCCAGGACAGCACCGGATCGGGCCCATCCATCGTCTGGTAGTAGGTCGTCCGCCAGGTGTCGATCTCGCTCGCCGCAGCCAGCCAATCCAGATATTGGTCAATCCGGGCGACAGGATTTCGAAGAAGGTGACCGTTGAGGCGTTCGGTCCAGCCCCGGCGGTCGACCTCGTCATAAATGATTTGGTGTGTCGGCTCGCCCCAGTTGTCGGGCATCTGGATGGCGAGGACGCCACCGGCTACAAGAGCGCCGAGGAGGCGGGGAAAGAGACGCTCGTGATCAGCCACCCAATGGAGGGCAGCGTTGGAGAAGATGAGATCCGGCGCTCGCTCAGGCTTCCAGTCCTCGATGTCCTGATGGAGAACGGTGACGTTTTTTTCGGGTCGGACTTGTTCCAGCATCTCCGTCGAACTGTCGATGCCGATGACGGCAGCCCGCGGCCAGCGACGGGCGAGTTCGTTGGTCAGCTCTCCAGTACCACAGCCGAGGTCGTAGACGACGGTCGGCTCGATCGGGATTCGGGCCATGAGCTCCCGTCCTGGCCGAAGCCTGTGGTCGCCGTGGGCGTTGTAACAAGTTGGATCCCAAGTCACCGGCGGTAGCTCTTTTCGGTGGCCTCCGCCAGCCTTTCGATCAGACGGGGAGGAACCGGCTCCGACATTCGCCAGGTCCAGTTGCCTTTCTCCGTGCCGGGAGTGTTCATTCGGGCTTCGGAACCCAGGCCGAGCACGTCTTGGACCGGGACGATGGCGGCCGAGGCTTTCGATTCGAAGACCAGATCGATCATTTCCCAGTTGATCTCATCGCCCCGAGTGCCGGTGGTCTGCAACAGCCGGCGGCGATTGCGGTTGAGACGGCGTCGGTCGTGGCGATGATTGTCGCCCCAGAACCAGCCCACGGCGGTGTCGTTGTCGTGAGTCCCCGTGTAGGCGACGACATCGAGGGGATAGTTGTGAGGGTGGTGGAGCGACGTATCGGCCTCGGTGTCGAAGCCAAACTGCGCGACACGCATTCCCGGAAAACCGAACTGTCGCCGGAGGGCGGTTACTTCGGGGGTGATGATCCCGAGATCTTCGGCGATGATCGGGAGATGGGCCTGAGTGCTGATCCCTTTGAAGAGGTCGGCGCCCGGTCCATCCACCCAGCGGCCGTTGATCGCGGTTGGCTCCGATGCCGGGATCTCCCAATAGGCGGTAAAGCCCCGGAAATGGTCGATGCGGACAAGATCGAAACGTGAGAAAGCCCCTCCGAGCCGCTCGGCCCACCATCGGTACCCCTCCGCCCGATGGCGGTCCCAGCGATAAAGGGGGTTCCCCCACCGCTGGCCGGTATTCGAGAAATAATCAGGAGGTACGCCAGCAACTACGAATGGACGACCGTCCTCGTCGAGATAGAAGAGGTCTGGGCGCGACCAGACATCAGCCGAATCGTGGGCAACGAAGATCGGGAGGTCTCCGATCATCTCGATGCCTCGACGTCGAGCAAAAGCGTGGAGGGCATCCCACTGCCGCTGGAAGAAGAACTGGATGGCGCGCTCGATTTCGATCGACTCCGCCAGTCGCTCGCTGGCGTCCACCACCGAGGCCCCGTCGCGGAGGGCGAGCTTCCGTGGCCACTCGACCCAGGGTCGATCTTCGAACGAGGATTTCAGCGCCGAAAAGGTGGCGAATTCGTCAAGCCACGGCGCTTGGCGAAAGGCCTCGTACCCGCGACCGCCTCCCGATCGCAGGAAACGGGTGGCAGCCGTTTTGAGGAATCGCCTTTTTTGCGGAATCAGGGCCCCAAAGTCGACCCGATCCCGCGGAAGCTCGTTTAGAGGATCGACTTCGCTCGATCGCAGCCAACCGTCGGCGACCAGGTCATCGAGATCGATCAGAAGCGGATTGCCGGCATGGGTCGACGGAGACTGATAGGGCGAGTCCTGATAGCCGGTTGGTCCCACCGGGAGCATCTGCCAGTAACGCTGACCCGCCTCGGCCAAACCGCGTGCAAATTGGCGCGCCCCCTCGCCGATGGTTCCGATTCCTTGAGTCGTGGGGAGCGAGCTGACATGGGCAAGAACCCCGCTGTGGCGGCCCATCACCCGACCAGGGCGAAACGCACGGTGAGCGTCACCGTGACCGTCAGGCTTCCCGATTCGATCGGTACGGCCTCGGCCATCGCCATTCGGGCCATGGGCCGCGGTGGTCCGGCGAGATTGGATTCCTCGATCGAAAGCGGCCGACCCAAGGTGAGCCCGGCTTGGTCGGCTAGTTGAGAGGCTTTGGCGACGGCCTTTTGCCAGGCGGCAGCGCGCGCCTCCGCTTGGGCAGCGTCGACATCCCGTCGACCAAAGCTCACTCCCGTCATCTCAGCTCCTTCGCCAAGGGCTGCCAGTCCGGAGGCGACGATCTCTCCGGCCCTCGGGACGTCGATGAGAAGGATCCGCACCGCATTGCGAGCCCGATAACCGATGGGAGCACCGTTGCGATCCGTCTCCGGCCAGAGGTTGAGGTCACTCGTTTGCACGCTGCTTTGATCGATCTTGGCCTGGCGCAAGCCGCTTAGAAGATCTTCCACCCGACGGGATACCTCGGTCATGGCCGCGGCGGCATCGGCGCGCACAACGCTGGCGGCCAGGTTGATGATCGCTTGGTCGGGGGTGACAAGTGTTTGACCCGTGGCGGTGACAGTGATCCCGCTCTTCATCGATTCATTCTTGCGTAGAAACGGCCGCATTAGTGCGGCCGTTTCTACGCAAGAATGAAAGTCGTGGGTCCGTTGCAAGGCGTGCGCGTGGTCGAGATGGCCGGGATCGGTCCCGTGCCATGGGCGGGGATGATGCTGGCCGACCTCGGAGCCGATGTGATACGGATCGATCGGGTTGCCCCGTCGCCACTCGACCAGTTCTTCGCCCGGGATCCGACCAAGCGCAGCCGACGCACCATCGCCCTCGATCTCAAGCAACCCGAGGGAGTCGAGGTGGCGTTGCGAGCGATCGCAGGAGCTCAGATTCTGATCGAGGGATTTCGGCCTGGAGTGATGGAGAAGCTGGGATTGGGCCCGGACCCATGCCTGGAGCGAAACCCGAGCCTGGTCTACGGAAGAATGACGGGTTGGGGTCAGACGGGCCCGAGGTCCTCCACCGCCGGGCACGATCTCAACTATCTCTCACTCACCGGAGTGCTGGCGGCGATCGGACCCGAGGCACATTCGGTTCCACCTCTCAACCTGATCGGGGACTACGGCGGGGGAGCGATGCTGCTACTGGTTGGAGTGCTCAGCGCCTACGCCGCCACCCAAAGAGGATTGCCGGGACAGGTCGTGGATGCGGCGATGGTCGACGGCGTGGCACTGCTTGCCTCCTTGGTCCACGGGGCCATCGCCAGCGGGACCTGGAGTGAACGGCGAGCGGAGAATTTGCTCGACGGCGGCGCTCCTTTCTATCGAACCTATCCCACGGCCGACGGTCGCGAGATCGCAGTCGGCGCCCTCGAGCCGCAATTCTTCAGCGAGCTTTTGGAAGGGCTGGGCCTTGATGAAGCCGACCTTCCGGCCCAATACGACCGCAACGGGTGGCCCAGGCTCGCCGAAGCCATCGGTGGGGCGGTCGCTTCCGAGACCATGGATCACTGGGAACAGCTATTTGCCTCCAGCGATGCCTGCGTGAGCCCGGTGCGATGGTGGTCGGAAGCTCCCGCCGATCCCCATCTTCAGAGTCGGGAGGTGATGATCGAGGTGGAAGGGCTCATGCAGGCCGGGCCCGCCCCCCGCTTCTCTCATACCCCGCTCGAACGACCCCGGGCACCCTCCAATGCGGGATCGAACACCCGCCAGGTTCTCGGCGAACTTGGCTACGACGAGGCCGCCGTCGGTATGCTCCTGCGGCATCGAGTCGCCACGGAGGAGTGATGGGTCCGAGTAATACCGCTGCCGAAGCCGCCGCGATCGACGCTGCCGTCGAGGGAAAGACTCTCATCACCCTGTTCGACCGAAACGCGCAGAAATACGGAGACAAGGCCGCCATTCATTGGAAAGAAGGCGACCTCTGGCGACACCTGACGTGGAAGCAATACCGAGGCGTCGTACATGAGGCGGCCGCCGGTTTGCTGTCCCTCGGGATCAAGCCTGACGACTTCGTCGCCATCATGGCCGGTAACCGCCCCGAGCATGTCATCGCCGACCTCGCCGCTATCCACGCCGGTGCGGCGGGTGTGACCATCTACTCCACTCTGGCTCAGAACCAGATCAAGTACGTCGCCGCCAACTGCGAAGCCAAAGTGGCGATTCTCGAAGACCTCACTTTTATGAAGCGGTGGGAGGCAATTCGCGCCGACTTGCCCGCCCTTCAGTACGTGATCTTGCTGGAGGGGGCAGAGAACTATGACACCTCGGACTGGGTGCTCTCCTGGGATGACTTGCTGGAAAGGGGGCGGAATGCTCTGGCGGCCGACCCCGAGCTGGTGACGCGCTCAGCAGGCGCCGCTCGCCCCGATGGCCTCGCCACCCTGATTTACACATCGGGTACCACGGGTGTTCCCAAAGGGGTGATGATCAGCCATCGCAACGTTGTCTGGACCGCCGAATGCCTGCGCCGGGCGGTCGAACCCAGTGAGAACCCGCGTATGGTCTCCTACCTTCCCCTGGCCCACATTGCCGAACGGATGTCGACTCACTACCTCGGGGTCTATCTGGCGGGCGAGGTGTGGTACTGCCCCGATATCGGCATGGTTCTCGAGTATGTTCAAAAGGCTCGACCCACGATCTTCGTTGCCGTGCCCCGGGTCTGGGAGAAGTTCCACAATCGCCTTCAAGCCCGCTTTGCCGAGGATCCCAAGCGCGAGAAGTTGATTCGCAGCGCCGCCGCCCATGGCGCCGAGATGGTGCGCCGGGTTCAAAGCGGCAAGTCGATCGGGTTCCTCGATCGCCTAAAGCACGTGCTCTTCGAGCGGTTGATCTATTCGAAGGTCCGACATGGGCTTGGGATGGACGCCCTCGAGGTGGCGATTACCGCCGCCGCTCCGATCTCGCCCGATCTCATCTATTTCTTCCGCGGCATCGGCGTTCCGTTGTTCGAGCTCTATGGCATGAGCGAATCGACCGGTCCGGCTACCAGCAATCTCGCCGGTCAGGAGAGGATTGGCAGCGTGGGACGCCCGATTCCCGGAGTCGAGATCGTGCTGGCAGACGACGGCGAGATCCTGATGCGGGGAGGAGTCGTCACTGGCGGGTACTACAAGATGCCCGAAGAAACCGCGGAAACTTTCGACTCCGACGGGTTTCTTCACTCCGGAGACCTGGGGCGCCTCGATGACGACGGTTTTCTCCATATCGTCGGGCGCAAGAAGGACATCATCATCAACGCCGCCGGCAAGAACATCGCCCCCGCCAAGCTGGAGACGGCCATCAAGAACCACGCGCTGGTATCACAGGCCTGCATGGTTGGCGACAGCAAGCCATATCTCTCGATGATCATCGCTCTCGATCCCGAAGAGGCCCCGCTCTGGGCGGCAAAAAACAACATCACATTCACCGATCTCGAGTCGTTCAGCCGGTTGCCGGAAGTGCAAGCGGAGGTGCAGGCGGCGATGGATTCGGCCAACCAGGAGGTGGCCCGGGTGGAGCAGGTGAAGAAGTTCACCATCGTGGGCGACACCTGGTCGCCCGACACTGGCGAGATCACCCCGTCGCTGAAGCTCAAGCGCAATGTCGTCCTCGACAAGTACCGGAGCGACATCGAGGAGATGTACTCCTAAAGGGGGGCCGGTGCGAACGGCATCGACTCGAAACATTCGAATAGCCGCGGGCCTCCTCGCTTGCTTTGCCGTTGCCTTGCCAGCCCGCGCCCAAACCACTGATCCATATCAGTCGGATCCCATCGACCTCATCGCCTATCGGGACGAGACCCGCATGTACTCGAGCGGAGTCGACAACTGGGAGGTTTGGGTCTGTGACGTGCCCGACGGGGCGGTGTCGGTGACGGCGGCGGCGGCGGTCGCTCTCTTCGACTCCTCGGTTCGGCCCTACTTCGAGACGATCTCGGGCGGCTCCTACTCTCCCCGATTTGTGGCTGCCGGACGAGTGGTGGCTTCGCAACCGTCGAACTGGCCGGATCAGCCGTTCCGCTTCCAGAGCGAATGCGAGTCACTGGTTCGCAACGGAACTGCTGGAGGCTCCGAGGGGGTAATCATCGTGGTCGATGCCGACTACACGGGCGGCTACGCCACCGGGGGAGTGCCATGCTTTCCTGGGAGTCTCTGTGCGGGCACTTATCCCCAAAACGCACGCCTGGTTGTCGTAGGGGGTTCGACCTCGGCCACCGTGGGAGGCGTCGCTCCCGCCCTGCGCACCGTCGCCCATGAGATCGGACATGCTCTTTTCTGGCCGCATTCGTTTGGGGGGTTGGTCGATTTCGAGGGCAACATCGTTTATGAGTACGACAACCCGATGGACGTGATGAGTGGTGGAGACCGCGAATCCCTCGACATCGGCACGATCGCGGCCAACCGCTACGCCAGCGGATGGCTCGATCCCACCGAGCTCATCTTTCACCGCGGCGGTTCGCTTTCCTACACCCTCCGGGCAACTGCCGGTTTGCAGCTCCTCGTGCTGCCGACCGATGTTCGCGGCGTCTTCGAATCGATCGGCGTTCGCCTCAGATCAGGTGCCGACGCCGGCCTTCCCGTCGAAGGCGTGGAGGTCTATCGGATCGATCAAAGCCCGGCCGGCTGCGGGTTCCAGATCGGGGGACAGTGTGTCGGCGCCGACCGACGGACCATGCAAGTTCCGGCGATCAACGATCCGGCCGGGACGGCGCATGTTCACGGGGTGGGCTCGACCTTCTCAATTCGTAATGTCACCATCAACGTCACCTCCCGCAGCGGAGACGGCTTCGTGCTGGCCGTAACCGGTGCCAGCGTGGCCGAGCGCTTCATCGACGACGACGGCAATCCCCACGAGCCCAACATCGAGTTCATCGCCCAGCGGGGGATCACCCGAGGCTGCAATCCCCCCACCGTCGACCGCTTCTGTCCGGCCAATGGTGTCACCCGGGCCGAGATGGCGGCCTTTCTCTTGAGCGCGATCGGGCAGTCGCTCTCCTCAGGTCTTTCCGGAACCTTCAGCGACGTCGCCGCCGGTGCCTGGTATGCCCCTTACGTCGAAGCCCTGGCCGGGCTTGGGATAACGACTGGCCTCGGTGATGGCCGCTATGGGCCCGACCTGGCGGTGAGCCGGGCCGAGATGGCGGTGTTTCTCGCTCGGGCCTTCGCCTTGCCGGTGGGTGGAGGAGGCACTTCCTTTTCGGATGTTTCGGCTGATCAGTGGTACTCGGGCGCGGTGGAGGCGATCAGGGCGGCAGGAGTGACAACCGGGTGTAGCACCAATCCCGCCCGGTACTGCCCCCTCGATGCGGTTCGTCGTGACGAGATGGCGACTTTCTTGACCAGAGCCCTGCAGTGAGTGCCCGGGTACGCCAAGAAGTGAGCAACGAAAAGATCACCTTCGATGGCCGGGTGGCAGTCGTGACCGGAGCCGGCGGGGGCCTCGGCCAAAGCTATGCCCGCGAGCTCGCTCGCCGGGGAGCAAAGGTAGTGGTCAACGATCTCGGTGGGTCGGTGGACGGGACCGGGCAGGGAACCAATGCCGCCGACTCGGTTGTGACCGCCATCCTCGCCGACGGAGGTGAGGCGGTGGCGAACTATGACAGCGTCAGCACCCCCGAAGGCGGCGAGGCGATCATCGCGGCCGCTCTCGAAACGTTCGGGTCGGTCGACATCGTGATCAACAACGCTGGCATCCTCCGTGATCGAAGCTTTGCCAACCTGGGTCTTGAGGAGCTAAGCGGTGTAATCGAGACCCACTTGCTGGGAGCTTTCCATGTCTCGCTGCCGGCCTTCCGGGCAATGAAGGAGGCGCAATACGGTCGCTTCGTATTCACCTCTTCGAACGCGGGCATCTTCGGCAACTTCGGCCAGAGCAACTACGGAGCCGCCAAGGCGGGGCTAGTCGGGCTCTCGAACGTCATCGCCATCGAAGGGGCGAAGTACGGGATTCTCTCGAACGTGATCGCACCTGTGGCTCGCACCCGGATGACCGAGCAGTTGCTGGGCCCGATGACGGAGTTGGTATCCCCGGAACAGGTGATGCCGATGGTGGTGTACCTCTGTTCGGAGGCGAATGAATTCACCCACGAGATCTTCACGGCCGGCGGTGGCCGCTACGGCCGCATTTTCATCGGCACCAACTCCGGCTGGTTTGCCGGCCAGAAGAGGGTTCCGTCGGTGGAAGAGGTGGCTACTCATCTCGACGAGATCCGCGACATCTCCAGCTACGAGATCCCGCTTTCGGCCAATGAGGAGATCATGATCATCGGCCGCCACCTATCCGATGGCCAGAACGATTTAGCCTGACCATCGTGACCGCGATTTCCGCCGAAACCAGAGTCGACGAGGCAGTCGACCGCCTCCTCTCCGATTTTCCCCCCGAAAACACACCCGATGTCGAGTTCTGGGGTGAGCAGTTCGACGCCGGCCTCGCCTGGGTGCACTTTCGGGAGGGCGACGGCGGTCTCGGACTGGCGCCTTCCTTCCAACGACGGATCGACGCTCGATTGAGCGAAGCCGGGGCCAGCCGGGACAACGTCGCCCGCAACGTCATCGGATACGGGATGGGGGCTCCGACGGTGGCAACCCACGGCACCGACGAGCAGCGCCGGAGGTGGCTGCGACCTCTCTTTACGGCCGAGGAAATCTGGTGCCAGGGCTTCTCGGAGCCCGGTGCAGGTTCGGATGTGGCTGGTCTCGCCACAAGGGCTGTGCGCGATGGCGACGAGTGGGTGGTCAACGGACAGAAGGTTTGGACGACGCTGGCCCACACTGCGCGTTGGGTGATGCTGGTGGCGCGCACGGATCCCGACGTACCCAAGCACCGCGGAATCACGTATTTCATCGTCGACATGAATCAGCCCGGGATCGAGGTTCGTCCGCTCCGGCAGATCACCGGCGAAGCCGAGTTCAACGAGATCTACTTCACCGACGCCCGGGTGCCCGACGCCTATCGGCTCGGCGATGTCGGCGACGGATGGCGGGTGGCGCTAACCACTCTGATGAACGAGAGGGTGGCCATTGGGATCACCGCATTGCCGCGGGGGGGTGGAGCGATCGGCGAAGCGGTTCAGGTGTGGAAAGAGCGCCAGCTTGATGATGACTACATGCGGGATGAGCTCATGAAGCTCTGGGTTGAAGCCGAGGTCGCTCGACTCACCGGCAATAGGGCCAGCGAGCTCCTGCAGATGGGAACTCCGGGACCCGAGGGCTCGACCTCCAAGCTGCACTGGGCCGAGCTCAACAAGAAGATCACCAACTTCACCGTCGACCTGTTGGGAGCGGAGGGAATGCTCCTTCCCGGTGGCTATCCCTTTGTCCGACCAGAAGCGGCCGGGATCGGCCGGACTTCTCGTCAGCGCGGCTTCCTCAGGGCCCGGGCCAACTCCATCGAGGGCGGAACCTCCGAGATCATGAAAAACATTCTCGGTGAGCGCGTATTGGGCTTGCCGGGCGAGCCCCGGGTGGACAAAGACCTTCCCTGGAGAGAGATTCCGCGCTGATCAGCCGATGCTGACTGGCACCCCCAGCTGAACTCGCTCAGCGATGTTGGCGATGATGTCGTTGGGGACCCGGACACAACCCAGCGAGACCGGCTCGCCGATCCGATCGGGTCGGTTGGTGCCGTGAATCCCGATGATCCCGTCACCGCCATTGAACTCGGTGATGGTGTCCGAGCGAGCCGAGAGGCCGAGTGCGTACGGGCCCCAGGGGCCGGAGGGATCGGTGAGGACGACGATGTCGGTGACGAAGAAGTCGCCCTGCGGAGTGGGGTTGGTGGGTGAGCCGATCGCCACCGGGGTGGTGATCACCACGGCGCCCTCTTCGAAAAACGTCAAGGTCATGGTGCTGAGGTCGACCTCGATCCGCTGATCGACGCGCTCGAACCGGAATAGCTCCGCCCGAGCCCAGCCGCTGGCTTCGTTGGGGCGACCGGGAAGCGACAGCTTGACCCAACCATCGACCGGCCCTTCCAGAACCGGCATCACCGTCGGGGTGCCAAGGATGGTTTCGGCGGGGACGGCACGGGTCTCGATTGCGACGGTGGGAGAAACGTAGATGCTGACGGGAGCACTGGCGTGGGCGACAGAGGTTTCGTAAGCCGAGGTGGCCTCTGTGGTCGTGGACGTCGCTGAAACGGTTGTGGCCTGGGGCGCAACGGAAACCGTCGCTGATACCGACGCCGTGGGTTCGACCAATGCATAGCCCGATTGGTCGCCCGCGGCGCAGCCCACCAGCATGAGCAGTGCCAGGAGGCTCACCCTCGATCCCACCCCTCCAACCTACCCTTTCTGGGTGCTTCGATACGTTGTCACCGGTCCTTTGCCGGCTGAGGTCGAAGCCCATCTTCCCGCCGGCGACCGCTGGCTAGAACCAGGACCGGAGCCAATGGACCGCGGAAGGCTGGCGGATCTCATCGGCGAGATCGAAGGACTGCTTTGTTCGATTCCCGACCGTATTGATCGGCGGCTTCTCGAAGGGGCTCGGAATCTGCGGGTTATCTCTCAGCTCGCAGTTGGCCTCGACAACATCGATCTGTCGGTCTGTACGGAACTCGTGATCCCGGTGGGGCACACTCCCGGGGTCCTCACCGACACCACCGCTGACACAGCCATCGCCCTTCTTCTGGCGTCGGTCCGCCGATTGCCCGAAGGCGAGCGCCTTGTGCAAGAAGGCAAGTGGGAGCGATGGAGCAGCGACCTGCTTCTCGGCGCCGACCTCCACCACTCGACCGTCGGTATCGTCGGCCTGGGTCGGATCGGCTCGGCGATCGCTCGCCGCCTGCGCGGATTTGATTGCCGCTTGCTCTACACCGGACCGAGTCGCAAGCCCGGCGCCGAGGAGACACTGGGGGTGTCATACCTGGCGCTTCCCGACCTGCTGAGGTCAGCCGATCATGTGGTCCTCTCGGCCCCGCTCAATTCCGAGACCCGCCACCTCATCGGCCGTCCCGAGCTCGAGTTGATGAAGCCGACCGCCACGCTGGTCAACGTTGCCCGCGGAGCCCTCGTCGATTCCGACGCCCTTGCCGATGCGCTAGCGACTGGAGCGATCGCCCGGGCGGCCCTCGATGTCACCGATCCCGAGCCCATACCCTCCGACCATCCGTTGGTCCGAATGGACAACTGCCTTATCATCCCTCACCTCGGCTCGGCTAGCTACGCAACCCGAAAGGCGATGGCACAAATGGCAGTGGACAATCTCGCCGCCGGGTTGGCTGGGGAGCGGTTGCCGGCTTGCGCCAATCCTGAGGTCTATGACAGCTCTTGAGACTCGCCGGCGGCTCGGGCCTGCTTGTCGCTGATCCGATCGACTACCGGCGCCAAACCATGGAGGATGGCCAAACCAACCAGCGCGGCTATCACTGCCATCTGGATCAGCCCCGATCCGGCGGCCACTCCGATGGAGGCGACCACCCAAAGTCCGGCGGCCGTGGTCAGCCCCCGAATCGTCTCACCCGATCGGAAAATGGCGCCGGCGCCGAGGAAACCGATTCCCGACACAACCTGGGCGGCGATGCGGGTGGGATCGCTCCCCAGGGCGATGCCGACAGATGCGAAGAGAGCGGCTCCGAGGCCGACAAGCATGTGGGTGCGGAGTCCGGCGTCCTGATGACGTAACTCCCTCTCAAGGCCGATCACCGCCGAGAGTGCGGCTGCGACGACCATGTTCACGATCGAGTTGAAATCGAATTGGAACTCCACCCCTTGAGCCTAGGAGACGGTGTCCGGGATATGGATGGCGATCACTACTCCTGAATCCACCGACACCGTCGCCTCCGTCGCCAGCATCACATTCGAGAGCCCCCGGGCCGAACCAAACGGGATGGTTTCTCGATCGAGGGGATAGCGGAGACCGCTGATGGTGACGCCGCTGGCCTCGCCCCCGAGGGCGAGCAGGGTCACGAGGTCCCCAGCCGATCCAGTGATGGTGCGGATCCCGTTGACCACGAGGAGGTTTTCCCTTCCGGTGAGCCAGGTGACCGTGGCGCGGTCATGGGAGGCGATGACGGCCGCGTTGGCGAGCAGATGATCGAGCCTTCCTCCACCACCTCCCACCACGACCACTTCCGTGGCATTGCGGCCGGCGGCGGCGGCGAAGGCGAGTTCAAGATCGGAGTGGTCCTTGTCGGGGGGGTGACGAACGACCTCCGAACGCGAGAGGTCGAGCTCGGGATCGATGGAGTCGAAGTCGCCGATCACCAGGTCAACATCGAGGGCGAGAAAGGGGGCGAGGTGGTAGCCAGAGTCGGCCGCGATGACCAAATCCGCCCGCGGCAGTTGGTGCCGTAGCGAGGCCGGGACGGGATCGCCACCAGTGAGAACGATGGCGGTGAATGACAAAATCGTCTTACTCGCGATGGCGCGGCTAAGGATTAACGCTCAAGTAGAGCTTGAGCCAGCTTTCGACCTCTCTATACCAGTGGAGCGAGGCCTGAGGGCTGAGGATCCAGTGGTTCTCTCCCGGGTAGAAGAGCAAGCGGGCCGGAATCCCCTTGGCTTTCAGAACCCCGTAGAGCTCTAGGCCTTGGGTGTGGGGAACCCGGTAATCCTTCTCGCCGTGTATCACCAGGGTCGGGGTCTGGTAGCCGGCGGCATGGGAGGAAGGGCTGTAGCGATCGACGCGGGCCCGATCTTCGAAGATCTCGGCTCCATAAGCCTGGGGGCGGCCGGCGGTCACATCGGAAGCGTATGTGCCGCCGAAATTGGTCACTCCGGCATGGACGATGGCGGCGGCGTAGCGATCGGTCTGGGTGGTGAGGAAGGCGGTCAAGTAGCCGCCGTAGGAGCCTCCGGCGATCGCCATCCGAGCCTCGTCGACCAACCCCAGGCCGATCAAATGGTCCGTCACCGCTTCGATGTCGCGGTGCGGCATGTCACCCCAGGCTCCTCTGATCGAGGATGTGAATGCCTCCCCGAAAGAGGTGGAGCCATGGAAGTTCACGAGTGCCAGCCGATAGCCGAATCCGGCGAAGATCTGTGCGTGCCAGCGCCACTGCCAGGAGTCCCCAAAACATGAGTGCGGTCCCCCGTGGATGAGATGCACCAGCGGCTTGCGGGCCTCTTCGCCTGGGGGATTGATGAGATAGAACTGCACCGGCTCGCCGTCCGCGGCGGGGATGGTGTGGTCCTCGATTTCCGCCCAGGCGACGTCGGCGAGGAGCGGATCGGTGAAGTGTGTGACAGGGACCAATGCCCCCCCCGAATCGAGGCGGACCACTTCGGGTGGCTGGGTGAAGCCATGCCGCAGCATGAACACGGTGCCGTTGCCATCGACGACCGGAGAGGCGAGGGTGCCACCACGTGCCAACTCGATCGGACCGTCCTGGGTGGGAGAGAGTCGATAGAGGGCGGTGCGGGCGTGATCTTCTGCCAGGAAGATGATTTCGTCCCGCCCGTCGAATACCCATCCCTCGCAGGAGCGATCGAATTCCTCGGTCAGGATGCGGTGCAGACCGCTCGCCCGATCAGAGATCCCGAGCCTTACCCGATCGCCGTAGAAGCCCGGCTGGATTTGCTGACCGAAGGCGATCTCGCCTCCGTCCGGCGAATAGCGGGGCCGAGAGGCGTGCGAAGGCGCGGTCGGAGTCAATTCACGTTCCTCGCCGGTGGTGAGGTCGAGTTCGAAGATGGAATGGCGCAGTTGGCGATGCGGCGGATCGGAGGCGTCGGCCGAAAAGGCGACGAAACGTCCGTCGGGTGAGATGTCGAAATTGTCCCAGGGGTCATCGGTGTTGGGCCACTGCCACCAACGGATGGCGTGGGGGGTGAGATCGGAAAGGCGTCGATCCTCGAGGTCGAGTCGAAAGAGATGAGGGACCTCACCGGTGGTCAGCCACAAGTCCCAATAGCGATAGGTAGCGAATTCGGTCGTATGGACCGTGAATTTGGCTTTCTTCCTCCGCTCCATTTCAGCGGCGGTGGCGTCGGTGCTGAGATGATCACGGAGGACATAGGCCAAGACGATCAACCCCGACCCCGTCGGTAGCCATCTACCACCCAGGCAACCGAGCGGCAGATCCGTCACGGCTTCCGGCTCGCCGCCGCTGAGGTCAACGACGTAAAGCTGCCGGTCGCTTTCCCCTCGCTTGGCGGCCACGAAGGCGAGCCGTCGGAAGTCGGGAGAGACGCTGGGCTTGGAGGCGTTGAGCTCTTCTGGGGTCAGGGGCTCGGACCCTCCCTCTCCGTCGACCAGCCAGAGGCGAGTGGTGCCCTGATTTTCGTCGATGTCATATGTGGTGACTGGCACCACCAGGCGGTTCGAGCCGGCTATGGCTGGAGCCCCGACCCGGGGCAAAGACCAGAGAAGGCGGGCATCGAAGGTCTTGGTCACCCCCCGAATGTACTAAGGAGCGGGAACCGCCATCTCTCCTTGAGCAAGTACCCGTACATCGGTCCCATCGGCGGGATAGAAGGCAATCTCGGTCGCTTCTCCATTGGTCCGGGGGAGAATGAACCCCGAACCGTCAGACCGCCACATTGTCAAGAAACGGTTGTATTGATCCCAAAACGGCAAGTAGGACTGGAAGAAAGTACGGGTGGGGAGGAAGGGCTCGCCGCTTTGGACCTCGTTCTCGGTCCAGACGAACGGCACCAAGCCCTCTGGGGTGAGGGTGAGATAGAGGAGCTGTGAGCCATCCGGAGACCAGTCGAAGAGCACAACCGGATCTTCCTCGATGCGTTGGGAGTCGCCGCTTTCGATCGAAACCAGGCTCAGAGCTCCCGGGGCTGCCTCATCGTTGTCGATGAACGCAACCCGAGCGCCGTCGGGTGAGGGAGCAAAGGCGCTGAATCTCGAAACCGTGGCGATCGACCGGACTTCCGATGACTCGAGGTCGAGGACGGCCAATGACTCCTCGTCGACAATCAGAAGTCGATCGTCGGTGAGAAAGGCGGGCGCCTGGAAGAGGCCCGGCTGCACATCCAGATCGGTGCGAATTCCATCGCCGTCAAGCAGATAAAGATCCGATTGATTGGCATGGACTGCCAACCGAGATCCATCAGGAGACCAGTCGAGGTAGTAGGGCTGGCCGGTATCGAGGAGGCGGGCAGTGCCAGCGGCGATGTCGAGAAGACCGAGTGCCACTCCTCCTCCCTCGGGATCGTTCCCTAGGTAGGCGAGCGACTTTCCGGTAGGGCTGAACCCGTAGAAGAAGGGGACGGTTCCGCCGTCGATCCGACGTTGACTCTCATCGTTTCCCATCGCGATCGATGCTCCTGATCCATCGGCGGCGATTTCGGTCCAGACGGCAAAGGTTCCGTCTGGAGCCCAAGTCGGCTGACTCGGAACTGCCCCGGTCTCGGGGTCGAGGAGCACCAAGCTGGCTCCGTCTTCGTCGACGGCGGTAACTCCGGTGTCCACCACCAGCAAGGGAGGAAGGGGGGAAGGTGTCGTGCAGGCGAGCGCCACGAGCAACAAGATCGAAGCACGCGGCACCGACATGGCCTGATCGTAGGAAGGTCTAGGTTCTCTGCATGGAGGGGCCGCCCGCCGAGGTCGAGATCGATGAGGTGCTGGTAACTGAGCTGCTCGTCACCCAGCACCCCGATTTGGCCGGGCTGCCGTTGCGGTCTGTGGGTAGCGGGTGGGACAACGCCATCTTTCGCCTCGGCGCGGAGTTGTCAGTTCGTCTACCGCGACGCTCGCTCAGCGTTCCCCTGGTTCTAAACGAACAACGATGGCTCCCTGAGATCGCCCCCCGCTTGCCGTTCCAGATCCCGGTGCCGGTTCGACGCGGCGTCGCGGGATCCGGCTATCCCTGGCCCTGGTCCGTCACCCCCTGGTTCCCGGGAACGACGGCCGCCAATGCTGTCCTCGAAGATCTCGAAACCCTCGCCCGACAGCTCGGCGATTTCGTAAAGAGCCTTCACTTTCCGGCACCCGCAGGTGCTCCCCGAAATCCTTATCGAGGCATTCCGCTGGCTGCCCGCGACCGCAGGATGCGCGTGGGAATCGACCATCTCGACGCGTCGTTTGACCGGATGAGCCTCCTTCGGGCATGGGACGATGCCGTTCAAATCCCCGAGTGGCGAGGCCGCGACGTCTGGCTGCATGGAGACCTCCATCCGTTCAATCTCGTGATTGAGAGGGATCGGCTCTCGGCAGTGATCGACTTCGGCGATGTCTGCGCCGGCGATCCCGCCACCGATCTCGCGGTGGGCTGGATGCTGTTTGACGAACCGGCCCGCTCAGAATTCAGGGAGGCGCTGGGGACCGACGCCGATACCTGGATGCGGGGTCGGGGTTGGGCGATCGCCCTCGGCGTGGCATGGCAGGGAGGCGGTGAGCAGATGACGCAGATAGGAAAAAGGGCTCTCTCCTCGGTGCTCGAGGATTCCTAGCTCAGGAGATATCGATCACCAATTGGGCGTGAGCTTGGCGGAGAGATGCCTCTACCGAGCCAGCATCCGGCCCGGCGGCGAAGATGAAACCTAGATAGCGATCCGACTCCGGCACCCGGCGCAAAGGCGCTCCCACCGGGGTTGTGATCTCGATCGAGCGCACCCCTTCCACTCGGCGGGCTGCGTCAATACCCTTAACCCCTTTAAGGATTCCGTTTGCGGTCGTGGGAATCATCATCACTCCGGAGGCGCCAGCTTTCGTCGGAAGCGAGGCCCGGCGCCCGAGAGCGTGGCGGAGGATCAGCGCCTCGAGCGGCGTGTCGAGCAAACCGAAATTGAGAGAGCGACCGCATATCCCTCCGATCGACCTGGCAGCCACCTCGATGAGACGAGGACGATTCCCTCCCGCGATCCGAAGCTCGGCGTGGATCGGACCTTCGGTCAGACCAAGGGCGGAAATGGCCGATTGAGTCACACGCGCTACCTCCTGCTGGACGGGCGCCTCGAGGCGGGAAGGGGTGACGAAGATCGTTTCCTCGAAGAAGGGACCGTTGAGGGGGTCGGGCTTGTCGAAAATCGCCAGGACCTCGAGTTCGCCAGCCCAAAGCATTCCCTCGACCGCCACTTCCGGCCCATCGACGAACTCCTCTGTCAGCACTGTTCGGTCGTTGGCGATCTCGCGCACTCGGGCGATGGTCGGCGCGAGATCGGAGGGAGCGTCCACTTTGATTACTCCCCGACTAGCCGAGAGAGAGCGAGGCTTTATGACGAGGGGAAATCCGATGCTGGCCGCAGCAGCACTCGGGTCCCCGTCGGTGACGGCAAAGGCGGGCTGATCAACCTCTGCTGCCGCCAGGAGTCGTCGCATTACAGCTTTGTCACGAGTCGCTGATGCTGATTCGGGTGAGTTGTGGGGAAGGCCGAGCTTCTGGGCAGCGAGGGCAGCGATAACCACTCCGGCATCGTCAACCGGGACGATCGCATCGATCGGAGTCTCGGTCGCCAGATCGACGATGGCCCGCGCCGCCTCTTCGGGATGCCTGCAGTCGATGGCGAGGAACCGTTCGGGCTCGACCAGCGGCAGTGACTCCTCGGCAGCAACCGCAACCTCGACACCCAGAGACTCGGCGGCGGCGAAGAAGTCGGTGGCCCGATAGGAGGTCGTGGGGATGATCAGCAACACCCGCGGCATTCGCGAAGGCTAAGAAATTCGAGCGGAAAGTTTGAGAGGTGGGGAGATAAACTTGAACTAGTGGAAAACGTCCTAGCCATCTCCGAGGAAGCGCTGGCAATGATCCGTGAGCTCAGGGATCAGGAACCGGGAGAGGGCGAGATCGGGCTATTTATCGAAGTGACCGGTACCCGCCAGGGCCAGTACGCCTACGAGTTGGCATTTATCCCCACCGAGGATGCCGAGGCAGAACATCACATGGAGCGTCACGGCGACCTTCAGGTGTTGATCCCTCATCAGAGCGTGGAGCCATTGCGAGGCGCCTCCCTGACAATGGGCGAAGACGGATTGGCGATGGACAATCCCAACCGACCCGTTTCAAGTCCATCGATGGCCGCTCCCCAGGGGACCCTCGAAGGGCCCATCGCCGAGCAGGTCAGCCAGGTACTTTTGGAAGCCGTCAACCCGGCGATAGCTGCCCATGGGGGCCGGGCGGAGCTGGTCTCCGTCGACGGCACCATCGCCTATCTGAAACTGGGTGGCGGTTGCCAGGGATGCGGAATGGCCCAGGTCACGCTCAAACAGGGCATCGAGCGGATCCTCAAGGAATCGATCCCCGAGCTCACAGAGGTGGTGGACGTGACCGATCACGCTTCCGGGGCCGATCCTTACTACCAGCAGTCGAAGAAGTAAGGACTCCCCGTGGCTCTCGGGGAACCCTCTCCGGCTAGCCGGCGTCTGACCGAGGTGGCCCCCCGGCTCCTCTTGCTCTGCGTCCTCTTCGCTCTGGCATTGCCTGCCGTCGCTCAAGAGACTGCTCCCGTCCGGCTCGAGGCCCGAGCCGGCCTGGCTGGTTATGTGGATCCGGAGCGTCCGATCACCGTCGACGTCACCATCGCGGCCGACATCCTCTTCGCCGGGGAGCTAGAGGCTCGAGTCGCCAGCGCTACTCAGTTGGTACCGGTTGAGATCCCGGCTGGAAGCGAGAAGACCTACTCAGTGCGGGTGGGGCTCCCGGTCGGGTCCACCCAGGTTCGCCTTCGGCTCTACGAGGATGGCGCCACGGAAGCGTCAGCCACTGCCAACCTGTCGCTCCGATCGGCCACCGACGAGCCGATCGTGGCAGTGGCAGGTTCGGACGAGCTCACAGAGAGGATCGATCGCGCCACCTTGGCCGTCACCGGACGCGACGTAATTGCCGCCCCGGCGGAAGTAGAGGGCACCGAGTTCGGAGTCGCTCGCTACCTGGTTGTAGAGGATCCGGCCGAGCTTCCATCTTCCGCTCGGGACTGGCTTCGAAGCGGGGGGCGCCTGATCGTCGATCGAAGCGGGCTCTCCGCTCTCGGTCTCGAGCTCGGTGAGGCGCTCGCCGCCGGGTCGGACAGACACTTCGCGTTTGGACGCGGTTGGGTAACGGCTGTGGAGGGACTTACATCGCTGACTTCGGATGAGTGGTCACGAATCCTCACCCCGCCTAGCTACCAGCTGGCCCCGCGGGAGATCTGGCAGAGCCCCGAGCAGATGCTCATGCAGTCGGCAGTGAGTGGCGGTGATCAGCGGGTCCCCTCGTTGCCCTGGCTATTGGCGGCTCTGGTGGGCTACGCCGTATTGGTCGGTCCGGTCAACTTTGCCCTTCTCCGGCGCTTCGGGAAGAGAGAACTCGCCTGGGCGACGATTCCGCTCCTGGCCTTCCTCGGCGTCGGCGGTTTCTGGCTCGCGGGCAGGCAACGACTATCCGCCAACGTCCTCAATCACGGCACAGTCATCATCGCCGCGGACGAACAAGCGATCGGGCACAGTGCCACTGTGTTGGCGGTGGGCGCTGGTGGAAGGCGGACACTTTCGACTCCCGCCGATTGGGTCACATACCCTTTCGCAGCCACTCTCGACCCCTCCGGCCAAATCGGGCCACCCGAGCCAGCTTTAGCCAACGGCAACGGGGGCTACGTATTCGCCCTCGAGCAGCTGGGATCGGCCGGGCTCCAAAGCAGCTGGCAACCGGAGATGGCATCGCTTCCAGAAGTGAGTTTCAGTGCCAGCGATCGCCAGCTTCTGGCCACCGTCACCAACTCCTCGCCCTACTCCTTTTGGGCCTGGGGAGTAGTGGCCAAGGGTCGGGTAAGCCTTGCGTCCGATCCCCTCGGGCCCGGGGCCAGCGGCAGTGAATCGATCGCTCCGGGAATCGCCGGTCAGCAGGACTTCGGCTCGGTGGGCGACGCCGTGATCAACGAACGCCAGCTCTGGAATGACCCCTACATTTGGAACCGGATCGCCACCCTCGGCAACGCGGGGAGCTGGTTTCTCGACGGTGAGACCAGCTACTTCTTCGGTTTCACAGATGAGCTCACACTTCCCATCGATCTCGACGGTCGCACCGTCGAAGCCAGCGGCAGCACCCTGGTGTTGGTGCCGGTGGACCTCCACGCCACCGTCCCCGTCGAACAATCCGTCTCGATCTCTCATCTCGTCGACGCCGGTAACGCCAGCTGGGTGGACTACGGCCCCGGCTACCTGGCTATTCAGACCCGGCAGATGACGGTGGGTTGGAACCTTCCCGCCTCTCTCGATGCCACACCCGTCCTCGAGGTAAGCAATATGTTCGGCGAGATCCCGGGCCATCTGGAAATCTACGACTGGTCGGCCGATGAGTACGAAGCCATCAGCCCCGGAGATCGGATCAATCTGGAGCGTCACCGCAATTTGAAGGGCGAGGTTTTTCTGCGGGCCTCGACCGACGATCCGGACAACCTCGACCTGGCGTTCGAGACCTCGATGTCGCCGTACGGCTTCTCACTGGAGTGGTGAGATGGCGATAGCGACCCTGCGCGGGGTGGAGAAGCGCTACGGGCCTGTGCGGGCGATGGACGGCATCGACCTCGAAGTCCCCGAGGGTTCAGTGTTCGGGTTGATAGGTCCTAACGGGGCCGGAAAAACCACGTCGATGCTCGTGATCAGCACGTTGCTTTCCCGTGACGCCGGGCACGTGGAGGTAGTGGGGGTCGATCCGGAGACCAACCCGGGTGCAGTCCGCAAGGTCCTTGGATACATGCCGGACTCATTCGGGTTCTACGAAAACCTCAACGCCTCGGAGTACCTCGACTTCTTCGCCGCCGCTAACAAGGTCCCCGCCGCCAAACGTCCTGCCCTGATCGCCGATCTCCTGGCCCTGGTGGAGCTCGAGCAGAAAGCCGCAACCGACGTCAACACGCTTTCCCGAGGGATGAAGCAGCGCCTCTCGCTCGCCCGGGCCCTCATTCACGATCCCCAACTCTTGGTGCTTGATGAGCCTGCCTCCGGCCTTGACCCACGGGCCCGGGTGCAGCTGCGGGAGCTCATCGCCGAACTCTCCCGGATGGGCAAATCGGTCATCATCTCCTCGCACATCCTTTCGGAATTGGAAGGCATTTGCACCCATCTGGCCGTCATCGACGACGGCAGAGTCAAGGCGCAAGGAAATCTCGAAGACATTCGCCGCACGCTCACCGCCACTCGACGGGTCTCTTTGCGGGCACCAGATGAAGAGGTCGACGATGTCGCGCAAATTCTCTCGGGCCAGCCAGAAGTGTCCGAGGTCGACGTCGAGCGGGGACGTGTCCGGTTTGTCCTCTCTGGAGAAGACGCGGATTCAGCTCGCCTTCTCGGTCTGGTCATGGCCAGCGGCAAGCACGTCTTTGATTGGAGGCTGGAGGTTGCCGGGCTGGAAGAGCTATTCCTCAGCATCACTGCCGGAGACGACGAGTGAATCCGGTTCTGCGAAGGGAAGTGCTGGAGCGTTTTCGCACCCGCCGTTCACCTTGGTTCCTGTTTTTCTGGACCATCGGCATCGGTTTGCTCGGCTACGTCTCCTACCTGGTCAGTCAGCAGGTTTCCACATCGATCCTGGGCAGGCTGCTCGCCACCGAGTACATGGGCCGTTTCCTCTTCCAGGCGATGGCGATTCTGATGATGACGAGCGTCATATTGGTTATCCCCGGGGTGACGGCGCTCTCGATCGTTAGCGAACGGGAGAGACAAACGTTGCCGCTACTTCAGGTGACCCAACTCACGCCGTTGCAGCTCGTGATCGGGAAGTTGAGCTCGTCGATGTCTTATTTCTTGTTGTTGCTGGTCGCGGTGGCGCCGGTGGTTGCCATCCCGCTGTTGTTTGGTGGAATGTCCTTCGGGGACGTGTTCGCCGCCCTGGCGATGATGCTCGCGACCGCCATCATGCTTGGCAGTGCCTCAATCGCAATCTCCTCGCGAGCAAAGTCAAGCCGAGGGGCGGTGGCGGGCTCATACGCATTCGCATTTGTGGTCGGATTCATCACTTTTGCCCTCGTGCTGGCCGAGCTACTGCTGCTTAGGCCCTCTAACCAGTCGTTGATCCCGCCCCGTGGCCGGGAGTTCTACTCCTCGTGGCTCAACCCTTATGTGGGTATGGTCGATGCGATTCGGGTTCCCTTGCGTTCCCAGACCAATTTCACCTTCACTCCGTTTGTCCCCATTGATGCGCTTCTCTACGCCAGACAGGGCAGCGGCCAGGGCCTGTTTCTCGGGGGGATGCCACTGCTCGATGGCGGCGTTGTGGCGAGGGAGATGATCGCCCCGCCGGTGAATGGCGATGACGGTGCCTTGATCAGAATGAGAAGAGGCCCGGTCTGGGTACGAACTCTCGTCCTCTATGCCGCCATCACGGCAGTGGCCCTACTTCGAGCCGCGCAAGTGGTGCGAACGCCGGCCCGTCGGATCCTTCTCTACAAACGGAGAAGCAGTGCCCCGGCTTGATCTCCGCGAACGACCTGCGCTCCCCACCTCGGTGCATGGCCTTGTCGCAAAGGCCCGCGGGAGACTTCTGCTGGCAGGCATCCTTCGCCTATCGGTGACTTTTTTGGGAGTGGCGGCCGTCCTGGCAGCGATCCTGGTTGGTATAGCCCGCTTTGTCGTCATTCCCTGGGCTGAGCCAGTGGCCGTCGCACTCTTGGTGGGCTCGGTGGTCCTCGCCGCGGTTGTGGCGCTGATTCGTCGAGCCTCGCCGGCGAGGGCGGCACTAGCGGTGGATCGACGCCTAGGGGGCTTTGACCGCGTGTCGACAGCCCTCGAACTGAGCTCGCGGAAAAATCATTCTGCCGACGAGCAACGACAACTGGCCGACGCCGACCTCTGGTCAACGGGGCGCTCGCTGGAGGGGTTTGGAGCTGTTTGGCCTCGGAGACCGCTCCCGCAGCTGGTGATCGTGGCCCTCGCTGCCACGCTCGTGATGGCCCTTGTCCCTTCCTCAGCAGATGTGGCCCTTGCCCGACGCCAGGCCGAGCAGCAGTTGATTGAGAACGAGATCGAGCGCCTCGAGGAGACGGCCGCGGAAGCACCCGAGGAGGTGCGGGAGACACTCGAACGTCTTCTCGAAGAGCTGGCGCGGGCAGAAGGCGTCGAGCAAGCCATCACCGCCCTCGGCGAGGCGCGTCAGGAGCTAGCCGAGCAGGCCGATCCGGCTGAACTCGCGCGACGAACCGCGTTAGCCGGGCTCGAACAGCGGCTCGCCCAGGAACCATTGTCGAGTGGTGAGACAGCCGCCGAGCAGCTGCGCGACCTGGCCAACCGCCTTTCGGGTGCCTCGGCAGCAGAGATGATCGCCGCCGCCGCCGAGCTTTCTGCCAGGGCCGAAGACTTTGCCGGAATCGATCAGGAACTCTCCGAGGCCCTCGCCTCCGCGGCGGAGGCACTGCAAACCGCGGCGGGTGATCGAAGCGCTGACGGAGAGGCCCAGGAAGCCCTGGAAGCGGCCGCGTCCGAGCTCGAGCGGGCAGAAGGAGAGGCTGCCGAAGCCTCCCGTCGTGGCGAGGCTCAGGCTCAGGTGCGCGACGCCCAGGAGCGGCTCGCCGATGCCCAACAGGGACAGGGTCAGGGTCAAGGACAGGGACAGGGACAGGGTCAGGGACAGGGACAGGGTCAAGGACAGGGTCAAGGACAGGGACAAGGACAGGGACAAGGACAAGGACAGGGACAGGGTCAGGGACAGGGACAAGGACAAGGCCAGGGCACCGGTGGCGGCGGTGGCGGCGGTGGCCAGGGCGCTGGTGGATCGAGTGGCGCAGGGTCATCTGGGGGCGGAACCGGTTCCGGAAGCGTGGGCTCGGGGAGCGGCGATCACGATCCCGCCCGCGATCCCGAGCGCAGCCAGGTGTTCGACCCCGTAGAAGGCGGTCTCGGTGACGAGGTGCGGGTCGAGGTCACGGGTGGCAACACTCCGGGCGAACCGATCGGCACCGTGACCGGCCAGGGGATCGAGAATTTGCCGCTGCAGAGCTATGTCGACCTGTACGCCGACTATCGAGATAGCGCCCTCGATTCGCTCGATCGAATGGTCATCCCGCACAATTTGGCAGAGCTGGTCCGACAGTACTTCACGGAGCTCGAGCCTTGACGCCCGAGAAGTTCGCCGAGACGATGGACGCCGCCCGCCAGGAAGTGGGCAAGGTCATCGTCGGGCAGAAGGAACTTGTAGAGACGGTCCTCGTAGCCGCGCTATGCGAGGGTCATGTCCTGCTCGAGGGGGTCCCCGGCCTGGGCAAGACCAAGCTCCTCTCCACCCTGGGCAAGGTTCTCGACGTTGAGTTTGGCCGCGTTCAGTTCACCCCCGATTTGATGCCGGCCGACATTCTCGGAACCAAGGTCCTCACCGGCAACGACTTCAAATTCCACGAGGGGCCGATCTTCGCCAACCTGGTACTGGCGGATGAGATAAATCGCGCCACGCCCAAGACCCAATCTGCCCTTTTGGAAGCGATGCAGGAGCGTCGGGTGACCCTGGGAGGAGAGACGCATTCCCTGCCCCGGCCGTTCCTCGTTATGGCCACCCAGAACCCGATCGAGCAAGAAGGGACCTATCCGCTACCCGAGGCCCAACTCGACCGTTTCCTCTTCAAGGCACTGGTGGCATTTCCTCCCGCCGATGACATCGTGGAGATCCTGAAGCGCACCACGGCCGGTGCGGAGGCAGAGCCGTCCGCGGCTATGGATGGGGAGGCCATCATCGAAATGGCAAAGATGGTCCGCGACCTCCCGGCCGGGTCGCACCTGCTCCATTACGCGGCCACGCTCGTTGGTGCGACTCATCCCGACAACGAGCTCGCTCCTGAATTGGTTCGTCGATACGTTCGCAACGGCGCCAGCCCGCGAGGGGCGCAAGCACTGGTTTTGGGGGGCAAGGCTTTCGCCCTGGCTGCAGGTCGGACCAACCTCGCCGCCGAGGACATCTGGAGAGTGGCACCAATGTCGCTGCGACACCGACTGGTCTTGGGTTACGAAGCCCTCGCCGATGGTGTCCGCGCTGACCAGATCGTGGCCGAGGTGCTCGAGGCTCACCCCGCTCCCGAACCGGCTACCTAAGACGATGCTGCTCTCGGCCGAGCTACGCGGCCGGTTGGAACGGCTCTCGCTCGTCACCCGAAGGCGCGTCATCGCCCAGTGGTCGGGGCGCCACGCCTCCCGGCACAAGGGCGAGAGCCTCGACTTCGCCGACTATCGCCCATATGTACCGGGCGACGACTTCCGGCGTATCGATCACAACCTTTGGGCGCGCCTCGGAGTCTTGTTGGTGCGCCAGTTCGAAGCCGAGGAGGAACTTCCACTGCGGGTGGTGATCGACGCCTCGGCTTCAATGGGCTTCTACCGAAAGCTCGAGGTTGGAAAAGTTCTTGCCGGGATGGTGGCCTATCTCGGACTGGCTGGAGGCGATCGGGTACAAGTGGTGGCATTTCACGGCAGCGGCCGCATGCCCGTCACCATGGGACCGGCCGGCAGGCACCTCTCCAGGTGGCCCATGCTCGAGTCCTGGCTCGAGGGCCTGGCTGCAGGGGGAGGCGGTGAGTTGGCGCCCTCACTGCGCCGGCTGGCGGGCGAAGGACCTAACCGAGGGGCACTGGTCGTCGTATCCGACCTTATGAGCCCCGATTACGGGACAGCCCTCGACGGTCTCGGTGTCGGGGCCGGGGGCGTGGTGCTCCATATTCTCGGTGATGAAGAGTTGGACCCGGGGCTGACCGGCGACCTCCGCTTGGCCGATGCCGAAACCAAGGGCGAGGTTGCCGTGTCGACATCGGAGGACACGATGCGGCGCTATCGGTTGGCGCTCGAGAGCTTTGCCAGCGAGGCTGCGAGTCGATCCCGACGAGCCGGTCTCGACTACGTTCTGGTCCCGGCGCGGGAGGATGCAGCCCACCAGGTGCTTGCCGCTCTCGCCCGAGCCGAGGCAGTGGCATGAGCTTCCTGATTCCGGCCGCCTTTGGCCTTGGAGCGCTGGCGGGGCCGTTGATCGTCCTTTACATGTTGAGGTCGCGCCGACCTCGAGTGGAAGTGGCGAGCACCATGCTTTGGGAGAAGGCCGAGGTGCCGGTGTCGTCGGCAGTTCCTTGGCAAAAGCTTCGCTGGACCCCACTGCTCTTGCTACAGCTGGCGGTGCTGGCGGCTTTTGTGGTGACGCTGGCGCGACCGTTTTATCGGGAGCGCACGCTCCTCGGGCCACACACCGTTTTCGTTGTCGACACCTCGGGGTCGATGGCGATGGCCGACCGCATCGGCACCGCTCGAGAACGCGCCCTGGCTTTGACCAGGGACTTGTCGGAGGCAAACCAGGTTTCGGTGGTCGAGGCCAGTCCGCACCCGCGGGTCCTGGTCGCTTTTGCCCGCGACCCCGAGCTCGTGCAAGAGGCCATGGGCTCGCTTCAGGCGGGGGGAGGCCGGGCCGATCTTTCGACCGCCATCCAGCTGGCTCGGGGACTGGCTACTCCAGATCGACCCACCAACATCCTCATCTTCAGCGACGGGGGTGACGCACCTCTACCCGAGGAGCCAGTAGTGGGAGCAGAGATGGTCCGCTTCGACGACTTCGGCCCCAACCTGGCAATTTCGGCGTGGAGCCTCGAGCCTTCCACCGAGGGCACTACCAGGGCCTTTCTCAATGTCTCCAATTTCGGGGCGGAGGATCGTTCGGTGCAGGCCGGGGTTTCGGTGAACGGTCTCGATGCCGGCCTCCTCGATTTGGAGGTTCCGGCGCTGGGTAGCGCTCGCCTCACCACACCCATCGATGCGGGTCCTGGCGACGTGGTGTCGGTTCGGTTGACCAACCACCAGGATGCCTTGGCGCTCGACGACGAGGCATCCTTGATCGTCGGCGCCGGCCCGGAAAGGTACGTAGCCCTCCGAGGGGAAGGGTCGCCCTTCCTCGAGGCTTTGGTGGACGCGGTTCCAGGCTTTACCACCGAAGGAGAGGGGGCCCCCGACGTCTCAGTCGTTGACGGTGGCCCGATCGCCGAGATCGACCGCCCGACCTGGTTGATCGCCCCAGAAACCGTGCCGGAGGGAGTGACAGTCTCGGCGCTGGCAGGCAACCTGGCTGTTACTTACCAACGCCCCGGCGAGCCGATTCTCGATTTGGTCGACCTGTCGACGATGGTGGTGGGGGAGGCCCAGGTGGTGGAAGCCCCTCGCTGGCTCACCCTGGTTCGATCGGGAGACGTTCCTCTGATACTGCTCGGTGAAGTGAACGGGCATCGGGTGGCGTACTTCACATTCGACCTCACCCGTTCCAACCTCCCGGTGCAGGTCGGCTTTCCCATTCTTGGCGTTCGCCTCCTCGAGTGGCTCGCCGGCTCTGCGACCGGCTCGGTGTCAACGGATCAGGCGGGCACTCCGATTCCGCTTGCCGCCCCCCCAGGGTCTGTGGCCCGGGTGATATTGCCCGATGGTTCGATCCGCCCACTCACGGAGGGCGCAGTCGAATTCGGCGACACCTCCCAGCCCGGCGTATATCGGGTGGAATACTTCGGTGCCGACGGCCAGATGGTGCCCGGGATCACTGCCATACGCACCTTTGTCGCTGATGAATCGGCTGGGGGCTCGAGGCTGATAGCCACCACCGGACAGGCCACCGAGGCGGAGGAGGCCTCTACACGGCTGCGGGAGTGGGCGCCGTGGGTTATCGCCGCCGTTCTCCTGCTGATGGCCACCGAATGGTGGGTGGGCCATCAGAGACCGTTTCTACGAAGGGCAACCGCATGACCTTCGTTCATCCGTGGTGGCTGGTGGCACTGATCCCGGGCGTGGGAATCGTCTGGGCGGTGGCTCGCAAGGGCGGACGGGCGGTCCCCCGCCGCCAACACCGGGTGGCAGTGATTCTGCGATTGCTGGCGGTCTCGGCGCTGATCCTGGCCGCCGCCCAACCGATCTTGACCAGGGCGGTCGACGAGAGGTCGATTCTCTTCCTTCTCGATCGGTCGGCTTCAATCTCGGCCGGCGGCCTCGAAGCCCAAGCCGAGTTCCTGGCCACGGCCCTTCGAGAGGCCCGGGTGGACAGCAGGACGGCAATCGCTGTTTTCGGGCGCAACACCCAGCTCGACTCTGCGTTTTCAGCCGGGCGCGAGCCCGGGCCGATCCGAACTAGTCCCGATCCCTCCGCCACCGACCTCCAGACCGCTCTCGACGCAGTGGGCTCGCTCCTGCCCACGGAGGGCTCTCGTCGGGTGGTTGTGCTGACGGATCTGGTGCCCACCAACGGAGATGCCCGAGCGGCGGCCAGGCGTCTCGCTTCCCAAGGCGTGGCGATCGATGTCCTCGAGTTGGACTCGGCGCGTAGTCCCGATGCCTTGATCGAAAGCGTCCAACTCCCGGCGGCGGTCAGGGAGGGCGACACCGTTCCGGTCCGGATTGTGATCCGAACCAACCAGGCAGGGCCGGCCAATCTGATGGTCGTCACCGGCGATCAAACGGAGACCATCTCCGTGGACCTCGTCTCGGGACGCAACGAGATCGAGACTGAAGTCGCTGCCGAGGGAGCGGGCTTCCTTGCGGTCGAGGCCGAGGTGGAGGCGAGTTTTGACACTCGCGCAGAAAACGACGCCGTCCAGGGGATCACCCGCATCCTGGGGCCGGCCCAGGTGGCCGTGGTCGAAGGGGTGGTGGGGGAGGCGGATGCCCTGATCCGAGCGCTGGAGGCAGGGGGGATGGAAGTCGAGCAGAGGCAGTCGATCCCAACTGCGGAACAATTGCTGGGCTTTGACGCAGTGGTGCTGGTCAACGTTGCCCGGCCACAAAACTCCGAGCCGCTCGCCGCCTACGTCGAGGACTTCGGTCGGGGACTGGTGGTGATCGGGGGCGATCAGGCATACGGACTCGGCGATTACCACCTCACCCCTCTCGAATCGGTGTTGCCGGTGTCGTCCAACCCCGACGATTTGATCCGTCGCCAGCCGGTGGCGGAGGTGCTGGTGATCGACTCTTCTGGCTCGATGGGTGCTTGCCATTGCAACATGGGCGCGGCCACCGAAGGCGGGGTGGTGAAAACCGACATCGCCAAGGCCGGAGCCGAACTTGCCATCGAAGCGCTGGCCGACACCGATCGGGTAGGAGTTCTGGCCTTTTCCTCTGGCACGGACTGGGTGATACCGCTGTCGCCCGCCTCGACGGTCGGAGATCCGAGCGAGGCTCTCGGAGTCATAACACCCTCAGGAGATACCGAGATCTCCCGGGCATTGGAAGTGGCGCTCGAAGAACTCGAAAGCGCTCCCGAGCAGCTTCGCCACATCGTGCTCTTTACCGACGGGTGGGATCCGAGCGATGCGGATCTGTTGCCAATGGCCCGGCGCATTGCAGACGCCGGCGTGACGTTGTCTGTCCTCGGCACTGGGGAAGGCCCTGGTACCACGCTCGAGCGCATGGCGAACCTGGGCGGGGGCCGTTACTACGCCGGGACCGATCTCGAGGCCGTTCCTGAGATCTTCGTCGAAGAGACGTTGACCGTGGCCCGCAACCTGGCAACCGAAGGCACTTTCTATCCGGTGCTTGGAGCCGCCTCACCTGTGACAGCGGACCTGACCGCCTCACCACCATTGCTCGGATACGTCCTCACCAAGTCCAAAGGCACAGCCTCGGTAGTGATGGAAATTGGCCAGGCCGACCCTTTGCTGGCCACCTGGCAGCGAGGTCTGGGCCGGGCCACTGCTTGGACGTCCGACGCCACCGCTCGATGGTCGACTCAATGGGTTGACTGGGAGTCTTATGCGGAATTTTGGGGGCGGGTGGTCCGCGACGTTCTTCCTGCCGGACGGGACAACCCTCCACTTACCTTCGTCGAAGAAGGGCAATTGCAGATTCAGTACAGCCCAGTCGGGGCGGATATCGATGCCACCGCAGTGGCTCGGGTCCGGGCTCCCGACGGCGAGATCACTCTGGTCCCGCTCTCGCGCACTTCATCCACCGAGTTCAGGGGATCGGTTCCCCTCGGCCCGGTCGGTGCCTACTGGGTGGCAGTGACTGAGTCCAATCCCGATGGAACCCAGGTGACGTCCGCCTCGGGTGCTGTCTCGGCCTATGAGGAGGAGTTTGCCTTCCGCGAACCCGACCCCACCCTGGGCAACGATCTCACTGCCCTCTCGGGCGGGCGTCTCAATCCCGCTCCCGGAGAAGTCTTCGATCCCGCTCCTATCCGAGGCCGAGCCGAGGTCTCAATCTGGCCATGGCTGGCGGCTATGGGCCTGGCTTTTTTCCTCACCGACGTCGCTTTGCGGCGACTGGTCCTTACCGCCGGCGATGCCGATCTTTGGCGGGAAGGGATGCAGGGTCGGCGCACGCGAGAAAAGCGGCGGATCGAAGCGGTCAGGGAAGAGGCAGAGGTCACGGGTCGCCGTCCGGACGCGCTGTCGGAGTCGGAGACCTTGCAGCGTTTGATGCGGCGCAAGCGCAACTAGCTCCCGCTGGTGTCCTTGTCGATTTTCGCGACCCACCGGCTGTAGCCTTCGCGCGTGGTCGACCTCCCCAACCGCAAACGGCCGCCGGAATGGCTTCCGCGAGGGGTAGCGGTCACCTTGGCGGTGGTTCTGGCAGCCATCGCCATCCTCTGGATCCTCTACCAGCTGCGCTCGATCCTCTACATCCTGTTTCTGTCGGTCTTCGTCGCCATCGCCCTCGAACCGGCGGTGCAAGCACTGGTCAAGCGGGGCTGGAAACGACGAACCGCGACCTTGGTTGTGTTTCTGCTCTCGCTGATTCTCTTCGCGGGCTTCATCGGCTCGCTGGTTCCGGTGCTCGTCACCCAGGCGTCCAATCTGATCGAGCGCGTACCTGAGTACCTGGCGTCGCTCAGCAATTTCACAGAGCGCTTCGGCATTGACCTCAACACTCCAGACCTGGGTGAAGGCTTCGAGGATCTCGGCGGCCTTATCGAAGAGTATGGGTCACAGGTGGCAGGCGGCGTGCTGGCAGTAGGTAACACCGTCGTCGGCATCATCTTCCAACTGGCGACCGTGGCTCTCTTCTCGTATTACCTATTGGCCGAAGGTCCGGCGTGGCGCCGTCTACTCCTCTCGACTCTTCCCCCCAAGCGCCAGCAGTACGTCCTCGACACCTGGGAGACGGCGGTGGAGCGCACCGGGCGCTATGCCTACTCCCGGGCGCTGCTCGCGGTCGCGGCCACGATTTTCACCTGGATCGTTTTGGCCGCCCTGCAAGTGCCCTCGGCTTTCCCCCTCGCGATCTGGATGGGCGTCCTCTCCCAGTTCATCCCGGTGATCGGAACCTATATCGGCATGATCCTCCCCGCTCTCGCCGCCCTCTCCGTGAGCCCGCTGACTGCCCTCTGGGTAGTAATCGCCATGATCGTCTATCAGCAGCTCGAGAACTACGTCATCGCCCCCCGGGTCACCAGCAGGACAATGGACATACACCCCGCCGTCTCCATCGGTGCCGTCATCGCCGGGGCGAGCCTCCTCGGCGGCGTCGGCGCCATCCTCGCCCTGCCTGTCACCGCCATCATCCAGGCCCTGGCATCGAGCGCCGTGGCCCGCCACGAGGTGATCGAGGCGTTCGAGGACGAGGCAAAAATCGTTTGATATCTGGCCGCGGAAGGTCGAAGTCTTACCATGCCGTTGCTTAGGTCCGAAGTTGCAATGACCACTCTCTCTGAAGATCCGCGCCCCGGGAATAACCCGTCGCTACTGATCAATTCGGCCCTCTGCTCGACCATCGGCATCGTCGTCGCGGTGCTGGCCGATTCCCTCGGACGTCTGCTCTTGGGATTTCTGCTCGATCGCGGCCCCGTGCTCTATCACGATCGGGTTGAGTTCACGGCGGGCGACAACCCATTGGCGCTGGCCGGGGGAGCCTTGGCGGCGCTGATCGCCGGAGGTGCATTCCTGGCGGTGTACCCCGGAAGCCGTCGGCACGATCCCTCCCGCCTTTGCGTTCTCTGGCTGATCCTGCACAGCTTCCGACAGGGATTCGTCCCCATGGCCCAGGCGGGGATCGACGCCGATTCCGATCTCGCGCTGGCGTTGGCGTACTTCGACCTGCCGGCGGGGATCAATGTCGTGGTCGGCGTGGCCGGGGCGATTGGTCTGCTCCTCGTTTCTTTGGCGGCGGCGCCCGCCTTCCTGGCCTTCGCCACCAGCCGACGCGAGATCTCCACCCCGTCACGGCGGGTGGCGTTTGTCGCCAAGATCGCGGTGATCGCGGGCCTGGCGGGCGCATTGCTGGCGGTGGTCTATTTGCTGCCCGATTCGGGTGGGGGACTCATCTCGGCTTTGCCCCTCTACGGACTGTTCACCGTGGCCACGCTCCTTGCCGCCCCTGGCAGCAAATCGGTCGATCCCGACCAGGGCGCCACCGCCCAGCGCTTTAGCTGGGGACTATTGGCGGCGGTGGTGATCCTCTTCGTGCTCTTCCGCTTTGCCCTCAGCCGTGGGATACCGATCCCGCCGGATCCGCAGACCTTTTTCGTCACCTGAGATACTTGCGCCCGTGAAAGCCGCGGTGGTGACCGTCTCCGATGGGGTCGCCGCCGGGTCGAGGGTTGACGAGTCAGGTGACATCCTTGCTTCCGCCTTGGAGGCGGCCGGCTACGAGATCATCGCCCGCAAAGTCGTTCCCGACGAACAGGACCTGATCTCCGCGGTGTTGGTGGAGCTCGCACAGGAAGCACGGCTGGTGATCACCACGGGGGGCACCGGATTCGGTCCCCGGGACGTGACCCCGGAAGCAACCAGCGCCGTCATCGATCGGGTCGCGCCGGGCCTGGTGCATCTGTTGTTCGCCCGCGGCCTGGAGTCAACTCCGATGGCGGTGTTGTCACGGGCGGTGGTGGGAAGCAGGGGCGACACTCTGATCGTGAATTTGCCAGGCAGCCCCCGGGGGGTCGAGGAGGGGTTGGCATCGCTGGTGCCAGTGCTGCCGCATGCGCTCGAGCTTCTGGCAGGAAACACCAGCCACTAACTTGGGTCCGTGGCCGACCAGGTGCTGGAATCGGTTCCGGAATGGCGACGTCGCCAGATCGATTTCGTGCTGGCGACGGTTGTCGGCGTAAAAGGCTCGACCTACCGCGGTTTGGGAGCCCGCCAGCTCATTTCGAGGGACGGTTCGATGGTGGGGACAGTCTCCGGAGGCTGTCTCGACAACGAACTGATCGACATCGCCGGAGCGATGGGTGAAGACGATCCGGCCCGCATAGTCGAGTTCGATCTCACTGCCGACGACGAGGCAGTCTGGGGCTGGGGAATCGGCTGCAATGGGGTGACCCAACTCCTCATCGAGTCGGCACGAGCCGCGCAAGCGCTGAGCGAGCTGATCGACTCGGGACCGGGTGGGATCTTGCACATCCTGAGCGGCCCTGAGGTCGGGACCCACCTGGGGGTCGAGGTGGGCGATGAAATTTGGGGCGCGGAACTGGCCGACGCCCGCCGTGAAGGGCGGCATCGCCGCCTCCACCGGGCCGGGGTCGATTACCTGCTCGAGGTCGTCTCTGGCCGGAGTCGACTGATCGTCTGCGGGGCCGGTCACGATGCAGTGCCCCTCGTCCGCCTCGGCAAGGAACTCGGGTTCGAAACCACGGTGGTCGACGACCGCCGGGCTTTTCTCACCCACGAGAGATTTCCCGAGGCCGATCGCCTGGTCCAGTGCGCACCCGCCGACCTCACCAGCCATGTCGATACGGACGATGGGGCCTACTTCGTCATCATGTCGCACAACTATCTCCGCGACGTCGACTATCTCGGATCCCTGATCGGGACCGGCGCCGCATACATCGGTTGCCTCGGGCCAGGCGAACGCCTGGAGCGGATGTTGAAAGACCTCTCCGCCAGAGGAGTCGAGCCGGCCCCAACCGAGCGCATCTTTGGGCCTGCCGGTCTCGACCTCGGGGCAGATGGGCCAATCGAAATCGCCTGGGCGATACTCTCGGAGATCCTCACCGTACGCCGTCAGCGCCGCGGTGGATTTTTGGTCGAGAAGAAGGGACCGCAGAACTGGCGACCCCAGAAGTGGCCAAATTAGGTTGAGCCGATGCAGATAACCCACACCTTCGCGGTGGCTCGACCGCTGCCTGCAGTGTGGGAGCAATTCCAAGACGTGGAGGCGGTTGCCCAATGCCTTCCGGGGGCGAGTCTGGAGGCAAGCAAGGGCGACGGCGTCTACGAGGGAAAGATCTCTGTCAAGCTCGGTCCGATTTCTGCCACCTTCGAGGGCCAAGCCATGATCTCGGCAGACCCGTCCAGCCACACGGCGTCGATTGACGGCAAGGGGGTCGACCGGCGGGGTGGTAGCCGCGGCCAGGTGAAGGTCAACTACGCCTTGATCGAGACGGAGGGCGCGGCGACACAGGTGACGATCGACGCGGACATCAGTCTCGCCGGACCCGCCGCTCAGTTCGGGCGCACGGGGCTCATCAACGAGATGAGTCGCCGCCTCATCTCCGACTTCGTCGGTTGCCTGGAACAGAAGATGGCGGCGCCGAGCGAGGAGGCGGCGGCCTCCATCGAGGTGGGTGAGGTGAAGCCCTTTCGGCTCTTCTGGTCGAGCCTCATCACCTGGCTGAGGAGCCTTTTCGGCAAGAAACCGAGCTGACACTCAATGGCGAGATGGCCGCTGGCAGGCATTTGTGCCGCCCTGCTCCTCCTGGCGTGTGGCGGAGTTCGGGAGGCACGCGATCCCCGCCATGTCACGGTGGAGATGCGCGACAACACTTTCTCGATCTCCGAGATCCGGATCCCGGTGGGCGGCGAAGTGACATTTGTCGGCGCCGGCCGCAATCCCCACAACGCCGTGGCCGTCGACGGTTCATGGTCGACGGAATCGAGCTTTGGCTCCCTTCAACAGATGGAAGGTGACGCCGCCACGGTTCGCTTCGACCAGCCGGGCGAGTACGCCTTCTTCTGCACGCTTCATGGCACCAGCGAGGGGTCGGGGATGGCCGGCCGGCTCGTCGTTGGTGATCCCGGTGCCTCGGATGCCGCCCAGGGAATCGCCCATTCGGCCGCGCCCGGTGCATGGTCTGGGATCACCATCGAGGTTCCGGAGGATGCACCGACGGTGCAAGAGGCGGTCGACCTCGCCCAGCCGGGCGACATGGTTCTCATCGCCCCCGGCCGCTACCAGGAGGCGGTCGAGGTGAGCACGCCCGGACTCGTCATCCGCGGCACCGACCGGAACCAGGTTGTGCTCGATGCCCAATTCCGGGCCGAGAACGTCATCGAGGTCTATGTCGACGGCGTAGCGGTGGAGAACCTCACAGTCATGAATGGGACCGCCAACGGTGTCTATTGGTCAGGGGTGCGCGGATTCCGCGCTTCCTACGTCACCGCGATCGATAACGGCGATTACGGCATCTACGCCTTTGATTCCTCCGACGGTCTCTTTGAGCACTCCTATGCCTCGGGCTCGCCCGACTCCGGTTTCTACGTCGGACAATGCGATCCCTGCCAAGCCGTGATAGATCATGTGGTGGCGGAATGGAACGGTCTCGGTTACTCCGGCACCAACGCCTCGGGAGAGCTCTACCTGCTCAACTCGGTCTGGCGATTCAATGCCGCCGGTATGGTCCCCAACACCCTGGATTCTGAACTCCTGCCGCCCTTCCACGACGTGACCATCGCCGGCAATGTCGTCCACGACAACAACAATCGCCGGGCGCCGGCCAAGGACGCCCAGTGGTCCGCTCTGGGCAATGGCATCCTCCTTGCCGGGGGCAACAACTCTCTGGTCCTGCGCAACCGGGTGTTCAACCAGAAAGTCAACGGAATCGCCATCACCCCCAATCTCGACCGCAACTTCTGGACCAGCTCCGGCAACCGGGTGGAAGGAAATGTGGTCGAGGGCTCAGGCCGGGCTGACCTTGCCCTGGCAGGACCGGCTGGTTCTGACAACTGCTTCGTTAGTAACGACATGAATACGACTCTTCCGGTGGGATTGGAGTCTTTCGCCACCTGCGACGGACTGCGCCTGCCCATGCTCTACGAGTTGGCCGGCTCGACCGAACAACTGGGGAGGATCACCGAGAACGGCCTTGGGATTCGACCAACGAATGAGGTGGGCTCGGCGCCGAAGCCGGGGCCGCAGGAAAACATGCCGGCAGATGCCGCAGTCTCGCCTGCTGTTGATGTGTTCGTCACCTACCCATTGGATCTCGACTCGATCGCGGTCCCCGACGTCCCCGCCGGAGTGGCGGTCATCCCACAGAAAGGAGCCACCGTGTTCGGAGTGCTGATCGGATCGGTCGCATCAGTGTTCTTCGGCCTCTATGCCTATTTTCTGCCCTTCGTCCTCTACGCCGCCTGGGTGACGATCGCCCTCTGGGATCTGGCCCGGAGCGGACGTGGCAAAGGAGCGGTGATCGGCTGGTCGGCGGTGATCCTCCTGGTCCCGTTCCTCGGTGTGATCCTCTATTACATGATCGGGCGGTCAGCCATTCCCGCCTGGCAACGGTGGACGCTGGTCGCCGGCGGAATCGGCGCCTATCTGGTGATCTTCGCCGCCGGAGCGCTTATCGGCGGGGTGGTCTAGACCCGTTCTGGCGAAGGGCGGGGTGAGGGAGAGGTTGTGGCGCTTCCAGGTGTTCGACCAGGAGCCCATAGATCTTTTGTCCGATCATCTCGACGATTTCTGCTCGCAGAGACCGATAGACGGGTTCGCCGCCAATGAAGGCGAGGGGGCTGTCGGTGCACCACCAAGCGAACTCGTCGCCGCCGTCGCCCCAATCCCGTCGCTTCCACTCGCGCAATACCGAGGTGACCTGACCGCTGTCGTCGGTGTCCTCCTCCAGACGAAGAGGCAGCTGCCAGCAAACGTTCGGCTTCCAGTCGAGTGGGCGTTCGCCGGCCTGAAGGGCGCCGAGATGAAGGGCACAGCCCGCTCCAGCGGCGAAGTCTGGTCGGTTTAGGAAAATGCAGGCGTCTTGCACGAGCCGGCTGGTCTTGTCGGCACCGCGCTGGCGCCAGATCTTCTCTCCCGCCTTCTTGCGAAACTGCCAGTTTTCGTCGTTCAGGCGGGCGGCATGCGCTTCGACTTTCGCCAGATCTTCCTCGTCGGTGAACCACGCTCCCATCGAACAGCACCCCTGAGACATCTCCGGGGTGGGGGTGGTGTAGATCCCGAGGCATCCGCGGCCGAAGATGCACGTCCATGAGGACCGGAGGAAGGTGGCGTCGAAGAACCAGATTCGGTCGTCGTCCGGATCGCGGAACGAGATGAAATCGTGCGCATCGAGGGATCGGGCCATGTTCGGTCTAGTGAACTAGGCGAGGGTCGACCGCATCGGGATTGATGCCGTAGCGGGCTACCGCATCAGCTATCACGGAGGGCTCGAGCTGACCCGCTCGGACCAGTTCCGAGAGCACCGCCAGCGCGACATGCCCGCTGTCTGTCTCAAAGTGGCGGCGCAACGCTGCCCTCCCGTCGGAGCGACCAAAGCCGTCGGTGCCGAGCGTCACGTATGGGCGCGGCACGAAACGCCCGATTTGATCGGGCACCAATTTCATGAAATCGGTGACAGCCACGATGGGCCCTTCCGTTGTCTTGAGGACGGAGGTGATATGGGGCTCACGCGGGCTTTCGGTGGGATGGAGGCGATTCCAGCGCTCGACTCCAATCGCTTCCCCCCGGAGCTTTTGATACGACGTCACCGACCAGAGCTCGGCCCCCACGCCGTAGTTGTCCGCCAGGTCCACCTGGGCCTTGCGGGCGGCGAGGTTCGAGGTGCCGGAGAAGAGGATGGTCGCTCGATGGTGGTTGCCCGCCGGGGCCTGGCTGAAGCGGTAGATACCGCGGAGGATGTCCTCGCCGATCCCCTCGGGGCGGGGCGGCTGGGGATAGTTTTCGTTGTAGAGGGTGAGATAGAAGAAGACGTCCTCGGGGTTCTCTCCGTACATGCGGCGCAGGCCCCATTCAATGATTGTTCCAACCTCATAGGCGAAGGCGGGGTCGTAGCTCTCGCAGGCGGGGTTGGTGACCGAGAGCACCAAGCTGTGCCCATCCTGATGTTGGAGCCCTTCGCCGGCCAGGGTGGTGCGCCCGGCTGTGGCCCCGAGTAGAAAGCCGCGAGCGCGGGCGTCGCCCGCCGACCAGATGAGGTCTCCAACTCGCTGGAACCCGAACATCGAGTAGAAGATGAAGAAAGGCACCATGGCGATCCCCCGCACTGCGTAGCTGGTGGCGGCGGCGATCCAGGAGGCCATCGAGCCCGCTTCCGTGATCCCCTCTTCGAGGATTTGGCCGGCCTTCGATTCGGCGTAGGTCAGCAGCATCTTGGCATCGACCGGTTCGTAGAGCTGGCCGGTGCTGGCGTAGATCTTCAGTTCCCGAAAGAGCGAGTCCATGCCAAAGGTCCGCGCCTCATCGGGGACGATCGGCACCACCCGAGGCCCGAACTCCTCGGTTCGCGCCAGATTTCGTATCAGCCTGGTGAATGCGGTGGTGGTTGAGGCTTCAACCTTGCCCGATCCGGAGTAGATCTCGGCGAAGGCCTCCGGCCCGGGCAGGGTGAGCGGAGTCCGGACTTCTGTCGTCCGCGCCGGGAGATAGCCGGAGAGCACCTTCCGGCGCTGATGCAGGTACTGAGCCTCGGGAGAGCCATCGGCGAAGCGGAGGTACATCGGCACCCTGTCGCCTTCGAGGGACTCCTCCGGAACGTCCTCCTCGAGTGAGAGCCGGGTTCGCAGCTCGCGCAGTTGGGCGTTGGTCAGTTCCTTGATCTGATGGGTGGCGTTACGGCCCTCGACGTCAGGTCCGAGAGTCCACCCCTTGATCGTCTTTGCCAGAATCACGGTGGGGGCACCTTCCAGCTCGGTGGCGAGCTTGTAGGCGGCATAGATCTTCCGGAAGTCGAGGCCGCCGCGTCGAAGAGCCCAGATCTCGTCATCGCTCCAGTTCTCAACCAGGGCCAGCGCTCGGGGGTCCTTGCCAAAAAAGTGCTCGCGAACGAAAGCCCCGTTCTCGGCTTTGTATCGCTGGTACTCACCGTCGACGGTGTCGTTCATCACTCCGACCAGGGCGCCCTCGTGATCTGCATCGAGCAGGCTGTCCCAGCCGCTACCCCAGATGACCTTTATCACGTTCCACCCGGCACCGCGAAACACCGACTCGAGTTCCTGGATGATCTTCCCGTTCCCGCGCACCGGGCCGTCGAGCCGCTGCAAATTGCAGTTGACCACCCAAACCAGGTTGTCAAGCTTCTCGCGGCTGGCGAGGGAGATGGAACCGAGAGTCTCGGGCTCGTCGCACTCGCCGTCACCAAGGAAACACCAGACCCTGGATTGGGAGGTGTCGTCGATACCGCGGTTGTGGAGGTAACGATTGAAGCGGGCGTGGTAGATGGAGTTGATCGGTCCCAGTCCCATCGAAACGGTTGGGTACTCCCAGAAGTCGGGCATCAGCCGCGGATGCGGATAGGAGGAGAGCCCCTTTCCTCCAATCTCGAATCGGAAGTTGTCGAGGTGCTCCTCGTCGAGGCGGCCCTCGAGAAAGGCGCGGGCATAGATACCGGGAACGGCATGCCCCTGGAGGTAGACGTGGTCTCCCGGATCGCCGGCGGCCTTTCCCCGGAAGAAATGGTTGAAGCCGACTTCGTAAAGGGTGGCGGAAGAGGCGAACGTCGAGAGGTGGCCCCCAATCCCTTTTTCCCGATGGTTCGCCTTGATCACCATCACCGCCGCGTTCCACCGGATAAATCTTCGAATACGGCGTTCGAGATACTCATCTCCGGGATAGTCAGGTTCATCCTCGGGGGGGATCGAGTTCACGTATGGGGTCGTGATGACCGGGGGGACTCCGATATTGAGCGAGTGAGCCCGCTCGATCAGCTTGGCGAGGAGAAAACGGGCCCGCACCGGACCATCGGCGGCATTTACGGCGTCGAGTGAATCAAGCCACTCCTGAGTCTCTTCGGGATCGTCATCCCAGAGCTGGTGGATGAAATCGTCGGGCAGCGTCCGGGCGACTTCGCCGGGATCGATCATGCCGACGAGGTTACTCGCCTCCGGTTTTGCGACCTCCACCAGCTCTCGACCAACTCGACGAAATGAGATGGTGCTTCGAGTTGAGGGCAGTGCCCGGCATCTGGCATCACGACATGGGTCCAATCGGGGCGCAGGCCAGCGATCCGCTCCGGACCGGAACCGGCCACAACTCGATCATGAGCTCCCTGGATGACCATGGTCGGGGCCTGCACCTGCCTAACGGCTTGATCGAATTCACGCTTTCGGGCCAGAACGGCGGCAGTCGATCGCCCTGATCGGACCAGGGCTTCGATCGCCCACGGTTGCCGTCGCCGGGCCTCGGCGAGGGCCAGGGCTTCTGGCCAGACTTCGGTCGGGATGGTTTCGGGGTGGTGACAAACGATGGACAGTGTGTCCCGAATTTGTTGGGCGCTGCTGGTTGACTTCCAGTACCGATTCACCACTGCTTCTCCCACGAGCGGGACCCCTTGCAAGAGGAGGCGCTTGGCCACTGCCCGATCGATCCGAGGGTCGTCGATGCGGGGAGGAGAAGCGGGTGCCAGGAGGACGAGGCCGGCGAGCAGGTCGCTGCGTTCGGCCGCCAGCAAGAGTGCGATCAAGCCACCCATCGAGTTGCCGATGAGCAGCGCCTCTTCCCCCAGTGTCTCGAGAAGTTGGGCAGCGACTTTCTTGTGATTGGCGATCGAGTACGACCTGTGGGGTGGGCTGTAGCCGAAGCCGGGCAGGTCGAATGCGTAGAAGTGTCCCAGCGTCTTGAGATAGCGAGCGGCTGGAACCCAATTGAGAACGGACCCTCCAAGGCCGTGGACGGCGACGATCGGCGGGCCCTCGCCCCCGAAGTCCCGTACCAGTAGCGGCCCGCTCGGGATGGTGACAAATCTGCCTTCCACCACACCGACGGTAGCCTCGCCTGGTGCGGACTCTCCTCGTGTCCACGTATGAGTTGGGCCACCAACCCCTGCATTTGGCTTCGCCTGCCTCTCGCCTTTTGAAGGCAGGGCATGAGGTCAGGACACATGACCTGGCGGTCGAGGAATGGGATAACGCCAGGTTCGCCTGGGCCGAGGCCATTGGGTTCTCGGTTCCGATGCACACCGCCATGCGTCTGGCAGCGACCGCCGCCGAGAAAGTGGAGCGTGTCTGGCCCGGCAAGCCGATTGCTTTCTATGGGCTCTACGCCGGTCTGGCTGACGACCGCTACACCCGTCTCGTGGGGGAATACGAGGACGGCTTGGTGGCGTGGGTGGGGGGAAGTCGCCAGAGCCACGTTGACGTCGGCCGTCATCGCTTCGGGCTCCCGAACCGGGACGGATTGCCCAAACTCGACCGCTACGGGCAGTTGGCCACGGCAGAGAGCCAGAAGTTGGCGGGCTACGTCGAGGCCAGTCACGGCTGCCGGCATCGATGCCGTCATTGTCCGATCCCAGCGGTCTATGACGGGCGCTATCGCGTGACCGGCGCCGACGTCGTCCTTTCCGACATCGAATCCCAAGTCGCGGCCGGCGCCCGCCACATCACCTTTGGTGACCCTGACTTCCTCAACGCTCCCCGCTATTCCCTCGACTTGTTGAGGGCTGCGCACGAGCACTTTCCGGCGGTCACCTTCGATCTCACGGTCAAGGTTTCACACATTCTCCAGCACGAGAAGGTGTGGCCCGAGGTCGCAGATCTAGGTGTGGTATTCGTGGTTTCGGCCTTCGAGACGACCAATGAACGAGTCCTTCGGATCCTCGACAAAGGTCACACCGCCGCTGACATGGACCAGGCGGTGAGGATCATGGGAAAGGCCGGCATCGACCTTCGCCCCTCTTGGCTGCCATTCACGCCCTGGACCGAGGTCTCCGATGTGGGTTCGATTCTCCAGTTCCTCCACAGGCACGATTTGGCAGACACCGTCGATCCTGTCCAGCTTTCCATTCGCCTTTTGGTCCCGCGGGGGAGCCTACTGGCCGACCGTCCCGAGATGGGAGAGTACGACCCGGTCTCGTTGACCCACGTCTGGTCGGCTTCCGAGGCGGTTGATGCACAGCAGCGGGCTCTCGCCGCGATTGCAGAGTCGGGGGCCGGACGGCCCGCTCTCCAGACCCTGGCCCGCATGTGGGAGTTCGTGTTCTCCGAGCCGATGCCTGCCACCACCGATCGAGGGCGGCCCCACCTCACCGAGTCTTGGTTCTGCTGTGCAGAGCCGACGAGAACTCAGCTTCTCAGCGTCAGCGGCTCGCCTGCTTGACGGCAAAACACTTGGTGTTTTCGTCGGAGTTGCTACCAGCAATGACGCAACTCGTTAATCGAGTCGGACAGAAGGAGAGATCGAAATGACCGCTGTCATGGTGGCCAAGGGCCTGGCCAAGAGCTTCGGTGATCTGCTGGCCGTCGACGGCGTCGGCTTCAGCATCTACGAGGGCGAGACCTACGGGCTACTCGGTCCGAACGGGGCCGGCAAGACCACCACCATCTCGATGATCGCCGGGCTGCTCGAGGCCGACGAGGGCGAAGTGCGGGTGGGTGGGGACCTGATCAACCCGCGAGCCGTGACGCCCAAGCGCCGAATGGGGCTGGTACCCCAAGAGCTGGCGATCTACCCCGATCTCACCGCCCGCGAGAACCTCGAATTCTTTGGACGACTCTATGGGATGGGCGGAGACGAGCTTTCGCAACGGGCCGATCGAGTTCTTGAGGTGGTCGGCCTCGCTGAGCGCCAAAAAGACCTGACCAAGGAGTTTTCCGGGGGGATGAAGCGCCGGCTCAATATCGGAATTGGCCTTCTCCACAATCCTGAATTGCTCATCCTCGATGAACCGACGGTGGGGGTCGACCCCCAGTCTCGCAACGCCATCCTGGAAGCCGTCGAGGAGCTATCCACCGCCGGCATCGCGGTGCTCTACACCACCCACTACATGGAAGAGGCCGAGCGACTTTGTGACCGGGTCGGAATCATCGACCAGGGAAAGATCATTGCCGAAGGGACCCGGCGGGAGCTGGTGGAGATGGTGGGGGAGAAGGATCGAGTCTCAATCACCGGCACCGGCCCTTTGGCCGAAGTGGTGCGAAAACTCTCCTCCACCGAGGGAGTGGCGGAAGCGGGCGAGAGCGAATCGGGTGTGACCCTCCTCGTCGAAGATTCGAGCTCTCATCTGGCGACGATCCTGGCGACTGCGGCCCAGAGCGGCATGGTCGTCTCCGGCGTCGAGATCGAACAACCCGATCTCGAAGCCGTGTTTCTCCATCTCACCGGCAAGGCGCTTCGAGACGTATGAGAAACGTCATCCACATCGCCGCCAAAGACCTAAGGCTGAGGATCCGGGACAAATCTGTATTCATCATCGGGTTGATTGCCCCCCTGGCCCTGGCCTTCATCTTCAACACCGTTTTTGGCGGGGCTTTCGGCGATGACGGAACCTTCTCGGCCGATCTCGGAATCGTCGAGTCCGAAGCGGACCAGACCAACTCGACCCTCGAACGGATCGCCTCCCAGCTGGGCGGAACATGGAAAACCTTCGCCGACCCAGCTGCCGCCGAAGCCGCCCTTGACGATGGCGAGGTCGAGGCGGTCTTCGTCGTTCCCGACGAGTTCGACTCCAATGTCGCAAGTGGACAGATCGGGGAGATCGAAGTATTGGGAGCGATCGACGCCGGCACCTCCACCCAGATCGCAGCCGGAATCGCTCGCAACTACACCAACTCGCTTCGGACCACTCAGGTTGCTATCGCCTCCGCCATCAGCGCCGGCGGCAATCCCACCGAGATCATCCCGGCGGCGATCGAGGCCACCGATCGGTCACTGATCTCCCTGGGTGAGATCGACGCCGACGTCCGCCAATTGGATACCAATACCTCGACTGTTGCCGGGATGGCAATGTTCTTCCTTCTATTCACGGCCCAGACCGGGCTCCTGAGCTTGCTGGAAGAGAGACGGGACGGAACTCTGCAACGAATCCTCGCCACCCCGACCCGTCCGGCCTCGGTACTGGCCGCCAAGTCGATCGTTTCGATCGTCCTCGGGGTGTTCTCGTTGCTGGTGCTGATCGTCGCCGGGATCGTGCTCATGGATGCCAAATGGGGCGATCCCCTCGGAGTCGCTCTACTGGTCATCGGTGGTGTGCTGGCGGCCGTCGGTATCTCGGCAGTGACAACCGGCATGGCCAAGACGCCAGAACAAGCCGGAAACATTCAGGGCATCGTCGCCACTGTCCTCGGCCTGCTCGGAGGCGCATTCTTTCCGATAGGTCAGGACGGAGGAATCCTGGCTCAGATAACCGCCCTCACTCCCCATTACTGGTTCAGCCGAGGTCTGGCCGACCTGGCCGGCGGGCAGCCGGCTTCGGAAGCGTTTGGAGCAGTGGTGTGGCTGCTGGTGATCGCCGGAGTGACGTCTGCGATCGCGGCAGTTCTCACCCGAAGGCAGGTTTCAACGTGAAGGTGCTCGCTATTGCCCGGAACAACATCGTGCGCCTCTTTCGAGATCGTTCGGCGATCTTTTTCGTATTCGTCTTTCCCCTGGCACTGATTCTCCTGATCGGTCTCCAATTCGGAGGAAGCTTCGCGCCTCGCCTTGGGGTGCTGGCGCCTTCTCCCGGCACGGTGAGCGCCGAGATCATCGAAAACCTCGAATCGGCCGATGGTGTCGAGGTTGTGGCGTTGAATGACCAGGCGTCTTTGAAGGAAGGCGTCGAACGAGGTTCGCTCAGTGCCGCCATTTCGCTGCCAGCAGACTTCGACCAAAGGGTGGCGGCAGGTGAGACGAGCGAGGTGGGCTTCATCGCTCGACCCGGAGGGGTGGGATCAGCCTTACAGCCGGTGGTGGCCGAGGTGGTGGCCCGCAGCGTGGTGGCAGCCAATGCGGCCAGCTTCGTAGCTGCCCAGGATCTGGCGACATTCGAGGAGGCACTGGTCACGGCGCGGACCATCGAGGCGCAATTGCCGGCACCCGAAGTGCAGGTGAGCACCGTTGGTGAAGCCTTGTTCCCCGCCAGTCTGGGACGCTTCGACATCGGCGCCTCCAGTCAGCTGGTGCTCTTCATGTTCGTTACCGCCCTCTCGGGGGCGGCGGTCCTGATTCAGACTCGGGAGCTCGGTCTCTCGCGAAGGATGCTCGCCACGCCCACCTCGGTGCCCACCATCATTACGGGTGAGGCCACCGGTCGCTTCCTGGTGGTGGCCGTACAGGGCCTTTACATCATGGCCGGAGCGCTCTTGATCTTCGGGGTCGATTGGGGGGATCCCATTTCGGCCTTAGTGATCGTCGTCGTCTTCTCTGGCGTCGGCGCAGGAGCGGCGATGCTCCTGGGGACCCTATTTCGCAACGCCGAGCAGGCCGCTGGCGTAGGCGTCATAGTCGGCCTCGGCATGGCGGCCCTGGGAGGGGCGATGCTTCCGATCCAACTTTTCTCGCCGACCCTGCAACGGATCGCCCATCTGACGCCGCATGCCTGGGCGCTCGATGCGTTTGCCAAGATCCGCGCCGAAGGGGGAATCGGAGACATCGGCTTGGAACTAGGGGCTTTAGCCGCCTACGCCCTGGTGCTCCTTCTCGTCGCCTCGTGGCGCCTTCGGCGGGCGATCACTCGCCCCTAGGGCTGAACGAACTTCGGCGGCGAAGTCGGCCCTTCCCGCCGGAGATTCGACGAGATCACGGTTGTGAGCCAACGCCAGCGCCTGCTTGAAGACGACCGCCGAAAGCCCATCGGCTCCAATGATCCCTTGCAGCCGGTATTGCTCGCCGCGTTTGAGACAGGAGTTGATGAAGGCCTTTTCGTCGTCGATCGCATGAGGGCGGGCCAGCAGTTCGTCGGCCACGACGAGATACGACTGCAGGAACGGGCGGATCACCCAGGATGCGGTCGAAGGATGAAGCTTGGCGAGCACGGTTGCTGGCTTCGAGCTCTGCCACCTCGGTGCGCTCGTTCGCAGGTCGGCGGTGATCGAATCCGCGAAGGCCTCCTTCTCGGGAAAGAAGTACTCGAACTTGAGCAGATCCCTCAAGGCGGTGATTCGGGAAAAGAGCTCGGTTTCATTGACCTGTCTGTTCGGATCCAGGCCCTGCAGTGCAAGCTCTAAGACCGCGCGGCCGAGGAAGTGATGGGCGATCAGGTTGCGGTAATAGGAAGCCCTCAGCGACTGTTGGGGATTGAGGTAGTACACCGGTTCTGGACCTTCGAATGCGCTGACGTTGTGGTGCTCGGCGAGAAGCCGGAGAACCTTGCCGACCTCGGCTTCTTCCTCGAGCCTCAGAGGTTCGGTGGTGGGCAGGCCGAGCTGTTCGATTAGGTCGTCGAGTTCCTTACAGAAAGAAGCAAGCTCAGACTCTGTGCGGGCCTCCCCCCCGGCCGCCAACAGAGCGATGGCGAGTACGGAAGCGGGGGTGATCGGGGTCACGGTGCCGATTCGGTGCATGACCTCCAGGGCCAGTTTGGCGAGGTCGGTCGAGCCCTCTTCGACCTCGGCTCCGGCCATCGCCTTCGCCACCGAGATGGGCTCGGAGAATCGAATGTGGATGTTCCCGTAGCGACGCCGGAGCGAGCGCACGTACCGCAGCGCCCAGCCCATCGACTCGGCTTCCTTGGCGCCGCCTTGGGCTTCGGTGGTGTACGAGCTCAGATCCTGGATTTGGTCATAGACGATGGACACCGGGACCAGCATCAGGTCCTCGCTCTTCCCGCGGCGCCAGGAATCGACGACATAAGCCAAGAGCCCATAGCGAGGCGGCAATAGCTTGCCAGTCCTCGAACGCCCTCCCTCCATGTACCACTCGAGCGGAAAGCGGTTTTCGACCAGATAGTCGAGGTAGGTGCGGAGGACGAACTTGTACAGTTCGTTGTTGCGGAAGCTGCGCCGGATGAAGAAGACCCCGGTGCGCCGTACCCACGGACCGACCGGGAAGAAATTCATGTTGATGCCGCCGGCCGTGTGATTGGGGGGGAGGTCGTTCTCCCACTTGACCAACTGAAGAACCAATCGATCGAGATTCGATCGGTGGGAGGGGAGGAATGCCAGCGGCCATTCCCTCCCAAGAGAATTGATATCAGCCACTTGCTCCCTGTCGTATGCCATCTCGCCATATCCCTGTCGGATGACCCAGCTGATCACGTTGGCCGAGAGGTCGATGAAGAAAGCACTGGGTGAGGCCGCGATCTCCTTCAGGTAATACTTCGCCCGGGCGACAGCGATCTTTTCCGGGAGCTTGCGAAGAGCTCCGAGTTCTACTGACTCTCGACGAAACGAAGGCTGGGAGGTGATCTCCTCGTGCAGAAAGCGCGGGACCTTGTAGCGGTCGCCCCGAAGAGCTCGCTCGGCTATGTCAAGTGCTCGCCAGGCCCGTCTGGTTGTCCACTCGACCAGGGACAGCTCGCTTCCCTCATGCTCGGCCGCCAGCGCACCGACCTTGGAGCCCTTTCCGGCCACCACGGTGACCCGATCCGGCCAACGGGCCAGGATTACCCGCTGCCGGAGCGCATCAGGGTCGCGGGGATCGCCCAGCTTGAGGACGTCCCACCAAGAGACCTTTCTCTCGCCTGCTCTCGCGGCCGGCGACCAAACCACGCGAAGGGGAAGGAGGAAATCACCTCCTTGCAGCCACTGGGCGAAACCGATTTCAGTGCGCTGGCCGGGTTTGCGTCGACGGGAAGGAGCGAGACGAACTACTTCCGTCGTGACCTCGGGTGGTTGATTGGCAGCCAGCCACTCCTCGATCAGGCTAATTTCCACCTGGCTCGAGGCATCGGCGAGCACTACCACCGAGCCTCTTATCGGGGCGTCCTGTGGCCACACGCCTTCGATGTTATGGCTCCAATGTCAGACTGGGATGGTGCGAGCGGTGGTGCAAAGGGTCAAGCGCGCCCGAGTCCTGGTTGAAGGAGTCGCGGTGGGATCCATTGCCCAGGGCTTGTTGGTTCTGGTGGCAGCAAGCCCCGATGACACGGAAAAGGATGCCCGAGTGTTAGCCGAGAAGATTGCCGGCCTTCGGATCTTCGGTGATGAAAACGACCATATGAACCGCTCGGTGATAGACGTTTCCGGTGAAGTGATGGTGGTCAGTCAATTCACCCTCTATGGGGATGTGGCGCGGGGACGCCGTCCATCGTTCACGGGCGCGGCTGCACCAGAGCAAGCTCAGCCTCTGATCGAGCTCTTCGCCAGCTCCCTTGAGGAGCGCAGCTTGCCGGTGGCCAGGGGCAGCTTCGGGGCCAAGATGGAGGTGGAGTTGGTCAACCAGGGCCCGGTGACGATCCTGATCGAGACTCGCGGGGGACGCTTCGTTTGACGTCAGCCCTCATTGGCAACAAAGCTGCGGCCGGCCGGGCAAAAGCGCAAGAAGTCACAGGAATGACACGCCATCGATGGCGTGGGTGTCCAATCCTTCGCCTCGATGCCGCCGGCCAGAGACTGCAGTCGGTGGGCGGCCGCCTTTTCCCAACCAGAGTCGACGGAGTAGGTGCTTTCGGTGGGGCGCGAGCCGAAATAGGCGAAAGTGACCTGCAGTCGTTCGGGTGCCGATTTTCCTAGATGGCCGTTGCGCGCCGCGCTGGCGTAGGCCTGGAGTTGAACGAGACGCGCCTCGTTGGTGGCGTCGTCCTCTGCGGGTGACCCGGTCTTGAAGTCCACGATCTCCCAGCCGCCTCCGTCGTAGACGGCATCGATCCGCCCTTTGACTTCGATTGCCCCCACTCTCATCAGGAACTGGTGCTCGGTCATGAGCGGACGAACCTGGGCGAAGCGACTGTTCTGGAACCGTGACCAACTGGACTCGGGGCGCTCGCCGCTGTCTTCGAAGGGATCGGCAGAGCTCCAGTCGATGTCCTCGAGCGGGACATGTCCGCGGTTGTGGAGCTCGATCGCTCGATGGACCGAGGTGCCGGCGCGCGCCGCCTGGGAGGACATCCGCGGCAGTCGCTCGATCTCTGACCAGAAGAAGCGCTGGGGACATGACGCGTACGTGACGAGACCGGTGACGGACGTGGACAGCGAGTGCGCGGCGGGGGCGATCAGCGGAGTTGGGAGATCGAGGATCATTTGCTCGAATTGGTTTCGCTTTAGGTCGAAAGAGGTGGCATCGGCGGGAAGTGTTCGTGCCCAGCCGGGATTTGTCAGCTCGTTGCGGAGCCCTTGCTCCCAACCGTCGGGGAATAGAGGGTCGGGAGCCGCCGCATCCGGCTCGAAACGCAGCAGGGAGGGCTGCGGCGGTGCCTTGGTTGGACGTGAATCGACCCGCGTCCCGGGTTGGGCGGCTATGAGGCTCCACACCTCGCTCGGCCCCACCGCCTTGGCGTTGGTCTCGGAGACGCCATACCAGTAAGCGCCGCTGACAAAAAGACGTTGGCGAGGCCTGGTGGTGGCGACATATGCGATCCTCCACTCCTGCTGCTCGTGCGCGGCCCGCAACAGATCTTTGTTCTCGGCGTCGGAGCGGTCGCGGCTTATTGGTGGCAGCCACCGCTGGTCGAGGCGGTATTCGTAGGGGAGATAGCGGCCGTTGGTGAGCGGATTGTCAAAGCCCTGTGACCGGGTGGGAAAGTTGCCCTGATAGCAAGCGGGGAGGAAAACCACATCCCACTCGAGTCCCTTGGCGCGGTGAACCGTGACCAACGTCACTGCGTTCTCACCGGAGAGCCGGGCGGTATCGAGCTCTTCGGAGCGTTCCTCGGCCATCGCCTCGAGATGACGCAGGAAGGCTCCGAGGGAAGGCGCCCCTTCGAGAGGACTCCAGTCCTCGGTGAGGTCGAGGAACCGGTAGAGGTTGAGTCGGGCGGAGAGTTGAGCGCTGGCCGGCATGGCCGCCAGATCGTTCCAGGCGCCGGTCCGGTCGAGGATCTGGCGGCAGAGCTCTACGAGCGAAACGCCCTGAGCGGCGGCGAGAAGCGATCGATACTCCTCACGAAATCTCTCGAGTGCGACACGCGCCGATGGTCGCAGTTTGTCGAGCTCGTCGATGTGATCGATTGCTTCGAGCAGTGTGTGCTGGGGAACAGTCGCTTCTTCGTCTCGGTTGAGACCCCGGGCCCAGTTGGAGAGGTTGGCCAGATCACCGAGCCCGAGGCGGAAACGCGACCCGAGCAGGATCCGGTAAAAGGCCGGCGAGTCCTCCGGAACCTGCAAAAGCCGCAACCAGGCATGGAGGTCTGTGACCTCGGGTACGGCCAAGAGCCCACCGAGGTTGGCGACTTCTACGGGGATCTCCGCCGCTCGCAGCGCATCGTGGACCAGCGTCATGTCCTTGTTCTTCCGAAACAGCACCGCCATGTCGCGCCATTCATAAGTTGCGGAGAGCTCTTGGATCCGGCGGGCGATGTTTTCGGCTTCGGCCACCGCGTCGGCATGCCAGGAGACGGCAACCTCGCCACCGATCGAGCCGTCAAGAGGACGCAGGAGCTTTTGCCCAGACCCGGTCCTTTCCCGGACGGCGTTGGCGACCGCAAGAATCGCCGGTAGGGAACGACGGTTGAGAGTCAGCGAGCGCGTGGGGGCTGGCTGGCCATCCGGGCGGGGAAAGTGGGAGGGAAACTGGGCAAAGTTGTGGGGGGAGGCACCGCGCCATTCGTAGATCGTCTGATCGATGTCGCCTACGGCCATGACCGGGAATCCATCCCCGAAAAGGAGACGGAGCAGCTCGCGCTGGGCGGGATTCGTGTCCTGGTACTCGTCCAGCATCACCGCCCGATAACGAGCGCGGAATTCGCTGCTGACCTCGGGATATCTGCTCACCAGCTGCTGAGCGCGGAGTATCAGGTCGGAGTAGTCGACCACTCCGCGGCGGCGCTTCTCTTGCTGGTAGGCCCCGAGGCCTTTGAGGAGCGAAGCCCGCGTCGACCATGCCTGATCGAGGGAGGGCGGAATCTCAATCTGATCCGGCTCCAGGAGGTTGTCCCCCAGTGCCGAGCCGAGGCGGCGAATGTCGTCGACATTCCCCCGGTTGGCTGGATTGAGGGCCGGCAAATCGACGTTGGCCATCACCACTTCGATTAGCTGGCGGGAGAAGGTGGGGGTGATGACCTCGGTGGTTCGCTCCACCTCGACGAGCGCTCCGTATTCCCGCAGGAGCTGGTGGGCAAAGCCGTGGTAGGTATGGACTTCGACTTCCCGACCCGGATCGAGGTTCGAGGTTCTCGCCAGTGCGGCTCTGATCCGGTCGGCCAATTCGGCTGCGGCCTTGTTGGTGAATGTGATGCCCAGAATCGACTCTGGCTCGAGACCAACCTCGTTAACAAGGTGAACTACCCGCATGGCAATCGTGGCCGTCTTGCCGGTCCCAGCACCGGCCTCGACACGGAGCGGTTCGAGAGGGTGCTCGACGACAGCGAGCTGTTCAGCCGTTGGGACGATCACAAGCGGAATCCTTCCCGACCTTCCGGCCAGGCGGGACAAACCAGGCGCACGCCACACCGCTCACACTGTTTGCCAGGCTTGGGATCCCATTGCTCGTTGAGGATGCCGCCGGTGAGCGCTCCTAGTCGATCGATGACCGCTTTCAGATTGGCGTAATCGAACTTGCGGCGCGGCTGCTGGCATTCGGGATACCAGAGTTCCGCTTCCGTGGCGTCACCGAGAAGAGAAAGCTCGGGGTCGGTCTTGACGGCCAGCAGGTAGAAACCGAGTTGGAGCGAGGCGGCGGCTTCGGAGATCGTCGGCTGCTGGGTGCCGGTCTTGTAATCCACGATGCGAAGCTGCCCGGGGGCCGTTTGCTCGATGCGGTCGATCCGTCCCCGCCAAACCACATTGCCGATGTCGGCGGTCACCTTCTTCTCGGTTCTGATCCCTCTGGCGCCGTTTCCGGGCCAGTTCTCGTAAAGATTCTTGATCAGCTTTCTGCCCTTTGCCTTCCAGGCGTCGTTGAGAATCGGGGATCCAAAGTCGGCCAGCTCCGCCCATACGCGTTCCAATTCGGCCAGGGCCTCGTCAACCTGAGCGCGCGGACGCCCGGAATCGATGGCTGTGCTCTCGGCCCGTTCAAGCACGAGATGGATGAGGCTTCCGTAGTGGGCGTATGGACTTGCCACGTCAGTGGCCTCGAGATGTCTCTCGAATACGTAGCGGCGGGGGCAATCCTCATAACTCTGAGCACTCGTTGGGGCCATCCGCAGCGGCAGAGTGATGACCCCGGTATCGGGACCCTTCTCGGCTGTTCCGGCAAAACGGTGGGCGTCCCACAGTGTCTGACCAGGATCGGCGAGTAGCGAAAGCGCCGCCAACCGATCAGCCTGAGGAGCAGTGGGGTCCGACACTGTGAGACGAAGGAGGGCCTGCAATTCAGCCGCCGTTACAGGCGTCGGATCGGGGCCCGGAGGGCCGAGATCAGCGAAGGATTGGGCGCCGCTGGCGGCGAGGAGAAACCGCGAGGGTCGCCTTTCTCCCTCATCGATGGCGGCGGCGGTCGCCGTCCAAATGACCTGGCTGCGAGCGCGGGTCATCGCCGTATAGGCCAATCTCATTTCTTCCTGAAGTCGAAACCGGACTGCCTCTTCGGGGCTTCCCCCCGGGTTGAGGCGATCGGGGCGGAGGAGGGCGCTTCGTCGCTGCAGGCTGGGGAAGACTCCCTCAGCGGCGTCGGCGATGATGACGACGTCGAATTCGAGACCCTTGGCTTGATGCAATGTCGTCAAGGTGAGCTGGTCGCCTTGACCGGGCTCGATCGAGAGCAGGGGAACCGCCTCGAAGTCATCCTGGCTGGAAAGGCGTTCGTACTCGATCAGATCAACGGACGGGTCGCGCTCACGTTGCTGATCGAGGGCCTGGGAAAGCTCGCTCCACGCACGTCGGAAGTCACCCAACTCGGGATCTTCGACGAGAGCGACGAGCTCGGGAAGCGTCGTCCAGACGTGCCAGAAACCATTCGCAGCGGAGCTTCCACGACACCAATGGGGATCGATAAGGAGCCGGCGGAGCTCAGGCGAACCAATCTCACTGGTCATGAGGATGTCACTCCAGGACCTTCGGGTCCGCCGTCGTTCTCGGAGCAATTCCCTCTCGCGACCGAGCGATATGGAGAGCAGTGGCCCTAGGAGAAGGCGTCGCATTGCCTGGTCGGATTCCTCGGCCCAGCCCGGCCCGGGTTCCTGAGATTGTGCGAATGAGGCAATGGCGAGATCAAAAATGATCCGAACCGCCGGGTGGTCGCTCAAACGGCGATCGGGACGCAGGTGGTCGATCTGGCGGCGCTCCAAAGCGCGGGAGAGCTCCGGCAACAAGTGGCGGCTGGATCGGACCAGCACCGCCATCCGGGAGTAAGGAATCCGGCCCTCGAGATGAATTCGCTCGACCTTGCCGGCGATCCAGTCGGCTTCGCCACTCGCCTGGTCGAAGACATATGCCTCGACCCGCCCGCGATGTGGAGCCGGCGTCACCTTTCCCGCCCCGCCTGGCAGGTCGCCGCCGGAAACTATGCGCAGGGCGCTATCGAGGATCTGGGCCGGCACCCGGAAGCTGGTGGTCAAGATCAGCCGCTGGGCGGGGCTGCCGTCCACTGCTCGAAACCGATCGGGAAAAAGGGCGACGTTTTCGAGGTCGGCGCCGCGGAAGGAGTAGATCGATTGGTAGGGGTCACCGGTGACGGTGATGTTGCGATGTTGGGCCGAGAGGAGGTCGAGCAGGTGGGCCTGAGCGGCTGATGTGTCCTGATATTCGTCAACCAGCAGGTACCGAAATTGCGCGCTGACGGCCTCCCTGACGGTTTCTGCTTCGAGCAGTCTTATCGCCTGGGCAAGGATGCTGCCGTAGTCGAGGCGGTTGCGCGCCTTGAGCTCAGCGAGGTATCGCTCCATGAATCGTGGCAACGCTCGCCATCGGTCCCAGCCGGCCGCGAGTGCGGCCAGCGACTCGGGACTGACGATCCGCTCCTGACACCGGAGCAGGAAATCGGCGATCTCAGCGGCGAGCGTGACAGACGAAAGCAACGCGCTGAGTGGTACTGGCCAGTCGGCGGGATCTTCCTTGGCCAACAGCTCGCGTACCAATGCCGTTTGCTCGGGAGTGGTGAGAAGCGTCGGCACGCTTCCCGGAAGCCCACCCGCGGTGGCGTGGGTTTCCAGGAGACGTCGAGCAAAGGCGTGGTAGGTGGCAACGCCCGGGATCGGAACTCCTCCCTTTGACGATCGCGAAGAGATGTCGGCGGCCGTCCGACGGGAAAAGGTGAGGACGAGGATTTCAGCCGGGTCGGCAAGCCCCGCTTGGATCAGGAACCGCGCCCGACGAACCAGGAACTCGGTCTTTCCGGTTCCGGGACCGGCGACGATGATCTGTGGGCCTTCCGTATCGGCGAGGACTTCCTCCCAATCGGAGGGTCCGATACGCCGGTCGGCCTTCTCCAATGTCACTCACTCAAAGTACAGCGCTTGAGTGACAGATACTCCGGTCTAGCCGGCGAACACGTGGGCAGTCCATAACTTGCCCGAGGCGTCGATGAAGACGCCCACCCCGACGGCCGTGAACCGAGCCTCGACCATGTTGTTGTAGTGCCCGGGGCTGTTGACCAACGCTCCGAAGATCCCGGCGACATTGCCACCGGCGCCGATGTTCTCTCCGACGATGGTCCAAGGGTCTAACAGGGTTCCGATGTCGGAATGGGCGAAGCTGTTGTGCTCTGCCATGTACTTGGCCCACCAGCGGGCGTAGTTCTGGAGTTCGGCGTTTCCTGCCAAGGCGGGTCTTCCAACCGAGGCTCGGAGGCCATTGATTCTCGAGGCGAAATCCGACTCGGCGGCGGCGTTGAAACTCCCCGCCGGGGCGGCGGTGGTTGGCGGGGCAGTGACGGGCGGGGTTGTGGCGGGTGGGGCCGTCGTCGGCGGGGCTGTGGTAGCCGGAGGGGCAGTCGTTGCTGGCGGGGCTGTGGGAGCGGGAGGCGATGTGGTGGCCACCGGGCGGGAGGGGGCCGGCGTCGAAGTGGTCGTGGTACTGACGCTGGTGGTGGTCGTGGTGCTGGAGGTGGCGGTCGTGGCGGCTGGGACTCCGAAGGAGCTGAAGATTGAGGCCGGCGATTTGCCAGTGCGGCGGAAGAACTGATCGAGGCTTGGGAATCTGACACCGATGCTGCTGTCGAGGGCGAACATCAGGTTGGTGGGACGGGGTTCGGGCTCGGAGGTGAAGCTGAGGTCGGTGAGATCGACTTCGCGGGGTGGCTCGATGGCCCCGCTTATGAACTGCAAGGCGACGACCCACAAAACGGTGGCCGTTCCCAAGAAAATTGCTCGCCTCAATTTTGCTCCCCGGTTCACCCAGCCAGCGCTGGGTCATCCCATTGCCAGGAGCAGGTATCGGCCTCGAACCGGAGGGCTTTAGGGTCTTTAGGCCTACGCCCGGCTAGCCGGCGAGTTGCTCCAGGTTCTCCCAGGCAGGGCAGATGGTGCGAAAGGAGCACCAGTTACATAGGGGCCCAGTCCGGGGAGGAAAGTGATTGCGTTCGATTGCCCTGTTGATGGCCAGCCAGAGGGCGGCGAGTTGTTTCTCCATCGCATCGAGCTGGCGATCGTCGACCGGGAACCGATACATTGTCGGGCCGTTCAGATACAGGAGCCTTACCTCGGCGGGGGTCTCGGCCAGATGGCGCCTTATCAACAAGGCATAGATCTTGAGGGCGAAGAAGGCGGGGATCGAATAGGTCTCGGGCGGTGCCGCGCCGGTCTTGTAGTCGGTGATGACGATGCGTCCATCGGCACGGCGATCAACCCGGTCGAGGATGCCGCGGATCATCATGCCTTCGCCCACCGGCTCCAGAAGGTCGAGTTCCCTCTCCAGCGGATCGAAGGTTTCGGGATTCTCGAGCTGGAAGTAATTGGCTAAGAGGGTCATCGAGTCGACCCCCCAGGCACGCTCTTCGTCGAGGGAGGCAAAAAGCCCGGCGAATTCCTCTTCGTTTCGCAATTCGCTCCAGGCCTGACGGAAGAGATCGAAGAGGCGCTCGGGCGATCGTTCTGTGCGGGTCAACTCGTAGAGCCGTTGCAGGGCGAGGTGAGCGGTGGTGCCGCGCGCCTGCTGGGGCGAGGTCGGTTCCGGAAGGTGATCGATTGCCCGGAACCGAAAGAGCTGGGGGCAGGCCTTGAAGTCTCCAGCCCGACTCGGCGAAAGCGTCTCCAACGTCACAGTGGGGACTATACGAGGAGGGAATGACACGAATGAGATTTGTTGAAAGGCAAAGATGAAAGCGAAAGACAAAGACGGCAGACAATGAGAAAACCCCGAGAGAGCTGCGACCGGAGTCGTACCCTCTCGGGGTCCTCTGCGATCGAGACTCCGAACCGAAATTCGTTCCCTCTCTCGCTTCCCTCGAAGCCTCTCGGCTTCTCGGGGTCCGGCTGGAGTCACCCCCTGCCTGACGGAGGGCAACGTATTCGACCGACCCACCGCTCGTCAAATTCAGAGGACGCCTATTTTTCGCGGTTCCCGGTTGCTTTTCGCGAAGCACCCTGAGCAAAGAAGAAACCCCGAGGGAGCTTCGACGAATCTCCACCCTCTCGGGGTTCCTCTGGTCTTTCCTTGTGGACTCGACGACCCGAAGGTCCCCTGTCCAGGAAGGACTTCTGCGACAGCCCGAGGGCTCTCGCACATCCGATCTACAGAAACTGTCTATCGGACGGCGGCAACATAACGCAGCCGACGACGATGCGTCAAGACGAACGGGCTGGTTGGTTTTCGCGATGACTGCTTTGTTTTCGCGAGGCAACCGAAGAGCCCTCGGAGCTAGCCTCCGACTTCGTGGCCTATCCCAAAAAACTTCTCAGTCCTGGCGAGGAAGTCGTCGCCGAATTCAAACCGCATTGGACCGCGATCATGGGACCGCTGAGCATCTCGCTCCTGGCCCTGTTGCTGATTGTCTTCCTTGCATTCTTCACCAGCGGAGCGCTGGCGGCATGGGGCCCGTTGGTGGTCGGCATCCTCTGGGTGATCCTCACCATCCGCGGGGTGATCAACTGGTGGACGACAGAGCACGTCATCACCAACGAGAGGGTGATTCATCGCGCGGGTTTCATTTCCAAGTCCGGCAAGGAGATTCCGCTCGAAATGATCAACACCGTTTCTTTCCATCAGACTGCCTTCGAGAGGATGGTTCGCAGCGGCGATGTGATGATCGAGTCGGCCGGTGAACAGGGACAGACGATTTATCGGGACATTCCCCGGGCCGAGGACATGAAGAACTTGATCTACAAGGCCCGTGAGGATCGAATGTTCAGCCTGGAGCGGGGTGGGACGGGGGTGTCGAAAGCGGAGCAGCTCCAGATCCTTTCCCGACTCCACGATGAGGGCAAACTTTCCGACGACGAGTACAACCGTGAAAAGCAGACCTTGCTCGGCGGAACGGGGGGATAGAGGTCATGCCTCACTCGATGGACTTCCCGCTCCTCTTGTCAACCCTCTACGACCGCACGGTTCGCATTTTTCCCGATCAGGAGATCGTCTCGGTCGAATCTGATCGCAGCCAGGTCCGCACCACCTATGGAGAGGTTGACCATCGGGTTCGGCGCCTGGCGACGGCCCTCCGCGATCGATTGGGAATCGGCCAGGGGGAAGCGATCGCCACTTTCGCCTGGAACAACCGTCGTCATCACGAGCTCTATTGGGCGACAGCCAACACCGGTCGCATCTGTCACACGGTCAATCTCCGCCTGTTCCCCGAACAGATCACCTACATCATCAATCACGCCGAGGACAAGGCTCTCTTCGTTGACCCGGATCTAGTGCCCTTGATCGAGAGGGTGGCTCCCACCCTCGAGACGGTGAGGACCTACGTCGTCATGGGTGAGAGTGTTGGGGAGGGAAATCTCCCCAACACGGTCGCCTACGAAGACCTGATCGATGGAGTCGCCGAATGGGGGGAGTGGCCAGCCCTCGATGAGAGATCGCCGATGATGCTTTGCTACACCTCGGGGACCACTGGCAACCCGAAAGGCGTCGCCTACACCCAACGCTCGACGTACATCCACGCCATCTCCAACCTGGCTGCGGTTTCCCTCACGCCAGAAGACAACATCCTCCCGGTGGTGCCGATGTTTCATGCCTCCGCCTGGGGTTATCCCTTCATGGCAACCGCGGTTGGTGCCAAGCTGACCTATCCCGGCCCCGATCTCAGCCCAGCCGGGTTGGTGAAGCTGTTCGAAGAGGAACGTGTGACTTTCTCGGCGGGTGTTCCAACCGTTTGGCTCGGGATCATGCAATACCTGGCCGAACACCCAGAGGTCGACATGAGCTCGATGAAAGGATTTCTCTGCGGCGGCTCGGCCGTCCCTCGCTCGATGATCGATTGGTTCTGGAAGGAGCGGGGCATCCTCATCAAACAGGGATGGGGAATGACGGAGACCAACCCGGTGGCTTCGATCGCGCTCCTCAAACCGGGCATGGCGGCGTGGGACTTCGAACGACAGCTCGACGTGCTCGAGACCGCGGGCCTGCCATCGCCAGGGCTCCAGGTCAAGATCGTCGACGAGGAAGGCAATGACCTTCCTCAGGACGGGGTGGCGTTCGGCGAGCTTCTGATCCGAGGCCCGTGGATCGCGGGTGAGTACTACAAAGACTCGCGTTCGTCCCAAACTTTTCAGGACGGCTGGATGCGGACAGGCGACGTCTGCAAGATCACTCCCGAGGGATATATCAAGATCACCGACCGGGCGAAGGATGTCATCAAGTCGGGTGGCGAATGGATCTCATCACTCGATCTCGAAAACACGCTGATGGCCCACCCGGCAGTGGCTGAGGCCACGGTGGTGGGGTTGAAGCACCAGAAGTGGCAAGAGCGGCCGGCGGCTTTCGTCGTGTCGACACCCAACGCCAGTGTTACCGAAGCAGAGTTGCTCGAGTTCCTGAGTGACAAGGTCGCCAAGTGGTGGCTTCCCGACCGAGTGGTCTTCATCGACGCAATACCCAAGACCGGCACCGGCAAGTTCGACAAGAAAGTGGTTCGCGACCAATACGCAGACTTGTTGCTGGATCAATAGAGATCCGGCAAACGGCCTCAGCACCTTGGGCAGCTTTCATTCGATTTGGGGATGGGTGGCAGTTGGCGTGACCGGCTTGATCGGGCTGGGGGGCATCGCCTGGCACTTCACGCGGCGGAACGTGGGACGACCCTTTTGGGTCCTTATCGCCCTCGGAATTGGGGTGATGGCCGTGCAGGTGATCCTGGGGCTCTTGGCGATGAACTTGGAAGGCATCGATCCCGGGAACCAGCACGTCTTTTACGGAGTAGTGATCTCCTTCACCCTGGCCTTCGCCTATATCTATCGATCGCAGTTCCGCAAGAAACCGGCCCTCTACTACGGCCTGCTGATGCTTTTCCTCATGGGGCTCGGTTTGCGAGGCATCATGGCCTTCGGCGGCAACTTCTAGGCGGGAGACGGAAATGTTGTTAGAGGGCAAGAGACTTCTCATCACCGGCATCACCACCGACGATTCGATTGCCTTCTCCGCCGCCAAGGTTGCCCAAGAACAAGGTGCCGAGATCGTGGTCACCAACTTCGGCCGGGCCTTGCGGTTGACGGAACGAGCAGTGCAGAGACTCCCGAGCCTCCCCCCGGTCTTGGAGATGGACATCACCAACGATGAACATGTCGCTGCGGTCATGGCCGAACTCGACGGCAGGTGGGGGAAGCTTGATGGAGCACTGCATGCGATCGCATTCGCCCCGAGCGACGCCCTCGGCGGAAACTTTCTCAATACTCCTCAGGAGTCGGCGGCGACGGCCTTTGTCACCTCGGCGTTCTCGCTCAAGACCCTGGCAGTGGGGGCGCTGCCGTTGATGCAGAAGGCGGGAGGGGGATCGGTGGTAGGCCTCGACTTCGACAACACCACCGCCTGGCCGGCGTACGACTGGATGGGCGTCGCCAAATCAGCATTGCAATCGGTGAGCCGCTATCTGGCTCGTGACTTGGGGCGTTATCAGGTCCGGGTCAACTTGGTCTCGGCCGGACCTCTGCGCACCGTGGCGGCTCGATCAATCCCGGGCTTCGACCACCTCCACGACACGTGGGCCGAGCGGGCGCCGCTGCGCTGGGACTCGAGCAATCCCCTCGCCGTGGCGAAGATGATCTGTGTCCTGCTCTCCGATTGGGCGCCTCTGACGACCGGCGAGGTCATCCATGTCGATGGCGGGTTCCACGCCATCTCGGCTCCCGCCCAGGAGGAGCCTCAACCCACCGAGTAGCGAGGGTATGCCAGGGCGGGGGCGGGCTCGGTAAGGGGAAGACTGACGACGAAGGTCGCACCCCCTCCGGGGGTGTCGATCAATTCGACGCTTCCATGCATCGCCTCGGCGAGTCCCTTAACGATGTTGAGCCCGAGACCGGTGCCACCGCGTGTGCGGGTGGCCGAGCCCTCGAGCTGCGTGAAGCGGTGGAAGATCCTTTCCCGCATGTCGGCGGGAATCCCGGCCCCGTGATCGCTCACCGCCACTTCCACCCGGTTTCCCTTGGCAGCCGCCGTCACCTCTACTGGGCTGCTCGGGGCGTACTTGATGGCGTTTTCCAGCAGGTTCAAGAAGATGCGGTTCAGGTGATCGGGGTCGGAGAGGACGGTGAGATCGGCTGGCATCACCTCGATGCTGAGGTCGGGAATCTGCAGCGTCGCGGCCAGCTCGGAGAGGAACTTCTCGAGTACGACTTTCTCAAGCTGGATGGGGACGGCGTTTCTCTCCAGCCGGCTGACGATCAGGAGATCCTCGATCAAACGCTGGAGGCGGCCCGCTTGCCGGCGGGCGGTGTTGAGCAAGTTGCGGGCGGTTTCCGCCTGGGGAGCGAGCTCGGGGCGGGCAACTGTGTCGAGCGACCCGATGATGGAAGTGAGTGGAGTCCGCAGCTCGTGACTGACCACAGAGACAAAGTCGGTCTTCATCTGGGCGACTTCCTCCAACCGCCTCGTCATCTCGGCGACAGCCTCATAGCGGCCAAGCTGGGAGAGCACGAGGGCGGCGGGAGCGCCGAGAGAGGAGAGGGCTTCGAGCTGGTCCCGTCCAAAGGAACCGTCCACGGGATCGCCGACCGCGATGACTCCCACTTTGAACTGCTCGACGCGGAGGGGGGCAACCATTGCCTCTTTCAGACCGAGATCGCCGAGGATCCCGTAGCTCTCGGAGCGCTCGGCGATCTGATCCAGGAGCACTGGCTTTCCTGATTTGAACACCTGAGCGAGGACACCACCTGCGCTCACCGAAACGGAGACGTCGCCAGCCTCGAGGGGATAACCGGTGACCCAGATCGGATCCATCAGTCTGAGCTCGTGAGAGTCGGGGACGTAGAGCATCACCACTCCCACCTGGGCATTGAGATAGGTGCAAATTCGACCCACCAACTCGGGCAGGACCTCGGAGAGCGACTCCGCTCCGGCCAGGGTGGCGGACACGGCATAAAGGCGCTCGAAATCTGCCCGCTGTCGTTGAAGATCGGTGAGGCGGCGAGCGCTACGGGTCGACTCCTGTTCGAATTCATAGCCCATCAGGGCGGTTGCGGTAGCAACCACTATGACGGAGAAAACCTGGACCAGTAGCGAGGCAAGGTTGAGGGGCTGGTCGGAGGTGAAGGCGAGAAATGCCAGGGAGGCGACCGAGAGGATCGTGATCAGAACGTGTTTGAACCGATCGAGGACGAGTCCGGACAGTGCCACGACCCCGAAGAACATGGGAGGGGTGAGCGTTTCCATGCCGGGCTGGGTGCCGACGACCACCAGACAAAGGCTGATACTGGCGGTCCAGGCGAGAGTGGCCCAGGGACCGCGATGGGTGGGCATGACCCGGTACCAGTCGATCAGAGAAGAAGCGAGAAGTACCAGGGCCATGACCACTACCGCGACGGCGAACCCCACCTCGTCGAAGTTCTCCTCCCATTGCCTGACCGCCTGAGCGGCGAGGATGGCCAGCACAACCCAGGTCAGCGCCACCGCCCGACGCATGGCAGCAGCACGAAAACGCCACAGCGGCGCAATGTCAGCTGTCAGTGTCGGCACCAGGCCATCCCGGGGTTGAGGAAGTGATCACAATTATTCTCGACTGCTGTGCGCCCGGCATTGAGTATCTCCGCATGGCGCTAAGGGCCTATGCCGGCGGGGCCGTCTTCGCCGAGTCCACTGGCCCGGCGCCGAGAGTTTTGGCGCTCCATGGCTGGGGGCGGCGTGCCTCCGACTTCCGATCCGCACTCGGGGGACTCCCTTATCTCGCCCCCGATCTTCCCGGCTTCGGGGCGTCGCCTCCGCCGGCGGAGGCCATCAGTTCCCGAGAGTACGCGGCCATCCTTGCCCCTCTGCTCGGGGAGTTGGGTGAGAGGCCGGTGCTGGTGGGGCACTCCTTCGGTGGAAGGGTGGCCCTGCACCTGGCGACCATGCACCCCAACCGCTTCGGTGGCCTGGTCCTGACCGGGGCACCGTTGTTTCGTCTGACTCCCCAGGGCAAACCAGCTCTCTTGTTCCGGGCGAGCCGATGGGCGAGAAGGCTGGGGCTGATCTCCGAAGCCAGGATGGAGCGCGCCCGTCAGCGGTACGGGTCGAGAGACTATTCGACGGCATCCGGCGTGATGAGAGACATCCTGGTGCGAATTCTCGACGAGACGTATCAGGATGAACTTGCCGCCCTCGACCTCCCGGTTCTCCTGCTCTGGGGAGCGGAGGACCATGAGGCGTCCGTGGCGATTGCCGAGCGCTTGGCCGAGTTGATTCCGGGCGCCGAGCTCCAGATCCTCGACGGAGTCGGCCACTCGGTTCCACTCGAGGCGCCACGGGCGCTGGAAGACGCGGTCGAAAAGATGCTCACCCGCTGAAGATGTGGCTCCTGGTGACGGCTTCGATGATCGGAGCCGGGATCGCGGCTTTGCGATGGTTGCGGGTGTCCCAGCGCGAGCACTACCTGCCGCCGGCAGCGACACGGTTCGCCTGGCGCTGGTGGAACGTATCGCTCGTCAATCGAGTCCTGGGTCTGGCGGCCGTGGCGGGTGTGATTGGTTCCTTCTTCATCGAACCCTCCCTCGGCTGGTTGGGTTTGGCAGGCGCGATCGGGCCGGTGGGGCTGGGGCTGCGGGGACGGACCTCCCCACTCGATTGGACTCCCCGGCTGCGGAGGCTGGCATTGGCTACCGGAGTGTTGGTGATCCTGTTCGGTGCTTGGTCGGTGATCATCGCCCACCCGGGGCCGGCGGCGGCGTCGATCATCGTCGTCCCACGTCTGGTTGACGCGGCGGCGGCGATGCTCAACCGAACCGAGCGCCGCGCCGGCGATGAGTGGGTGGAGAAGGCCCGGGCGCGATTGGCCGGATCGGGAGCGCGGGTGGTGGCGATCACGGGGAGCTATGGGAAGACCACCACCAAGAACTATCTGGCTCACCTGATCGGGGGTACGCAATCGGTGGTGGCGAGCCCGGCCTCGTTCAACAACCGCATGGGTCTGGCCCGGGCCATCAACGAGCAGCTCATCCCGGGCACCTCGATCTTCATCGCCGAGATGGGCACATACGGACGAGGCGAGATTCGTGAGCTCTGCGACTTCGTTCCCCCCGACGTTGCGGTGATCACAGCCATCGGCCCGGTCCATCTCGAGCGATTCGGATCGGAGGAGGCGATCGTCGAAGCGAAGGCCGAGATCCTGGAGAGCGCTTCGGTGGCGGTCCTCAATCAGGATCATCCCCGGCTGGCGGAACTTGCAGGGAAGCAAACAAGTCGGGTACTGACGACATCGACGATTGCTCGGACAGCCAATGTGGCGGTGGTCGATGGACTTCTGTCGGTTGAGGGCGAAGTAATCGGCGAGGTGGGTGAAGGGGTCTTCCCCGGCAACGTCGCCTCGGCGATGGCGGCAGCAATCGGCTTGGGTATCGAACCTCAGGCACTCTCGGGCCGCTTGCGCGATCTTCCCGTCGCTCGACATCGAAGGGAGATTTCTCGCACGGATCGCGGCGTGACCGTCATCGACGACACCTACAACTCCAACCCCGTCGGAGCGCGGGCCGCCCTCGACTCATTGGTCGAGCTCGACGGCGGCGGCAGGCGGGTGGTGGTGACACCCGGGATGGTGGAGTTGGGGCCTGAGCAGGAGCGGGCGAATCGGGAGTGGGCCCAGGCGGCGGCCGAGCAAGCAACCGATCTCGTGGTTGTCGGTCACACCAACCGCCGGTCGCTGATAGAAGGTGCGGACGGAAGGCGCGCCCTCGTTACCGTGGTCGATTCACGACCGCAGGCTGTCGAGTGGGTACGAGCGAACCTCGAGGCAGGCGATGCGGTCTTATACGAGAACGACCTACCCGACCATTACCCATAACCGAACTGGCCATAACCGATGAGCCGACCCGCGGTGGTCTTCGGAGGACCCTCCGACGAACACGACATCTCGATCCTGACCGGACTCCAGGCCTGTCACGCGTTGGCTGACGTTGAAGCTTTCTACTGGAGCAAGAGCGGGGAATGGTTTCAGGTCTCTCCCGACGCCGAGGCAGTCGATTTCGCTGCCGGGCCGCCACGCAAGTCACGCCCCGTGCAGCTGATTCCCTCCCTCGGACAGGGCTTTGTTTCCCGCCGTCCGATCCCGGTTTCGGCAGTGCTCAATTGCTGTCATGGGGGACCCGGTGAGGATGGGACCCTGCAAGGCATCTTCGACCTCGCCGGCCTGCGCTACACCGGTCCCGGCCAGGCGGCCTCTGCTCTGGGGATGGACAAGCTCGCCTTCGGGGCGGCGATGGCCGCCTCCGGTCTGCCCACCCTCGAGCGCTCGTTGGTCATCGAGGGCGGAGCGCGCGTCGAGGGGCCGTACATCGTCAAGCCGCGTTTTGGCGGGTCGTCGATCGGGATCGAGGTTGTGGAGGACTGGGAATCGGCATTGGCCCTAGTGGCGACCTCACCCTTCTACGGAAGCGGGGGAGTGGCGGAGCCCTTCCTAAGCGAGAGTCGCGACCTCCAACTGGCGGTCCGAACGTGGCCCCGCTTAGAGCTGTCTGCGATCGAGGCTCCTATCCGTAGCGGCTCGGGGATCTACAGCTACAGCCAGAAGTATCTGGCGTGGGGGGGCGAAGTCGGTTCGGGTCGCGAGTTGCCGGCACACATCTCCGATGAGCTGAGCTCTGAGATCGCCGAGCTGTCCCGCCGGGTGACGGTGGCTGCCGGGTTGCGCGGCGTCTGTCGAATCGATTTTCTCGAGCGTGATGGCGAGCTCTGGGTCAACGAGGTCAACACCATTCCCGGCTCGATGGCTGCCTACCTCTGGATCGATCCTCCGGTCTCGCGCCGCGAGCTATTCACGAGCATGCTCGATGAGGCTCTATCTGGACC
>DATEDN010000004.1:0-3259 GCA_035281645.1 Acidimicrobiia bacterium | reverse complement strand
CCGCAAAGAGCTCAACCGACGCCTCGGGACGGGGGAGGCCGGCGGTGAGATATGGCAGCAAGGCCGGACCGGCGGCGCCTAAGACCTGCCGAATTCGATCCTGACCGTTCAACTGGCGGCAGCGATGGTGGCGAGGTCCTTATCGCCTCTCCCCGAGAGGCCGAGGAGGACGGTCTTTCCCTGCAGGCGCTCGGCATTGCGGATGATCCAGGCCAGGGCGTGAGCCGACTCGAGGGCGGGGATGATGCCCTCGGTCCGGGAGAGGAGGTCGACGGCGTCGAGTGCCTCCCGATCGGTGGCGGACTCATAAAGCACCAGCCCGGCATCGGCCAGGTAGGCGTGCTCGGGGCCCACCCCCGGATAATCGAGCCCGGCCGAGATCGAATGCGCTTCCTGCACCTGACCCTCGTCGTCCTGGAGCAACATGGTCCGGGTCCCGTGGAGGACGCCGGGTCGCCCGGCAGTGATCGAAGCCCCGTGTCTTCCGGTCTCAATCCCTTCGCCACCGGCCTCGATACCGACCAGTTCCACCTCGGTCTCAAGCAGCGGATAGAACAGCCCGATCGAATTCGATCCTCCTCCGACACAGGCGACAGCGACATCGGGCAACCCCGCCAGCTGATCGAGACACTCCTCGCCGATCACCTTCTGGAACTCCCGCACCATCCAGGGGAAGGGGTGGGGTCCCACCACCGAGCCGATGATGTAGTGGGTGCTCTCCACGGTTCGCACCCAGTCCCGCATAGCCTCCGAAACGGCGTCCTTGAGCGTTCCTGCCCCCGAGCTGACCGGGACCACCTCAGTTCCGAGCAGCCGCATGCGCTGCACATTCAATCCCTGGCGCTCGATGTCGACGACCCCCATGTAGACCGCGCACTCGAGGCCAAGCGCGGCGGCGGCCGTTGCGGCCGCGACCCCGTGCTGGCCAGCCCCGGTCTCGGCGATGACCCGTGGTTTTCCCATCCGATGGGCGAGCAGTGCCTGACCGACGGCGTTGTTGATCTTGTGGGCTCCGGTGTGGGCGAGATCCTCCCTCTTCAGTAGGACCCGAACGCCAAGCGTCTCCGAGAGCCGTCGGGCCTCTTGCAGCGGCGTGGGGCGTCCGACGAACTCGCTTAGCCAGCGCCGGAACTCGGTCTGGAACGCTTCGTCCTCCCAGGCCGCCTCGAATTCTTCCTCCAATTCCGCCAGTGCCGGCATCAGCGTCTCGGGTGCGAAACGACCCCCGAAGTCGCCGAAGCGGCCATGCTCGTCTGGCCGTCTCAGCCGGCCACCCAAAGTCATGACTTGTGTGCGGCGTCGACGAAGGAGCGGATCAGTCCCGCGTCTTTGACTCCGGGTCGGGTCTCGACTCCCGATGAGACGTCGACCCCCCAGGGGTGCGCCGAGGCAATTACATGTGCGACGTTGCCCGGAGTTAGACCTCCGGCGAGGACGAAGGCTCGGTCGCTAACCGGCAAGTTGGCCGGATCCACCATCCGCCCTCCGTTGCCTTCTCCGGCCTTGGACTTGCTATCGAACAATGGGTACTGATCCAAGGGAATGTCGGCGACGTTCTCGCCTGGGTCGATGGGCCGGAGAACTTGCAGCCCGACCAAGGTTGCGGCGGCCGCTGCTTCGGCGGCGTAGCGCCCGTAGGGTTGGACACCGGTGGCTCCGGTGGCAAGGGCGGCGGCGATGAGGTCGGGAGGGCGAAGGTCCTTGGTGAGGATGAACGCCGCGCTTTCGGTGCGTCCGATAAGGGTGGCCGCCTGATCGATTGTGATAACCCGTGGTGAACTCTCGATCAGGACGAACCCGAGGGCATCGGCTCCCGCCACTTCGGCCGCCTCGACGTCCTCGGGGCGAGTGAGGCCGCAGATCTTGACCCAAGTCAAACCGAAAGCTCCCTAATCATGCGGGTGGGGTCATCGCTTTTGACCAGGGCCTCACCGACCAATACGGCGTCGTAGCCGGCAGCTTTCATTCGCAACGCATCGTCGGCTGAGGAGATCCCCGACTCGGCGACTTTCAAAGGGGCCATCGCGAGCTCGGCCGCCATCGCTTCTGCCACGACCAGATCAACTTCGAAAGAACCCAGATCCCGGTTGTTGACTCCGACGATGCGGGCACCCAAGTCGAGGGCGATGCGGGCTTCCTCCGAATTGTGGACCTCGACCAGTGCGTCGAGGCCGGCGTGCTCGACGTCGTCGAGAAGACCGAGCATTTCATTGGGAGTGAGAGCAGCGGCGATGAGGAGGACGGCAGAGGCACCCATCGCCCGTGCTTCCCAAACCTGCAGCGATTCGAGGATGAAGTCCTTCCGCAGCACGGGAAGACCGGACGCCTGCTGGGCGGCGGCGAGATCGGCCGGATCTCCGTCGAAGAAGGCCGGCTCGGTGAGGACCGATAGTGCTACCGCACCTCCCTCGGCGTAGTGGCTGGCCAGGGCAGGAACATCGAGGTCGACCGCCAGGCGGCCCCGAGAGGGAGAGCGGCGCTTGATCTCGGCGATCACTCCCAGATGGAACAATCCGGACAGAGCGTCACGAAAGGAAGGGGGCGTGGGCATCGACTCGGCCCGGGCCATCACCGCGGCGCGGCGGGCGCGAAGGTCAACCACTCGCTCTCGGGTGGCATCGAGGATGCGGTCGAGCACCGGCAGATAGTAGGTAGGCCAGTCCCCCATTCACCGGGCCTCACTTAACGACGATTGCCTCCCAAGGGGCGAGTGCAGACGAAAGGCGGGATCGGGAGTATTCGGTCGAGAGGAGCAACGTCCCTTCCAGGGGCTGTGACGCCTCAGCGGATGAGAGATTGGCGGCGACCGAAATGGTCGGACCGGCGGAAGAGAACCTGCGATAGACGAGGACCGAGGGATCGGAAGGAATCACCTCGATCGCCCCTCGCGAAAGGCTTGGCTCCCGGCGACGGAGCACGAGTAGCCGACGGTATAGCGAAAGCGTGCTGGCGGGGTCGTCGAGCTGGCTCTCGACGTTGACGGTGGTGTGGTCGTCGTGGCATTGGAGCCAGGGCTCACCGGTGCTGAATCCCGCTGCCTGACCCGGGCTCCACTGCATCGGGGTACGACATCCATCCCTTCCCAGACCGGGCATCCGGCGACCAAAGGGGTCGAGCTGCTTTTCAGCTGGCACCGCAAGCTCGACCATTCCCAGCTCGTCGCCGTAATAGATGGTCGGGGTGCCCCGAAGAGTCAGGAGCAGGACCGCCATGGCCCGGGCCTGCTCGAGACCGCCCAGGCGAGTGGCGATTCGGACCT
>DATEDN010000003.1:0-1911 GCA_035281645.1 Acidimicrobiia bacterium | reverse complement strand
AACATGCCCCTTTGAGGGCTGGCTATGAACCGTCTACTTATCGCCAACCGCGGCGAGATCGCCGTCCGAGTCATCAGAACCGCAAAAGACATGGGGCTCCACACGATCGCCATCTATTCCGAGCTCGACCGCGACACCCTGCATGTCGACCTGGCGGATGAGGCCTGGAACGTCGGTCCAGCCCCAGCCGCCAACTCCTACCTCGATCAAGGAAGCATCCTGCGAGTAGCGGCGGCATCGAGAGCGGATGCGGTTCACCCCGGCTATGGCTTCCTCGCCGAGAACGCGTCCTTCGCGGCAGCTGTTGCCGCGGCCGGTCTCACTTGGGTGGGTCCCCCACCAGAGGCGATCAGCGCCATGGGCGACAAGATCACCTCCCGCCGGCAAGCTGAGCGGGCGGGAGTGGCGATGGTCCCGGGCACCACCGATCCCGCCCAATCGCTGGCCGAGGTGACCGCGATCGCCGAGCAGTTCGGCTATCCGATTGCCATCAAGGCTGCTCATGGTGGAGGCGGCAAAGGACTGCGGGTGGTCGAGTCGCCCGAGGAAATCCGGGCCGGGTATGAAGGTGCTCGTCGTGAAGCAGATGCGTACTTCGGCAGCCCTGAGGTTTACGTCGAGCGGTATCTGTCCCATCCGCGGCACGTCGAGGCTCAAATCCTCTTCGATCAGACGGGCCGTGGCGTCTTCCTCGGCGAGCGCGACTGCACGGTGCAGCGCCGGCACCAAAAGCTGATCGAGGAGACCCCCTCCCCCGGTATCACTCCCTCTCAACGAACCGCGCTCGGCGAGGCGGCCCTGGCGGCAGGTCGGGCCTGCGGTTACTCAAATGCGGGAACGGTCGAATTCCTCTTCGAGCCCGAGTCCGGCGAGTTCTTCTTCCTGGAGATGAATACCCGCCTCCAGGTGGAACACACCATCACCGAGATGGTGACCGGGATCGATCTGGTCGAATGGCAGCTGCGGATTGCCGACGGGGAGGAACTCGATTTCGAGGGCGTCGAACCACGGGGTCACGCGATCGAATTTCGCATCAACGCCGAGGATCCCTTGCGGGGTTTTCTCCCCAGCCCGGGCCAGATCGTCGACTATCGAGAGCCGGCCGGACCGGGCATCAGAGTCGACGGTTGGGTGCAGGCCACGTCAAGGGTCAGTCCCTACTACGACAATTTGATGGCGAAGCTCGTGGTGTGGGGAGAGGACCGCGATCAAGCGATCCGCCGCGCCCGGCGGGCTCTGACCGAGTACCAGGTCACGGGGGTCGCCACCACCATTCCTGCCCACCTCCTGGTTCTCGATCATCCAGATTTCGTCGACGGTCGCCACTACACCCGCTGGCTTGAGGACCAGGTCAAATTCCCCGATGCCCCACCCGCCGCCGAGCCGACCCTCCCCGAGGAAGAGGAACTGGAACGGACGGACATGACAGTCGAAATCGGGGGACGGCGTTTCTCGGTGACATATTGGGCGCCGGATACCTTGCCCGCCTCTGGCCCCGCCGGACCCAGGCGGGCACGGCCCAAGCTCCAGCGGCCCGCCACCACCGGTACCTCCGACGGAGTTGTCGCCGCCCCGATGCAAGGGACCATCGTCAAGGTCCACGTCAAAGCTGGCGACCAGGTGGAGGTCAATCAGCCGCTCTGCGTCCTCGAGGCAATGAAGATGGAAAACGAGGTGCGCTCCCCGGCCGCCGGACAAGTGGTCGACCTCCGCATCCAAGCCGGCGACACCGTCGCCCTGGGCGCCGTCCTGGCGGTCATCCGTTAGCTCTTTGCGAACCCAGGGTTCGCAGGGCGCCTCTGCCTATCTGCCAGCCCACAGAACGATGGGAATCGCGTTGGTCGTGGCAGCTTGCGGCCTGGCGCCGGCCTCGAGCCCCACCTCGATCGTCGTCTCCCAGGCACCGACAAC
>DATEDN010000002.1:0-1198 GCA_035281645.1 Acidimicrobiia bacterium | reverse complement strand
AGGGTGCGCGTCATGAGCACCTGGGCGGACATCGACCTCTACCTGTCCAACCTCGGGATCCGCATCGGCACCCCCACCATCGGCCAGACCGTCGGCGGCGTCCACGCGCCCGGCTCCTACCACTACGCCGGCCGCGCCCGCGACTACGGCCAGTCCACCAGCGACATGCGTGCCATCTGGGACGCGCTCCTGCCCCATGCGCGCTCCGGAGTCCTCATCGAGCTATTCGGCCCCTGGGGGGCCTGGAAGGCCGGCAGAGACATCGAATACATCGGAGGCCATACGGACCACGTCCACGCCGCCATCGCCGCAGACGGCGTTCTAGGGGCCTCTCAGGTCAACCAGCAACCAGAAAGGAAACCGTGCCTGACTCACATCCCGTATCCGCCCGGATTCATTCGTTCATACCGACTCCAACCGGACAGGGCTACTGGATCGTCCTCGAAGACGGAGCCATCTACGCATTCGGAGACGCCCCGTATCTCGGCCGTGTCGTCGTACCAGCAGACGCTCTCAAGTAACGACCACGACCACCCCGAACACGGCTGGATGTACGACCCAAACGGCTGGGAACTCGTTTGAGGTACGGCTCCGGCGACTCCCTCCACCCCAACCCCTACCGCCAACACCCCCCGAAAGGACATGACCCGATCATGGAAATCGTCAAGCCCCTCGACCTCCCCGAAGACAAGCAGAACCTCCACCCCGAAGGCACCTACAAAGCCATCGTCGTCGCCTGCGAAGCCAAGACGAGCCAGAACGGCAACCAGATGCTCGTCGCCACGTTCAAAACCGACCACGGCAAGCTCAAGTACTACATGGTCTACCAGCCGACCAAGCGGTGGGCCCTGGAACGCTTCTACGGCCAGCTCGCGACCCTCGGCGTGACGCTGGAGTTCGTCGAAGCCGCCGACGACTGGGACGAGGTCGCCCTCAACGTCATCAAGGGCGAAGCCCTCATCAACGTCAGCCACCAGCCAGGACGGGAGGAGGGCAAGACCCTCGTCCAGGTCGACAGCATCGATGCTGTCTGAAGCCCAGAAGGCCTGGGGGAAGCGGAGCTTCGCCAACCCCAACCGCAAGCCCGACGCCGTCACCTGGACCCCCCGCGACCCCGGCGCCGGCAACACCTATGCCATCGACGGAGCCACCGGCGAACCCGTGAGGAGCACATGGCCGCGATGCGGACATAGCTGCA
>DATEDN010000001.1:0-1051 GCA_035281645.1 Acidimicrobiia bacterium | reverse complement strand
TTCGGGAGCAGAGTGCGAATCAGGGACGCCTGGAGAGCCGGTGACTGACAACATTTCGGTCGAACGAGTCGATCATGTCGCCATCGTTTGGCTCGACCGGCCGCAGAAGTTGAATGCCATGTCTCCCGAGATGTGGTCCGGCCTTCCCCAAGTGGTCGAGGCGCTGGGGGAAGACGACCAGGTCCGGGTCCTGGTGGTCCGAGGTCGCGGCCCCGCCTTCACCGTGGGGATCGACCTTCAGATGCTGGGAGCGATCGTTCCCGAGGGACGATCAGAGGCCGAGCGCCGGCGGACGCTGATGTCGGAGATCAAAAGGCTGCAACACACCTTCACCGCCTTGGCCGATTGCCCCAAACCGGTCATTGCCGCCATCCACGGCTATTGCCTCGGAGCTGGCATCGATCTAATCACGGCCTGTGACATTCGCTGGTCGGCGGCCGATGCCATCTTCTCGGTACGAGAGACCCGAATGGGTTTGGTGGCAGACGTGGGGACGATGCAGCGCTTGCCTCGCATCGTCGGTCCCGGACATGTCGCCGAGCTTGTCTACACCGGAGCCGATATCGGGGCAGACCGAGCTCTCGAGATGGGACTCGTCTCCCGGGTGCTGGCCGATGAGGAGAGCCTTCACAAGGAAGTCATGACTCTGGCGGCAGAGATCGCCTCAAATTCGCCGCTGGTGGTTGAGGGAGCGAAGGCGGTGCTCCGAGCAGGCGAGGGTCGATCGATCGAGCAGGCCCTCGACTACATGGCGCTGTGGAACGCAGCGTTTCTGATCTCGGACGACCTCGACGAGGCGATCGCCGCTCATCTCGAGAAGCGCCCTCCCCGCTTTACGGGTTCCTGATCGAGCTTCTCTGTGGCGATATCCGCGCTGGACGCGGTCCACAACCCTGGGTTCGCTGATTATCCGGAGAGGGCGGAGCGGAGAAGCGGTGGGAGGCGAGAGAGTTTCGGGTCGGCGATGAAGCGGGTGAGGAGCCGGCTGGTTTCGGCACCATGGCGGCTGGTCAGCGACCAGGGCGGGGGCGGAGAGGCATGAAATTCACCG